>DDWR01000012.1 GCA_002347655.1 Verrucomicrobia bacterium UBA2281 | reverse complement strand
GAGCCGCCGGATCGAAGCCGTTCGCCACTTCCCACGCATCCGGCATGCCGTCCGCGTCGCCGTCCACGGACAGCGGATCGCTGCCGTGGACGTCCACCTCCGCGCCGTCCGCCAGCCCGTCGCCGTCGGTGTCGGCGGCGTGCGGATCCGTGCCATGCTCCCACTCGCGGCCGTTGGCCAGCCCGTCCCCGTCCGGATCGCCCAGCCAATCGTTCGCCGCCGCCAGTTCGTTCGTCCCCAGCGCCGTCCGGTAGATCCGCACGTCGTCGATCTTGCCCCGCCATCCGGATTCATGCACGTTGACGTGCCCGCCGCCGATCAGCAGTTCCGGTTGCCGCGCCGCGGAGAATGCACCGGACGCCGCCGCCACGAGCCGCCCGTCCACGAAAAGCCGCGCCGTCGTCCCGTCGTGCGCGAACGCCACGTCCACCCAGCGGTCCGCCCGAGGCGGCACCCAATTCGTCTGCACCAGTTGCGCGAGGGGCGTGTTGCTGCCGCCGACGTTCAGAACCAGCGCGTTCGCACCCCGCTGGTAGCGCAGCGCGAAGCCCGGCCAATAGCCGCCCGCGTACAGCCCGTCCGACACCACCGTGGGGTAGTTTCCCGTCCAGGAACCGTCCTGCCAGACCGTCGCCGTCACCGTGAACGGCGCGCCCGTCACCACGGCCGCGCCATTCGACTGCGCGACGGCCACCACGTCGTCCGCGCCGTCGAATCCCAGCGCCCCCCCGTTGCGGCCCGTCGTCCAGTTGCCGGCGGTCATGCCGCGCAGAAGCCCCGGCCAGTTCGTCGAGACCCGGTTCGACGCCGTGCCGCCCGCCCCCTCGTCGAACGTCCAGCGGGCCACGAGGCCATAGGCCGCGCCGCCGTCCGACAGCGGATCGAACCCGTGCGCCTGCTCCCACCCGTCCGGCAAGCCGTCCGCATCCGTGTCGGCCCGCCGGGGATCCGTTCCGAACCCGTATTCCTGGAAATTGGTCAAGCCATCGTCGTCCGGATCGTCCGCGACGTCGTTCTCCAGCGGATCCAGGTCGTGATCCACTTCCCAGCCGTCCGCCATCCCGTCGCCGTCCGTATCGCCGTTTTGCGGATCGCAGCCGTTCGCCAGTTCCTGCCGATTGGTCAACCCATCGCCATCGGCATCCCCGCTCCCGTCGTCCACCAACGGATCCAGTTCGTTTCCCAATTCCCAGCCATCCGGCATCCCGTCTCCGTCGGTATCGGGCAAAAGCGGATTGGTGCCGTGGTCCACGATCTCTTCCCGGTCGCCAAGCCCATCGGCGTCGGTATCGCCCGTTTCCGGATCGGTGCCATAGGCATACTCCTGCTGATTGGACAAGCCGTCGGCATCGGCATCGCCCGCGGCATCCGCGGGGTCCAGCGGATCGAGCAGGTGGGGACGGCGCAATTCATAGACGTCGTCGATGCCGTCCCCGTCGGAATCGAGCGGCTGCAGGACGTCGCGGGAAAAAACCCGGTAGAACTGCATCGGCTTGCGCGCCAACACGTCCACGTCGCGCCAGGTCTGCGTGCCTTCGGCGCCCAGCACCAAACCGGTCAGCCCCCAATCGCTCAACGAATCGGCGGCGCGCACCAGATGGTAGTCGGTGGTGAAGGAAGGAATCTCGATCCGGAGATGGAGGTTGCTTTCCCGCTGCGCGGAAATCGAGAAATCCGCGGCGTCGATTCCCGGACCCGGTGCCGCCAGACCCAGGCAAGCGAACGCAAGCCAGAACCCGCCCCTTCGGGCAACCCTTGCTTTTCCTGCGCAATTTGATGCGGACCCGTGCATATGCCGGATGATGACCATCCACAAGCGCGTAACGCTTTTATAATAATCTACCCGTTTTCCGGCGCCGGATCAAACCCCAATATGCCCGTTAAGGGCGCAGGGAAAAATGATCGCATCTCATTGGGGAAGTTCTAGATGCCCGACCCATCCCGAGGGGGCGCGGGCGCTTGGGAACGGCGGATCGAACGCCGGTCGATCCGGCTCGCTCAAGCAGATTCGCCAGCGCACGTCGCTGCAGGCATGGCAGAGGAGAGGAATCTTGGCGGTGTCGAAACCCAGCAGGTGCGCGCCGAGAAAGTCGCCCACCGCCGGATTGCGCACGGCGAACACCGCGCCGGTCAACAGCGGGTCGGGCGCCAGCGGCCCCTCCCCCTGCCCCGCCACCACGGCGTCCACGATGGAGATTTCCTCCCGTTGCGGCACGTCGCGCATCTGGCCGTTCGCATCGGCATAGAGCAGCGCGCGGTTCAGATCGAGACAGGTGCGCCAGATGGTGTCGTTGCCATGCCAGCTGCCTTCGATCTGCACGGACGGGTCCTGCCGGGCGGCCTTGGCCATCAGCCACCAGACCATGCGTTCGCAGAATCGATAGACGCGCGGAAATCCGCGGATCCGGTTCGCCCCGTCCAGCAGGTGTTCGGCCACCGTCATCTGCCAATGCCGATGGGCGTAGTTGTCGCCCGCCCCGGCGTCCGCGCCGCCGCGGCGATGATGCGGCAGGTATTCCTTGTTGCCGTTGATGCCGATCAGGTTCTTCAGGCAGCAGGTGATGCCGGCCTTCTTGTGCGCCTTGAGCTTGGGCACGTTCACCACCAAATCCGCGGCCAGGACTTCCTTGGCGATCAAGTAGCGGTGCCGCCCCGGCCGGTGGTGCGCCCGCATCTTGCGCGGATCGTACACCGTCACCCGGAATTTTTTCCAATCCCCGGAAATCGGCTCCAGCAAGCTGTCGCCGCCCAAATCCACGAGCGCGTAATCCGATTCCGGCCGCAATTCCTCGTCCACCAACTTCAAATCCCCGGCTTGCCGCATGATCGTGCGGCGGAAATCCTTCACGACCAGCGGCAGGCCGCGCGCCTGGAAAGCGGCGACCACCTTCCGCAGCCCGCCGAAATCGAGCAGGGCGTCGAAATCGCAGCCCTGCAAGGGCGCATCGCCCAGCACCACTTGCGCCGGCTTGGCCAGAAACGCGTATTCCAGCACCGCGCGCAGGACCGCCGGATGGGTGACCATGCAATCCATCCCGCCCGCCCCCTCGTTGCGGTGCAGCACCCAGTTGGGTTTCACCACGATCCGGCCGCCGGGCGCAACCAGTTCGCCGAGCGGATTCCACGCCGCCGTGCCGAAGCGGGCGGCATCCAAGCCCAAATCGCGCAAAGCTCCGCGGACCGCTCCAAACACCGGATTGGGCGGCACGCCGACGTCCAGCGCCGGAAATTCCGGGAACCCCTCGCCCGGCGGATAGGGCGCGGACGAGACCGGCGGATATTCCGCCGGGCCCTTCAGGCGGCGCAGCCCCCAGGCCGCAGACTGGACCAGACCGGCCATCGCGCTACCCCAGCGCCGCCAGCGCGGCGTCATGGTCGGGTTCTTGCGTCAGTTCGGACACGAGCTGGACGTGCCGCACCACGTTGTGCTCGTCGAGCACGAGCACCGCGCGGGCTTGCAGGCCCATCCGCGCGTGCTCCACGATCAGCGTGCCGTAGTCCATCCCGAATTCCGGGGCGCGGAACGTCGAGAGGAAGCGGCCGTTGGGCGTTT
The DNA here is from genome assembly GCA_002347655.1 of Verrucomicrobia bacterium UBA2281. Classification (GTDB taxonomy): domain Bacteria; phylum Verrucomicrobiota; class Kiritimatiellia; order CAIQIC01; family Lenti-01; genus Lenti-01. The sequence continues at coordinate 77,419 of DDWR01000012.1, read as the reverse complement.
TCAGCGTCGCGCAAAACCGCGCCTGCGCGAAGGGCAGATCGGCCGAAATCGTCAGGACGACCACGTCCGCCCGCGCCGCGATCGCCTCGTTGAACTTCCGGGCCGATCGCCGGCAAACCGGCACGTCCAGCGACGGCACGACGTTGAGGATCTTTTTCTTGCCGGCAAAATCGGCCAACGTCCAATCCCGGAAATCCGGATCGGCCAGCCGAAACCCGGGCGCGGGTTGCCCCACGGCCGGCAGGCGGTCGAACGTCCAGGCGGGCTGGCCGTGGATGGCGATGGGCTGCGGTTCGAGTTCGCGCATGGCTGGTTATTTCAGCCAAGCATACTGCAAGGCCGACAGAATGAAAAGCGCGGCGGTCTCGACGCGGAAGACGATGGGCCCGAACGTGACGGGCTGGACGTCGGCCGCCAGCAGGGCTTCGACTTCGGCCGGGCTGAAATCGCCTTCCGGCCCGATGAACGCCGCGACTTGCGGGCACTCCTCGCGCCGCAAGCGCCCGAAATAGTCCGGCAACGGAACGGCGCCGGCCTGCAACGCGCCGAAACAGGCCCCGCCCGGCACGTCCCGCAGCGCCGCCAAGGCCTCCGCCACTTTCCGCGGCGGCGCGATCTCCGGCAGCCACGGGTTGCCGCTCTGCTTGCAGGCGGCCAGCGCGATGGCCTGCCAGCGCGCGGCCTTCCGCCCCGCTTCTTCCGCGCGGATCTTGACCACGGCATGGTCGGTCTGCAGGGGCCAGATCGCGTGCACGCCCAGCTCGACCGCCTTCTGGATCAGCCAGTCCATTTTCTGCTCGCGCACGAGCGCCTGCGCCAGAATCCGCCGCGGCGCGAACGGCGCGGCCATCGCTTGCGAAACAATCCGGATCGCCGTCCGTTTCTTGTGCGGCGCGACCACCTCGGCCGCGCCCAACCGCCCGGCGCCATCCAAGACTTCGATGCGATCCCCGGCCTGCGCGCGCAACACGCCGGCCAGGTGTTTCGATTCGGTCTCGTCCAGTTCGACGAGTTCCCCGTCCCAGCGGTCGGGGGGCAAATAACAACGGATCATGAGCGGACGTCCCTTCCAAAAGCAAAGGCACGTTCGCGGCCGCGAACGTGCCCGGTCAGACCGAAATTCCGCGGCCTAGAACAGGAACTTGGCGCCGAGGCGGGCATAGCCGCCGCCGAACGTCACGTCGCGCACGGTGTGGCCGTCGAACTTCGTGTCTTCGTTCAACACGTCGAGCTGGTAGCCGAGTCCGCCGGTCAGATAGACGTTCTCGGAAACCATGAATTCGTATTCCGCGCCGAGGTTCCACAGCAGGGCCCCGCCGATGTCCGCGTCCTGGCGCTTTTCCTTATCGCCGTTGTAGGCGTCCACGCTGGATTCCACGAACGCGTACTGCAGGCCCGTTTCAACGATCACGTTCCAGTTGTCCCAATCGATCAGGTTGAAGTAGAGCGAGGCGCCGAACGGAATCACGAGCGCTTCGCCGTCGTAATCGGTCACGTACTTGATCTTGAAGGCGTTGGATGCGTCGTCCACCTGCCATTGGGAAATGCCGAGGCTGACGCCCACGCCCCACGGGAAGCTGAACCACTCGCGGTAGCTGACCTGCGCCCCGAGACCCAGCTCGAACAGATCGCAATCCGCGTGGTCGGGCAAGAACGCCATGCCGGAAACCGCCAGTTCGCCCGGATCGTCGCTGATCAGTCCGCCGAACGCCGCGCCGCTGCCCAACAGGACCGCGCCTGCCACCGCCATCGCTTTTTTCATCATGGAATACCTCTTCGTTTTTGAAATTCAGGACGCCGGGAATCTACCCCAACCGCGCCGGGCTTGTAAAGCGCGCGAAACGCTTTTCAGCGCCGCTCGAGGCGATAGGTGATCGGCACTTCCACCCGGAATCCCGCCGGCAGCGCGTTCGTGCCCAGCGGTCGTTCGGCCGCGCGGCGCAGGATTTCCCGCGCGCCCTGCGCCAGCAAGGCCGACCCGGTGTTTTCCAGGATCCGCACCGCGCCGACGTCCGCCGCCGGCCCGATCTCCACGAGCAGCCGGACGGTGCCGGTTTCGCGGGAATAGCGGGCCATGCCGGGATAGAATTTGCTTTGCTCGATGCGTTGCCGCAACGCGGTCAGCCATTCGGAACGGATCGCCTCCTCGTGGCCGGCGGCGCCGTCCGGTTCGGCGACGGCGGGTTGGATGGCCGGCGCCGGAGCCGCCGCGGGCGGCGGTTCCGCAACTGGCGCGGGTGGGGGCTCGGGGGCCGGAGCCGGAGCCGGCAACGGCTCCGGCTCAACGACCGGTTCGGGCTCGGGTTCCGGCTCGGGTTCGGGCCGCATTTCCGGCGGCGGCTCCGGCACGGCCGGCATGGGCGGCGCCACCAGCGTCAAGGACACTGCCGGATCGAGCCGCAGGTCGCCGGGCGCCGGCGCCCATCCGCGCCGCGCGCAAAATCCGGCCACGCCCCACCCCAGCGCCGCCAGCAACGCCCAGGCCGCAAGCGTCGCGCCGCCATCGGCCGCATCGCGCCGCCGGTCAATCGGACTTCGCGGCGATGAGGACATGGCTTCTCCCGCAGGCGCGCAGCTGGTCCAGCGCGCCGACGAACGCGTCGAACGGCGCGACGCGGTCCACGCGCAGCTCCACCGGCCCGGGGTCCCGCTCCGCCAACAGCGCGGGCAGGTCCGCGAGCGCCAGCGGCGCTTCCCCGTGGTACAACGCGCCGCCGGCGTCGATGGCCAACGTCAGGCGCTCCGGATCGTCCTCCGTCCGGTGCGCGGTCCCGGCCGCCGGCAGCGCCACTTCCAGCACCGGCTGGCTGAACGTCGCCGCCAGGATGAAGAACAGCAGCAGCATGAACACGACGTCGATCAGCGGCGTCAGATCGACGTCCGCGTCGAAATCGCTCTCGAGGAAACGGGGTTCTTCCATGGCCCTTCAGCGCTCCGGCGGCGGCGCGGCGAACCGCCCCGCGTATTCCGTCAACTCCACCTGGAAGCCGATGATCTGCATCCGGAAGAAATAATAGAAGCACAGCACCGGCACCGTGATGGCCAGGCCGATGATCGTGGTCGTCAGCGCCTCCCAGATGCCGTTGGCCAGCACCGCCGGATTCACCGCGGTCTGCGTCCCGATCGCGCGGAACACTTTCGTGATGCCCAGCACCGTGCCCAGCAGGCCCAGCAGCGGCGAAATCACCGAGGCCAGCCGCAGCAGCGTCATCGCGCGGTTCACCTTCCGGAAATGCTTGTGGAACAGGAACGCCAGTTCCGCGCGCAGATCGTTGGCGCCGCGGTACGCGGGCCGCACGGCTTCCGAAAAAATGCGGATCAGCGGATTGCCCGCGCGCGCGCCGGCCGCCGCGTCCAGCCGCGCCGGATCGTGCGCCAGCGCCGCCACGTGCCGGCGGAAGGCCCAGCCCGTCCAGCCCAGATAGACCAGATATTTCGCGCACAGGTACGCCGCCACGACCGCCACCACCGCCAGCGCGACGCCGGACGGACCGATCCGCGCATAGATTTCAGGAAAGTCCATCGCCGCCATCTCCTTTTTCCATGGAATCGCCGGCCAAGGCCAAAACGATCAGTTCCACCAGGAAATTTTTCCAGCGCCGCAGGCCCGGAACGGCCCGGCTTTGCCGCCAGGCGACCGCCGCCGCCTGCCGCAGCGCGGGCAGTTGCGCCATGGCCTGCGTCACTTCCGCGCCGTAGACGCCCTGTTCGCGGCGGCGGAAGCGCCGGAACAGCGCCAGCCCCAGCGGACGCACGATCCAGATCCAGACGGCCAGCACGACGGCCGCGCGCGCGAAAATCCGCAGGCCGCGGACCCAGCCTTCCTGCCCCGGATGGAGCCATGCCGTCGCCAGCAGCAGCGCCGCCAGGACCAGGCCCGCCTTGAAAGGCGTCCGCTGCCACCAGCGCTTGCGCGCGGACAACGCCGGCAACGCCGCATCCGGCGCCGGTGCCGGCCGCGGGCGCGGGCGGTTCAGCGCCCGGCCGATCTCGCCCGGGATCGCCCCCGCCAGCCAGCCGGTGATCAAGCCCGCCACCGTGTAGTAGCCCAAGTAGAACACCAGAAACCAGCCCGTCGGCGAAAGCTCGCCCGGGCCGCTGCCCATCCTCTCCAGGATCCAGCGCCCCACCGCGTCCACCGAATCCCACAGCGAACGGCCGTAGAGGATCGTCATCACCAGCAGTTTCTGCACCGCCCCCTGCCACAGCGCCAGCAGTCCCAGCAACAGCGCGCCCAGGCGCACCGACGGCAGCAGCGCGAACAACGCCGCCCCCGCCAGCCCTTGGAACGCGACGGAGGCATAGGCCGGCAACGGCGTGTGCGGACTCGCCGCCGCCTTGATCAACAGCACGATCGTCGTCGCCTTCAGGATCGCCCGCGCCCGGCGTTCGGCGAAAAACGCGATCAGCGCGATCAGCACCACCGCCGTGGAGCCGACCACGATGCCCGTGAACGGCACGCGCAACGCGTGGATCATGCCGCCCAAGCCGGCCTCGTTCAGCGCCCACAGCGCCGTCAGCCGCTCGACCGCCCGCTGCCGGTCCGCGCCCCCCAGGTCCGCGACCTTCATCGGGGCTCCTTTTCCCACGCCAGCAGCGCCCACTCGAAATCGTGCCGGTAGCGCCGGCGACCGTCCGTTTCCCGCGGCAGCGCGCGGAAGAATTTCCGCAGGCGGGCGTCCTCCTTTTTCGAGAGTTCGCCGACGCGCCACCGGACGGCGCCGATGAAATCCTCCGCCGAGGCATACCCCATGCCGCCCCGCGACCGCAGGAAATCCACCCGCGCCTTCACGCCCATCTGGTAAAGCACGTTCACCGCGTAGATGTAGTCCGGCCGCGGCTCCATCTCGCGGTCGAGCAGAGCCAGCACGTCCGCCCCCAGATAGCTCCCGCCGGCATGGAGCGTCGCGTAGCAGCGGACCTTGGCCTTCCGGTGCATCTTTTCCAGCGCGCCGCGCAAGTCCTCCACGCCCAGGGCCCGCGAACAGATCACGATGTCCGCCGCCGACACGCCTTTCCAGGAATCGGTCCACGCCAGCCGGTGCACGGCGATGTTGTTCAGGCCGGCCCGCTTCCGGTTGAGTTCGAGGTAGCGCAACATTTCGGGCGAAAAATCCAGCGCATGGACCTTGCGGAGGACTTTCGCCAGCGGGATGGCCAGGTTGCCCGTGCCGCAGCCGATGTCCAGCGCGGTGCGCGCGCCCGTCAGATCCAACCGCGCCAGCAAGGCGCGGTCGTAGTCGCGGTCGCCCTCGCCCCGGCTGCGGCGCTCGGCGCGCCGGTCCCAGTCCGCGCTGGTGCGCGCGCCGAACGACGAGCGCCGGCACTGCTCCCGGTAGAGCGCGCCGAAGTCGATTTCCTGGATCAGGTCTTTGCCAAGCATGCCGCGGGGTTTCGCTAAAACCGATATTGGACGCTGGCATAGAAGCTGCGCCCTTCTTCCGGATAACCTTCGTTCAATTCGTAGTTCTCGTCAAAGACGTTCCGGATGCCCGCCGCCAGGCCGAAGCCGCGCGGCAGCGCGATCTGCGCATCGAGGTTGCCCAGCCAGAACCCGTCCGCCTTTGTTCCGTACGACGACGAATAGCGCGAGGAATTGCATTCCACGTTCGGCACCAGCGTCAGGCGGGAATGGACCCGCCACTCGACGTACGCCTTCAGATTGTGTTCCGGCGCGTCCGTCGGTTTGATCTCCGGATCGTCGAGGTTCCGGCGGTGCAGATACAGGTAGTCGAAGCCCGCCGTCAGGCCCGGCGCGACAGTCCACGCCAACCCGGCCTCCGCGCCGGCGCTTTCGGATTCGCCGGCGTTCCGGAGTTGGTAGAGCCACGCCCCTTCGTCGTCTTGCGCCACCCGGTCCACCTGCTGGATGGTGTCGTCCAGCCGGCTGTAGAACCCGCTCAGGTGCCCGTCCAGGTTTTCCAGGATCCGGCCTCGGTAGCCGATCTCGTAGTGGAGCGCCGTTTCCGGATCGAGATCCGGATTCGCCAGCGCCTTGCCCAGCCGATAGGAATAGCGGTCCTTCAGCGTCGGGAAGCGCGACTTGCGCGCGACCGTTGCCCGGAACGTCCCGCCGGTGACGGCATAGAACAGTCCGGCCTGCGGATTGAACGCCGCGTTGTCGTTGTCGGCGAAGGCCTCGCCCGCGTTGGCGTCGTCCGCTTCCAGGCTGTTGCGCGCCGCGGCTTCCGCGCCGAGGGCCAGCGACAGCTTGCCCGCCAGTGCAATCCGGTCTTCGGCGCCCAGCGCGAAGGTCTCGTCCTTGAACGTGGAGGTCGGCCCGCCCACGTTGTGCTCGCGATGCACGTCCTGCTTGTAGTGGGCGGCGGCGCGCAGATCGTGGCGCTCGCCCGCCCGCAAGCCGCCTTCGACGGACCCGCCGAACGAGTAGTCGTCGTAGACGCTCGTGAACGAGGATTTCTTCGTCTGCGTCGCATAGGTCGCGTCGTCGTAGGCCTCCACGGTGTTTTCATACGTGTCGTAATAGAAGCGGGGTTTGACGTAGCCCGTCTGGCCGACGGCCACGTTCCCGACGGCGTACACGCTGTTCTTGACCCATTCCGCATAGCGCCAGTAGCGCGGCGCCACGTTGGTGTCCGTCCCGGCGTAGACCGGCACGCCCTTCTCGCTGTCCTGGCGCACGAACCCGACGGCGAACTCGTCGCCCTTGGCGCCCGGTGTCCAGGCCACCTTCGCGTTCACCTGCAAGTCCCGGGCATCGGAATTGTCGCGGCGCCCGCCGTCTTCCGTCGCGGTCGGCGCGAAATCGTCCGAAACGCGGAAATGGTCGCGCTCGCGATACGAGATCCCGGCCTGGGCATATCCCTGGTCCCGCAACAGCCCGGCGCGCAGCGCGCTTTCAAACCCCTCGCCGCTGAAGGCGCCCGCCCGCACCACGAGTTCCTCCGGCTGCGTCGGGCGCAGGCTCACGACGTTGATCGCCCCGCCCAAGGTATTCGGCCCGTAGATCGCCGGGCTGTAGCCCTTGGCGATGGACAGCTCCGCCAGACCGAACGCGTCGAACCGGCCCATGTCCACGTTGCCGTCGTAGGGCACGTAGACGGGAATGCCGTCGATGAACAGCGGCACCTGGCGCGTGTCGAACCCGCGCACGTACGCCGCCGCCTCGTTGCGCCCGCCGATCCGCGTCAGAACCACGCCCGGCGCCAGCGCCGCCGCCTCCGCCACGCTCCGACGTCCGGCCCGGTCGGCCTGCTCGCCCGTCACCGCCGCCGCCGTACCGTCGCCGCCCGCGTCTTCCGCCCCCACCACCAATACCTCGCCCAGCGCAAACACCGGCGACACTTCCTCCTGCGCCGCCGCCGGCAGCCCCAGCACAACGCCCCCCGCCACCGCCAGCAACTTGATGATTGAACATTGGATATTGAATATTGAATAGTCGCTTCTCATTCCGGCTTCCTCCCGTATCGCTTGTGAAATCCCTTGTACGCCGCATCGGCCGCCCGCCGGACCCGTTGGCGCAACGCCGCGAAATCGCGCATGAACCGCCGCGCGAACGGCGTCAGCTCCGTGTGGCCCCGCGCCGCGCCCCCCTTGTGGCGCACCAGCAACGTTTCGCCCAGTTCCCGCTCCAGCCGGTTGAGGATCTTCAGCGCCTTGACGTAGGACAGGTCCATATCCCGCGCCGCCCGCTGGATCGAGCCGTGCGCCGCGATGCCTTCCAGCAGCTGCAGCAGCCCGGCCCCGCAGAATTCCTCGTCCGCCGCGTTCGCCAGCGCCAGTTTCACGTGCAGCTTCATGCCGATATATATATCCGTGTATATCGGGAAGCGCAAGCGCGTTTTTCGCCGCGTCCCGCGGCGGACCGGAAAATCGCCTAGAGGCCGGTGTCGAACCGGATGGTTTGCCCCGGCCGAATCTCGAGGCCTTCGCCGACCGGCAGATCCTCGTCCATGTCGTAGACCTTCAGGATCAAGTCGTAGGAGCCCGGCCGCGCGATGAACGGCCGCCAGAGCGGTTCGTCGTTGTCCGTCCCGCGGCGCACGGCCAGCCAGGGCTCGCCCCCGCCGGTCGGCCGCAGATCCCATCCCCGCACCCGGGTGCCCTCGGGCCGCGTCACCTGGAGGCCCGCATCCAGCGTCAGGACTGTTTCCTTTCCGGCCGCCACCGCCAGCCCCGTCGCGACGGTCGTCGGCTTCTCGCAGCGATAATAATGCAGGTCCACGTCGTAGGTGCCCGGCAACAGCGCCTTGGGCTTGAAGAGATAATAGTCGTTGTCGTGCCGCAACAGCCGCAGCGTCTCGCGCCCCGAGCCGCTTTCCGAAACCACGACCGCCTCGACCGGGGCCTTCTTCAGTTCCTCGGCGACGTTGAAGACCAGCGCGCCCAGGGCGATTTCCGTCGTTGCGCCCTTCGCCACGGCGCAGTCGCCCAGCGGCATTTCGGTCGGCGGCTGGTAGTTCGGATTCGCGAACAGGAGCGTCAGCGCATAATCGCCGGACATCAGCGGGTGCGTCGAGTCCGCCGCCGGCAGTTCGCCCTCCTTCACGACCTTGTCGCTGATCTTGCGGACGATGCGGATTCCGGCCAGGCTTTTCAGGGCGCTTTCGGGAAGGGTGATCCGCAATTTCCCCAGCCCCGTCGCCTGCGCCACGACGACCGTTTTCGCCTGTTCCACCTTTTGCGCGATTTCTTTGCTGACCACCTGCAAGGCCGCCAGCAGCGCGGCCGCGTTTTCCGCGGCGAAGTAGTTGCCCCCGCCGGCCGCCGCGATGCACGCCAATTGCGCCTGGTCCTCTTCCGGCACGTCGAAGCCCACCACGTGCATGACGAACCGGACGCCCATCCGCTTGAGTTCCTTCACCACCTCGCAAGGATCCCCCCCGCAGGTTTCCCGGCCGTCGCTCACGAGGACGATCGTGGTTTCCGCGTCGCGCCCCCCTAGGGCTTCCGCCACCTGCAGGATCGCCTCCGAGATCGGCGTCATCCCCACGGGCTGCATCGCCGCGATGCGCGCCAGCAGGGCGGCGCGATCCTCGCTGCCGGGCGACACGAGGATTTCGATGTCGGCGCAGTCCTGGGGCCGGCGGTGGCCATAAGCCGCCAGGCCGATCTTCACTTCCGGAGCGACGGCCGGCACGACCTGGGCCAGAACCGCCTGGGCCGCCTCCATCTTCGTCTGCGCGCCGGCCGCTTCCGTCATGCTGCCCGACGCATCCAGGATGAACATGGCCTCCGGCATCGTCGCCGCGAATGCGCATAGAGGAATGAACAGGAAAACCAGCAGGACGTTCAGCGTCTTCATGTCGTTGCTCCTCGGTGGCCGGCGCCGCGCGGGCCGGCGCGCGTGGGGCCATCCCCATGATGCCACGTCCCCGCCGCAAATCAACCGCGAACCCCGCTTGACTCTTATGCACATATGTGTATATGTTTACGGGCATGAACACCGCCCAAGCCAAAGCCCGCGCCGATCTCCTGAAGGCCCTCGCCCACCCGACCCGCGTCCTCATGCTGGACGCGCTCAGCCGGGGCGATTGCTGCGTCAACGACCTGCGCAGCCTCGCCGCGACCAGCCAGCCGACCATCTCCCGCCATCTGGACAAGCTCAAGAAAGTCGGCATCGTCACCGAACGGCGCGCCGGCAAGCGCGTCATCCACCATCTGGCCACCCCCTGCATGCTGCAGGCCCTCGGGTGCACCGTCGAAGCGCTGAAGTCCGTCAAGAAGCGCCAAGATCAATCCATTTAAGGATCCCGATGAACAAAGAACTGAAAATCCTCCTCGGCCTCCTGGCCGCCTTCCTCGGCCTCTATTTCCTGCCGATGGAGCACCCGCGCTTCCAGGGCGCGATCCTCGAAGCCCTGCACCTCGCCAAATGGTACGCGCGCGAGCACGTCCTGCTCTGCCTCGTGCCGGCGTTTTTCATCGCCGGCGCCATCGGCGTGTTCGTCAGCCAAAACGCCGTGATGAAATACTTCGGCCCCAAGGCGTCGAAATGGCTCTCCTACTCCGTGGCGTCCGTCTCGGGCACCATCCTCGCGGTCTGCTCGTGCACCGTCCTGCCCCTGTTCGGCGGCATCTATTTCCGCGGCGCGGGCCTCGGCCCGGCCGTCGCCTTCCTGTATTCCGGCCCCGCCATCAACGTGCTGGCCATCGTGCTGACCGCCCGCGTGCTGGGCTTCCAACTCGGCGTGGCCCGCGCCGTGGGCGCCGTCGTCTTCAGCGTGGTCATCGGCCTGCTGATGCACCTCATTTTCCTTAAAGAAGAGCGCGCCAAGGCGGCGAATCCGCAGGAAGTCTTCCTCGGCGACGACGACAAGGGCAATCGTCCCTTGTGGCAGATCGCGCTCTATTTCCTCTCCATGGTCGGCGTCCTCGTCTTCGCCAACTGGGCGCGGCCGCAGGAGCCCGCCGGCATCTGGTTCGCCCTTTTCAGGGCCAAGTGGTTGTTGACCGCGGCATTCGCGGCGCTGATGGGCTTCTGCCTCTGGCGGTTTTTCAAGGTCAAGCTGGCGTATATTTTCCTGGCGGCGATTCCGGCCATCGTGCTGGCGTTCGCCCTGCCGCAATATCCCGTGGCCGCATTCGCGGCCGGCGCGGCCGGCTTGGCGGCGCTGACCTTCGTCGGCGGCGCCGAACTCAAGGACTGGCGCGACCAGTCGTGGGGCTTCGCCAAGCAGATTCTGCCCCTCCTCTTCATGGGCGTGCTGGCGGCCGGATTCTTTCTCGGCAGCCCCGACAGCCAGGATGCGGGCATCATCCCCAACGTCTGGATCCAGGCGCTCGTCGGCGATTCGCCGCAGGCATTGCTTTCCATCCTGGGCCGCGCGGAAACGGCTCCCGCCTGGCTGGCGACGATCTGGCCGCTGTGGACCAACCTATTCGCGTCCGTGACCGGCGCGCTGATGTATTTCGCCACGCTGACGGAAGTGCCCATCCTGCGCGGGCTGCTCGACAGCGGCATGGGCCAGGGCCCCGCCCTCGCCCTCCTGCTGGCCGGCCCCGCCCTCTCCCTCCCCAACATGCTGGTCATCAATTCCATCCTCGGCCCGAAAAAGACGCTGACCTTCATTGGCTTGGTCGTCACCATGGCCACGGCCACGGGCATGATTTTCGGAATCATCGTGAGATAAATCGAAAGGACCCCCATGAAAAAGATCCAGATCCTCGGCACCGGTTGCCCGAAGTGCAAGTTGCTGTTCGCCAACGCGGAGGCGGCCGTGAAATCCTCTGGCATCGAGGCGCAGCTTGAAAAGGTGGAGAAGATCGTCGACATCATGAAGTTCGGCGTGATGTCCACCCCGGCCCTCGTCGTCGACGGCGCCGTCAAGAGCGTCGGCAAGGTCCTGAGCTCCGAACAAATCCGAACGCTTCTGGATTAGGAGAGACGCATGCCCAACAGCCCCGGCATCCCGCTCGTCCCCTGCTGCCCCGAAAACGGCGGAGGGGATCTGATGCCGTTGTTGCTCGTCGTAATCGTCCTGTTGGCAGGACATATCGCGATCCAAGAATTCAAAAAACGAAGAGGTAAACCTGAGATGAAGAATTTTAGAAATATCGCCATCGTGGCCGCCTTGGTCGTGGCCGCCGGAATCGTCTTCGCGCTCAAACCCAGGACGTCCGCACCAGCCGAATCCGCGGCAACGGCGGAAACAACGGCCGTTGCCCTGCCCCGCCTGCTGGAACTCGGCGCGGACAAGTGCATTCCCTGCAAGCAAATGGCGCCCATCCTCGCCGACCTGAAAACCACCTATGCCGGACAACTCGAGGTGGACTTCATCGACGTCTGGAAAAACCCGGACGCCAGCGAGCGATACGGCGTGCGCGTCATCCCGCTCCAGATTTTCTTCGACGCCGAAGGCCAGGAACTCTTCCGCCATGAAGGCTTCTTCGCGAAAGACGACATCCTCGCCAAGTGGCGGGACTTGGGCTACGAGTTCCAATGACCTCCGGCCGGAAACTCGTCGTTTTGTTTCTCTGCACCGGCAACTCGTGCCGCAGCCAGATGGCCGAAGGCTGGACCCGCGCGCTGAAAGGCGATCAAATCGACGCCTTCTCCGCCGGCATTGAAACCCACGGCCTCAACCCCCGCGCCGTGAAGGTCATGGCCGAAGCCGGCGTGGACATCTCCGGCCACCGTTCCAAAACCGTCGCCGACTTGCCGACGATGGACTTCGACTACGTCGTGACCGTTTGCGACCACGCCCACGAGTCCTGTCCCCTCTTCCCCGGCAAAACCAAAGTGGTCCACGTCGGTTTCGACGATCCGCCTCGGCTGGCCAAAGAAGCCAAAACCGAAGAAGAAGCCCTTGCCCACTACCGCCGCGTCCGCGACGAGATCAAAGCCTTTGTCGAGACCTTGCCGGAGGGGTTGGAACAATGACCCCACGGATGCCTGCGGCGACCCACGGATATCGATCCAGAATCATGATAAACAAAAACCAGCCGGATTGATGACGAATCTTCTTCCAATCTTCCATCCGTGGGACGCCGAAGGCATCCGTGGGATACATAGGTCTTCTTGGTTCAAAGCCATCTACACTCACGAATTATGCCCAAATGATCTACGAGGATAAAACGCAAATTCTCCGGGGCGGTTTGTTCGAGGTCCAGAACGAAGTGGGCCTGGGACGGAGCGAAGAGGTTTACCATCAGGCGTTTCGTGAATGGCTGATCTCGAATGACATTCCTCACGCCAGCAAGCCGCCCCATGAAATCCAATGGGATGGCGACATCGTTCATGTGCTGTATCCGGATTTCGTCGCCTGGGATTGCATCACCTTTGAGCTGAAATCCTTGCCGCGCCACCTGCGCGACGAAGAGCGGGTGCAGATCCATAATTACCTCAAGCGGCGCGGGGACAAACTGGGACTTCTGGTCAACATGGGACTGAATCGCGTGCATGTGGAGCGCATCGCCCATGATGCGCCGGCATATCAAATGGCCGAGGACTGGAACGCATGGGATAGCCCCATTTCCGGCGAAATCCGCGACACAGGCCTCGCGATTCGCAAAATGATCCAATCGATATTCCAACAGCACCAAACGGGCTATGGATCCGAGATTGTCGAGAAACTCGTCCTGTTTGGCCTGGACCGCATCGGACTTTCCGTCGTCAGGAATCCATCGGGAATTTCCCATTATCGGGGCAAGCCGCTCGGAGAATCCAACCTGGATTGTCTCGTGGTCAACGGACAGATCCTCATAACCCTCACCGCCCTGTTCGATGACAACGAATTCAATGTTCTTCGCGGCCAATCCTTCCTGAAATGTCTGGACCTGAAATGGGGCCTGGCCATCAATTTCGGCAAGAAATCCCTTCAAATCAACGCCCTGTTCTCTGCCCCATGACCACCTGTTTTCCATTCTTCCATCCGTGGGCCGCCGAAGGCATCCGCGGGACTTTCTTCTCCCGTTTACCCACTCACCCCTCCAAAGGAATAGACCATGCCCCCAACCAATAAAAACAACGTTCGCCGTCACATCCGCGACCGCTATGCCGGCATCGCGAAATCGGGCGGCTCGTGCGGGTGCGGCAGCGGCTGCTGCCAGCCGGACGCTTTGCTCAACCCGGACGACTCGGCCCAGATCGGCTATTCGAAGGAAGAACTCGCGGCCGTCCCGGAAGGCGCCAACATGGGGCTCGGCTGCGGCAATCCGCAGGCCATCGCGGCGCTCCAACCCGGCGAAACCGTGGTCGATCTCGGCTGCGGCGGCGGCTTCGACTGTTTCCTCGCCGCGCGCCGCGTCGGCAAAAAGGGCTACGTCATCGGCGTGGACATGACGCCCGAGATGATCCACAAGGCGCGCGAAACCGCGGCCAAAGGCAAAATCAAGAACGTCGATTTCCGCCTCGGCGAGATCGAGCACCTGCCCGTCGCCGACGGCACGGCAAACGTCATCCTCTCCAACTGCGTCATCAATCTCTCCCCCGACAAGCCCCAAGTCTACGCCGAAGCGGCCCGCGTGCTGAAAACGGGCGGACGCCTGGCCATTTCCGACGTGGTGGCCATTGCACCGATCCCGGCCAAGACGAAGCGCAGCCTCCAGGCCCACAGCGGCTGCATCGCGGGTTCCGCCACCGTCCTCGAGACCCGGCGCATGCTGAAGAAAGCCGGTTTCACCCAAATCCGCATCGGCGTGAAGGAACAGAGCAAAACCTTCATCAAAGACTGGTTCCCCGGCAGCGGCGCGGAGAAAGTCGTCCGTTCCGCCACCATCGAGGCCGTGAAAAAAGGAGCGGAATAATGAGCTGCAGCACCGCATCCGTCGAATCGCGCAAACTGACCAATCCCTTCGAGCGCTATCTGACCGTCTGGGTCGGCTTGTGCATCGCGGGCGGCATCCTCCTCGGGAAACTCGCGCCCAATCTGGCCAAGACCCTCGACGGCATGGCGATAACCGTCAACGGAGCGCCCGTCGTCTCGATTCCCATCGCCATCTGCCTGTTCTTCATGATGTACCCGATCATGGTGAAGATCGATTTCGCGTCGGTGATCCGGGCCGGCAAGAGCGGCAAGCCCGTATGGCTGACGCTGTTCGTGAACTGGGCGATCAAGCCGTTCACCATGTTCGCCATCGCCTATTTCTTCCTCGGCTTCGTTTTCAAGGCGTTCATCGGCGCGGACGCGATGGATCTCGTCAAAATTCCGTTCGGGCTCGATCTGGCGGTTGGCGCGGAGCATGGCGCGGGCACCGTCGTCCTCGTCGAAGGCGTCAAGATGCTGCAGATTCCGCTATGGCGCAGCTATTTCGCGGGCGCCATCCTGCTGGGCATCGCCCCCTGCACCGCCATGGTGCTGGTCTGGGGCTATCTCGCCCGCGGCAACGACGGGCTCACCCTCGTCATGGTGGCCATCAATTCGCTGACCATGCTGGTGCTCTACGGCGTGCTCGGCGGCTTCCTCCTCGGCGTCGGCCGCCTGCCCGTCCCGTGGCAGGCCCTGCTGCTCTCCATCGCCATCTACGTGGCCCTGCCGCTGGTCGCCGGCTACTTCTCCCGCAAGTGGATCCTCGCGACCAAGGGCGAGGCCTGGTTCAAAGAGAAATTCCTGCACGTGCTCACGCCGGTTTCGATCCTGGCCTTGCTGGCCACGCTGGTGCTGCTGTTCAGTTTCAAGGGCAACATCATCCTGGGCCAGCCGTTGACGATCCTGTGGATCGCGATCCCGCTGTTCATCCAGACCATGCTGATCTTCGGACTGGGCTATGCCGCCGCCCGCGCGCTGAAACTCTCCTACGCCGACGCCGCCCCCGCCGCGATGATCGGCGCCTCGAACCACTTCGAAGTCGCCATCGCCACCGCGACCATGCTCTTCGGCCTCTCTTCCGGCGCTGCGCTGGCCACCGTGGTCGGCGTCCTCATCGAAGTCCCCGTCATGCTCTGGCTGGTGCGCATTTGCACCCGCACCCAGCACTGGTTCCCGCAGCAGAAGGCCTGACCATGCTCGAACAGCTCTTCACCGTCCTGACCCGCGCCATCGAAGGCGGCCCCGCCGTCGCGCTTTGCGCCGCCTTTGCCTGGGGCATCCTGAGCATCCTCCTCAGCCCCTGCCATCTCGCCAGCATCCCGCTCATCGTGGGCTTCATCGACGAGCAAGGACGGATTTCCACCCGGCGCGCCTTCCAGATCGCGCTGCTGTTCTCGCTGGGCATCCTCGCCACCATCGGCCTCATCGGCGCGCTCACCGCCGCGGCCGGCCGAATGATGGGCGACGTCGGCGCGTACGGCAACTACTTCGTCGCCGCCATCTTTTTCCTCGTCGGCCTGCATCTGCTGGGCGTGATCCCCATGCCGTTCACCGGCCCGGGCCAAGTCAAAATGAAGCAGCGCGGACGCCTGGCGGCGTTCATCCTCGGCCTCCTCTTCGGCGTCGCGCTGGGCCCCTGCACCTTCGCCTACATGGCCCCCATGCTCGCCGTCACCTTCCGGCTGGCGGCGGCCCGCATGGCCTACGGCATCCTGCTTCTGCTGGCCTACGGCGTCGGCCACTGCGCCGTCATCGTGCTGGCGGGCACGTTCACCGAAAGCGTCCAGCACTACCTGAACTGGAACGAGTCCTCCCAAGGCGCGACGATCCTCAAGAAAATCTGCGGCACCCTCGTCCTCCTCGGCGGGCTCTGGATGCTCTACACGGCCTGAACCTCCCGCCGCTCCGAGGCCGGCGCGCGCGCCCCGCCGGCGGCCGCCGGCGTTTTCCGCGGCAAGAAAAACGCATCACCAACTTGCCGCGGGATTGACAAGCGCTTTCCCGCATTCAATGATAACCGTTTATATTTAGGAGAATGGACCCATGCAGATCTTCTTCCACGTCTTCCAGGTGTTGGGCGGCCTCGCGCTCTTCATCTACGGCATGAACATCATGACCGACGGCCTGCGCGAAGCCGCCGGACAGAAGTTGCGCACCATTCTGTCGGTCATGACGACCCGCAAGCTCTCGGGGCTCGGCCTCGGCACGCTGCTGGGCACCCTCGTCCACAGCAGCGCCACCACCGTGATGCTCGTCGGCTTCATCCAGGCGGGCCTGATGAACCTGGTCCAGGCCGTTCCGGTCATGCTGGGCGCCAATATCGGCACCACGCTGTCCATGCAGGCCATCTCGTTCAAGCTGAGCGACTACGCCCTTTTCGCCGTCGCCGTCGGTTTCATCGTCAGCATGGTCTCCAAGACGACCAAGCGCAAGAAGATGGGCCTTTCCCTCATGGGCTTCGGCCTGCTGTTCCTCGGCATGACGCTGATGAGCGACGCCATCAAGCCCTATCGCGACACCCTCAAGCCCATCATGGCCAACATCAGCGGCGAAACGCCCCGGGGCATGCTCCTGGGCATCCTGCTGGCCACCGCCCTGACCTCCATCATCCAAAGCAGCGGCGCCACCGTCGGCATGTGCTTCGCCCTCACCACGGCCGGCGTGTTCACGAGCATAGAACAGACCATGCCCATCGTCCTCGGCGCGCACATCGGCACCTGCGCCACCGCTCTGCTCGCCAGCATCGGCACCAGCATCAGCGCCAAGCGCCTGGCCTATGCCCACCTCATCTTCAACATCCTCAACGTCACGGCCGCCTCCCTGCTCATGGCCCCGCTCGTCTGGGTCCTGAAGGGCATCAATCCCATTCCCGCCGACGCCGCCCCCGAGCTGGTCGCCCAGCTCGTCGTGCGCCAGTCCGCCAACCTCCACACCCTCGTGATGGTCGTGGCCTCGGCGATCGTGCTGCCGGTGTCGGCCCAGTACGCCAAGCTCATCCTGCGGATCTTCCGCAGCCGCAAGCCCGAACCCGAACCCAGCTATCTCGACGACAAGCTGCTCGAGTACCCCGAACAGGCCATCTGCGCCTGCATGCGCGAACTGCAGCGCGTCGCCAAGACCTGCGCCAAGAGCCTGCGCCTCGCCGGCCAGACCATCCTGTTCGCCCAGACCCCGCAGGACATCCACGCCATCAAGCTCAACGAGCAGGTCGTCAACGACGTCAAGGCGGCCATGAAGGAATACCTCGCCCGCCTCACCCGCCGCTACCTGTCCAAGCGCCAGGCCATCCTCATCCAGCACCTCGACCGCTGCATGAGCGACCTCGAGCGCATCGGCGACCACATCGAAACCATCTGCAACCTCTCCCTGCGCCGCCAGAAGGTCCCCGAAGCCGTCGTCGACAAGGAATCCTTCGACACCGCCTTCCGGCTCTACGAAAACGCCCTGCACCTCTTCAAGCTCGTCATCGACTCGCTCGATCCCGACAAGGAGAACATCCAGGAGATCGCCCAGCAGATCCTGCAGGCCCGCGACGACTATATGGAGGCCAGCCTGACCACCCGCGCCATGTTCACCGACAAGGTGGCGCAGCGCCTCATCACGCCCATCGCCGGCATCTTCTTCAGCGAGTACATCGCCGCGCTCGACCGCATCGTCAAGCACTCCAAGACCATCGCGCTCGCCGAAAAACAGCCGCAGTTCTGGATCAAGCGCACCAAGCTCGGCAAACACGTGGATCTGGCCCCCGAGCCGGCGCTCCAGCAGCTCGTCGATCCCAAGGACTACCTCTCCCGCCTCCAGGCCGAAGACTACCTCTAGCGCCCGCCGGCCCCGCCGCGACGCGCGGGGGTTGACGTTTCCGCTTCGCTTCCGGAGAATGCCCCCGACCTCCCCGGAAAGCGATTCATGGACGGCTCCACGTCATTCTATTTGGTTTTCACCGTGCTCGGCGGCCTGGGCCTGTTCATCTTGGGCATGGGCATCATGTCGGACGGCTTGCGCATCGCGGCCGGCTCGGGCCTGCGCACGCTGCTGTCGAAGGCGACCGCCAACCGGTTCGCAGGCTTGGCGTTGGGCACCCTGCTCGGGTTTTTGGTCCACTCCTCCGCGGCTTCCGTCATGCTGGTCGGATTCCTGAACGCCGGGCTGATGAACCTGGCGCAAGCCATCGCGCCGATGCTCGGCACCAATCTGGGCACGTCGCTTTCGATGCAGCTCGTGTCGTTCCGCCTCGCCGACTATTGCTACGTCGGCATCGTCGCGGGCCTCGCCGTCCAGATGGCCGTGCCCAATCCGCGCGCCAAGTCCATCGGCCGCGCCCTGCTCGGGTTCGGCCTGCTGTTCCTGGGCATGAAAACCATGAGCGCCGCCATCGCGCCCCACCGCGACCTGCTCCGGCACTATCTGACCGCCATCGACGGGCACACCTTCTCCGGCCGGCTGCTGGGCGTCGGCCTCGCCTTCGCGCTGACCGCCATCATCCAAAGCAGCGGCGCCACCATCGGCATGGCCTTCGCGCTGGCCGACGCCGGCGTGTTCGACTCCCTGTGGCAAACCTATCCCGTCGTCATCGGCGCCCAGATCGGCACCTGCGCCACCGCCCTGCTCGGTTCGATCGGCGCCGGCATCGACGCCCGCCGGGCCGCCGCCGGCAACCTGCTCACCAACGTCGCCAACGCCGGCCTTTCCATCGCGCTGGCGCCGCTGTGGGTGCCGTTGTTCGCCCGCACCTCGCCCGACCTCGTGCGGCAAACCGCCAACGCCCACACCCTCCTCATGCTCCAGAACTGCGCGGTGTTCCTGCCCATCGTGCCCATCTACGCCCGCGGGCTCCGCATCCTGTTCCCCTCCCGGCTGCCGCCGCCCGAGCCCTCGCACCTCCGGCCCGACCTGCTGGATTACCCCGAACAGGCCATCGCCGCCTGCCTGCGCGAACTCCGCCGCGTCGCCCGGCTCTGCCGCCAAAGCCTGCAGCTGGCCGGCGAAACCCTCCTCTTCGCCCATGCCGCCAAGGACGTCCAGACCATCCGGCTCAACGAACAGGCCATCAATGAAATCAAGCGGGCCATGAAGGACTACCTCGCCGACCTGACCCGCCGCCACCTCTCCAAGCGCCAAGCCATCCTGGTCCAGCACGTCGACCGCTGCATGAGCGATCTCGAACGCATCGGCGACCACGTCGAAACCCTCTGCAACGTCTCCCTCCGCCGCCGCCGGATCCCCGCCGCCATCGTCGATCGGCTTTCCTTCAGCCTCTTTTTCCAGCTCTACGAAGCCGCGCTGCACGTCCTCAAGCTGCTCGCCCAATCCTTCGACCCCGACCGCGACGACATCCCCGCCGTCGCCGACCGGATCCTCCTCGCCCGCGACGACTATGCGCAGGCCAGCCAAACCGTCCGCGTCCATTTCAACGAAGAGGTGTCGGCCCGCGCCATGACCCCGGCCGCCGGCATCTTCTTCGCCGAATACATGGCCGCCCTCGACCGCATCGTCCGCCACGCCCGCAACGTCGCGTTGGCCGAAAAGCAGCCGCAATTCTGGATCAAGCGCCAAAAACTCGAGAAGCGCGTCGGCCTGGCCCCCGATCCGGCGCAGGACGTCCTCGTCGATCCCCGCGAGTATCTGCCGCGCCTCCGCGACGGCCTCGACGACCCGGAATGACGCGCCCGCGGCGCAGGCTTGCGTTTTGCCGCCGGCCGGAGGATATTCGGAGTTTTGCCGCCGGCGCGTCCGCCGGCTTCGAGGAGTCGGGTCCATGAGTCCATCCGAAATCGTCCTGCTGCTTTTCCAGGTCCTCGGCGGCCTGAGTCTCTTCATCTACGGCATGCACGTCATGACCGGCAGCCTGCGGGCCGCCGCCGGCAGCTCCCTGCGCGCCATCCTGGCCCGCGCCACCCGCAGCCGGCCCCAGGGCGCGGTTTTCGGCACGACCGTCGGCTTCCTGGCCCACTCCGGCGCGGCCGTCGCCATGCTCGCCGGCTTCATCAACGCCGGCGTCATGACCCTCGAGCAATCCATCGCCCCCGTTTTCGGCGCCAACATCGGCACCTCCCTGTCCATGCAGCTCGTGTCGTTCCACGTCGCCGACTACTGCTGGGCCGCCATCGGCATCGGCTTCCTGCTCGATGCCCTGATCCCCTCCGACCGCTGGCGCAAGCTCGGCGGGGCCCTCATCGGCTTCGGCCTGCTGTTTCTCGGCATGGAAACCATTTCGGCGGGCCTCGCCCCCCACAAGGACGCCCTCGCCCCCTTCCTCACCCACATCCGCGGCGACGTCTGGACCTGGCGCCTGCTCGGCATCGCGATCTCGGCGCTGCTGACCGCCCTGATCACTTCGTCCGGCGCGATGATCGGGCTCTGCTTCGCCCTCGTGAAGGCCGGCGTCTTCACGGAATTCCACCAGGTGGCCGTCGTCGTGCTGGGCGCGCATATCGGCACCTGCATCGTGCCCATCATGGCCACCGTGCCCATGCGCATCGGCGCCTGGCGCGCGGCCATCGCGCACCTCGTCTTCAACGTCGCCAACGTCGCGCTCGCCCTCCTCGCCTGGCCGCTCGTGGTCTGGGCCTGCGAGGCCTCGTCGCCCGGCAACCTGCTGCGCCAAGCCGCCAACCTGCACACCTTCGCCATGGTCGCCGCCACGTTGCTCCTGCTGCCCTTCACCGGCCTCTTCACCCGCCTCGTGCGCCTCGCCACCCCGTCCAAGGAACCCACCCCGGAACCTTCTTTCCTCGAGGACAAGCTGCTGGCCAAGCCCGAACAGGCCCTCGCCGCCGTCATCCGCGAACTGCGCCGCATGGCCGAAATCTGCGTCGACAGCATGCTGCTCAACGGCGAGCTCATCCTGAACCCCACCCGCAAGACCTTCCGCCGCCTGCTTTCCAACGAGGACGTCATCAACGAAGTCCGCCAGTCCATGGGCGATTACTTCAACCGCCTCACCCAGCACTACCTTTCCCGCCGCCAGACTCTTTTCCTGCAGCATCTCGACCGCTGCATGAAGGACATCGAGCGCATCGGCGACCACCTCACCCACATCGGCAAAACGTCCTGCGAACGCTTCAAGGTCGCCGAGGCGCTTCTGCCCGAAGACCTGTTCCGCGTCTGGTTCTCCCTCTTCTGCACCGCCAAGCGCGTCGTCGCCCTCATGGCCAAATCCTTCGACCCCGACAGCAACGCCTTCCACAACGTCGCCCTCGAAATCCTGCGCGCGCGCGACGTCTACATGATCCAGTCCATGGACGCCAAGGCCGAGTTCGCCGGAGCCGTCCGCGAAAAGCGCATCACCCCCATCGGCGGCTACTATCTCTCCCGCTACATCGAGGATCTCGACCGCCTCGTCCGCCGCGCCAAATCCATCGCCTTCGCCGAGCGCCAGCCCGACTTCTGGGTCAAGGCCGAAAAGCTCGAACGCGACGCCAAGGATGCCCCCGCCTACGCCGCCCAGACCCGCGTCGAGCCGCGCGAATACCTCGAGCTGCTCCGCAAGGATTCCCCCTTCGACGACTCCGATTTGCCCGACGCCGCCGGTGCGGACATCCCCGCCGAATCCCCCCACCAGGCCCCTCCCGACGAGCCGCCGCAGGCCTGAGGCGGCTCAGCCGAACGGCGCGACGACTTCGACGCCGGGAAAGACTTCCCGCACCCGCGCCTCGTCCTGCGCCTCGAACAACAGCTTCACGTTGGGTCCCGCGTCCATCGTGAACCACAGCGCCAGCCCCGCTTCCCGCGCCGCCCAGATTTTCCGCAGCGCCGCCACCGTCTCCGGCAGCGCATACACGATCGGCGGCCGCGTCGCCGCCATCAGCGCGTGCATCGCCAGCGCATTGGCCTCGGCGATTCCTCCCAGCGCCGCGAAATCTTTTCGGGCGATCGCCGCCTTCAACGCCGCCAGGTCCTTGGCCACCCGGCCCGGCCACTCGCGGTAGAATTCGCAGGTTTCCACGCTGCGCTTCATGCCCTCGCGCGACCCCACCGGCTTCTCGTCCGCGCACAGCACCACCGCGCCCACGCGCAGCTCCGGCCACGTCGCGTCGAGCCGCTCCGCGAAGGAATCCATGCCGTCGGCCGCCGTCCCCGCGCGCCACTCGACGAAGCCGTCTTCCAGGCTCCGCGCCGCGCTGCCGCTGCCCAGCCGCGCCAGGATCGACAGCTCGCGCGGCGCCAGCCCCCACCCGAACAGCCCGTCCACCGCCTTCGCCAGCGCCGCGAAACCCGAGGCCGACGACGCGAAGCCCGCCGCCGTCGGCACCGTGTTGCGCGCCTTCACGTCGAAAAAGAAATCCGGCGCCGGCCGGAACAGATCCAGATACGCGCGCGCGCGCTTTGCGAACGAACCGTCCGCCGGCAGCGGCTGGCCATTGAGCCAGACCGCGTCCGCGCCGCCCGCGCCCCGCGCCAGTTCCACGTGCGACCCCAGCGGACCCAGCGAAATCGACAAACTCCCCGTCACCGGCAGATTCAGCGCTTCGTCGCGCTTGCCCCAGTATTTCACCAGCGCGATGTTCGCCGGCGCGTAGACCGCCGCCGGCCCCTTTTCCCGGAATCCGCGGCCCGCCAAAATCGCTTGGACGACCTGCCGCGCGGAACTCACGGGATCGCCTCCACCGTCGCGCCCACGGGATCGACCTGCACCGCCAGCGCCGGCACGCCCCACTCGCGCCGCATGGCCTTCCCCAGCCCCACCACGCAATCGCCCAGCCCCGAACCCGAAATCTTGCTGCCGTGGATCTTGGGATCTTCGCGCAGATCGAAGACCAGCTCCGCCAGCTTGGCGTTGTTCACGCCCAGCGCGTCCATCAATCCCTGGTTCACGTTCATCAGTTCGCCCATCGCCGGCCAGTCGCCTTGCGCCGCCGCCGCGAACGCGCGCTGCACCGTCGCGCCGATCAGCGCGTCGAGCTGCGCGAACGTCTCCGGCTGCCGCTGCCGCTTTTCCTCCACGAGGGCGATCACTTCCGGCGTCGGCAGCTTGCTGCCCGAATACAGCACCGTCAGCGCCGGCGCCTGCGGCAGCTTCACCGCTTCCCGCGGCTCCGCGTAGTACCGCAAACAGCCCCCGTAGGCGCTCGCCGCCACGTCCGCCCCGGAGCCCACCCCGCCCTGCACCTTGCGGATGATCTTCGTCCCCGTCTCCAGCAGATCGCCCGGCACCGGCTCGCGGCCCCGCGCCCCCGCCAGCGCCGCCAGCGTCGCCACCGTCACCGCCGCGCTCGAGCCCAGGCCCATCTGGTGCGACATCTCGGACTTGATGACCAGCTCGAAGCCCTGCTTCAGCTCGTCCCGGCAGTTGCGGATCGCCCCCAGCACGAAGCGGAAACTGTCGCTCGGCGCCAGCTCGTCCAACGTGGTCTCGTGCTCGCCCAACGCCGAATGCAGGACCACCGCCCGGTCGGCGCGCGGCGCCAGCTTGATTTTCATGCGCTTGCTGATCGCGCAGACGATGGCGGGCTGCCCGCGCAGCACGGCGTGCTCGCCCATGAGCATGAGGCTGCCCGGCGCGGAGGCTTTGACGGCGCGCAAGGTCATCGGAAAACCGGAATCACACCACCCGCACGCCCAGCGGATCGGGGCGCACGGTCATCAACTCGTAGCCGTACTTCGCGCACAGCTCGGCCGGCGCCTCTTTCGCCGCCACCAGCACCATGCCGCCGGCCTCCCCCGCCACGGACCCCGCGCCGCAAATCTTCGCCGCCGCGCCCGCCGCTTCCACCTCGGAAACGAAGTCCGCCACGCGCCCCGGCACCACGCCGATCTCGCCCAGCAGCCGGTGGTTCTCGCGCAGCGTCTTCTGGAACGCCTTCAGGTCGTCGCGCGCCAGCGCCTTCTGCATGTGGTTGGCGACGCCTTCGAAATTCTCCCAGATCGGGTGGTTCGCGCCGATGCGCTTCGCCACCGCGGCCACCGCTTCGCCCGTCGTGCTCGCCGGCGTGCCCGTGTTCACGATGTACAGCGGCACCCGCGGCAGCGGCAGCTCCTGCGCCTCGCCGTTCTGGAACCGCACGCAGCCGCCGTGCAGGGACACGTACGTGTCCAGCCCGCTGGCCTTGCCGTGCTGCATGTTTTCCACTTCCAAACTGTAGCGGTCGTACCACTCCGGCCGGAACTCCACCCGGTAGTAGTGTCCCAGCCCCCGCAGCACGCTCAAGATCGTCGCCGCGGAAGAGCCCATCCCGCAGCCGATCGGGATGTTCGAATTCAGCCGCACGTTCACCCCGCCGCCCATCTTCAGGTGCAGCCCGTCGAGCACCGTCACGAACGCGTACTGGAACAGGTCCACCGGCTTGCGCAGCACCTCGCGGATCGGCATGCGCCCCGCCAGGAATTCCTCGTAGTTGCGCTCCACGCGCCCGTGGAAATCCCGCAGCGCCCGCAGCGTGAAGGATTCCTTCTGCGCCTGCAGGTTGGGCAGGTCGAACGACACCGTCTCGTCCGCGCCATCCATCGTGATCAACGTCTGGGCGTTGCGGTTCACCGCCATCGCGAGCGCCGGCCGGCCGTAGACCACCGCATGCTCGCCGGTCAGGATCAATTTGCCTGGAGCGACTGCTTTCATTTCAAGGAGACAGGGTACGCCTTTGGCCCCCTTTTGTAAAGCGCTCCAGCCCCCGTTTGCGGGTTCCCCCCCGCTTCCGCCTCTGCTAGGATGCTTTGCGATGAACCGCCGGAAACCCTACAACAAAGGCCATTGGCAGCTCGCCCGCGAGCGCTTCCACATCGCCGACTACGCCCCGCCCGTCCCCGACGCCGGCGCCCTGCCCATCGGCTCGCTCATCCCCGACGTCTTCAAGGGCATGAAGCTCGACGCCCACGCCCAAGTCGCGCGGATCGCCGCCGCCTGGCCGGAAATCGTCGGCCCCCAGCTCGCCGGCAACACCCGCCCCGCCCACCTCGAGAACAAGCTCCTCGCCGTCTACGTCTCCCATCCCGCCTGGATCATGGAGCTCCGCGGCGCCATGACCGCCGAAATCCTCGGCCGCCTCCAGGCCCGGTTCGGCAAGAACGAGATCAAGAACGTCCGCTTCGCCATCGATCCCGAGCCCCCCGCCCGCCGCTGACCATGCTCCCCGGCGCGCCCAGCTGCGGCTCGAAAGTTTTTACGTGCTACGTAAAACTCCGCGAAAGTTTTTACGTTCTACGTAAAACCCACCCCAAAGTTTTTACGTTCTACGTAAAACTCGCGCAAAGTTTTTACGTTCTACGTAAAATTCCCGGAAAGTTTTTACGTTCCGTGGAAAAAACCGTCGCCCCGTCCTTTGGCCCGTCTCGACAAACCACGTGCCCGCCGTCCGCAGGACGTGGAAGCAGAGGATTTCCCTGGCTTTCCGCCGTTTCCGCCCTAGCCGTCTTCCTTCTCCTCGCTCCCTTGCCCGCCACCGCGGGGTGGGTCGAGCGGACGCCCTCCAACGTCGTGCTGAACCTCACGCTGTTCAATTTGCCCGACCCGTCGCGCACCGACCCCTCCACCCGCGCCGAACTCGCCGTCCAGCGCGAATTCCTGCGCGTCGCGCCCGACCTCCTCCGCGCCCGCCAGGCCGCCGCTTCCGACCGCTACGGCGGGCTCGATCTCTCCGCCCTCGACCTCCGCCTGCACCGCTTCTCCGGCATCCAGGTCGAAGGCGTCGAAAGCACGCTGTTGGCCATCGCCGGCAACGTCGCCCCCGACGTGCTCTACGTCAATTTCCGCCAGTCGGACACCTACATCCAGCAAGGCTTCCTCCATCCCATGGATCTCCCCGAGGACGGCTACTTCTCCGCGCTCGCCCCCGAGGAAATCGCCCGCCGCCTGCATCCCAAGATCGAACCCGTCGTCCGCCGCAAAGGCCCCGACGGCGCGACGCACGTCTGGGCGCTGCCCGGCGGGCCGCCCCTTGGCCGCGTCGTGCTCTATCGCCGCGACCTCTTTGACGCCGCCGGCGTCCCGCCACCCACGCCCGACTGGACCTGGGCCGGTTTCTACGACGCCTGCCGCCAGGTCGCCGATCCCGCCCGCGGCATCTACGGCCTGGGTCTCTCGCGCGGCAAGGACGAGTCGTACCTCTGGATGCCGTTCCTCTGGGGCGCCGGCGGCGAGGCCCTCGCCTTCGATGAATCCGAAAACCGCTGGCGCGCCGTCTTCGATACCCCGCCGGCCGCCGACGCCCTCGATTTCTACGTCCGCCTCACCACCGAGCCGTGGACCGACGCCGGCGGCAAGCCGCGCCGCGGCTACGTCATCAAGGATACCGCCGAATCCAACCTCAAATGGCGGCGCGGCCAGCTCGGCATGACGTTCGCCTACATCGACGAAAAACTTTTCGCCACGCTCAATCCCGACGTCACGGGCATGGCGCCGCTGCCGATCGGTCCCGCGACGCGCGGCACCGAAATCAACGCGCGCATGATGGGCCTCTTCGCCGGCGTCACGAACCCGCTCGTCCGCGACGCCGCGTGGGAATACGTCCGCTTCCAGAATTCCCCCGAAGCCGACGCCGTGCGCGTGAAGCACCTCGTCGAAGGCGGCCTGGGCCGCTTCCTGCATCCCGACCGGCTCCGCGCCCACGGCTACGAATCCGTCGCCGCCACCATTCCCGCCGAGTGGCGCGACTGCCTCGCCATCGCGCTCGCCGACGGCCGCCCCGAACCCTACGGCCGCAACGCCAACGTCATCTACGACATCCTCACCGTCCCCATTCGCCGCGCCGAGGAACTCGCCCTTTCTGGGCAACTCGCCGCCGATCCCGACGCGCGCCGCGCGCAACTGCTGGAACTTCTCCGCGACGCCCGCCGCAAGGCCGACGCCGACATGCTCGGCCTCGTCCCGCCGAAGGAGCTCCGCGTCCGCCGCGCCGCCGCCGCGGTTCTGCTCCTCATCCTCGCCGCCAGCGTCGTCCTCGCCGTCCGCCAGATGGTCCGGATTTTCCTGCCTGGCAGGAAAAGCATTCAGCATTCACGCCGCCGGTTCCTCCCGGCGGCGCTGCTCCTTCTTCCCGCCGCCGCCACCATCTTCCTCTGGGGCTACGTGCCGCTGTTCCGCGGCGCGGCGATGGCCTTCTTCGACTACCGCATTTTCGGCGCCTCGACCTGGGTGTTCCTCGACAACTTCGCCAATCTGTTGTGGGATCCGGACTGGTGGCGCGCGCTGCTGACGTCCGCCCGCTATTCGTTCCTGGTCATTTCGATGACCTTCCTGCCGCCCGTGCTGCTGGCCATCCTCCTGCAGGAAGTACCGCGCGGAAAAATCCTCTTCCGGGTGATCTTCTACCTGCCCGCATCCATCACCGGCCTCGTCGTCATCCTGCTCTGGAAGACGTTCTACGAACCGTCCGAAGCCGGCCTCATCAACCGCCTTGTCATGCAGATGCCCGCCGCCGGGTGGCTGCTCCTTTCGCTGGCCGCGCTGCTCCTCGCGCTCCATCTCATGCGCCGCCTGCTCAACCACAACCTCTGGAAGCCGGCCCTCTTCGTGCTCGCCGCGGGCCTCCTACTCGCCGCCGCCCCCCTCGGCCCCTTGCGTGAAATCTGGGGTTCGGCCGCTCCCGAAAACCGGGTATTGTTTTATAAAACAATACCCATTTTCCGGATGCTCTTCGCCACGCTCCCCGAGCCCGTCCGCTGGCTCGACGATTCGCGCACCGCGCTCTTTTCGTGCGTCCTGCCGATGCTCTGGGCCGGCATGGGCCCGGGCTGCCTCATCTATCTCGCCGCGCTCAAGGGCATCCCCGACGACCTCTATGAAGCGGCCGACATCGACGGCGCCTCCTTCACCGACAAAATCCTGTTCGTGATCATCCCGACCCTGCGCCCGCTGCTGATCATCAATTTCGTCGGCGTGTTCATCGCCTCTTGGCAGGCCGAAGCCAACATCCTCGCCATGACCGCCGGCGGCGCGGGCACGGAAGTCGCCGGCCTGCATATTTTCTACAAGGCCTTCATCTTCCTGCGCCTCGGCCCCGCCACCGCCGCCGCCTGGATGCTCGGCTGCCTGCTCGTCGGCTTCACCCTCTACCAGCTCCGCATCCTCTCCCGCGTCGAGTTCCGCGCAAACCGCGAAGAAAAGTAGCGACCCGCGAAGCAACATCCAGCCAGCCCAGATTATAGCCATATAAATAGCCATATATTTATATTGCATTTCGTCCCCGGCGTGCTAGATTCAAGGCATGGACAAGACGCGGTTCGAGTGGGACGACGCCAAAGATCGCCTGAACCAGCGCAAGCACGGCGTACCCTTCGCGCTGGCCCAGTACGCCTTCGCCGACGCCCGCCGCGTCGTCCTGGAGGACGAAGACCACAGCACGAACGAACGGCGATTCTATTGCTGGGTCGAGTGGGCGACGGCGTGTTGACCGTGCGCTTCACCTATCGCGACAACGTGATCCGCATCTTCGGCGCCGGATACTGGCGGAAAGGCAAGGCCATCTATGAAAAGCAAAATCAAATACACGAATGAGCCGCTGGGCAAGGTCCGCGTGGTGAAGGATTTCCTGCCCTCGCCCGAGCAACTCGCTTTCCGGGAAGAGAAGGTCAAGGTGACCATCTCGCTGAGCCGCGCCAGCCTCGAATTCTTCAAGGCCCAGGCGGACATGCACCAGACGGCCTACCAAAAGATGATCCGCAATCTCCTGGACGCCTATGCGCTCCAGCACGCGCGCTGATTGCCCCGACTCCGCCGGATGGAACCGGCTCCGAACGGAGCCGGTTTTTTTTGTCGCCGCCCGCTCATTTCTCCCGGTGCCGGTACATGTCTTTCTGCCACTGGGCGATTTGCTTCCAGCGCGTTTTTTCGGCCAGTTGCGCGCCCAGATCGCGCTTTTGCTCCTGATAGGCCTGCTCGCGCTTGAGCCGCAAATAATGCTCGAATCGCCGCGCGTCCAGACTCCCGTCGCCGAGCGCCAACTGCACCGCGCAACCGGGCTCGCCTTCGTGACGGCAGTCCCGAAAGCGGCAGTGCGCGGCCAGCTCGGCCACTTCCGGAAACACGGAATCGAGATCGCCGGCCGCGTCCCACGGCTGGAATTCCCGCAGGCCCGCGGTGTCGATCAACAGACCGCCGTCGGGCAACCGGAACAGTTCGCGCCGCGTCGTGGTGTGGCGGCCGCGCGCATCTTCTTCGCGCACGGCGCCCGTGGCCTGCCGCGCTTCGCCCAGCAGCGCGTTCGCGAGCGCGGATTTGCCGACGCCCGAGGGCCCCAGCAGCACGCCCGTCCGGCCTGCGGCCAGCCAGGGGCGTAGCTCGTCCACGCCCCAGCCTTCGATCGCGCTGACCGCGATCACCACCACGTCCGGCGCGGCGGACTGCGCCTCGCGCACCCGGCCGCCGATGTCGTCGCATAGGTCGGCCTTGTTCAGCACCGCGACCGCTTCGGCCCCGCCGGCGCGCACCAGCGCCAGCGCGCGCTCGAGCCGCGCCAGGCTGAATCCGCGCCCCGCATCCAGCGCGCCGACCAAAAACGCGACGTCGACGTTCGCCGCCAGCACCTGCGCGCGCGTTGCGCGCCCGGAGTCCTGCCGCGCCAGGCAGGTGCGGCGCGGCAATACCGCCGCGAGGCCCGCGCGGTCGCAGCTCGGCCGCGAATCCACCGCCGCCCAGTCGCCGACGGCCGGCAGGTCCGCCGCGCCGCTTTCCAGCGCCAGCCGGAACCGCCCGGTCGCCTCCGCCGAGCGCACGCCGGCTTCCATCTGGAGTTCCCAGGCGCCGCGGTCCTGCCGGACCACGCGCGCCGGCTGCAAACCTTCCGCCGCGTGCGGCGCGAACGCCGCCGCCCAATGCTCATCCCAGCCCCAGTCGCGCAGGTTCATGGCCGGTCCTCCCCGCCCACGGGCGCGCACCCCAGCCGCTCCAAGGGGAACGGCGGACGCGCCAGCGGCCGCAGCGCCATGGATACCAGCAGCACGTCGTTGTCGTCGCCCGCGATGCGGTTCGTGCGGATCAGGCCGCACCGCTGGCAGCGGTGCAGGATGGACCACTCGCCGTTGCCCTGGATGCCGATGGCGAACGGCTCCATCGGCCCGCGGCAAGCGGACCGGCGGTCGCCGGTCTGCAAGTCCACGTGCAGGCTCCACAGGCAATGCGGACAGTGGTTTCGGTGCGCCGTCCCCGGCGCGGTGCCGGGAATGGCGCGGTTGCAATGCGTACACAGAAAAGCCGTGCCGGGCAGGCCGGCGTTCGGCGGAAAATCTCTCGTCATGGGAATCCATCTCCAACAAAACAGGGAAAAACGGGAAACAGGCGCACCGGACCGGATCCTGAAAAAGGGATCGGCCGCTGCCTGCGGAAACCCGGGCCTAGGATGGAATCCGTCGCAACGCGACTAGACGGCCGGCATTTCGCAGGGGAGCGCTTGCCAATTCAAATTGGAATGGATTGCACGCATCTTTGTTTCCCTGTCACATATGACGATGGCCGGAAATTACCCCCTTCGGCGTATTCCGTCAATCTCGCAAGCATGAGGCGCGCGACGAATTCCCGGCCCTGAATCGTAGGGGCCGAGCTTGCTCGGACCGGAACCCGGTCGCAGCAAGCTGCGCCCCTACGCAATCGGGGCATATATGCCGCGAAGATTTTGGCCATGCGCCGCCGCCATAATGAACGATAGTTCAGTATTGCATTTCGGCAGCCGATGGCGCATGCTCGCGGCCATGGTTGCAGAAGAACGTTCCAATCCCGCGCTGGACCTGGCCCTCGACCTCCTGGGGCACACCGGCCGGCACCTGTTCCTGACCGGCAAGGCGGGCACGGGCAAGACCACCTTCCTGCGCTCGCTGAAGGAACGCCTGCCCAAGCAGACGGTCGTGACCGCGCCGACGGGCGTCGCCGCCATCAACGCCGGCGGCGTCACCCTCCACTCGTTCTTCCAGCTCCCGTTCGGGCCGCTGGCCGGCCGCGAAAACGAACAGCCGCACTTCCGCTTCTCGCGCGACAAGCTCGCCCTGATCCGCGGCATGGATCTGCTCGTCATCGACGAAATCAGCATGGTGCGGGCCGACCTCCTCGACGCCGTCGACGGCGTTCTGCGCCGGTTCCGCGACCGCCGCAAGCCCTTCGGCGGCGTCCAGCTCCTCCTGATCGGCGACCTGCAGCAGCTCGCGCCCGTCGTGAAGGACCACGAATGGGAACTGCTGAAGGACCTCTACGACACCCCCTACTTTTTCGGCAGCCGCGCCCTGCGCGAAACCGACTACGCCTGCATCGAACTGACCCAGGTCTACCGCCAGCAGGACGGCCGCTTCCTCGATCTCCTCAACGCCGTCCGCGAAAACCGCCTCTCCCCGGAAGCTCTCGCCGAGCTCAACCGCCGCCACGTGCCGGACTTTTCGCCCGGCGACGGCGACGGCTACGTCACGCTGTGCACCCACAACGCGCAGGCCCAGCGCCTCAACGATTCCAAGCTCGCCGCCCTCCCCGGCCCCGCCGGCCGCTTCGCCGCCGACGTCGCCGGCGATTTCCCCGAGTCGTCTTTTCCCGTCGATCCGCAAATTGAACTCAAGGTCGGCGCGCAGGTCCTGTTCGTCAAGAACGACCCCTCGCCCGACAAACGCTTCTTCAACGGCAAGCTCGGCCGCGTCGTGGGCATCGCGGACGGCGCCGTCCGAGTCCGCTGCCCCGGCGACTTCACCGACATTTCCGTCGGTCCCATGCAGTGGGACAACGTCAAATACGCCATCGATCCCGCCACCCACCGCATCGCCGAAACCGTCGAAGGCACCTTCAAGCAGATCCCGCTCAAGCTCGCCTGGGCCATCACCATCCACAAGAGCCAAGGGCTCACCTTCGAGCGCGCCATCATCGAAGCCGACGCCTCCTTCGCCCACGGCCAGGTCTACGTCGCCCTCTCCCGCTGCAAGACGCTCGAAGGGCTCGTCCTGCGCACGCCCCTGCGACCGCGCAGCATCATCGCCGATCCCGCCGTCGCCGACTACGTCCGCCAAACGGCCGCGCGCGCGCCCGACGCCGACCGTCTCGCCCTCGACCGCCTGACCTACCAGCGCGAGCTCCTCGTCAGCCTCTTCAGCTTCCACCGCCTCCGCTACCAGCTCAACGCCCTGCTCGAGCTGGCCGACCTCAACCGCGGCAGCGTCCTGCCCGGCCTCGTCGAGCTCTTCGGCCGGCTGCACGACGTCGCCCAGGCCGATCTCGTCGCCGTCGGCGAGAAATTCCTGCTGCAGATCGACCGCCTGCTGGCCGACCACCCCGACGCCGAAACCAATCCCGCCCTCCGCGACCGCCTCCAAAAGGCCAATGGCTATTTCGCGGAAAAACTCCGCGACGTCATCCTCGATGCCCTCGCCGACGTCGACTGCGAACTCGACAACCAGGCCCTGCGCCGCCAGCTCCTGAACGCCAAGGAAAAGGCCGAGACCGAAGCGCGCATCAAGCTCGCGGGCATCCAGGCCTGCGCCGACGGCTTCGACGTCCAAACCTTCCTCGCCGCCCGCTCCGCCGCGGCGCTGAAAGTGGAACCGGCGCCCAAGACCCGCCGCAAGGGCAAGGCCCCCGCCGCCGCCATCGATACCTCCGCCGCGCCCGCCAACCCCGTCCTCTTCGAAGCCCTGCGGGCCTGGCGCGCCGAACAGGCCGCCGCGCAAAAGGTTCCCGCCTACTGCATCTTCTCGCAAAAGGCTCTCTACGCCCTCGCCGCCGCCGCGCCCCGAACCGAAGCCGCGCTGGCCGAAATCCACGGCATCGGCCCCAAGAAGCTCGCCCAACACGGCGAAGCCCTGCTCGACCTCGTCCGCCAAAACGCCTGAGCGCCCGCCCTTCCCCCGTTCCCCAGCCTCTGCTAGGATGCGGCCGATGAATCGCGATGTCTTAAGACCCCCACCACCTTGCGTGGTGGGTGAATCAGGTGGGTGGCCGACCGCACGCCTGCAGCCGACCTCTTTCACCCGCGGCGCAAGGCCGCAGGGGTCCGAGCACCATCCGGAGAGGCCTTGACCCATGCCCATCCTCTCCGCCATCGGACGCAAATCGCCGCGGTCTCGCTTGCTGATCGCCGCGATCTACGCGGCGCTCGGGCTCGGCGCGGTCGCCATGCTCTATCCGCTGGGCCTGATGGTCGCCGGCTCGACCAAATCCATCGCCGACCAGCGCGAGAACGTCCTGATCCCCCGTTTTCTCGTGTCCGATGAAGCCCTGTGGCACAAACACCTCGAAGCGCTGTTCAACGAGTCCATGGACGCCTTGAACATGGCTTTCGATTCCGACTACGCTGCGTTCGAGGACGTCCCCCTGCCGCCGCCCGACGCCCCCGGCGCCGAACTCGTGCCGCTCTGGCGCGAGTTCCTCGCTTCCGGCGCGTTGCCGCCCGAAGCCATCGCCCTCGGCCACTACTGGGCTCCGCAGGCCGGCGCGTTTCCCGTCCAGCTCCGCGAATTCCGCCGGCATCTCCGCGAGATATACGGCCCGCTCGACGCCCTGAACGCCGCGCTCGGCACGGCCTTCGACGCCTGGTACGTCGTCTTCATCCAGCCGCCCGCCTATCTCTTTCCCCACGCCGTTCCCGGCGCCACCCCGCTGGCGACCGACTTCGACGTCTTCAAGCTGACCGCGCCCGCCTGGTGCCGAACCGTCCTCTCGCCCGAGGGCTTCTTCCGCAAGCTCTATCTCAAGCCGCGCTACTCCAAGGACGTCGCGGCCTACAACGCCGCGCACGGCACCGCCTACGCCTCGTACTCCGAGGTGCCCCTGCCGCGCGAATTTCCGGCCGACGCCCCCCCGCTCGCGCAGGAAGAATGGCGCGATTTCGTCCAGAACACCCTCGCGCCCCTCTGGCGCAATGGCGAAACGCTCGACACGCCCGAGACGCGCTGGCGAGCGTGGCTCGCCGCGCGCTCCGAGGTCCGAGATCCGAGACCCGAGGTCGGAGCCTCATCGGACTTCGGACTTCAGACCTCGGACTTCGGCCCCCCCATGCCCCAACTCGCCCACCACGCCGATCTGTTCCGCGCGCACAAGGGCGAGATCCGCCGCGAGTTCCTGCGGCGCAACTACCGGACCGTGCTCGACCACGTGCTGTTCCACGGCCGCGGCATCGCGAACACCGTCGTCTACTGCACGCTGGCCGTCCTGCTGGCCCTGCTGGTCAACCCGCTCGCCGCCTACGCCCTCAGCCGCTTCAAGCCCTCCGCCGGCCCGCAAATCTTGCTGTTCCTGATGCTGACGATGGCCTTCCCCCACATGGTCACGCAGATTCCCGTCTTCGTGCTCCTGCGCGAACTGGGTCTGCTCAACACCTTCGCCGCGCTGCTGCTGCCCGGCATGGCCAGCGGCTATTCCATCTTCTTGCTCAAGGGCTTTTTCGACTCCCTCCCCCGCGACCTCTACGAATCCGCCCAGCTCGACGGCGCGGGCGAGTGGACGCTGTTCTGGCAGATCACCATGCGCCTTTCCACGCCGATCCTCTCCGTGATCGCCCTGCAGGCCTTTTCGGTCGCCTACGCCAACTTCATGTATGCCCTGCTCATCTGCCAGGACCCGAAGATGTGGACGCTGATGGTCTGGCTCTACCAGCTCCAGCAGCGCTCCGGCCAGGGCGTCGTGCAGGCGTCCCTTCTCCTCGCCGCGTTGCCGACCCTGGCCGTCTTCCTTGCCTGTCAGCGCGTCCTCCTGCGCGGCATCGTCGTGCCGGTGGAAAAATAGACAACGGCCATCCGCGCCCATTCGCCCCCCTCGCACGCGTCTCGGTTATAATGATAAGCGAGACGATTCATCGATGATTGTCGAATGATTTTGCATGGATATTCGCCAAACCAAGCGTCTCGGTTATAATGATAAGCGAGACGATCCGATCCCGACGCGCGGGTAGATGAACCATTGCCAGACGACAAAAAAGGCCGAGGCAGTTGCCTCGGCCCTGTTCCGGATGGGTTTTATTCCACCAGATCGATCAGATTGCGCACCGCGCGGTTGTCTTCCCGCGGCGCCTGCGATTCCCCGCCGCCGCTTTCGGATGAAGCCGGAGCCCCGGAAGACGAATCGCCCGCCGGCCCCTGCTGATCCTCGCGCGGCGGGCGATTGCCGCCGCCGTTGCCGCCCCGGTCGCCGCCGCGGTCCCCGCGGTCGCGCCGCCGATCCCGGCCGCCGCGCCGGTCCCGGCCGCCCCGATCGCCGCCGCGGTCGCCGCGCTCGCCCCGGTCGCCGCGCTCCCCGCCGGGCAGTCCACCCTGCAGGAACGCCTTGCGGAACGTGCTGCTGCACAGCACCGGAATCCCGGCTTCCGTCGCCCGGCTTTCCATCGTCACGCCCGAGCTCACCAACGTGCCGCCCGTGCTCTTGCACAGCTTCAGGGCCAAGGCCACCAGCTGCTCGTTGTCGGGCGCATAGAACGTCTTGACGCCGTTGAATTCGCCGCCGTGTTCCACTTCGCGCAGGGGGCGGTCGCTTTCGAACACCGCCTGGATCGTCAGGCCTTCCTGTTTCATCACGCGCGCCAACGCGTTGAGCATTTGCACCTGATCGCGCGGCGCCATGCGCCGGCCCGTCTTCTCGTCCACCAATCGCGCTCCGTCCACCACGTAGGTCCGGGTGTCCCGCCGCGCCGAACCGCCGGCCGGGGCAAAGAGCGATTTGATCGCATTCATGAAGCCCATTCGAACTTCCATCCTTCTTTTCTACTCGTTGTCCCGGGACGACTTCTGCCGCGGCCGCAATCCGAAACCAGCCCCCGCCCCGATTCCCTGGTTCCCTCCCCGATGCCTGCGCGCCGACCGTCGCATCGTCCTACGCTTTCCCGGACAAACAAGGCGGCAATCTACGCCCCCACCTCCCGTCCCGCAAGCCCGGATTTCGCCCGCTTCTTAATTCTTCATTCTTCGTTCTGGATGGCTTACTCTCCCCCCCATGACGACGCCTTTCGCCCGCCTCGAACTCCTGCTCGGTCCCGACGCCTTGCCGCGCTTGGCCCGCGCCCGCGTCGTCGTCGCCGGTCTCGGCGCCGTCGGCGCCGCCGCCGCCGAATCCCTCGCCCGCTCCGCCATCGGCCACCTGACCCTCGTCGATTTCGACGAAATCCGCCCGTCCAACCTCAATCGCCACCCGTTCGCCTTCCACTCCACCCTCCGCCAACCCAAAGTCGAAACCGCCGCCCGCTTCCTGCGCGACGTCAATCCGGAAGCCGACGTCGTCCCCGTCTCCGCTTTCCTCGACGCCGAGACGTCGCCCCAACTGTTCGCCGAGCATCCCTGCGACGTCCTGATCGACGCCATCGATTCCCTGCTCCCCAAGACCGAGCTCCTGCTGGCCGCTCGGGCCGCCGGCGTGCCCTTCATCCTCACCTGCCTCGGCGCCGCCCGCAAGCTCGACCCCACCCGGTTCGTGGCCGCCGACCTGGCCGACTCCCATACCTGCCCCCTCGCGCGCCTCCTGCGCAAGCGCCTCGCCAAGCGCGGCGGCACCGCCGGCATCCGCGCGATCTTCTCCACCGAGCCGCCGACCGATCCGCTCGAACCCGTCGAACCCGCCGCCGACTTCTACGTCCGCGGCCGCCTCCGTCCCCCCATGGGCTCCCTCCACGCCGTCGTCGCCGCCGCCGGCCTCCTCGCCGCCCGCGAGGCCCTCGCCTACCTTCTCGAAACCCCATGCGCCCCGCCAGCTTAGTTGCGACTCGAACCTTTTTACGTTCCATGGAAAACCCCCGCAAAGTTTTTACGTTCTACGTAAAACCCATCCAAAGTTTTTACGTAGTACGTAAAAATCCGAAAAAGTTTTTACGTTCCGTGGAAAAACCGCTCGCGGCGAGACCCGGCATTGGAATTCTCCCGGTTTGCCGTCCGCAGGACGTGGAAGCAGAGGATTTCTTCGGGAATTTGGCGGGCTTTCACGCGAAAACAACCGGCAGATTTTCCGATGATGGCGCGGTGCGGACGACCCGAGCGCGACTCGTATCGGCGAGCGGTCGGCCGCGGCGCGCCAGCGCGGAAAAGATGCCGGTTGGTTTTCGCGCCGTCCAAATCCCGAAGAAATCCTCTTCCCTCCCCCTTCAACCCCACCTCGCCACCCTCGCACCATGATCGCCCGCGACCAACGCACCGTCGCCGGCAGCGGCGAACGCCTCGACCGCCACCTGCTCAACGCCTACCCATGGCTCGACCGCGCCACCGTCGAGACCCTCCTCGCCGCGGGCCAGATCCGGTTGAATGGCCGCCCCGCCAAGAAGGGCGCCAAGCTCGCCGCCGGCGACATCCTCGACTGCCGCGACGTCCCCGAACCCGCCGACCTCAAACTTCAACCCAATCCCGACCTGCCGCTGAAGATCGTCTACGAAGACGACCATGTCCTCGCCCTCGACAAGCCTGCCGGCCAGCCCACCCATCCGCTCCGCTGGGCCGAAACCGACACCCTCGCCAACGCCCTCGTCGCGCGCTACCCCGCGCTGGCCGGCATCGGCGACGACCGCCTCTTTCCTGCGCTGCTGCATCGTCTCGACACCCAGACCTCCGGCCTCGTCCTCGCCGCGAAGACCGCCGCCGCCTACGCCGAGCTCCGCGCGCAGTTCCGGCGCTTCACCGTCCAGAAGCATTACCTCGCCCTCGTCCACGGCCGCGTCGAAAAACCCGGCTCGCTCGCAGCCCCCCTCACGCACCAGACTCGCAGCCCCTGCAAGATGGCCGTCGCGCGCAACCCCGACAAAGTGCCCAGGAACGACCTGTTCGCCGCCGAAACCGCCTGGACCCCGCTGGAAACCGGCCGAGAGTTCTCGCTTCTCGACGTGACGATCTACACCGGCGTCACCCACCAGATCCGCTGCCATCTCGCCGCCGCGGGACACCCCATCGCCGGCGACGCGCTCTACGGCCCGCCGTCTTCACCATCAACCATCAACCACCAACCGCCAACCAACTCCCGCCACTGGCTCCACGCCGCGCGCCTCATCTGCACCCATCCCGCCACCGGCCGGTCCCTCGATGTCGCCTGCCGGCTGCCCCCCGATTGGCCGGCCGCGAAATAATCGGCAATAATTCCGGCTTGTCATCCGTCTTGTGAAGCATGAAGAAGCCGTCCATCGCCGCGGGCTTGCTCGTTTTCG
Organism: Verrucomicrobia bacterium UBA2281; assembly: GCA_002347655.1. GTDB lineage: Bacteria > Verrucomicrobiota > Kiritimatiellia > CAIQIC01 > Lenti-01 > Lenti-01. Next base: position 39,207 of record DDWR01000012.1, on the reverse strand, counting down.
CCGGATCCCTTTGCGCCGCCATGGACTTCCCTCCCGTCGATACCGGCCAAACCAATTGCTACGACACCAACGGCGTCGTGGTAGCCGCCGCACCCGGCGCGGCCTTTGCCGGGCAGGACGCGCAATACGCCGGCGCGGCGCCGGCCTACGTGCTCGGGACGAACGGACTGACCGTTCATGATCAAAATACGGACCTGACCTGGACCCGGTCGCCGGATTGGGACGGCAACGGCGCCATCGATGCCGCCGACAAGTTCTCCCAGGCAGATGCCGTTGCCTTCGCCGGCACGCTCAATTCGCAGCACTACGGCGGCTTCTCCGACTGGCGCCTGCCGTCCATCAAGGAACTGTATTCGCTGATGGATTTCCGCGGAGTGGACATCAGCGGCATCGATGCGACCAACCGGCCGCCGTTCATCGATTCCGGTTTCTTCGCCTTCGGCTATGGCGACACCAACGCGGGCGAACGGATCATCGACGCCCAGTTCGCCACGACCACGCTGTACGTGGATACCGTCATGAACGGCCAGGCCGCCATGTTCGGCCTGAACCTGGCCGACGGTCGCATCAAGGGCTACCCCGTCGTCGGCAAGAATTATTACGCGTACTTCGTGCGCGGCAACGAGAACTACGGGGCAAACGACTTCCTCGACAACGGCGACGGCACCGTCAGCGATCTCGCCACGGGCCTCATGTGGCAGCAGGCCGACGGCGGCGCCGGCCTGAACTGGCAAGCGGCGCTGGCCTACGCGGAAAACCTGCAGCTGGCCGGCTGGCAGGACTGGCGGTTGCCCAACGCCAAGGAACTCCAAACGCTCGTGGATTATGCCCGCGCGCCCGGAACCACCGCCTCCGCCGCGATCGATCCGGTTTTCTCCTGCACGGCCATCACGAACGAAGCCGGCCAGCCCGATTTTCCGTGGTATTGGACGTCCACCACCCACGTCGACAGTTCGCCGAAACCGGGCAGCCACGCCGCCTACGTCTGTTTCGGGCGCGCGCTCGGCTACTTCATGGGCGCTTGGCGCGACGTCCACGGCGCCGGTTGCCAGCGCAGCGACCCCAAAGGCGGCAGCCTGTCCGAATGGGCCTACGCGCCCTCCGGCTACTACAACTCCATCGCCCCACAGGGCGACGCCATCCGCATCTTCAACTTCGTCCGCTGCGTGCGCGCCGGCGCCACGCCCCCGGCGGGCGACAGCGATGGCGACGGCATCCCCGACTGGACCGAATACGACTACGCCACCAACGCCACGGCCCTGTCCGCCACCGGCGACGAAGACGGCGACGGCTACCCCAATCTTTCCGAAATCCGCGCCGGCACCTCGCCGGCGAACGGCGCTTCCCTGCTCGCGCTGGCGTCGGTCGTCGCCGGCGCCGCTTCCAACGCCGTCGTTGTCTGGCAAAGCGCCTTGGGCCAGACCTACAGCTTGCGGTGTTCCACGAATCTGGCCGAAGACGCCTTCTCGACGGTCGCCGCCAGCGGTCTCCCCGCCACGCCGCCGCTCAACGTCCGGACCGCCGCCGTCCCGACCGGCAGCCTGCTCTTTTTCCAGGTCGCGGCCGAATAGTCCCGCCCCTTGGCTTGGCGGTCGGCGCCGTGCTACGCTTTCCCCGTGACGCCCGCCATTCCCATCCTGGTCGCCGCCCTCAACGCGCGGCACAGCCATGCCTCCATGGGCGCGCGGTGCCTGCTGGCGAACATGGGCGACTTGCGCCCGAAAACCGAACTGGCCGAATTCACCATCCAGCAGTCCGCCGCCGAAATCGCGGAAGCCATCGTCGCGCGAAATCCGAAAATCCTCGGTCTCGGCGTCTATGTCTGGAACGCCGCGCGCGTCGCCGAACTCTTGCCGCTCCTGCGGTCCAAGTTGCCCGACATGAAAAACGTGTTGGGGGGACCCGAAATTCCGGCCGTTTCATTTTCGCCGCAGCGCGGCCATCTTGGCCGCTTCGAATGCGGGCAGGATGCCCGCGCTCGCAGCCGAAACGATGTGGACGGCTCGGAGAGCCGTCCCTACCTTTTAGCCGATTTCTTGATCCTCGGCGAAGGCGATCTCGCCTTCGGCGCGCTTTGCCGCGACCTTCTTTCTTCTCCCGATCCGTGTCCATCCGTGTCCATCCGTGGTTGTCTCCATCCGACGCCTCCGGATCTGGCCTCCCTCCAAATGCCCTACGCCGAATACTCGGATTCTGATCTCGCCCACCGCCTGCTCTACGTCGAATCCTCGCGCGGCTGCGCGATGCGCTGCGACTACTGCGTCTCCGCCAACGACGAGGCCGTCCGCTTCTTTCCCCTGCCCGCGCTCCTCGCCGCCTTCGACAAGCTCCTGGCCCGCGGCGCGCGCCAGTTCAAGTTCTGCGACCGCTCGTTCAATCTCGAGGTGCCCCGCGCCATCGAAATCCTGGCGTTCTTCCGCGAGCGGCTGCCGCGCTTTCCCGGCCTCTTTCTCCACTTCGAAATGCTGCCCGACCGCTTTCCCGCCGAATTGCGCGAAGCTCTCGCCGCGTTTCCGCCGCGGTCGCTCCAGCTTGAAATCGGCCTGCAGTCGTTCCATCCGCAGGTTCTCGAAACCATTCGCCGGCCGCAGAACCTCGCGCGCGCCGCGGACAACCTCCGCTTCCTGCGCGAGCAGACCGGCGCCTGGCTGCACACGGATCTCATCGCGGGCCTGCCCGGCGAAACGCCGGAAAGCTTCGCCGCCGGCTTCGACCGCCTGGTCGCCCTCGACCCGCACGAAATCCAGCTGGGCATCCTGAAGAAGCTGCCCGGCGCGCCCCTCTCGCGCCACGACGATGCCTTCGCCATGCGTTATGATCCGACGCCGCCCTACGAAATCCGCGCCACCCGCGATTGGCCCGCCGAACTGCTCGCCCGCACCGCGCGCTTCGCCCACTACTGGGACGCCCTCGTCAATTCCCAGCGCTTCATCCCCGCCGCACCGCTGGTCTGGCAAAACGTTCCGTCCGTCTTCGGCGCGTTCATGGAGTTGTCCGACTGGATGGGGACACGTTTCCCGCGCGAGCACGGCGTGCCGCTCGCCGATCTCGTCGCCGCGCTTTTTGATTACCTGACGCAAGCCCGCGGCATCCCGCCTGCGACCGCCGCCGACGCCTTGCTGCGCGGCTATCGCCACGCCGGCGCGCGCGACGTCCCCGCCGCCCTGGCGCCGTACGCTCCCGCCGACCTGCCGCCCCCCGTCCGCGGCCTCCCCAAACCCCTCCGCCGCCAATTCCTCCGCTGGACGTGGGACGCAGCAAATCCTACCATCCGCTCATGAGCATCAACACCGACCCCACCCCGGTAAGTCCCTACCGCTCCCCGGCCACGGCCCCGCTGCCAGGCACCCCCCCGCCCAAACCCGGCGGCGTGCCCCCGCCGCCCATCATGCACCCGCATCACATGGACGCCTTTGCGATGCAATCCATGAGCGAAAAGAACGTCTGGGCATTCATCATGTCCGGCATCATTTTCGCCGGGCTGGCGAAACTGCTGATCGGCCATTTCTGGCAGGGTTCGTTGATGCTGCTTTTTGCCGCCTCGTTCCTGCTGGCCACCTATTACGCCAAGCGGCCGCGCATTCAGCATCGCCTCGCCAAGGCCTTATGCGCTCTGTTCTTCGTCACCTTCCGCAACTCGAAAACCCAGCGGATAACCTACCGCTACCTCCGGACCTCCGCGACGTTCGCCGTTTCCATTCTATGCGCGGTCCTTTTCGTGTGGAGATGATGCCATAGGGTTCCGGCCGCGCCGATTCGCCCCAAGGCGAAGTCCCTCGGATCAAGGATTGTTTTCCGCCCCCCCATGGCCTAGACTTTCTTCCGTCGGAAGACCGCCTCGTGAAACTAGCGACTTTCCAATCCGTCATGGCCGGCCTCAACCGCCACAACGTCCGCTATCTGTTGGCCGGCGGCATGGCGGTGGTCGCCCACGGCTACGGCCGCATGACCTACGACATCGATTTGGTCATCCGCCTGACTCCGACCAACGTCCGCAAGGCGTTTACTGCGCTGAACGAGCTGGGATTCAAGCCCCGCGTGCCGGTCGCGCCCGCGGAATTCGCGGACCCCAAGATTCGCGCCCGCTGGGCGCGCGAGAAACACATGGTCGTGCTGAATTTCTTCCACAAATCAGGCGATCCGCTGACGGTCGATCTGTTCGTGGCCGAACCCTTTCCCTTTGCCGCCGCCTATGCGAAAGCCGAAGTTTCCTCGGTGAACGGCGTCCCGTTCCGTTTCGTGGACCTCCGCACCTTGATCGACATGAAACGCAAGGCGGGCCGGCCGATAGACCTCGAGGACGTCCGGCATCTCGAACAATTGGCGGCCGACCATGGCTGAAAAATGGACCATCCGCAAAAACGCGCCCCAGTGGGAATGCGACTGGTCCGGCGACGCACGTTTTCACCTGCAACGTTTCCGTGCCTTGCCGATGGAAAAGAAGATCCAGGCCGTGGAAGAAATGTGCGCCTTGGCCGCCACGCTGAAGGAACAGCGCGGGGCGTACCGGACCAAACGCAAACGGAAAGCCACCCGTTGATGGCGGGTCTCGTGCCTTCCATCCCGTAAAATGGATTTTCCGGCCTATACGCCCTGCCGACTGTGTCCGCGCCAATGCGCGACGGATCGCCTCGGCGGCGCGCCGGGCGTCTGCGGCGAGACCGCCGAGCTGCGCATCGCCTCGTGGGGCCCCCATCTGGGCGAGGAGCCGTGCTTCGCCGGCACGCGCGGCTCCGGCACGATCTTCTTCTCGGGTTGTTCCTGCCACTGCTTCTTCTGCCAGAACTGGCAGATCTCCACCGCGCGCGGCAAGGGCCAGGCCGTTTCCTCCGAGGAGTTCCACCGCCTCGCGCTGGGCTTGATCGAGCTGGGCGTCCACAATTTGAATTTCGTCACTCCCGACCACTTCTGGCCGCACGTCGAGGCGCTCTGCGCCCGCCTGCGCGACGAAGGCGTTCGGATTCCTTTCCTGTTCAATTCGTCCGGCTACCAGCTCCCCGCGATGGTTTCGCGCTACGCCGCGCAGATGGACGTTTTTCTTCCCGATTTCAAGTTCGCCGATCCGGTCCTGGCCCGCCTCGTCATGCGCGACGAGCGCTATCCCGAAATCGCGCTGGAAGCCCTGCGCCTCATGGTCGCCGAAAAAGGCTTTCTCGAACCCTTCGATCCGACCGGCACGGAACTGGCCAAGCGCGGTGTGCTCGTGCGCCATCTCGTCCTGCCGGGCCACGTCGAAAACACCCTGCGCGTTCTCGATTTGCTGCGCGAGGAATTCGGCCGCTGGCTGCCCCTCTCGCTCATGAGCCAGTACAAGCCGACGCCCGCCGCGCAAACCCGCCCGCCCTTCGATCGCCAGCTTGCCCCCGAGGAATACCAAACCGCCCTCGACCACGCCCAGGCTCTCGGTTTTGAAAACCTCCTGATCCAACCCCTCGCCGCCAGCGACGATTTTTTCCCCGACTTCGACAAGGACAAGCCCTTCAAGGGGAATCCCTGAGCGGCGGTCCGGCGGAAACGCCGGATTCCATCCGGCGGCCTCCCGCCGCTCCCGCCTCTGCGGTCTGTTCTGCCGGAATGGGCGGACGAACGGAGTTGTTCCGATAAAGAAACAGATGGAGCCCGGATAGCGGAGCCGTGCGGAACGTCCGCACCCATCGATATCGGTTTCCGCGCGCATCTCTCCATTCGGACGGGGGCGCCGCCGAAGGGGTCCAGCTCTCGGCATGGGTAATCATCCAGTCGGGCCCGGTCGGCGGACGATTGTTTTTCATCAAATAGCGGACGTTTTTCGCTTCCGGCAATCCCTGCCGGTAATAATCCACGATGGCGCCGACCCGAAAGTCGCTGTCGCTGCCAATCGTTTCGAACGCCCCGCCCGCATGCAGGACGACGTGCCGAACGAGAGCGCCCGGTTGGCCGCGTCCGTTCACCGCCCAATCGGCGACGTGCCAACCGTTGAAGCCGACGTAGGCGGCCAGCAAACCCAGGCAGACGGCCCGCGCGGAACGGCCCCGGCTCCACAACCCGGCCAACAGATCGCCCCAGAGAATCAGCAAGAAGGTCGTGCCGACCATCAAATGCCGCGTGTAGACGTAATCCGAATTCCGCGCCAGGATCAAGAACACCGGAAACCCCATCGTGGCGGCCGCAAAAAAAAGCCACCGGTCCGATTGCTCGCGAACCAGGTTGAACAGCCCCCAACCAAGGCCGAACAGGGCGATGCTGCCGAATAGGCCCACCCAGACGTCGCCGGTCGGGGCCCCCAGCGACCAGGCCAGACCCTCGAGCAAGACGAAGCCGAGCGACTGGATCGGGGTCCCTCCTCCGACGACGACGTGCCGGTAATCGACCGCATAGAGGACGGCCAGAACCGCCAGCGGCACCCCCTGGCAGGCGATGGTTCTGCGCAGAGCCTCGCCGACGTTCCGGCCCGCGCAGAACCGATATAGGCACCCCAGCGTTGCGGCCCCGAGGAACGCCGCGAATGCGGGATGGGCCAACAGACCCATCACGGCGCACAACGCATACAGGCCCGCAAGCCTTCTGCGCGGACGGCGCACGTATGCCTCCATGAAATGATAGGACAGCAACGAGAACAGCACGAGCGGCGCATACCCGCGCGCCTCCGCCGAAAACGCGATCAGTTCATAGGAAAATCCGATCGGGATCGTCGCGATCCATGCGGCCGCGCGCCCCCGCCGCCAGCCAATCATGGCGGCCACGGCCACGCTGGCGATGCCGCAAGCCAACGGGAAGGCGTGATACACCGCGGCCGGGGCGCCCGGACCCAGCCAAGCCACCCACAGCGTGTTGAGAGGATGGTTGATCTCGTGGTGAAGCAAAAACACGTCCCCAAGCGAATGCACCCGCGTAGCGATGAAAACGGACCAGACCTCGTCGAGCCAAAGGTCGTGATTCGCGCCCAGCAGCCGAAGCCCGGACGCCGCGACCAACAGCATGCCGACCAAAAGGAACGGGAACCTTTCCGCCCGCTCAACCGGGGCCGACAGGGGGTTGGATTCTTCTGGGGTGGGCCGGACGGACGGGCCGCGGTTCGGCGGCCCCATCGAAGTGTTCTTCGTTCGTCGCATAGATGGACCTGGCGCGCCTGGCAGGACTCGAACCTGCGACCGCCGGATTAGAAATCCGATGCTCTATCCAACTGAGCTACAGGCGCTTTTCTCGGCAGGGAGAGTAGCGCAACGCCCGGCCGACCGCAACGGGCAAGGCGCGGCCGCTCCCCCGCCGGAACCCGCGGCGCCTATCTTCACGGATCGTTTCCGCGTCGCGGGGGAGTTTTCCGTCCGCAACCGAAAGAACAAGCGTACAGGTCGAAAATATGGCTCCGGCAGCCGCTCCCCGTCTTGCGCCACGGATTCCTTTGAGGCAGACTCGCGCCATGTGGAACCCGATCCGCCTCCTGCGCTTGGCGCCCCTCTGGGGCCTGACCCTTTTCGCCCTCGCGTTTTGGGGCACGTTCAACCAACTCCAGCAGCAGGCCTGGGTCGGAACCTCCCGCCGAGCGGAGGCCCGGCCCGACGGCCGATTCGAAGATCTCGCCCCGGAGGCAGCCCCGCTGCCGGCGATCTATCTGGACAACGATTCGCTCTACTGGCTTCGCCTCGCGGAGCAGTTGCTGACGAACGGAGCGTGGCGCCCTCGCCACCTCGAGTGGGACAACGTTCCCTTTGGACGCCCCAACCATTGGAGTTCCCCGCTGGTCTGGATGATGGCCGGAGGAGCCCGTCTGGCCGCCCGGTTCTCGGACCGCCCGGCAACGGAACTCCTGCCCGTCGTGGCCCCCTGGATCGGCCCGGCGCTGTTCGCCCTGCTGCTGTGCGCCACGGCCGTTTTGCTCGGCCGCCGGCTGGCCCCATGGCCGGCCGGCTGGCTCGTCCTGTCGCTGGCGACGCTTCCGCCCATCCTGCGCAGCTTCAGCGTGCTCCATATCGACCACCACGGACTCGTCGATATCCCGGCCCTGGGGATGTCGTTGTTGCTGCTCATTGGGCTGGTCGGGCGCCGTGCGCCATCTCCGGTCGATGCCTACGCACAACAGCGCGCGGCGCGCGGCTGGTTCCTCGCCTCGGGCGTCCTGGGCGGCCTCGGCCTCTGGTTCCAAGCCAGCCACCAGTTGATCCTGATCGCCGGCACTCTGGTCGCCCTGACGCTCTGGGCCCTGTTTTTCCGCCCGCCGCTCCTTCTCCCGAAAAACAAAACGGAAGACGATCTGCTGGATCCCGTCCTCTGGCGCACCTGGGCCGTCGCCGGCGCGCTGGTTTCGCTGGCGGCCTATGCGCTGGAATACGCCCCGGCGCATCTGGGCATGCAATTGGACGTCAACCATCCGCTCTACGCCCTTTCCTGGTGGGGCGGCACCGAAGCGATCTTGGCCGGCGCCCGCGCGCGGAGGCAGCGAAGATGGACCCGCGCGCACCTCGCCGTGATCGCGGCCGGCGTCCTCCCCGCCGTCGCCACGTTCCTGCTGTTGCGCTACGGCCCCGCCGAGTGGTTTCGGGTCTCATCTCCATTCCTCCAGCGGATCCACGAACAAATCAAGGAGTTCCAGCCTCTGCTGGGCACGCTCCACGGCGTCCAGCCCCTCTTGCTGTTCCTCCTGTTCAATTCCCTGCCGCTCATCGCCCTGATCGGCGCAGGCCTATGGGCCGCGCGCAAGCTGCCGGCCCGGGAACGGATGGGCCTGCAGCTCGTGCTGTTCACGCTGGTGCCGGCCTTTGCGCTGTGTCTCCGGCACGCGCGCTATTCCAGCTTGCTGGCGGCGACTTTGTGGGGAATGGCCGTCGCCGTTTTCCTCGCGCAGCCCCGCTGGCCGCTCGGCCGGTGGCCGCGAATCTTGCCGCTGGGCCTCCTGGCCGCCGGGTGCGTTTCCAACCTCCTGCTGACGCTGTCCCCGCTCGCCAATCCCCGCCAACCCTTCATGCCGGTGGATCGCTGGATCCCGCAAATGATCCAGCGCGACGTGGCCCGCGAACTCGCAACGCTGCCTGGGTTTCCGAAGAGCCGGGTGCTGTGCGGGTACAACGTCGCCCCTGCGCTGCAGGCCTTCGCCGACGCCCGGACCACGGGCGGGCTCTATTGGGAAAACGAAGCCGGCCTCCGTGCCGCGGCGGACTTCTTTGCCGCAACCAACGACGAGGACGCCCTCCGCGTTCTCCGCGATCGCGACGTCCGCTGGGTGGTCGCCGAAACTCGGCCCGGAACGGCCCAAACCTGGCTCTACTACCGATACGGCGCCAATCCCCGGGTCGATCTCCGTTCCACGCTGGCTCACCGCCTTGCATCGGCAACCGCCGTTCCCAATTGGCTTGAACGCGTCCCGCCCGAACAAATTCCCCTCGCCTCCCAGGCCTTGTTCCAAGTCTATCGCGTTCGCTGACGACCGACACCATCCTCCCCGCCGCTTGCGCCGGCCGCCCGGCGCCGCTACAATGCGCGCCCATGAAAACCAACCCTTCTTGGCTGTCGTCCGCGATCATCTACCAGGTCAATCTCCGCTCGCTCGCCGCGCGCGAGCCCCGCAACGCCGTCGAGGCCGCCACGGAAAAGCCCCTCGCCGAATCGCCCCTCGCCTACCTGACCAAGCACCTGCCGCGCCTGCGCCGCCTCGGCTTCAACGTCGTCTATCTCCTCCCGCCCTATCCGATCGGCCACTTCGCGCGCAAGGGCATCGGTTCGCCCTACGCCTCGCGCGATTTCACCGCCGTCGAGCCCGAATACGGCTCCAAGGCCGAAATCCTCGCCCTGATCCGCCGCGCGCACGCCCTCAAGCTCAAGGTCATCTTCGACATCACCCCCAACCACACCGCGCGCGACCACGTGTGGATGACCGAGCATCCCGAGTACTACGTCCAGGCCGCCGACGGTTCCGCGTTCTTCGACTGCGACTGGTCCGACACCGCCAAACTGGATTACACGAATCCCGCCCTGCGCCAGGCGATGATCCAGGTCTACGACCACTGGCTCTCCGTCCTCGGCCCGGACGAGCACGGCCAGCCCGACGGCATCGACGGCTTCCGCCTCGACATGGCCCATTTCATCAACGACAAGTCCTTCTGGGACGAGGCGCTCCCCGTCCTGCGCGCGCGCCACTCCAAGCGCGACTTGCTTTTCATGGCCGAATGCTACGGCTTCGGCAACAACCTCGACCTTTTCGCCCGCGGCATGGATGCCGCCTACGACGACGATTTCTACAAGTTGTGCCAATACGCCTACGCCGTGGACGGCGCGGGGAATTCCGTGATCCGGCTGGCCGAGGATGCCCACCACAACCACGATTTCCACCCCATCCTCGAAGCCTGGCAGGACGGCGGGATCGCCGCCGCCGCCGGGCGCATCCTGATGCAGTACGAAGAGGCCGCGCCGAAATTCCCCGGCCCGCACTTCACCGCGCGCTACACCGACAACCACGACGAAGGCCGCGGGCTCTACCGTTTCGGGCCCGGCGGCTTCCGCGCCATGAACGTGCTGGCGTTCCTCGCGCCGCGCACGCTGCCGTTCCTGCTCACCGGCGAGGAATTCGGCGCTCTCGACCGCCCGTCCATCCACGCCCGCTGCCAGCCCTGCGACAAGGGCCGCCGCATCGTCGGCGCCGATGGCCGCGAATATCGCCAGGAAGGCGTCGAACTCGAAGGCAACCTCTTCGACCGCGGTCTCGAAGCCCGCCAGCACTGGTACCAGTTTTTCAAGGAGCTCGTCGCCCTGCGGAAAAAGCACCGTCCGCTCGCCGATGGCGCCTGCGCCCTCCTCGACGTCGGCGAAGACGCCCCCCCGCCCGCGCGCACCGTCGTGGCCTTCGACCGCAAGCTGGGCCGCCAGCTTGTCCGCTGCGCCGTCAATCTCGGCCCCGAACCGCGCAAGCTGACCCGCGCTCCCAGCCTGTTCGTCGGCGAACCCCTCTACGGCGCCCTCGAACCCGGCGACGTCCTGCCGCCTTTCGCCGCGCTCGTCGTTCGGATCTCCTGATGGACATTGGATATTCCTTGTTGGACGTTGGATATTGATGCATCATTTCCACCCATGAGAATCCTCCTTTCCAACGACGACGGCATCCAGGCCCCCGGCATCCACGCCCTTCACGGCGCGGTCAAGGACCTCGGCGAAATCCACGTCGTCGCGCCCGACGGCGAGCGCTCGGCCATCAGCCACGGCATCACGCTGACCAAGCCGCTGCATGCCCGCCCCTTCCCGCCCGGCGGCCCGCACTTCGGCACCGCCATCAGCGGCACGCCGGCCGATTGCGTCAAGCTGGCCATCAGCCTGCTTCTCGATCCCAAGCCCGACCTCATCTTGAGCGGCATCAACCTCGGCCCCAACGCCGGCATCAGCGTGCTCTATTCCGGCACGGTCTCCGCCGCCACGGAAGGCCCCATCATGGGCATCCCCTCGATGGCGCTCTCGCTCGACACCTTCAGCGAACCCAACTGGGACACCGCGGCGCGCGTCAGCCGCGCGCTCGTCGAGCAGGTGGTCTCCGGCCAGCTGCGCATCGCGCCGGACATCTTCTGGAACGTCAACATCCCGAACTTGCCGTATGAAAAACTCGCCGGCCTGCGCATCACCCGCATGGGTTCCTCCCGCTTCATCGAAAAATACGAACGCCGCGAAGACCCCTGGGGCAATCCCTACTACTGGATGACCGGCGAGCTCTACGAAAAAGGCGATGCGAACGGCACGGACCTCGAAGCCCTGCGCCAGGGCTACGTCTCGCTCTCGCCCATCGGCCTCGACCACACCGAGCACGCCGCCATCGACGCCCTCGCCGCAAGGCCGCCGCAGCTGCCGAAGTAAAAGGAAATCCATCCCTTCTGAATTCCGACTCCTGAATTCTGAATACTTTCTTCCCATGATCATCGATTTCCACACGCACGCTTTCGAGGACAGCCTGGCCGCCAAGGCCATTCCGTTTCTCGAAAACGAGGGCAACATCAAGGCCTTCACCGACGGCCGCGCCGCCGGCCTGCTGGCCTCGATGGACCGCGCCGGGATCGACCGCTCTGTCGTCTGTCCCATCGCGACCAAACCGTCGCACTTCGACGGCATCCGCCGCTGGGCCCGCGAGGTCCGCGCCACCCAGCCCCGGCTTGAAATGCTGCTCTCGATCCACCCCGACGATCCCGATGCGCTCGCCCACGCCGACGAAACCGCCAACGAGGGCTTCAAGGGCGTCAAGCTGCACCCCTATTACCAGCGCTTCACGATCGACGACGAGCGGATGTTCCCCCTCTACGAACGCCTCGCCGCGCGCGGGCTCTTCGCCGTGTTCCATACCGGCTTCGACATGGCCTATCCATTCGACCGCGTCGCCGATCCCGTCCGCGTGCGGCGGGTCATCGACACCTTTCCCGCCTTGAAATTCGTCGCCACGCACCTCGGCGGCTGGCGCGACTGGGAGGAATCCCGGAAATATCTGATCGGCCAGCCCCTCTACGTCGAGACATCTTTCTGCCTGCACGAAATGCCCGCGGCCGAAGCGCGCGCGATGATCCTGGCCCACCCCGCCGACCGCATTCTCTTCGGCACCGACAGCCCCTGGAGCGACCAGGCCGCGGAGCTCGCCCGCTGGCGCGCGCTCGGACTGCCTGAAGATTTCCTCGCCGCCGCGCTCGGCGGCAACGCCGCCCGCTTGCTGGGCTGACGGATCGCCCGGGCGGCTATTCCCCGGCCAATGTTTCGTCGATTTTTTCCGAGACCTGCGCGGCCACTTCTTCGGCCTTTTGCGCCACTTGGCCGGCCACTTCGGTCGCCGTTTGGGAAACGGCCCCCGCCACTTCCTCCGCTTTCGCCGCGACTTGGCCGGCCACGTCCCGGGCCATGCCGGCGGCCCGGTTTTTCAGATCGTCCAGCGCCGCCTGCCGCTCGCGGGCCTTCAGATCCGCCAGCAAGTCTTCATAGCCGCCCGAAACGAGCGCGGCTTTCAAGTCGGAATGCCCGTCGAAATCGGCGGACGACCACGTCCGCGCGTCCGCGAACGTGTCCCCGGCGGCCAGATAGCGCTTGGGCAGCACGAGCACGCCCTTGTCCGTCCGCACCACGTGGTGCGCCGCGCCCCAATAGGCCAGGCCCGCCAACACCGCCAAACCGACAACGATCGCAACGATTTTCTTCATGGTGCCGACAGCATAGCCGATCGCGCCTTCGCACGCAATTCGGCATTGGAAGCGGCCGGTCTCTGGTGTAGGGTAGCCGCTGTTCCGGCTGCCGCGAACCGGGCCGACGAAAAGCATTCGCTTGGAATCCCGCCGACGACGAAAACCGTGCCCCATGGCCAGACCTCGCCCCAATCTGATTGAAGACCCGGTCGGTCCGGTGCTGCTGCGCCTAGCCCTTCCGATGATCTGGAGCATGCTGGCGGTGATGACGTTCAACGTCGTGGACTCCTTCTACATCGGCCGGCTGGGCCCCACGCCGCTGGCGGCGATCGGATTCACGTTCCCCGTCGTATTTTTCGTGACGGGAACCGCGATGGGCATGGGGATCGGCCTGTCCTCGGTGGTGTCCCGCGCGGTGGGCGAAGGCAATCATCGGCGGGTGTCCGAATTGACCACGCGGGGCTTGATGCTGGCGTTCCTGGTGGTGGTGGCGTTTGCCGGACTGGGCATCGCCGGCCACGACCGACTGTTTGCCCTGCTGGGCGCACAGCCGGAGATGATCGCCCTCATCCGGAGCTATATGATCCCTTGGCTGGCGGGCATCGGCTTCCTGGTCATTCCGATGGTGGGCAACAGCGCCATCCGGGCGACCGGCGACTCGGTGACCCCCAGCATCGTCATGATGATTTCCGGCGGCTTGAACGTCGTGCTGGATCCCCTGCTGATTTTCGGCCTGGGTCCCTTTCCCCGGCTCGAATTGCGCGGCGCGGCCATCGCCACCGTACTGGCCTACTCGGTCACGTTCGTCGCGGCGTTCTACGTCCTGATCTTCCGGGAAAAATTGATCCGGTTCGAACGGCCGCGGTGGCAGCCGTTGCTCGAATCCTGGGGGCGGATCCTGCACGTGGGGCTGCCGGCGGTCGGCACCAATTTGCTCGTGCCCTTCGCCAACGGAATCCTCACCCGCATCCTGGCGGAACTGGGCCCCGTCGCCGTCGCCGCCTACGGGGTCGGCACCCGCGTCGAATCGCTCGCCATGGCCGGCAGCTATGCGATGTCGACGGCCGTGGCGGCCTTTGCCGGGCAAAACATCGGGGCCCGGCGTTTCGACCGCATTGCGGCCTCCATGCGGTTTGGACTGAAGTACTGCCTGTTCGTCAGCCTCGGCGCCTGGCTGGTTCTCGCGCTGGCGGCCGACCCGATTGCCCGGATGTTCACCGACGACCCGGAAATCATCCGGATTCTGCGCCCTTACTTGTGGTTGGTTCCGCTGAGCCACGGGGCCTTGGGCTTCATGTTGCTGGCGGCGGCCACGTTCAACGCCGCCGGGAGGCCCGCGCAATCGGTGGTCGTCTTCACCACCCGCCTGGTAGTCCTGACCGTTCCGCTGGCCTGGGCCGGCAGCCGCTGGGCCGGAGTCGCCGGCGTCTTCAGCGCCATTTTCATCGGCAACGTCGGCACCGGGCTGTTGGCCCACTTCCTGATCCATCGCGCCCTGCGGCAACCTGAACGTCGGTTGTGAACGAGGCCATTTTCCGAATCGAACGGTTTCGGTCCAAATCGCCGCGAAAGGCGATCCGGACGGGATGACGATTCCCGTCCCGGCTGGATAAACGGCACAAAAAAAGAACCGCGGAAACCGCGGCTCTCACTGCAAGATGGTCGGGGCGCCGGGATTTGAACCCGGGACCTTTTGCACCCCAAGCAAACGCGCTACCAGTCTGCGCTACGCCCCGTCCTGAAGTTTGCAGCGTCGTCGTGTGTATCACGGGCCCCGCCGTGCCGTCAACGGCGGTTTTCCCGGGCGGCGGGTTGACGTTCCGGCATTCCCCCGCTATCTTTCCCCCCGACTTGAATGGCGCGGTAGCCAAGTGGTAAGGCGAGGGTCTGCAAAATCCTTATGCATCGGTTCGATCCCGATCCGCGCCTCCAATTTCCGTTCAACGTCTCCGGCGCCGCAAGGCGCTTTTTTCACATAGGGAAAGCCGCCGCATGAAGGTTCCGCACGCGCAGACCGCCGCCGAAGTCCTCGCCGACCTGGACTCCGCGCCCGACGGGCTCTCCACCGCCGAAGCCAGCGCCCGACGCGCCGTCCACGGCCCCAACGAATTGCGGGAGACCATTTCCCGGCCGGCCTGGCGCATGCTGCTTGCCCAATTCGTCGAGCCCATGATCCTCATCCTCGTCGGCGCGGCGGTTTTGTCCCTGTTCCTCGGCGACGTCACCGAGGCGGTCGCCATTTTGGCCATCGTCGTGCTGTTCGGCGTGCTGGGTTTCATCCAGGAATACCGCGCCGAGAAAGCCATGGCCGCCCTCAAGCAGCTGGCCAGCCCGAGCGTGCGCGTCCGCCGCGACGGCGAACTGCAGGAACTTTCCGCGCGGGAGTTGGTGCCCGGCGACGTCGTCCGGCTCGAAGCCGGCAACGTCGTGCCTGCCGACCTGCGCCTGCTCGACGCCGTCCAGCTCGGCGCGATGGAAGCCGCGCTCACCGGCGAAGCGGAAGCGGTCCGCAAGCAAACCGAGCCTCTGGCCGCCGCGGACCTGCCGCTGGGCGACCGCACGAATCTCGCGTTCATGGGCACCCTCGTCGCCCAAGGCCGGGGCAGCGGCGTCGTGGTGGCTACCGGCATGCGCACGGAACTGGGCAAGATCGCCGGCATGATCCAAGGCGTGCCGGAAGGCCGCACCCCGCTTCAGCGCAAGCTGGCGCAGGTGGGCCGGCACCTCTCCATCGCCGGACTGGGCGCGGCGCTGGCCCTGCTCGCGATCGGCCTGCTCCGCGGCGAGGCGTTCGGCGACATGCTGCTGACCGCCGTCAGCCTGCTCGTCGCCGTGGTGCCCGAGGGCTTGCCGGCCGTCATCACCGCCACGCTGGCGTTGGGCGGGCGCCGGATGCTGAAGCGCCGCGCGCTGATCCGCAAGCTGCCGGCCGTCGAAGCCCTCGGTTCCGTCACCGTCATCTGCACCGACAAGACCGGCACGCTGACGGAAAACCGCATGACCGTGACCCGCCTGCGCACGCTCCGGCGCGACCTGCCCCTGACCGGCGCCGGAACCGCCGCCGCCTTGCCGGCCGGCGCCGACGCCGACGAGATCGTCCCGCTGCTGCTGGCCGCCACGCTGTGCAACGACGCCCATCTGGTCTTCGAGGAATCCGGCCAACCGCCGAGCGCGATCGGCGATCCCACCGAAACGGCCCTGCTGTTCGCCGCCGAACGTTTCGGCATCGCCACGCAATCCCTCCGCGCGGAGCTGCCGCGGATCGCGGAATTCCCGTTCGATTCCGACCGCAAGCGCATGGCCACGCTCCACCGCGCGGAAGAAAGCGACTATCCCCTGCCCGCCGCGCTGTCCACGCCCGTGCTGGCCGCCGTGAAAGGCTCGCCCGACGGCCTGCTGAAGCTGGCCACCCACGCGCTCGACCAGGGCCGCATCGTGCCCTTGGCCGACGACGTCCGCCGGCGGTTTCTCGCCGACAACGAACAATTGGCCGACGACGGCATGCGGGTGCTGGGCGTGGCGTTCCGCCGCTTCCATGCCGCCCCCGGGCCCCAAGCCCAGGCCCGCGACGTCGAAAGCGACCTCGTTTTCTGCGGGTTGATCGGCATGGTGGACCCGCCGCGGGAGGCGGTCCGCGCCGCCATCGCCGCCAGCCATGCCGCCGGCATCCGCACCGTCATGATCACCGGCGACCATCCCGCCACCGCCACCGCCATCGCCCGCAACCTGGACTTGCCGCCGGCCGGCGAAGCGCCCCACGTGATGACCGGCGTCGAACTGGCGGCGCTGGCCGACGCCGAACTCGAGAAGCGGATCGACCGCATCTCCGTATTTGCCCGCGTTTCGCCGAAGGACAAGCTGCGCATCGTGGCCGCGTTGCAGAAGCGCGGCCAGATCGTCGCGATGACCGGCGACGGCGTCAACGACTCCCCCGCCCTCAAACGCGCGGAAATCGGCGTGGCCATGGGCATCGCCGGCACCGACGTCGCCAAGGAAGCCTCCAAAATGGTGCTGCTGGACGACAATTTCGCGACGATCGTGGCGGCCATCGAGGAAGGCCGCACGATCTTCGACAACCTCGTCCGGTTCATCAAATATTCCTTCGGCGGCAACCTCGGCAAGGTGCTGGTGATGATGCTGGCGCCGCTGGCCGGCATCGGCGCCATGGCCTTGCGCCCGCTGCATCTGCTGTGGCTGAACCTGCTGACCGACGGCTTGATGGGCCTGGGCCTGGGTCTGGAACCGGCCGAGACGGACGTCATGGCCCGGCCGCCGCGCCGGCCCGACGCGCCGATTTTCGACCGGCCGGCGATCGTCCACGTTGGCTGGATGGGCGTTTTCATCTGCGGCGGCGCCTTGCTGCTCGCCGGCGCCTGGCACCGGTTGGGCGGGAGCGGCGGCGAATGGCAGACCGTGCTGTTTTCCGCCATCGGCTTCGCGCAGATCGGCCAGGCCTGGGGCCTGCGCGCCTTGGCCGGCCGGACGTTCCGGTTCGGCCGAAACCCCGCGCTGGCCGGGCTCACGCTCGCGACGCTGGCGCTCCAGTTGGCGGTGGTCTACGTCCCCGTTCTCGCCCGCGTGTTCCATTTGCAGGCACTGTCCCCCGCCGGATTCGCGGCGACCGCCGGGCTTGGCTTGCTTACGTTCGGGGTGGTCCGTCTCGAACGGATCCGCCAAAGCCGGCGCTAGCCGCCACCAAGTTTTCGAACGCGGATTCGGCGGTGCGATAGCGCGCCCGGCCCAGACCGGTCACCAGGCCAACCGGCCGCCCCAGGCGCTCGATCTCGCGGCGATGCCGCTCGAACAGCGCCGGCCGGTCGTGCGGGTTTTCGCGCAACGGGTCCGGGGTCCACGGTATGTCGGGGGCGCACAGCAGATACACGTGGTTCGTTTCGCGGGCGAGGGCCGCCAGAATTTCTGGATGACAGCGCCCGAAGACGACGTCGCACCAGATCTTGTAGTTGATCAAGTCGGTGTCCAATATTCCCAAGGGCGCGGACGGCGGCACGCTCCGCGCTTGATGGGCCAAATGGTCGCCGGCCAGCTGGCGCAGCAGGTCATAATCGTATTCCGGGCCATGCGCTTCCAGATAGATCCGGGCGTATTCCCGGGCGCACGGCACGCCGTAGCGTTTCGCGAGATGCGCCGCCAGCCGGCTTTTGCCCGTGGACTCCGGACCGGTCAGCACGATCCGCAGGGGCATCGGTTGCTCAGCCGCTTTCAGGCGCAACTCCGCCCGGAGGCGCGCAAGGACCTGGACCACTGGAACCAGCCGTAAATGCCCAGACAGAGGAAAAACGCATACTGAAGCGAATAAATGGGAGCTTCTTTAACCCAATAGATATGGATTCCGAGCACGTTCACGATCAGCCAGCCCACCCAATTCTCCATGCGCTTCCGGGCTTGCAGGAACTGGGAAACGTAATTGAGCACGGTGGTCGAGGAATCGCGCCAGAGCAGAGCCGGCGCAGGAATCCAGGCCACGCGCCCGGCCAATGCGGACACGCCCAGGCCCCAGGACAGAATGGCGGCCAACGCAACCGCGACCAAAACGGCTTGCCGCGGATGCGACAGCCAGGTCGGCGCAAACGGGCGTTGCGCCGCAGGCCCGCCGCGCCGCACCCAAACGACCCAGCAATAGAGCTGGATGGGAATGTAGCTGACGTAAAGAATGCCGTCGGAAACCAGTTGCCACTTGGCGAAGGCCAGATAGGCGGAAATGCCCGCCCAAACCAACCCCAGCGGCCAACCCAAGGGGTTTTGCCGCGCAATGAGAAACACGCCCAGGACCGAACAGACCGTGGCGAGGACCTCCAACGGCGTCGAACCGAGCAGAAAACGCCATTCGATCGCCGTCCAATCAAAGCCTCCGCCCATCGCTCGCTCCTTTCGCCGCCGCGCCCCTAGGCCGGACGCGTTCCTGCGGCAACCTTTATTCCCAGAACATCCAGAAGTGGTGCACCGGACCATGGCCGTGGCCGATGCGGTAGGCCGCGCCGGTCTGGATGGTGGCCGCCACGTAGGCCTTCGCCCGCCGCACCGCTTCTTCCATCTCGAAATCCCGGGCCAGAAAGGCGGCGATGGCCGACGACAGCGTGCAGCCGGTTCCGTGGTTGTTGCGCGTTTCGATCCGCGCCCCTGGCAGGCGCACGAGGCGCTTTTCCGTGGCCAGATAGAGGCAATCGTCGCTCGCTTCGCCCTCGAGATGCCCGCCCTTCACCAGCACGTTCCGACAGCCCAGCTGCGCCAGATCGGTCGCCGCGCCGGACATCTCGTCGAGCGCGGAGATCTTCCGCCCCAGCAAGACCTCGGCTTCCGGAAGGTTCGGCGTGACGATTTCCGCCATTGGAATCAGATGGGTTTTCAACGCTTCCACCGCGTCGTCCCGCAGCAGCTTGTCGCCGCTCTGCGCCACCATCACCGGATCGAGCACGATGCGCGAAATCCGGTACTCCTGGAGCTTCCGCGCCACCGTCTCGATCAGTTCCGGGGAAAACAGCATGCCGATCTTCACCGCGTCCGCGCCGAGGTCGGCGAGCACCGCGTCGAGCTGTTGCGCGACGAAATCGACGGGGACCGGGTGAATGCCCGTCACGCCCTGCGTGTTTTGCGCGGTCAGCGCTGTGATCACGCTCATGCCATAGCAGCCGTTGGCCGCGAACGTCTTCAGGTCGGCCTGAATGCCCGCCCCGCCGCTACAGTCCGAGCCCGCGATCGTCAACGTCCGCCGATAGGTGTTCATCTCCATCCTCCGCCCGCTCTCGTATTCGTTCACACTACTAATTGCAATTTCCAAAGTATAGTATTTGCAAACACTATACTTTTCGTGCCGCGGCGATCTCCCGCTGCAATTCTGCCGCCGCCGCGCGCGGATCGTCCGCCGCGACGATGGCCGAGACCACCGCCAAGCCGTCCGCGCCGGCTCGGACGACTTCCCGCGCGTTGCCCGCGTGGATTCCGCCGATCGCGACCAGCGGCAGCTTCGTCGCCGCCCGGATCGCCCGCAAACCTTCCAGCCCCAGCGGCGCCGCATGGTCGGTCTTCGTCGGCGTCGCGAACACCGGACTGACGCCGACGTAGTCGGCGCCGTCCCGCTCCGCGCGGATCGCGTCGGCGACCGATTCGGCCGAAATGCCGATGATCCACTCCGGCGGTCCCAGCCGCCGGGCGTCGGCAATCGGCATGTCCCCTTGCCCCAGATGGACACCCTCCGCGCCGACCGCCAGCGCGACATCCACCCGGTCGTTGACGATCAGCGGCACGCCCGTGCCCCGCAGCGCCGCCTGCACGGCCCGCGCCTGTTCGATGAACTCGCGCGTACCGCCATTCTTCTCGCGCAGTTGCACGCAGGTGACGCCGCCGGCCACCGCGGCGCGGGCGATGTCGGCCATCGCCCGCCCGCGCGCCAGCGCGCGACCGGTCACCAGATACAGCGAATAGTCGGGCGCGCCCACGTCAGCCCTCGCGGATCTTGCCGCCGTGCCGCATTTCATCCGCCGTCAAACCGTGCAAGGCGTCCAAGAAACGAATCATGAACGAGCCCGGCCCCGCCGCCCCGTCCGCCGCGTATTCCCCCGCCAACCCGTAGTACGCCAACGCCGTCGCCGCCGCGGACACGGGATCGGGATCCACGCCCGCGAACGCGCCGATGATGGCCGTGGCGCCGCAGCCCGTGCCCGTCACGCACCCCATCAGCGGGTGGCCGTTGACCACGTGCACGACGCGCCGGCCGTCCGTGACGTAGTCCACCGGGCCGGTGATCGCCACCGGCACGCCCAGTTCGCGCGCGAGCGCCCCGGCGCGCGCCGCTGCCGCCTCCACGGAATCGGCCGCATCCACGCCCTTCGTCTTGGCCGCGCCGCCGCCCAGCGCGAGGATTTCCGAGGCGTTGCCGCGCACGAGCGTCACCTTCGTTTCGGCCAGAATGCGTTTCGCCGCGTCCGTGCGCAGTTTCGTCGCGCCCGCGCCCACGGGATCGAGGATGATTGGCACGCCCAGCGCCGAGGCCTTCTTTCCGGCCTTGAGCATGGATGCGATCCATGCGTCGTCGAGCGTGCCGATGTTCAGCACGAGCGCTTTCGCATAAGCCACCATTTCCTCGACCTCGTTGGGCGCATGCGCCATCACCGGCGACGCCCCCGCGGCCAGCAGGACGTTCGCCGTGAAGTTCATCACGACGTAGTTGGTGACGTTGTGCACCAGGGGTTTCGTTGCGCGCACCTGCGCCAGATTGTCCGCCGCCCGCGCGGCATCGATCGTTTTCGGATTCATTTCGGCTCCCTTCTTCCATACGAAATCGCCAGATAGATCGCGGCGGCGGCCAGCAGGGCCGGGATGGACGAGCCGCCCGCGAACTCCGCCTGCACGCACCATTGGTAGATGCCGAATCCGGCGGCCCATGCCGCCAGCGCCCGCCAATTGACGCCGCCCGAATACCAGTAGCGACCGCGGCGGAATAGATCCGCCGCCTCGTAACGCCCGCGCTTCAGGATGAAGTAGTCCGCCAGCACCACGCCGAACAGCGGGCAAAACGCCGCGCCGATGAACAGCAGGAAGCCCTCGTACTTGGTCGCGTCGAAGAACAGCGCGATCCCCGTGCCCGCCAGCCCCGCCAGGGCCGTCAGCGGCCGCGTACCGAGCTTCGGGAACAGGCTCTGGGCTGACACGGCGTTGGAGTAGATGTCGAGAAACGTCGTCGTCAGCGTGGACAGCAGCACGATGGCTACCGCCGGCACCAGCAGGCCGTGCCCGCCCATCAACTGCATGAGCGCCGTCTCCGGCGCGCCCGTGCCCGTGGCCAGCGCGGCGATCAACCCTGCCGCGAACATCCACGAGCTGACCAGAAAATAGCCCCACCACGTGCCGCGCAAGCCCCGGCCGGGCACGGCGGCGTAGCGCGTGTAGTCGGACACCAGCGGCATCCATGAAATCGGCATGGCGATCACGAGGTCGAGCCCCAGCATGAACGGCATCGAAGGCGCGGCCGGCGCGGCCAGCAGTTCGCGCCAACCGTAGGTTTTCAGCGCCAGCGCCGTCATCGCCGCGGACAGCAGCAACAGCAGGACCACGCCGATTTTCTGGAGCGTCTTCCAAACCCGGCTGCCCGCCAGCGCCCACGCCGTCGTCAGCAGCCCCAGCGCGACGATCCAGCCGCGGGCACCGCCCGCTCCGCCCGCCAGCCCGGCCGCCGTCTGCCCGCCGATCCACAGCATCACCGCCGTCCAGCCCACGAGCTGCACGACGTTCAGCACCGCCGGCAGGATCGAGCCGCGATTGCCCAGCGCGCCGCGCGTGCCCACGATGGCGGGCACGCCGTGCCGGCTGCCGATCAGCCCGCCCAGCGCCATCGGCGTATTGCCCAGCAGATGCCCCAGCAGGATGATCCCCATCCCCGCCAGCAAGCCGAACGACGTCAGCAGCCCCCCCGCCCAGATTTCGGACAGCGATATCGCCGCCCCGGCCCACAGCAGGAAAAAATCCCATTCCCTCAGATTGCGTTCCCGGCTTTCCACCGGTCCGTTCGTCGTCATGCGCGCTCCTCGTTCCGGACGCCGGGGAGCCTGCCGCGGAAAACGAAAACCGCGGTTCCATCGGAGAAACCACGGTTCTGTGCCAAACGATCCGCTGTCCCTGCGTTGGAATGATCCAACAGGTTCCAAGGGTTATCCGGAACACCGGAACTCTCAGCCCTCTCGATCGAGGACACCCCTAGCGACCAAATTCAGTTGTCGCGGGCAACCATACCACCCGGCGCGCCGGCGTCAAGCGCCCGGCCGGAAAAACCTCAGGGCGCGGCCGCCAGGGCTTTTTCGAGCGCGGCCGCCAGCTCCGGATCGTCGGGCGCGGTGCGGCTGCCGTAGTGCGCGAGAACCGCGCCGTCGCGTCCGACGAGGAATTTGTTGAAGTTCCAGCCCACCGCCCCGCCGGCGCCCGGGTGGAGTTTCTCGTCGGTCAGGAAGGCATAAAGCGGGTGGATGGTCTTGCCCTTGACCGAAATCTTGGAAAACATCGGAAAGGTCACCCCGTAGGTCAGCGTGCAGAAGGATTTGATTTCGGCTTCCGTGCCCGGTTCCTGGCCCATGAAGTTGTTGGCGGGGAAGCCGAGCACGGCGAACCCGCGGTCCTTGTAGGTCTGGTACAGTTTTTCCAGCCCCGCGTACTGCTTCGTGAAACCGCATTTGCTGGCCACGTTCACGAGCAGCAGTACCTGGCCCTTGAATTCGGCCAGGCTCCGGTCGCGGCCGTCGATGTCCTTCAGGGTGAAATCGTAGATGCTACGCATGGGGGCTCCTTCCTGCGCGGGGGCGGCGCCGGCCAACCCGATGGCCAGCGCCAGGATCATCATTCCGTTTCTCACGTTCCGGTCCTCCGTTTGCGGGGCAACCTACCCCGGACCCGCTCCGCGCGCAAATTTCCCCGCACTTGACCCGCTCCCCCCCTCCCGCCATAGTGCGCGCATGGCCCGGTCCTCTCGAGAACGATGGGAAATCTACATCCTGGCGGTCGTTTCCGACCGCCTGCACGGCATTGGTCCGAACCTGCTGCGCTTCGTCCTCAAGGCCCTCTCGCGGCTCTACAGCTTCATCATGAACGTGCGTCTGGCGCTGTTCGAACACCGCATCCTCCGCTCCAAGACCCTCGGCTGCCAGGTCATCAGCATCGGCAACCTCACCGTCGGCGGCACCGGCAAGACGCCCGTCGTGGAAGTGTTCGCCCGCGCGCTCCAGCAGAACGGACGCAAGGTGGCCATTCTCAGCCGCGGCTACAAGAAAGCCGAGGCCCCGATCTCCGAGAAGCTGGTGAACCTCCTCACCTTCCGGACCCCGGCGCAAGGGCCCCCCCGCGTGGTGTCCGACGGCAACCGGCTTCTGCTGGATTCCGAAATGGGCGGCGACGAACCCTACATGCTCGCCTCCAACCTGCCCAGCGTCTGCGTCATCGTGGACAAGGACCGCGTGAAATCCGGCCGCTACGCCATCCAGAAGCTCGGCTGCGACACGCTGATCCTCGACGACGGCTTCCAATACCTGAAGCTCAAGCACCGCGTGGACATCGTGCTGGTCGACCGCACCAATCCCTTCGACAACGGCTACGTCCTGCCCCGCGGCTTGCTGCGCGAATCCGTCCGCCACCTCAGCCGCGCCACGTTCATCTTCATCACCAAATCCCCCGGCGACGGCTCCCCCGAACTGCGCCGGCAGATCCACGCGCTGAACGACCAGGCGGAAATCGCCGAATGCCGGCATACGCCGCGGCATTTCCAGGACGTGTTCACCCGCGAACGCCAGCCGCTGGATTTCCTGCGCGGGAAGAAGATCGCCTCGCTCTCGGGCATCGCCTCGCCCCGGGGATTCGAGGAATCCCTCGAGCGGCTCGGCGGCGAACTGGTGCACCGCAAGCGCTTCGCCGACCACCACCGCTATACCCAGCAGGAAATCCTCGACGCCATCAACGCGGCGCGCGACCGCGGCGCGGAAGCCATCGTCACCACGGAAAAGGACGCCGTCCGGCTGCCGCTGCTCGAGCGGCGCGATCTTCCCGTCTATTTCCTGCGCGTGGAAATCGAACTGCTCAGCGGCGTCGAGGACTTCAACGCCCTCATCTCCCGCATCTGCTTCAAGTAGCCCCCGCCTCGCCCCCCGACCCTCGCCCCCCGCCTCGGCCGCTTACGCGTTGGCGCGGATTTCGATCACGTCGCCGTCCTGGACGACGTAGTTCTTGCCTTCCAGCCGCAACAGACCCGCCTCGCGGCAGGCGGCGTGGGTCTTCTTCTCGATCAGGATTTCCGAAGCGACCGTCTCCGCCCGGATGAAGCCGCGCGCCAGATCGGTGTGGATCTTGCCGGCGGCCGTCACGGCGTTGTCGCCGCGGCGAATCGTCCAGGCGCGCACTTCGTCCTCCCCGACGGTGAAGAAACTGATGAGGTTCAAGGTGTGGTAGGCGGTCCGGATCAGGCGATCCCGCGCGGGTTCCGTCAGGCCGTAGTCCTTCAGGAAGCCGGCCTGGTCGGCCGGGGACAGCGTCGCGATTTCGGCTTCCAGCGGCGCGCAGAACGCCAGCAGGTCGATGCCCTTCTCCGCGCACGCGGCGCGCAACGCTTCGCATTTCTCGCCCGCCGGATCGCCGTCGCCCACGTTCGCGACCGCCAGCACGCGCTTGTGCGATAGGAAGCAGAAACTGGCGACGAGCTTCTGCTCGTCCGCCGTCAGTTCGAGATCGCGCAGCGACCGGCCCGCGTCGATGGCGTCCTTGCACTTCTGCTGCACGGCCAGTTCGGGCAGGCTTTGCTTCAGGCCTCGCTTGACTTCCTGCTCGATCTTCTCGATGCGCCGTTCGATCTTTTCCAGATCCGCCATCGCCAGATCCAGCAACACGGATTCGAGCTGGCCGACCGGATCCAGCGGCTTGCCCGCGCCGTCCGTATCGCCGAACGCCTGCACCACCAGCGCGAAGGCGTCCGCCTCGCCCAGGAACGCGTTGAGCTGGCTGAAGCCGCTGCCCTCGCCGCCCGCGGGCAGCGCCACGTCCACGAAGGTGACTTCCGCCGGAATGTATTTCTTGGGCTGGAAAATGTCCCGCAGCGTAGCCAGGCGCGCGTCGGGCACCTTGACCGTGCCGAGGCGATGGGCGCCCTTCGTCGCGAAATGCGGCCCTTCCGGGGTCTGGATCAGGGCGTCGAAGACCGCCGTTTTGCCCGCCGACCGGGCCCCGATGAGATAGAGAAGCAACGCCGCCATGGACACCTCGCTGGACAGGAAAATGGCGGAGAGAGTGGGAATCGAACCCACGGGGCGCTATTAACGCCCGCCCGATTTCGAGTCGGGTGCCTTAGGCCGCTCAGCCATCTCTCCGCATCCGCCCCGCGGGAATGCGGAGCGAAAACTCGCAGATGAATACCCCAGCGCGGCAGGGAATTCAACCCCTTTTCGGCGCGCCGCGGGCGGTTCGCGAAAACGGCGCGGCCGAACGCCGCGCCGCAGGCCGTTTCCGGCTCCGGCCGACCTAGAAGTAAAACCGCAGGCCGAGCTGGAAGAGCAGGTTCTTGTCGGTGGGCTCGCTCTTGTCGTAGTAGATGTCTTCCGTGCCCATTTCCCCGATCATCGATAAGACGACGGCGGTGGAATCCGTCAGGAACAGCTTGGTGCCGGCTTCCAGACTGAACACCAGCGCATCGCTGCCTTCGTCGAGATTCACGTGCCGATAGTCGATCGCCGCGCCGAGGAACAGGGGCACCAGATCCGTGCCGATCACCGGACGGTAGCCCTGCGGCATGCGGAAGTTGTATTCCGCCGTCGTGCCCAGCCCGAAATAGCTCCAAAAGTCGTTGTTGCCGAACGTCGCGCGCAGGCCCAAGGACGTGCGGTCCCAGAAGAAATAGGCGTATTTGACCTGGGCGTCGAAATCCGTTCCGGCCACGCCCGACGTGTCCAGCTGTCCGGCCAGGCCGATTTCGTTCGAGCCTTGCGTCAGCAACGCCTCCCCCAGCGCCGCCGGAATGAACAGGCCCACCGCCGCCGCCACCACCATCCATTTCATGCTTCTCATGTTCCGTTTCCTCCGCGCGTTATTGGTTGCGCCTACTTTCGCGATTTTGGCGCGCGAAATCAAGCCCGCAGGCGGGGCGTCAGGAAGGAATGCGGATGCCGCGGCGGATATAGACCGGAATGTCCAGATCGGCGCCCTCGTGGATCGTCGGGGCGACGTCCCGGAAGCGGCCCCGGTCGCCGGCGCCCCCCAGCTGCAGTTCGGACTGTTGGACGTTCTTGCGGGCCCGGCCGGCCGGCACGTCCGCCGGCACGTCCGGACCGGCGGGGATCACCAACGAACCGGGCCGGGCCGGCGGCAACCAATGCTCCGCCGCCAGCACGGTCAGCGCCAGCCGTCCGGTCCACCCCGCCAGCACGGCCGCGCCCAGCGAGATCCGGGCGCCCGGCCGCGCCGCTTCCTGGAACCGGCGGTGGATGGTTTCCAGTTCCGCCAGCGACAGATCCGGCCCGCCGGCCACGTTCAGGATCATGGCGCCGGAGTTGGCGATCACCCGCCCCTTTTCCAGCATCGGCCCTTCCAGCAGGCCTTGCAGGGCCTGTTCGGCCTTGCCGGGCCCCTGCCCTTCGCCATAGCCGAAACCGCATTCGTTGCCGCTGTTTTCCACGAGGCTCTGCAAGTCCGAGAAATCCAGGTTGAGCATGTTGTCCCGCGCCAGCAGCGTCCACAGGCCGCGAATGCCGGCGGACATCATGCGGTCCACGAACGCGAAAGCGTCCGGCAACGAGGTGTCGGACGGCAACAGCGCATGCAACCGCTGGTTGGGCAGGCCGATGACCGCATCGGCGGACTGCTTCAAATCCGCCAAGCCCTCCTGGGCCTGCTCCTGCCGGCGCGCGCCCTCGAACGCGAACGGCAGGGTGACGTAGGCCAGCACGAGCAGGCCCTCTTCGCGAGCGATCCGGGCCAGCACCGGCGCCGCACCCGTGGCGGTGCCGCCGCCCAGACCCGCCACCAGCAGCAGCAGGTCGTGGCCGGCGACCAGCGCGCGCAGCGCGTCCAGATCCTCGTTGGCGGCCAGCCGGCCCAGTTCGGCGTCGCCACCCGTGCCCATGCCCTTGGCGACCGTCCGGCCGATCGCCACCTTCAGGGCGACGGCCGTCGCTTCCAGGGCGCGCACGTCCGTGTTGACGGCCGCCACGGTCGGGGGCTCGGGCCAATCCGCCAACGCATGGCCCAGGACGTTGCCGGCGGCGCCGCCGACCCCCGCCACGAGCACGCGGCACCGGAGTTCCCGGACGTCGTCCTGCGCGTTTTCCGATTTCGCCGCCATGTTCGTTCCTCCGCTCAGTTCACGCCAAACCAATGGGCCAGTTTTTTCCAGGCGCTGCGGGATTCTTCCGCCGCGGTCCGGGCGCTGCGATAGCCGTGCAGCACCGCGCCCACGCCCGTCGCGTATTCCGGCACGGCCAGATTCGCGGTCAGGCCGCTGGCGTTGCGCGGCACGCCGATTTCGCACGGCAGGCCGAACACCTTTTCGGCCAGCGCGGCCACGTTCTTCAAGTGGGCGCCGCCGCCCGTCAGCACCACGCCCGCGCCCAGCAGCGAGAGCAATTTCTGCCGCTTCAGGCGCGCGGCGATCAGGCCGAAGGTCTCCTCCATGCGCAGATGGACGATCGTCTGCAGGTCCGACAGCTTCGCGGTGCGCGGCGCTTCGCCGGCGGCGGCCGGCAACGGCAGGCGGCGGGTGCGGCCGGCGGCGCTCACCATGGCGTCGCCGTGCTGCAGTTTCAGCGCCTCCGCTTCCGTCGTGGACAGCCGGAACGCGCGCGCCACGTCGTTCGTCACGTGGTCGCCGCCCACGCCGATGACGCCCGCGTCCGCGATCTTGGCCTGGGCATAGACCACGTAGTCGGTCTTGCCGCCGCCCAGATCGATCAGCAGCGCGCCCTGGTGTTTTTGTTCGGCGGAGAGCGCCGCCTGCGCCGAACACAGGCCGCTGAACAACGGTTCGGCCATTTCCAGCTTCAGCGCCTTGACCACCCGCACCAGATTCACCATCCGGGAATGGACGCCGTGCACGATCAGCATTTCGGCCGCCAGGCGCTGGCCCACGAGCCCGACCGGCGTCACGCCCGGCAGGCCGTCCACGGCGAACTGGCCGAAGATGCTGTGGAGGATTTCGCGGTCCGCCGGCAGCGTCACTTCCTTGGCCATCCGCTTGACGTGGTCCACGTCCTGCGGCGTGATTTCGCCGTCCACCGGAATCTCGGCCCGGCTGGGCAGGGCCTCGATCTGCGAGCCCGACATCGCCAGATAGACCTCGTTGATCTTCAGATCCGCGGCTTCTTCGGCCTGCCGCAGCGCGGTCTCCACGCACGCGCACACGCTGTCGAAATGGAAAATCTCCCCCTTGCGCATGCCGCTGCTGGCCGCATCGCCCACCGCGGTGATCATCAGCGCGCCGTCCTCGCGGGCCTCGCCCACGAAAACGCGCACCCGGCTCGTGCCGATTTCCAGCGCGACGATCGGTTCGATGTTCATCCTGCCCGTCTCCCTTTCCGCCCGCGGCCCGTCAGGGCGCGTCCGCCGCTTCCGCCGACCGCCCCACGTAATTGCGGTCCACCGTCATGTCGTACGTGGCCAGCGCCAAGCCCTGGCGACGCGCCTCTATCAGCATCTCGCGCAATTGCCACAGCTTGTCCCGCACCCGGTCGCGCGACAGCCGCACCCGCTCGCCCGAAGCCAGGCCGACCTCGATGCGCTCGTCGTCGCCCACGCCGATGGTCGCCACGGAGAGGACCGCGCGCATCTTTTCGTCGTTGCAGACGTCCAGGATGGCCAACGCCTCTTTCAGCATGGGATCGGCCACCACGTCGCCCGGTCGCAGGCCGACGTCCCGCACGCCCTGGATGACCGGCAGGCTGATCCGCACGGAACTGGGCCCCAGCACGTGGCCGGTCGCGTCCACGGCCAACGTGCTGCCGGCGCCCGGGCGCCCCAGACGCGCCACCGCGATGCGCTCGGCCACTTCGATCACCAGCCCGTCCGGCAAGCGGCGGCCCACCTGGGCATCGGCGATGACCGGCACCGTCAGCAAGGCGGCGCGGATCTCCTGCGGTCGCACGGCGAAGAGGTTCAGGCCCGGCCGGACCCGGGCGTAGTCCTGGATGTCGGCCGCTCCGAGCATGCCGTCGGTCGTCACGTCGATCCGGCGGATCTCAAAAAAGGGATTCTCCGCGAACATGCCGAGCCAGGCCTGGTGACCGCCCCAGGCGAGTCCGATCGCGAGCGCGGGCACCCCGAGAAGCACTCCCAGCGCCGTCAGCACGCGCCGGCGCACCAGCCGGCGGCGCTCGCCCGAACGCACGGCGGCCCGCAACAGGCTTTCCCGCGGGCGGTTTTTCCGCCGGTTTTTGTCGTTTCCAAACGCCACCATCGTCCTCTTTCACGAACAACGCACGAGGACGCACTATGCCACAGCCGGCGGCGGGGAAAAACAATAATTCGCCGCCCGTTTCCCGACCGGCGCCGATCCCGCCGGAATCGGGCGGTTTAGGGCGGTTTTCAGAATATCGTAGCCGCTCGAAGTCGAAAACAGNNAACAGCCCGGCTCGGCAGGGACGCCTCGCCCTACCCATAGGCCGTATTGAAAGCTTGGGGTAGGGCGAACCCTCCGGGTGAGCCGATCTCTCTGGCCGTTTAAAAAACGGCCACAGTAAATCTGAATTTGCTCTAGAACCGGGCGGCGGCCTGCCGGGCCTGTGCGACCGCGGCCGCCGTGCTGGCGGCGGCCTTTTCGCCGCCGGCGCCCTGCCCGGGCGCGCGCAGCTCGGTCACGTCGGTAATGCCGATGAACCCGAGCTGGGTTTTCAGCATGGGCGTCAGCGTGTCGTAGGCCGCCATCGCGCCCTCGTAAACGCCGCCGCTGGCAATGCACAGCACCGCTTGCTTGCCGGTCGCCAGGCCGACCGGGCCCGTCGCCGTGTACTTGAAGGTCTGGCCCGCCACCAGGATCGTGTCGATGAACGCCTTCAGCATCGGCGGCGCGTTGAAATTCCACATCGGCGTCGCGATCACCAGCAGGTCCGCCGCGAGAAACTGATCCAGGATCGCCTTCTGCCGCGCGCGCTTGCGCTCCGTCTCCGCGTCCGCCGGCGGCGCGCCGAAGAACGCCGGCAGGAGCTTGGCGTCCAGCAGCGGCACCTCGTCCTTGTAGACGTCGATCGTCAGGACTTGCGCCTCGGGATGTTTCTGCTTGAGCGCCGCCGTGAAGGCCTGTTCGACCTTCAGGCTCGCGGACTGTTCCACCGTCTTGGGATTCGCCAATACTCTGAGAACTTTCATCTTCGCCTCCTGCGTTGTCGCCGGATCATACCATATTCAGGATGCGTTCGCAAAGTTCCGGAAAGCTCCAGCCGTGCGCCCGCGCCGCGTCCGGCAGCAGGCTGACTTCCGTCATGCCCGGGATGTTGTTCAGTTCCAGCACGAAGAACCGGCCGTCGGACCGCAGGCGGATGTCCACCCGGCCCATGCCCGCGCAACCCAGCGCGCGGAAAACCGCCAGCGCCGCCTGCTGGCACGCGCGCGCCGTCGCCGCCGGAATCTCCGCCGGGATTTTGTGCGTCGACTTGCCCGGCGTGTATTTCTGCTCGTAGTCGAAGTTGCCGTCCGCCGTGATGATTTCAACCACCGGCAACACGACGTCGCCCACCACGCCCACCGTCAGCTCCTGGCCCGGGATGAACTCCTCCACCAGCGCGATCTCGTCGTAGCCCAGCGCGGCATCCAGCGCGGCGGACCAATCTTCCTCGCGAAACACGCGCGACATCCCCACGCTCGATCCTTGCCGCACCGGCTTGACCACGACCGGCAACGGCAGCGTCCGCGCCTGCCCTTTGCGCAAAAACTCGAACGCCGGCGTGGGAATCCCCGCCGCCGCCAGGACGGGCTTGCTCCGCGACTTGTCGAACGCCCGCGCGCTCGCCTCCGGGCTCGACCCCGTGTGCGGAATGCCCTGCTGGCGCAGCAGCGCCTGGATCGTCCCATCCTCGCCGAATTGCCCGTGCATCGCCACGAACGCCACCTCGGTCCCCGCCGGCACCGAAAACGAGCCGTCCGTCCCCACCTCGACCTCGGCCACCTCGTAGCCCCGCTCCCGCAGCGCCTGCGCCACCGCCGCGCCCGAGCGCAGCGACACCTCCCGCTCCGACGACGGCCCGCCCTTCAGCACCGCCACTTTCCGAAATCTCTTCTGGCCGCTCATCCCGCCTGGTCCCTTGGTTTTTCCATACCGTGGAAAGAAGTTTTCCATAGTGTGGAAAACTCGCGCTCCACTCTACGCCCCCCCCCTCTGCCTTTCAACGCCGATTCCATTGCGGCCTGCGCCGCGGCAGCCGTTCAACCACTCGCGCTGCTTGCCATGAGCCGAACTACGGCTCCGCCTCGGGGCTCGCTTCACCGACCTAGGGGCAGGAATATGCGAAACCCGCCCTCGGGACTCATAACCGACGAACCGCATTGGACGCGAAATGCCGAGCGGCAACGATACGCGTCGAAGCTCCAACAGCTGCTCCGCAACACACGGGACGAGCCCGTCGCAGGACCCGGCGGATCCAACACACCCGCAGGTAGCGTTTCATACCAATCCAAGCAACACTCCCACACGTTCCCGTGCATGTCATATATACCCCATGCATTCGGCAGATAGCTGCCCACCTTTGCGGTGGCTACGCTCGTATCGCCGTTGGCCGTCCAGCCTAAGCCTCCGTTATACAAGCACCTACCCACCGAGGCCATATGCACATCTTCCACGGTATTGGTTAAATCGCAACCCGAGTTCAGCGCATTGGTTGTCCCCGCCCGGCAGGCATACTCCCATTGGGCCTCCGTCGGCAGGTCGAAGGCAAGTCCTGTCTTAGTCCGCAGGTACCCCATATAAGGAGTTGGTGTCCACATTGCCGTCCGAGGGCCAGTTGGCCCCGACCACCCTCCCGCGGATATGGTTGTAACTGACATATTCCACCGGTCGTGAATCCCGGAAGGCTGTATTGGTGAAATAGCTGGGCCAGACGCCCATTACCCGCTCCCACTGCTTCTGCGTCGTCTCGAACACACCGATATAGAAGTCCTTTGTCAAGGTAACCGAATGCTGCGGCTCGTTGGTAGATCGTCCCATCTCGTTCGTGGGCGAGCCCATGGTGAAGGTTCCCGCCGGAATGCGCCGCAGCACCAACTTCATCGTCTTGTATTCGTCGCCCCATCCGCCCGGGGGAGAGACATTCGTATAACTCACGGGATAATTTGTAGCCGTCGGCCCTTCCGAAAGGTCCACCACTAAAAAGTCGCTGGCCATGGCGCAATAAAACATCCGGTTTTCATCCGTCGGAAGGACGCGGAATCCCTGTGCATCTGCAAACACCACCCCGTCGGGTGTCAGGTTGCTCCACGCGGCCTGGACCAAATCTGGCGTGGCGTACACGCGATAGGGATTCCCCGGCATGGCCGCCCACTCTACACGGATCTGGTCCGTTTCCGTTGCCCCCACATTCGTCACCTGCCCCAAGGCCGGAACGGCCATCGTGCACAGCCAACCCAGAATGCACCACCCCTTATTCATGCAATAATTCCTAAAAGCGAATGATCCTCTTTCAAGGCTGTCCCCGTCAATACTTACCCCCTGAACTTGACGCTATGCCGCTTTTAGGGGAAAACCGTGCCCGTGAACGTCGACGGCAAGCATTATCGCACCATCTGGCTGGAATGTCCCGGCTGCGTCCGGATCATCGACCAGGCCCTTCTGCCCCACCGGTTCGCTTTCATGGACTTGCGCACCCCGATGGACATGTGCGCCGCCATTCGCAAGATGCACCTGCGCGGGGCGGGGCTCATCGGCTGCGCCGCGGCCTGGGGCCTGTATCTGGCCGCCCTGCGCCACGCCGCCGCGCCCGATTTCGCCGCGCAGATCGCGGCCGAAGCCGCCGCGCTCCACGCGACGCGCCCCACGGCCAAGAACCTCGAATGGGCGCTCGTCCGCATGCAAAACATCCTGGCCCCCTGCGCCCCGGGCGACCGCGTCGAAACCGCCCGGCGCGAAGCCCAGGCCATCACCGACGAGGACGCCGGATTCAGCCGCCGCATGGGCCAGCACGGCTTGGCCCTTCTGCGCGAGATCGCCGCGCGCAAGCCGGGGAAACCCGTCAACGTCCTGACCCACTGCAACGCCGGCTGGCTGGCGTTCGTGGACCATGGCACCGCCTTGGCCCCCGTCTACGCCGCGTTCGACGCCGGCATCCCGATCCACGTCTGGGTGGACGAGACCCGCCCGCGCAACCAAGGGGCCGCGCTCACCGCGTGGGAACTCGGCCACCACGGCGTGCCGCACACGCTCATTCCCGACAATGCCGGCGGGCATCTGATGCAGCACGGCATGGTCGACATCGTCTTCGTCGGCTCCGACCGCACCACCGCCGCGGGCGACGTCGCCAACAAGATCGGCACCTATCTCAAGGCCCTCGCCGCGCGCGACAACGGCGTGCCGTTCTATGCGGTCCTGCCGTCCTCCACCATCGATTGGTCCATCGAAGACGGCGTGCGCGACATTCCCATCGAGGAGCGGGGTTCCGAAGAAGTTCGCTTCATGACCGGGTGGGACGACGACGCAAACCGCCCCGCCACCGTCCGCATCTGCCCTGAGAAAACGCCCGCCGCCAACTACGGCTTCGACGTGACCCCCGCCCGCCTCGTCACCGGCATCCTCACCGAGCGCGGCCTCGCCCCCGCTTCGCGCGCAGGACTGCGCGCCCTGTATGCCGACCTCCACCCATAGGGACGAAGGGTACATCAAGTTCACCTTCGCGCACGAGGCGACGCCGGCCCCCGCGCATCCCCGCCTCCACGATCTCATGCGCATCCGCGACGACCTGCACGAGTGGGAACTGATCGGCGTCCTGCCCGACGGCATCGGCTACGGCAACGTCAGCGCGCGCATCGAAGGAACCAACCGGTTCATCGTCACCGGCAGCGGCACCGGCCTGAAATTCCCCATCGCTGCCGAACACTTCTGCGAAGTCGTCTCGTTCGATATCGCAAAGAACAGCGTGGTTTGCCGCGGGCCGCTCCCCGCCTCGTCGGAATCCATGAGCCA
The DNA here is from genome assembly GCA_002347655.1 of Verrucomicrobia bacterium UBA2281. Lineage (GTDB taxonomy): Bacteria > Verrucomicrobiota > Kiritimatiellia > CAIQIC01 > Lenti-01 > Lenti-01. The sequence goes on along the minus strand of DDWR01000012.1, from coordinate 4,467 downwards.
CGGCGCCATTTATGCCGCGCGCCCCGACGCGAACGCCGTGATCCACGTCCACGACCGCCTCATGTTCCGGCTCTTGCGGCGGGAAGGCGCGCCGCAAACCCCCGCCGACGCCGCGTTCGGCACGCCCGAGATGGCCCGCGCCGTCGGCCGGCTTGCGGCCGCCCTGCCCCCCGTCGCGGTCCTGGTCATGGCCGGCCACGAAGACGGCGTCTTCGCCTACGGCCCCGATCCCCAGTCCGCGCGCGACGCCCTGTGGGACGTCTATTGCCGCGCGCGAAGGGAATAAAACCGCCTCGGCTTCGTAGGGGTTCAGCTTGCTGAATCCCGGCGGTTGAATCCCGATCCCGGTCGCAGCAAGCTGCGCCCCTACGTCGGCAGCCCCGCAGCCAGCGGGCGCAGCGACAACCGAGGGCCTCCGCGTCATGTCAATTATACCGAGATTCTATTCTTCGGAGAGTTTCTTCTTCAGCATCGGCCCGACGTCTTCGACGTCGCCCGCGCCGACCACCAGCACCCAGTCGCCGGATTTCCAGCGCGCGGCGACGAGGACGGCGGCCTGCTCCAAGTCTTTGGCCAGTTCGGCGGGCGCGCCATGGTGGTTCCAGAAGTGCTTGAGCAGATCTTCCGAGGTCCCGCCGGCCAGGGGTGGTTCGCTGGCGGCATAGACCGGCACCAAGATCACGCCGGCCACGCCGGCGAAGGCCAGCGGAAATTCCGCGCCCAGCGCCCGCGTGCGCGTGAAGCGATGCGGCTGGAATACGGCCCAGATCCGCGCCGCGCCGGCCTGTTTCGCGGCCTCGACCAGCGCGCGGATTTCCGAGGGATGATGCGCATAGTCGGCCACGATCCGGATGCCGCGCGCTTCCGCCACGAGCTCAAAGCGCCGTTTGGGCAGCGCGAAGCTTGCCAGCGCCGCGCCGGCGGCGGGCAGCGCGAGGCCGCACCGGTCGCATGCCGCCAGCGCGCCCAAGGCGTTCAACACGTTGTGGCGGCCCGGCAAGGGCAGCGCCACCGCCGTCCCGCGCACCGCGAACCGCGTGCCGGCAGGTCCCACTTCGAGAATCTCGCCCCGGAAATCCGCGCCGGGCGCAAAACCATAGGACGTTCCGCCCGTTTCCGCGCCGATTTTCGCCGCCTCGGGATCCTCGGCGCAAACCACCACGGCCTTGGCCTGCCGCGCGAAGGCCCGAAAGCATTCGATCATCGCCTCTTGCGAGTCAAAATGCTCCATGTGGTCGAATTCGACGTTCGTGATCACCGCGATTTCCGGCGCAAAGTGCGCCAGCGTGCCGTCGCTTTCGTCGGCCTCGAGCGCGAGCCAGGCCGACGTCCCGATGCCGGCGGGCGCGCCGTCCGGCGGCAATTCGCCGCCGATGCACCACGACGGGTCCGCGCCGCAGGCGCGCAGGATATGCGCGATCATCGCCGAGGTCGTCGTCTTGCCGTGCGTACCGGACACCGCGACGGTTTTCCACGACTCCGCCAGCACCGGCAACACCTGGCCGCGGCGATAGAGCGGAAGGCCGCGGCTTTCCGCCGCGACGCGCTCCGGGTGCCCCGGCGGCAGCGCGGGGCTGAACACGGCCCAATCGACGTCATCCAGATGGGCCGGATCGTGGCCCGTGGTCGCCGGAATGCCGCAGGAGCGCAGCCAAGCCAGCGTGCGCGGCGCGGCGCCGTCGCAGCCGGTCACGGCCAATCCCTTTGCCGCGAGCAAGCGCGCCACGCCGGCCATGCCGATGCCGCCAACGCCCATCAAATGCACGCGCGCGCCCGACGTCCGGATCCAGCGCCGGATTTCCTCGCGCCAGTTGCCGTTTTCCGCCGTCATGGCTTCCGCGCGCAGCGCTCCACCAGATCGGCCAAGGCGGCCGTCCCGTCCCGCACGCCTTCCTTGTGCGCGGCTTCGCGCAGGCGCGCCAGCCGTTCGGGCTGGCGCAAGGTCTGCGCCAGATAGGCCTCGAGCCATTCGGGCGTCAGCGCGGATTCCGCCACCACGTCCGCCGCGCCGCGCTTTTCCAGCGCGTGGGCATTGGCGGTCTGGTGGTCCAGCGCCGCCAAAGGATACGGCACCAGCAGCGCCGGCACGCCGAAATAGGCCAATTCGGCGCAGGTGGCCGCACCGGCCCGACAGATCGCCAGATCGGCGGCGTGGTACAGCGGCGCCATGTAGGTCGTGAACGCGATGACCTCGGCCCGCACCCCGGCCGCGGCATAGGCGGCGCGGATGGCCGTTTCATCGGCGCGCCCGGTCAAATGGACGACCGAAAAATCGACTCCGGCCCGCTGCAGGCGCGCCAAGGCGTCCGCCGCGACTTCGTTGAGGCGGTGCGCGCCCAGGCTGCCGCCCGCCACCAGCAGGCGGAACGGAGCCGGTCCACCGGATTCGCGCGGCGGCAGGCTTTGCGCGGCGGCGGTCAACTCCTCCCGCAACGGGATGCCGACGACGGTCAGCTTGGCCCGGCGCAGATGGTAGCGGGTTTCCTCGAAACCGGCCGCCACGGCCGCAGCACCGCGCGCAAACAGGCGGACGGCGCGGCCGGGCACCACGTTGGCCTCGTGCAGCACGATCGGCACGCCCAGCAGGCGCGCGGCGCCGCAGGGCCCCACCGAGGCGTACGAGCCCATCGCCAGCAGCACGGCGGGCCGGTTCCGGCGCATTTCCGCGCAACAACGGCCCACGGCCCGGGCCAGATTCCAGCCCCGTTTCAAAGACTCCAGGGAAACCCCCGCCGGAAAGCCCCGCGCCGGCACTTCGACGACGGGCCCGTCCCATTCCCGGCGCGCCGCCTGCTCGGAATCGCGGCCGGTCAGCCAGAGGGTCACGTCGTGGCCGCGACGCAGCAATTCGCGCGCCGTGGCCAGCCCCGGGAACACGTGCCCCCCGGTTCCGCCGCAAGCCACCGCCACGTTCATCGCTTCGACCCCTTCGTCCGGAATGCCGCGGCCGCGCCCCGGCTAGGTGATCATCTTGAACAGGATGAACCCCAGCGTCGCCACCATCAGCAGCATGAAGACGGCGCGGGCGCGCTGGCTGCCCTGCTCTTTGCGGGCCTCGCGAACGCGCTTGAGACCGGCCGTGCCGAAATAATTGCGGAACCGGTCGTGTTCCGGCTCGACCAGCCGCGGGGCGGACGCGGATCCGCCGATGGCCGGCCGCAGCAAATCGGTGCGCTGCAGGCGCGGCATCACCACCCGCTTGACGTCGAGACCGTCGGGGCCCGGCGCAAAGTCCAAGGACGCTTCGTCCGCCGGCGAATCGTTCGTTTCGCGCTCCGCGACGTCCCAGGACGCACGGGCCGAATCCGTACGGCGCAGATGCTCCGGAACGGCGGCGGCGCGCAGGCGCGGCTCGGACCGCGGCGCGTATTCCGCGGGCACGGCATCGGCCCAGCGCCGGACTTCGTCGATCCGCGCGCGCAGTTCGGCCCGTTCGCGCTCGATCTCCTTCAAGCGCCGGGAAAGCGTCTGTTTGCGAAGCGCCGCCATGGTCAGATCCAGGAATCGAAGATCATCCACGCCACCAGCAGCACCGCCAGCCAAACCATCAGCGGCAGCGAGAACGCCAGGCCGGAGCGCAGCCAATAGCCGAAGCCCTGCGCGGCCGGCGCGGCCGCGGCCGATTCTTCGGCGAACGCCAACGGGCGCGCGGCCGCACCGGCCGCCGCCGGCCGCACGGCGTCGAGTTTCGCCAAGGCCTGGTTGTATTCCGTCCGGACGTCTTCCAGCAGCGCCAAGGCCCGGTTCAATTCTTCCATCAGATTGTCTTCGTTCCAATGATCCGCATCGAGGCCGGCGACCTCCTCGAGCCGCACCCGCAAGGCCCGGCGGGTTTCGCCGAGCAGCTGCGTCAGGCGTTCCGCCTGCAACTGGTCTTTCTCCATGCGCCCGAGGCTTTCGCCGAGGCGTTCCTTGAGATCGCGGCGGCCGTTGTCGAACGCCTCCTGTTTTTGGCGCAATTCCTCGAGCAGGCGGCGCTCTTTTTCCAGCTCTTCCTGGCGCGCGCGCAGGCGGTCCAGTTCCTGCGCCTTGTCCACCATCTGCTCGGCGACTTCCTGCTTGTGGCGGGCCAGATGGGTCAGCGTCAGGTCGGACACCGCGCGGTTGGGCAGGTCGCGCGACGACGGGATATGGCCGTCGCGCTTGCCGCCGCCTTCGGCGTCCAGCTTGATCTTCAGCGCGGCTTCGCGCTCGCGGACCAGATCGTCGTCGAAAAAATCGGTGCCCATGTTCCGGTGCTCCTGTTCAACTGGGGGGGATGTCGATCCGGGTGCCGACGCGCAGGTTGTTCGCGTCGCGCAACCGGTCTTGGTTCGCGTTGAAAATCAGTTTCCACTTGGACGGCGTCCCGTAGTAGCGGGTGGAAATCGTGGCGAGGTTTTCGCCGGCCTGGACGACGTGGGTTTGCGGCGCGGACGCCGCGGCCGGGCGCGGCGGCGCGCCGGCGGCGGCCGGAGCCGCGGCGGC
>DDWR01000038.1 GCA_002347655.1 Verrucomicrobia bacterium UBA2281 | reverse complement strand
GGACAACTCATGTTTTACCGACATCGATCCGCCGGCTTCTTGCTTCGCCGGGGCCGACGTGCTACAACGCTCCCATCCAGAAAGGCGGGAACCATGGCGCTGACGATCAAGGTATTGGAAAACAAGCCGCGCGTGTTCGTGGTGACGCTGGCCGGGTCGCTGGACAGCACGACCTATCCCCAGCTGGAATCGAAACTCGCCTACCTGCTGGCCGAAGGCGCGGCCAAGGTCGTCACGCTGGACGTGGCGGGACTGGATTTCATCAGCAGCATGGGCATCCGCGTCGTCTTCAAGGCCCAGAAAGATCTCGCCCGCGCCGGCGGCTACCTCTGCCTCGCGCGCATCCCCGCACCCATCCAGAAGGCGTTCGAGATCGTTGAAGCCCTGCCCTCGATGCAGATTTTCTCCAGCATCGAGGAGATGGACGCCTATCTCGCCAAGATGCAGGGCCTATAGACGTCGCGCTCCGGGGGAGTGATTTTTTCGGCGGATCGGCTGGGACCCGCAACACGGGATCTCAATATCCAATATCCAATGTCCAATATCCAATGATCAAGTAAACAGCCGGGGCATTGAATTCACAGCCCCGCCCCTTTGATCTGACCAGAACATCAGCGGTCCCGCGGCGAACCGAGCGGCTCGGTCGACAGGCCGATCGCGACGTGGCTGCGGGGAATCTGGCTTTCGATGCGGTGGCGCAGGCTGGCGGCCACGGCTTGGATTTCTCCCGCTTTCTTCTCCGTATCGAATTCCAGAAAAATGTCGACGTAGGCTTCCGCGCCGGCCCGCCGCGACCGGATGCCGTGAAGGAAACGGTAGTCGTCGAAATGCCGCGCCAGTTCCCGCAGGATCAGCAGCTGGTCCGATTCCTCGAGCGTCCGGTCGAGCAGGTCGCCCACGGAGGTCGAGAAGATGCCCAGCGCGGCCAGCAGGATGGACCCGGCGATCACCAGCGATGCCGCCGGATCGACGTAGCGCACCCAGTCGTAGCGCGCCAAGGCCAGACTCAGCCCCAGCGACAGCAGGATGAAGACGTTGGCCGCCGCGCGCGTGAAATGCAGCCGGGCCTGCGCCTCCAGCAGCGGCGAGTTCTCCGCCCGCGCCGCGCGCCGGCTGCGCCGCGCCACGGCGCCGTTGATCACCGCGTAGACCGCCTGGGCCGCCAGGCTGATCTGGACGCCGATGCCGGCGACGTGCGCCGGATGCAGGAAGTTGCGGACGGCATTGCCGACGATGATCAGCAGGCAGACGGCCATCAGCATGCCCACGATCAGGCTCGCCAGGTTTTCCATCTTGCCCAGGCCGTAGTCGAAGCCCCCGCCCGGCCCGCGCGCCATCCGGCGGATCGCCCACCACGACAGGAACACCGCCGCGAATTCGAGGAACGTCTTGCAGAAATCCGCCAAAATCACCGCCGAGCGGGCCGCCAGCATGGCCGTCAGCGTGATGGCGACGTCCGCGAAACCCATGAGAACCGCTTGCCGGGCCACCCGCTCCCGCGAGTTTCCGCCCGCCCCCGCCATCGTGGACGCCGCATGATTCATGGTACGCAGGATAGCCGGATGGCCGGAATCCGCCAAGTGGGAACGGCGATCGCCGCCCGCCTGCCCGATTGACCGGCCGCCCGCGGCGGGCGTATTCTGCCGCCATGGACTTTTCAGTCGAGATCGCCCGATTCGTCACCGAAGCCATCGGCGGCATTTACGTCGTCGACGAGCAAACCCGCGAAATCGCCTTCGCCGACGCGGCGGTGGAACGCCTGTACGGCCCTGCGTTGGTTGGCAAGCGCGCAGCCGACGTTTTCCCATGGGAGGCTCGCAGCAACCATGCGCCGCTGACCCGCGGCGAGGCCACCGAATGGGAATGCGTCGACCGCGAACGCGGCATCTACTGGCGCCTGCACCACGGCCTGTTCGACAAGGACGGCCGCGTCTACAAGATCGGCCAGCTGACCAACACGACCGAGTTCATGCTCCTGAGCCAGGAAGTCACCGAGTATTCCGTCCTGTCCGAAAAGGTGTCGGCCTTCCAGTCCGCCATGCTGGAAAAGATTTCCGCCTCCCACTCCGCCCTGCTGCCGGTCATCGCGGGCTTCTTCAAGACGCCGCGGCTCTATTTCTTCTTGGCCCGCAACGGCCGGCTCGAAACCACGGCCTACGATGCCCGCGCCGCCGCCGAAACGCGCGGCCGCCAGCCCCTCGCCCCCGCGCACGACGCCGCGTTCGGTACCCCGGGACGAATCGAGATCGCGGCCGGCGCTCTCCCGGGGCCGGTGCGCGAGCTGATCGCCGCCCGCGGCGGCGACCTGCGCAACCGTTTTGTCCGGATCTGCGCCGGCACGTTCTCCGACCAGCGCTACGCCCTCTATCTCGAACTGGACGAGCGCAGCGACCGGAAAGCCCTCGACATCGCCATCCTCGCCGCGATCATCGCGCTGTGCGTGGAAAACAGCCTCCTGCGCGAGGAAATCATCTACGAAAGCGAGCACGACAAGCTCACCGGGCTCTACAACAAGGGCAAATACCTCGCCCGGCTCAAGGACGAATATCCCCATCTCGATTCCGTCGCCATTTTCAACTTCGACGTCAACTATCTCAAGCAGACCAACGACGTCCACGGCCACGAAGCCGGCGATCGCCTCCTCATGAAGGCCGCCGCCAGCATCCGCAAGGTCACCTCGGACAACATCCACGGCTACCGCCTCGGCGGCGACGAATACCTGATGATCGCCTGCAACGGCAAAGCCGCCGACGTCGAACCCCTGAAAGCGCGCTGGGAAGAAGCGCTGGCGGCCGTCAACCGGGAGACGGACGACGGGATCCCGTGTATCATCGCCGTCGGCACCGCGTTCGCCGAGAAACCTTACGATTTCGCCGAACTGATGAAAATCGCCGATGCGCGCATGTACGAAGACAAGCGCCGCAAAAAGAAACCCGGCGAAGAAATCCGCTGAACGCCCCGCTTTTTTATCGGATTTTAACGGTCGGCCATTTGATTTTTCCGGATCTTGCCGTAGCCTGAAAGTGGAGCTCGGCGGAAGAGTTGGGATGGCCAGCCGCCAGAGGAAAGAGCGCGAAGGACGCTGCGATGGGCTGGTCTCCGCTGAGCTCCCAATTGCGTCTAGGGATCGTCAAGCCGTCGAATGTATTTAACGGGCGCCGCCTTCGACCGCGGCGCCTTTTTGCTTTAGATACTGAACGGTCCGCACCCGGCCGGACACCGACGCTTTCAGCAGCACCGATTCGCCCTTGCCGTCCTTGGCGTTGACGTCCGCCCCCTGCTCCACCAGATATTTCACGACGTCCAGGTTCCGGACCGCCCGCATCAGCGGCGTCTCCCCGGCGTTGTTCCGCGCATTCACGTCCGCGCCTTTTTCCACGAGCGCCCGGACCGTGGCCAGCTGGCCGACCCAGGCGGCTTTCATCAACGGCGTTTCGCCCAGATCGTCCCGGGCATTCGCGTCCGCGCCTTGCGCCAAGAGATATCGGACGCTTTCGGGGTCGGACACCATGTACATCAGCGGCGTCCGGCCATAGGCGTCCCGGGCGTCGACGTTCGTTCCCTTCAGCAAGAACGCCTTCACCGCGACCAGATCGCCCTTGTTCGCGGCCTTGTGGATGGTCATGCAACCCGTCGAGAACAGCAACGCCGCCGCCGGTAGCCAAAAGAAAATGGACTTGTTCATCGCGCGCCTGCTTTCTTTCGTTGCTCTTTCCCTTGGGTGTAGGCTCCCAAATCGTCCGGCTCCCGGTCAAGAAACGATTGGCCGTACCCCCGCGGTTATCGCGTCCGGTCACTCGAACTAGTTCGCCGCCGCAGCGATCCCCCAAGCGCCCTTGCCAGCGGCTTGGGCAGCCTCCTCCAGCGCTTTAAGCCGCTCCACTTCGTTCCAGACATTGCCGCCGATTCCCATGCCGTGGATGCGGGCCAGTCCGTTCGCCACGAGCGTTTCGGCTAAATCCTGTCCTGCTGCGGTCACGATGCCGTATTTGCGGGTCGAGCGTTCGTTGCCGAACACGCCCTGCCATCGAGTCCGGACCTCAAACCCGTCTCTCAGGAATTTCCGGGTAAAGGCCTTGGCCATCCTCCCCACCTCCACCGCCTGGGCCTCCGAAATGCCGAAATAGGCGGCCTGCGCCCGGATACGGTCGCGAAACCGCAGATCCGACTCCGGTGCATCGGTGAAATACAGCCGAACCGTCAGTTCGCCGCCGTTCCAATGGACCCGGAACGAATCCCCGTCGTTGCCCGGATATTCGACCATTCGGCAGTCATCCAGCGTTTGCCAAGGCTTGGCCGCCAGAGCAGACGGCACCTCAAACCAACCCGACCCCCACAGGACCACCCCAAGGAGGATGCTGCCGCTCAACTTATTAATATAAAACTTATAATTATCTATCTTCATTCCAGCAGATGAGGTTATGCAATATAAAACAACAGTTATCGAATTGTTATACAATAAGCGGATTTCCAGTGATCGCAAGGCAAATCGAATCGCGCATCCAAATGACCGCGAATAGGTTCCATTCCATGCCACCTTTAATCTATCCGTAACATCATGGTCTGCCGTATGTTCTGCCATGCGCCGCGCCGACGCCTCACGTGTTCATAGGCAAAGAGGCTCCCCCCCTGCCGCGAATTTCCGAGCGCGCTCCCACCACCGCGACATTGATTTTTGGCGAATTTTCCGTCACCGTTCGGGCGTGAGCATCAGCCGGCATTTCCACGGATGGACGACGCCGTCGCTGCCGACCGCCGTGGACGTCCTGACGCGGGACTGGCGCGGCGCCGGCCTGCTGGATCTGCGCGGCTGCCTCATCGTCGTGCCGACGCGCCACGCGGGCCGCCGCCTGCGCGCGGAACTGGCCCGGGCCGCCGCCGCCCGCGGAACCGCCGTTCTGGCGGGTTCCATCGTGACGCCGGAGCATCTGGTGCCGCTGCCGCCTGAAGCGGCGGACGATTCGCTGGTCCTGGCTTTGCTGGCCAAACGGCTGCTGGCGCAGCGCGCCAAACTCCCCGCCCTCTTCCCCGCAACAGACGTCGCTTGGGATTTTCCGTTCGCCCTCGGCATCGCCGCCCAACTCCAGGATGTCCGCCGGCAACTGGCCGAGGCCGACCGTTCCGCCGCCGATCTGCTGCCGCTCGTGCCCGACGAGGAACGCGCGCGCTGGACGGCGATCGACCAACTGGAAAAAGGGCTGCTGCAAGACGTCGCCCGGTTCGGCCGGAAAGATCCGCTTGCCGCCCGCCGGGAAGCGGCGCGGCGACCGGCCGACGCGGCCGGAATTTCCCGCGTGATCGCGCTGTTCGTGCCCGATTTTTCCGCGCTGGCGATCCGCCGCCTGCGGACGCTGTCCGCGACGTGTCCGGTCGATCTGCACGTTCTGGCCCCCGAATCGGAGGCGGCCCGCTTCGACGACTGGGGCCGGCCCCTTCCCGACCGCTGGGAAAACGAGCCGCTGCCGCTCGACGAGCGCCGGATCCACGTCTTCGAACAGGTGCCGGACGAAACGGAAGCGCTGGCCGCGCTGCTGATCGAAGCGGACCGGAAAAACCGCGCCTTGGCCATCTGTACGCCAGACCCCGGCAACGCGCAGGCCCTCGCCCGGCGCCTGCAGATCGACGGCATTTCGCTCTATCTCCCCAACGGCATGCCGTTGGCCGCCACCGCGCCGGGACGCCTGCTGTCCGCTTGGCTCGCGCTGTTGCGCGGGCGGGATTACGCAACCACGGCCGCCTTCTTGCGGCAGCCCGACGCACAGGATTGGCTTGGCGTCCGACTCGGATTCGAGGACGCGCGGCCGCTGCTTTCCCAGCTCGACCAGTGCCAGAGCGAACACCTGCCGACGACGTTCGACGACCTGCGGCGGTTCGCCAAGCAGGACAAGGACTGCGCCGTTCTTTCCGGAGCGCTGGAAGAGCTGAAAGCGCATTTCACCGAGCCGCTTTCCGTCTTTTTGGCGAACCTCTACGACTGCCGCCGACCGGCGGACGGCCTTCCGCCCGATCCGCTGTTCGCCGAAGCGGCGAAAAGCCTGGCGGACCGGGTCCGGACCGCCGAAGAATCCGCCCGGGTTCTCGCGCTCGCTTCCGAAGAGTCCATCGAACTGCTGCAAACGGCGCTGGCCGCCGAGACGGTTTTCCCCAAGCCCAATCCGGCCGCGACGCGGGAAACCATCGGGTGGCTGGAAGTGCAATGGGAGACCGCGCCCGCGGTCCTGCTGGCCGACCTGCGCGAGGGCGTCGTGCCCGAAACGCGCATCGGCGACGCCTTTTTGCCGGACTCCATCCGCGTCCGCGCGGGCCTCGCGGGCAATCGCGATTTGCTGGCCCGCGATCTGTTCCTCGCCCGTACTTTGCTGGAATCGCGCCCGCCGGAGGGCGTCCATTTCCTGTATAGCCGCCGCGCCGCCAACCAGGAGCCGCAACTGCCCTCGCGCCTCCTGCTGGCCTGCCCCGCCGACGAGTTGCCGGGGCGCGTGGGGCTGATCTTCGGCCGCCCGGCCTTGCGCGGCGAGATTTCATCCGCCCCGGCCGCGCCCGTGCTCCCGCTCGCGCCCCCCGCCTGCCAGCCGGAGCAAATTCCCCGCACGCTTTCGGTGACCGCTTTCAAGGCCTACCTCGCCTGCCCGTTCCGCTTCTATCTCGCCCACGTGCTCCGCATGCGGCCCGAGGACGACGGCGCCCGCGAAATCGATCCGATGAATTTCGGCAATCTCGCCCACGACGCCCTCCGCATCTTGAAGAAGCACGAAGCCCTCGACGACGAAGCGCAACTCCAAGCCCTCCTGCTCGGCGAACTCGACCGGTTGGCGAAGGCGCAATACGGCCCGCAGCCGTCCTTCGCGGCGATCGTGCAGTTGGATTCCCTGCGCCAGCGGCTGATCGCCGCGGCGAACGTCCACGCGGCAGCGGTGCGCGAAGGTTGGCGGATCGTCGCGACCGAAGAAAAGTACGAGGCCGAACTCGGCGAAATGATCCTGAAGGCGCGCATCGATCGCATCGACCGGCATCTGGAAAGCGGCGCGATCCGCATCCTCGACTACAAGACGTCCGAAAGCGGGGATTCGCCCCTCAAGACCCATTTCCGGCCCCGGACGGAAGAGCGCTGGGTCGATCTCCAATTGCCGCTCTACCGGTACGTCTACGAGCAGCTGCATCCGCAGGCCAAGAACGTATCCGTCGGCTACTTCAACCTGCCCAAGGCCGTCGCCAAGACGGAAATCGTCGATCTGGAACTCCGGGCCAAGGACGGCGAAGACCTCTACGAATCCGCCCTCGCCAAGGCCCGCGAAGTCGTCGCCGCCATCCGGGAGGGCACGTTCTGGCCGCCGACGGACAAGACCATCCGCTTCGACGATTTCGAACCGCTCTTCGCCGGCGGCGAAGAGTTGATCCGGAAGCCGGGTCCAGCATGAGCGCGCCCGTCCAGATCCGCAGCGCGGCCATGGCGGCGTCCGCCGGCACCGGAAAGACGTTCGCCCTCAGCAGCCGCTATCTCGCCTTGCTGGCCCGCGGCGCGGAACCGGCTTCCATCGTCGCGCTGACCTTCACCCGCAAGGCCGCCGGCGAAATTTTGTCGCGCATCCTGACGCGCCTGGCGCAGGCCGCCCGCGACGACAAAGGATTCGCGCAGTTGAACGGTCAGTTGGCCGACGGCGGTCTGCCGGGATTCGCCGACCGCGCCGCCGCGCAGGCCGCCCTGCGCGCGCTCGTCCAGGCCCTGCCCGGCCTGCGCATCGGCACGCTCGATTCGTTCTTCCTGCAGATTCTCCGGCAGTTCCGCCTCGAATACGGCATCGCCTCCGACCCGTCCATCGCGCCGGAAGCGCAGACCGCCGAGGAAGATCTCGTTTTGCAGCGGCTGCTTGGACAGAAGGCCGCGTCCGACGCGGAACGCGGCGAGCTGATGGAGGCCTTCAAGCGGGCGACCTTCGGCGAGGAAAAGAAAAGCGTCTACGGCGCCGTCCGCGACCTGATCGGAGACCAGTACGCGCTGTACCGGCGGGCGCCGGATTCCGAAGCCTGGGGCAACGCCGCCCGCATCTGGACGGGCGGACTTCCGGTGCCGCCCGAGCCCGATTGGCCCGCCGTCTTCGAGACCCTCGCGGACCAGGCGGACGCGCTCAAGCCCGGCCAGGCGCGGGACGACTGGAACCGGTTCGTCGCCGGGCTGGATACCGTCCGCCAGGGCGGCGAATTCGATTTCAAGAACGTCCTCGCGGACCGCCTTTACCGGGCCTATGCCGATCCGCAGGGCGTCCGCGATTCCGTCCGGATCCGCCGGACGGATGTCGCCCTCCCGGCCGAAACGCAGGCCGCGCTGGCCAGCGCCTTCGCGCAGGTCCGGTTTGTCCTCCTCGGCAAGCAGATCGCGCGCACCCGGGGTCTCTACCAGCTGCTGTCGGCCTATGGCCGCAACCGCCGCGACCATGTCGTCCGCACCGGACAGCTGGCGTTCAACGACATCGCCCACCTGCTGGATCCCGCCTCCGGGCCGGCGCCGGCGCGCCTGCGGGCGCTGATGGATTTCCGGCTCGACGCGCGTTTCCGCCACTGGCTGCTCGACGAATTCCAGGACACGTCGCTGCTTCAATGGTCCGTCATCGAAAACCTGGTGGACGAAGTTCTCCAGAATCCCGACGGCGACCGCACGCTGTTCTACGTCGGCGACGTCAAGCAGGCCATCTACCAATGGCGCGGCGGCGATCCGCGGCTTTTCCGGCGCATCCTGGCCAAGTACAACCGCCCCGGCGCCGAACCGGCCATCGCGGAGCCCGCCCCGCTCGTCCATTCGTGGCGCTCCAGTCCCGTCGTTCTCGCCGCCGTCAACCGGGTTTTCGGTTCCCTGCCAGACATGCCGCTGCCCGCGAACGAACAGCTCGCGGGAGATTGGCCCGGAATCGCTTCGCAGTGGGCCGCCGAATGGACGCCGCACGCGGCGGCCGCCCCCAACAAGGATCTCGCCGGCCACGTCGCGCTCCATGTCCTGCCCCGGCCCACGAAGGAAGAAAAAGAAGCGGACGAAGACAAAATTTCGCCAACCATCCGGCGTGCCGCCGAACTCGTCGAGCAGTTCCGCGGCGAGATTCCCGATTTCGAACGGCTGTCCATCGCCATCCTCGCCCGGAGCAATCCCGACGGTCTCGCCATGCTGGGTGCGCTCGGAGAAAAAGGCATCCGCGCGGTATGGGCCGGCAACTCCGAACTGCTCGACAACATCCTGATCCCCGCCATCCTGTCCTTCGCCAAGCTCATCGAGCATCCCGGCGACGAATTCGCCCGGCGGCACGTGCAGATGTCGGCGCTGGCGGAGATTCTCACGCTCGCGCCCGCCGAACTGGCCGCGTGGGGGCGTCTCATCCGCGAACAAGGCTACGCCGGGCTGGCGGCCCGCCTTGCGGCCCAGCTCGATCTGGACCAGGCTCCGCTGGAACAAAACCGCCTGCGCCTGCTGGTGTCCATCGCCGCCGAATTCGACCGGATTCCGGACGGCAACGCGCTGCTCTTCTGTTCCTTCGTTCAGGCGCAGGAAATTCCCGCCGAGCAAAGCGGCTCCAATATCCACATCCTCACGATGCACAAGGCCAAGGGACTGGAATACGACGTCGTCATCCTGCCGGCCCTGGGAACGAACGGCATCACGGCCCACAGCAAGGAACCGCTGCTGGTCCACGAAAAGGCCGCGGACGATCCGAATCCGCCCGTCGACTGGATTTTGTCCTCCCCGGCGACGAAAGCGGTCGAAGCCGAACCCGTCCTGGCCGCGCAATACGCCGAAGACCGCCGCAGCAACGCGCTGGAAGAACTGCGCCTCCTCTACGTCGCCATGACCCGCGCCAAGCGCGCGCTGCACCTCGTCACCGTGGCTCCCGCCGAAAAATCGGCGACCCTCCGCCTCGACGCCGTGCTCCAGAACACGCTCGCGCCCAACGCGGCGCCCGCCGCGGATGAGCCCGTCTGGGAAATCGGCGACCCAACATGGTGGCGGCAGAAAACCGGCGCCGAGAAGCCCGCCGGCGAACCCTGCGCGCCGCTGCGGTTCGGCGATTTGCCGGCGGCGCCCGCCGAAAAACCGCTGGAATCGCACATCGCCTCGCAAGAACATGCTGCGGGCGATGGCCAGGACGGGCGGTATTTCCGCCCCGAAGGCGCGGAAGCCCGCGATCTGGGCACGCGCGTGCATGCCCTGTTCGAGCAGATCGACTGGCTGGTCCCCGGCGCATCGCCCCAATTCGCGGACGCCGATCCGGCCGATGTCCGCCTCGTCGCCGCCTTCCTGAAGAATCCCCGCAACCGCGCGTTTTTCGAGAAACCCGCCGGCGACGTCGAACTCCTGCGCGAACAAGCCTTCGAAGCGATCCTCGGCGGCAAATGGCTTTCAGGCAAGATCGACCGCCTGCACCTCGAAAAAGACGCCGTCGGCAAGCCCGTCCGGGCGCGCATCCTCGACTTCAAGACCGACCGCGCGCCGAATCCAGCGCGGCACCGCGCACAGATGGAAGACTACCGCCAGGCCGCCTCCATGCTCTTCGCCCTGCCGCCCGCGCAGATTGCCTGCACGCTGCTGTTCGTCCGCATCGGCGACGCCATCGAAGTCTGAACAGCCCGGCGGGTTGGGCCAACCCGCCCTACCCCCGATCCGCCAAGGTAGGGCGACTGGGCTCAAGTCGCCGCATTCCGCCGGGGAAAGCCAGAGCAGATCAATCTATTCTGTAGCCGCAGAATCCAACCGGGACGAGGTCGTCCCGGCTCCAAGCAGCCACGGGATCACACCTTTGGAGCCCCCGACGACCCCGTCGGGGGTATGGGCAACTACAGTATTGAGCAAACCCCTCTATTCTTCGGCGAATTCGACGCCGTGGCGTTCGAGCATGGCGCCCTCGGCGAGGGCCAGCGCAGCGAGCTGCCGATTGTAGTCCATGAGCGCCTGAACGGCGTCGTTGCGCGCGCTCGTCAGGTCGCGCTGGAGCTGCAAGACGACGAAACTGGTGCTTTTGCCGCTTTCGAGCTTCCGCTGCTCGGCTTCCAAGGCCTGCCGGGCGTAATCGCGGGCTTCCCGCGTGGCTTGGACCTTTTCGTAACCGGTCCGCACGGCGGCGACGGCATCTTCGACATCCACCAGGGCCTTTTCTTCCAATTGGCGCAATCCCAGCTTCTGTTTTTCCTCGTTGGCGCGGCTCTGCGCGTAGCGGGTCCGCGCGGCGCGGTTGCCCAGCGGGAACGTCAGCGCCACGCCGGCGCTCCAGAACGGTTCGTCCGCGGCTTCCATCCGGTCGTAGACGTCGCCGGCCGAAGATTCGTCGCTGGCGGCCACGCCGTAGCTGGCCACCAGATCGAGCGACGGCAGGGTCTGGTTTTTCTGGTAGGCCACGGCGATGCCCTGCCGTTCCAGCGCCAGACGCGCCTGCCGCAGATCGGGACGCCGCTCCAGCGCCCGTTCGCCGCTGGCGGCGGCATCCGTCGCGACGGGTTCGGCCGCCAGCTCTCCGATCGGCGCCAACTCCACGGCGCGCACGCTCCGGTGATCGGCGTACAGCAGGGTCTTGAGCTGGTTCTGGGCCTCGGCGTAGGCGCGCCGCGCGGAACTGAGGGCCGCGCGCGCGGCGGCGGCCTGGCTTTCGGCCTGTTTTTCGTCGAGGCGGGACAGCGCGCCGATCTGCACCTTGCGGCGGTTGTCTTCGTAGAGCTGCGTGGCCAACTGCACGGCGTCTTCCTGGACGCGGATGCTCTCGCGCGCTTCGATGAGGCCAAACCAGGCGGTTTCGACCTGCGCCAGCACGTCCTGGATCCGCGCCTCGAGCTGCGCGGCCGCTTCCGCGGACTGCTTGCGGGCGACGGCCACCTGGTAGCGCACGGAATCGGTCTTGAACCCCTTCAGCAGCGGTTGCGTGAGCGTGAGGCTGGCGCTGCCGGTGCTCGTGTCGAAGGGATTGCCGTCGCGCGTGCCATCGGACTGCCCCAGCCGCGCGCCGAGTTCGTAGCTCAGTCCGCCCAGCGCCGTCGCGCCGCCGACGGAGGTGCCGAACGCGTCGTTGTCCGTTTCCGAACCAAGGACTTCCAGCGCGCCGGCGGCCGTGCCGGCGCTGGATCCCGCGGTTTCCTCGTGGGTGCGCTTGGCGGACAGCGTCAGGTTCGGATCGTAGCCGCCCTGGGCGGCCGCGACGTCCTGCTGCGCCACGCTGCGCGCAATCCGCTCGATCCGCAGATCCAGGTTGTTTTCCAGCGCCAAGCCGACGCAATCCGCCAGCGCCAGGTTGCGGCTCGCCGGCTCCGCCGCCGGCGCGGAAACCGCCCACAAGGCCGCCAACAAGGCCGCTCCCACTTGAAGATTGGACGCTGAACGTTGAATATTGAATGTTGAATGGAATTTATTCATATCGCAGCGCCTCGATGGGATCCAACCCCGCCGCCTTGCGCGCCGGGTAGAAACCGAAAAAGATGCCGATGACCGCGCTGAAGACGAACGCCAGCGCAACCGATTCCCCCGAGACCCGCGTGTTCCAGCCCAGCTTCGCCGAGACGATCTGGGCGATTCCCTCCCCCAGCCCGATGCCGATCAATCCGCCCCCCACGCTGAGCACCACCGCCTCCACCAGGAACTGCAGCAGGATGTCGCTGCCCCGCGCCCCGACCGCCATGCGCACGCCGATCTCCCGCGTCCGCTCCGTTACGCTCACCAGCATGATGTTCATGATGCCGATGCCGCCCACCAGCAGCGAGACCCCCGCGATGGCCCCGAGCAGCAGCGTCATCGTCTGGGCCGTCGACGTGGCCATCTCCATGATTTCCTGCTGGCTGCGCACGTTGAAATCGTCCTCCGCGCCGTCGCGAATCCGGTGCCGCTGCCGCAGCAGCGCCGAGATCTCTTCCATCACCGTCTCCACCTGCTCGGCGCTCTCGGCCTGCACCGTGATGGCCCGGAAGGAATCCGTTCCCGTCAGCCGCACCAGCGCGCTCGACCACGGCACCAGCACCACGTCGTCCTGGTCCGAGCCCATCATGCTCATGCCCTTGGGCTTCAGCAGCCCCACCACCACGTACGGCGCGTTCTGGATCCGCACGACTTGCCCCACCGGGCTCGCGTCGCCGAACAGATTGGTCGCCACCGTCTGTCCCAGAATCGCCACTTTCGCGGTCCCCTTGACGTCCGCCGCCGTGAAATTCCCGCCCTCGAGGAACTCCCACGCCCGGATGTCGGCGTAGTCCTCCCCGGCGCCGTTGACGGTCGTGTTCACGTTCTGGTTGCCGGCCATCACCTGCGCGTTCTTGCGCACGTCGGGCGTCGCCCGGATCACCCCCGGGATTTCCTTCCGGATCGCCTCGTAGTCCTGCCGCGTCAGCGTCGGCGAACTGCCCCAGCCGCCGCGCACGCCCCCGCGCGAACCCGCTCCGGACATCACCAGCACCGTGTTCTGCCCGATCTGCGCGATGCTCGACGCCACCTGCTCCTTCGCCCCCGTCCCGATCGCCACCATCGCGATCACCGCCGCCACGCCGATGATGATGCCCAGCATCGTCAGCGCCGACCGCATCAGGTTCCGCCGCAGCGCCCGCAGCGCGATCATCCAGGTCGAGGAAAATTTCACGGCGCGTCCTCCGGCTTCCGGGTTTTCGCGAGTTCAACGGCGGCGTCGAGGCGGTCCGGCACCGCCTGGTCGGAAATGACCTGGCCGTCGCGCATCGTGATTTCGCGCAGGCAATACCGCGCGATGTCCGGCTCGTGCGTCACCATCAGGATCGTCATGCCCTTGCGATTCAGCTCCTGGAAGATCGCCATGATTTCGAGGCTCGTGCGCGTGTCGAGGTTGCCCGTCGGCTCGTCCGCCAGCAACAGCGCCGGCTCGTTCACCAGCGCGCGCGCGATCGCCACGCGCTGCTGCTGGCCGCCGGAGAGCTGGCTCGGATAGTGCTCCGCCCGGTCCGCGAGCCCCACTTGCGCCAGCGCCGCCAGCGACCGCCGCCGCAGTTCGCGCCGCCCGTGGCCATGCGGCGAATACAGCAGCGGCAATTCCACGTTTTCGAGCGCCGACGTCCGCGACAACAGGTTGAATCCTTGGAACACGAAACCCAGCCGCTGGTTCCGCACCCGCGACAACTCGCTCTTCGACAGCGCCCCGACGTCCTCGCCGTCCAGCAGATAGCGCCCCGCCGTCGGCCGGTCCAGGCATCCGATCAGGTTCATCAGCGTGGATTTCCCCGAGCCGCTCGCGCCCATCACCGCCGCGAATTCGCCCGGTTTCACGGTCAGCGAGACTCCGCGCACGGCTTTCACCGCGACCTCGCCGGTCTGGTAGATCTTATCGATCCCCTCGAGCTGAATGACAGGTTTGGCGTCCATGTTCGGCGCCTCTACATCGGCGGCGGGGGGCCGCCGCCGCTGCGCGGCCGCCGCGGCATGAACGGCGAGCTCGATCCGGATTTTTCCGCCTTTTCCTTCTCCGCCGCCGTTTGGATTCCCGTTGCGATCGAATTCCCTTCCTGCGGTCCGGGTTCCAGCGCTTCCGTCCAGGTGCCGTCGCTGATGCCGAGCCGCACCGGCTGCGCCCGCAATCCGCCCGTCTCGTCCACCACGTAGACCGTCTTGAGCGCGGCGTCGGCCGACCCCATGCCTTCGCGCGGTTTGCGATCTTTCCATTCTCCGCGTTTCCGCGCTCCCCCGCCATCGTTTTCGGCCGGCGCCTCCGCCGGAGCAGCCCCGTCCGGCCGCTTCGGCGGCGCGACCGCCGCGCCTTCCGGCGGACGAAACCGCAGCGCCGCATTCGGCAGGCGCAGCGCGTTTTCGCGCTTGGCGGTCACCACCGAGGCGTTCGCCGTCATGCCCGGCCGCAGCTTCAGGTCGCCGTTGTCCACGTCCACGATCGCGGCGTAGTTCACGACGCCCTGGTTGGTGATGGCGGCGAACCGCACCTGGTTCACCAGCCCCGTGAAGGTCCGCGTCGGATAGGCGTCCACGGTGAAGGTCACCGTCTGGCCTTCCTCCACCCCGCCCACGTCGGCCTCGGAAATCTGCGCCTCGATGCGCATCTGCCGCAGATCCTGCGCCAGCGTGAACAGCGTCGGCGCGTTCAGGCTCGCCGCCACGGTCTGGCCCACGTCGACCGCCCGCGAAATCACCACGCCGTCCATCGGCGAAAAGATCGTGGTTTTTTCCAGATCCACCTTCACCTTGCTCAGGCTGGCTTCCTTCATCCGCAACGCGGCCTTGGCTTGGGCCAGCGAAGCCTCGGACTGGTCGAAATCGGCCTGGCTGACGAGTTCCAGTCCGCGCAATTCTTGCGCGCGCCGGAAATTGGCTTCGGCGAGCTTGAGCGACGCCTTCGCGCTCTGCAGTTCCGCCTCCGCCTGCTCCACTTGTCGCTCGTAGGTCGAGGCGTCCAACCGCGCCAGCACCTGCCCGTTCGTCACCGCCGAATTGAAGTCGGCGAACAGTTCGACGATCTTTCCGGACACCTCGCTGCCGACCGTCACCGTCTGCACCGCGCCCAGCGCCCCGTTGGCCGTCACCGTCTGCACGATCTCCCCCCGCTCCAGCGCCACGGCCTTGTACTGCGTCGCGCCGTTTCCATTCGCGGCCCGGAAATGGAGCCACCCCCAGACGCCGCCGCCGGCCACCGCCAACGCCAATATCCACAAAATCCAGCCCTTGCTTTTCGTTGTCTGCATGCTTTCCGCTCCGGTTTTCCGCTGTCATCCTAGTCGGCGCACTCTTTTAAAAGGTTACACCCCCTGCCCGTTCGGGGCGATCCCGAATCCATTTGCCGGGAACTCGCAATCCCGCTTCCGCGTGGTATTCTCTAGGCCATGAATTCCAGCGACATCCTCCTCATCGGCTCCGGCGGCGGCACGAAAATCGCCCAGGCCCTTTCGCGCCTGGGCCGGCGCGTGACCGTCATCGAGCGCGAACGTGCCGGCGGCACCTGCCTCAACCGCGGCTGCATCCCCAGCAAGATGCTGATCCATCCCGCCGGCCTCGTCCAGCGCCTCCGCGACCGGCGTCATCCCGCCATCCGCACCGCGCCCCCCGCCGTCGATTTCGAGGCTCTGGTCGCCTCCATCAACGCCTATACCGACGGCACGTCCGATTCCCTCGTCGGGCATTTCGAGCAAAACGCCGCCATCGACTACGTCCGCGGCGACGCCCGCTTCCTCTCCGACCGCGTCGTGGCCGCCGGCGGACGCGAATTCACCGCCCCGATCATCGTCATCGCCACCGGCGCCCGGCCCCATGTCCCCGCGATCCCGGGCCTGGCCGGCACCCCCTTCATGACCAGCACCGAGGCCCTGCGCAACCGCACCCTCCCCCCGCGCATCGCCGTCCTCGGCGGCGGCTACATCGGCGCCGAACTCGGCGGGGCCTATGCCGGGTTCGGCAGCCACGTCACGTTTCTCCTCCGCTCCACCTTTCTCAAGCGCGAGGATCCCGACGTCGTCGCCGAATTCACGCGCGCCTTTTCCCCCGGCAAGACCATCCACGAATATGCCCATATTCGCGAAGTCGCCCACCGCGACGGCGTCTTCACCCTCGCCTGCGCCAACACCAGCGGCGTTCCCTTCAACGTCGAAGCCGAGGCCCTCCTCGTCGCCACCGGCGTCGTTCCCAACAGCGATACCCTCGGCTTGGAAAACACCGGCGTCCAACTCCAGCCCGGCGGCTTCATCGCCGTCGACGATCACCTGCAAACCGCCGTTCCCGGTGTCTTCGCCCTTGGCGACGTGGTCGGCCGGCATCTCTTCAGGCACGCCGTCAACTTCGAGGCCGAGTATTGGATCGACGCCCACTTCATCGCCCCAAAACCCTATCCCATTGCCTATCCGCCCATGCCCGGCGCCGTCTTCACCCATCCGGAAATCGCCTCCGTCGGCCTGACGGAACCCGCCGCGCGCGCGCAGGGCATCGCTGTCGTCGTCGGCAAGGCCCCCTATCCCTCCTGTGCCATGGCCGTCGCCCGCCATCTCGATCACGGCCTGGTGAAATTGATCTTCGCCCGCGAAACCGGCAAGCTGGTGGGCGCCCACGTCGTCGGCGAAGAAGCCTCCACCCTCATCCAGGAACTCGTCCTCGCCCTCACCCACGGCCTGACCGCAGCGGACATCTACCGCCAGATCTACATCCACCCCGCCTTCCCCGAAGTCGTCCGCAACGCCGTCCGCGACGCCCTCAAGCAACTGGATCCTCGCCGCGCCTGCCTCTTCTGACCGAATCCGGCCTTGCTCCTGCCCCCCGCGACCTTGCGTCGCGGGAGCTTCAGGTCCTCCTTAACACCCCCGTGAGCTTGCCCCACGGGTGAACCCGGCCTCCTTCACCTGCGGGACAAGCCCGCAGGGTCCTCCCCCCTCCACGGCCTCGCGCCGCGGGCGAATCAGGTCTCTTTCTTAAGCATCGCGTTGATCGCCGCCGCAGCCTTCCGGCCTTCGCCCATCGCCAGGATCACGGTCGCCGCGCCCAAAACGATGTCGCCGCCGGCGAACACCTTGGGCAGGCTCGTCTGGCCGTTCTCGTCGGTCACGATGTGGCCGTACTTGTCCACTTCCAGCCCCGGCGTGGTCTGCTCGATCAGGGGGTTCGACTCGTTGCCGATGGCCACGATCACCGCATCCATGCCCAGCTGGAATTCGCTGCCCTTGATTTCCACCGGGCGGCGGCGACCGCTGGCATCGGGCTCGCCGAGCTCGTAGCGCAGGCATTCGATGCCCGTCACCTTGCCGTTCTCGCCCAGGATGCGCTTGGCGTTCTGCAGCATGTGGAACTGGACGCCCTCTTCCTTGGCGTGGGCCACTTCCTCGACGCGCGCGGGCATTTCGACTTCCGTGCGGCGGTAGATCAGGTGCACTTCCTTGGCGCCGAGGCGCAGCGCGGTGCGCGCCGCGTCCATCGCCACGTTGCCGCCCCCCAGCACCGCCACCCGCTGCGCGGCGTGGATCGGCGTGACCGCGCGCGCCACGTCGTAGGCCTTCATCAGGTTCGACCGCGTCAGGTATTCATTGGCCGAATAGACGCCCACGAGATTCTCGCCCTCGATGTTCATGAACTTGGGCAGGCCGGCGCCCGACCCCACGAACACGGCGTCGAACCCGTCCTTCGCGACAAGGTCGGTGATCTTGCGCGTGCGCCCCACCACGAAATTCGTGCGAATCTCCACGCCCATCTGCCGCAACGTGTCCAGTTCCGCCCGGACGATGGCTTTCGGCAAGCGGAATTCCGGAATGCCGTACACCAGCACCCCGCCGGCCTTGTGGAAGGCCTCGAACAACACCACCTCGTGTCCGGCGCGGCGCACGTCGGCCGCTACCGTGATCCCCGCCGGTCCGCTGCCCACCACGGCCACCTTTTTGCCCGTCGCCGGCGCCACGACCGGCGCGGCCGCCGCGCCCTTCGCCCGCTCCCAATCCGCCACGTAGCGTTCCAGCCGGCCGATCGACACGGCTTTTTCCACGGATTTCAGGCTCTTGCCCACCGTGCAGGGCTCCTGGCACTGCGTTTCCTGCGGACAGACCCGGCCGCAGACCGCCGGCAGTAGACTGGTTTCCTTGATGATCGCGATGGCCTTGGCCATGTCGCCTTCCGCGATGGCCGCGATGAACTGCGGAATCCGGATCCGCACGGGGCAGCCCTGCACGCACGGTGCGTTCTTGCACTGGAGGCAGCGCGCCGCCTCCACCCGCGCCTGCTCTTCGAAGTAGCCCGTGGCCACTTCCTGCATGTTGCGGGCGCGGACCAGCGGATCCTGCGTGGGCATCTCCTGCATCGGGATCGCCAGCCGATCCCGCGGCTTCAGGGGCTGCGGCAAGGCCTGGATGCGCGCCCACTCGGCGCGGGCGGCTTCCTGCAGCGATTCGGGGGTGTGGAAGCTCATTCCTGCAATCCTTTTTTGACGGCCTCGTCGTGCAGGTTGCAGCCCTCCGCCGCGATTTTTTCCTGCTCCCGGTACGAGCCCAGCCGCTGGATCATCTGGTCGAAATCCACCAGATGCCCGTCGAATTCCGGCCCGTCCACGCACACGAACTTCGTCTTGCCTCCGACCGTCACGCGACAGCCGCCGCACATGCC
The DNA here is from genome assembly GCA_002347655.1 of Verrucomicrobia bacterium UBA2281. Lineage (GTDB taxonomy): Bacteria > Verrucomicrobiota > Kiritimatiellia > CAIQIC01 > Lenti-01 > Lenti-01. Next base: position 11,254 of record DDWR01000038.1, on the reverse strand, counting down.
CGTGCCGTCGATCATGATCGTGTTCAGGCTCACCACCGTCGGCACCGCGTACGGCTGCGTCGTCCGCGCGCAGAACTTCATCATGACCGGCGGACCGATCGCCACCGCCAGATCCGGCTTGGGACTCCGTTCACACAGCTCTTTCAGCGGCTCGGTCACGAGACCCTTGCGGCCGTACGATCCGTCGTCGGTGCAGACGATGACTTCGTCGGCGATCGCCCGCATTTCCTTTTCCAGGATCACGAGCTCTTTCGTCCGCGCCCCGATGATCACGATCAGCTTGTTGCCGGCCTTTTTCATGCCTTGCGCGATCGGATACAGCGGCGCCGTCCCGATGCCGCCGCCCACGCAGACCACCGTGCCGAATTTCTCGATGTGCGTCGGCTTGCCCAGCGGCCCCACCAGGTTCGCGATCTTCTCCCCCACCGCCATCTGCGCCAGCAGCTTCGTGCTCTTCCCCACCGCCTGGAAAATCAGCGTGATGCTGCCCTCCGCCACGTCCGCGTCCGCGATCGTCAGCGGGATCCGCTCCCCGTACTCCGTATCCAACTGCAGGATGATGAATTGCCCCGGCTGGCGCTCTTCCGCGATCAAGGGCGCCGCCACCCGCATCCGGAAGACGTCCTGCGCGAGCTGCTCCTTGGCGATGATTCGATTCATGGGGTTCCGCCTCCTGCCGACAACATGATTGTCGGATACTAGCGGCGACGCCCCGCCCCGCAAAGGATTTTCCGCGGGTCCAGCGACTTTCGGCTAGTAGAGGGATTCGGATGGCGGCCCCTCCTGCTCGATGTCCACGTCCGGATTCGGCACGTGGAACGATCGATGGCAGGCCGGGCATTCGACGAACTGGCCCCGCTTGCTGCGGTCGACCATGACGACGTAGTAGCAGAACGGGCAATCATGCTGGATCGGGGCGTTGGGATCCTGGATCAGGATGGGCTGGAAACAGGTCGCGCATTCGATGGACTGGCCCCAGAGGTTTTCGGCCACCAGCACGGCTGTTTGGCAGAAGGGACAAACGAACCGCGCCGTCTTGTGGGGCACTTTCAGCGGAGCATCGCAATCGGGACAGTGGATGATCAGACCGACGCCGGCCTCGTCCACTTCCAGATGCTTGCCGCAGGCCGGACATTTGAAATGCACGTTCAGTCCGCGCGGCGCATTCGCCGCGGGATGGCGCGCGGCAAACGTCCGGCGACAGGTCGAACACTCGATCTCCTGGCCCACGAGATTGGCGGCCACCAGCACGGCGACGTGGCAATGGGGGCAAACGGATTTGGCCACCCGCTCGGGCACCCGGATCGGCGCGTCGCAATCCGTGCAGCGGATGACCAGCCCCGCCCCGGCTTCATCGACCTCCAGATGCTTGCCGCAGGCGGAACAGACGAAGTGAATGGCGAGCATGGGCAATCTTCTCCTGCAACCGCAACGGACGTCCGGCGGGCGGGCACCCGCCCGCGCTTCGCGCCGAACCCCTTCTGGCGCCTAAAGATTAGCAGGGAGAGCCCGGGCGCCGCAAGGCCGGAATTCCGGCCCCCGGAACCGGGAACCTATCTGCGATCAGGTTCAAGAACCCGGCCTGAAGGCTGGACTGCAAACGGGCTTGGCACGTAGTCCGCGCTTTAGCGTGCGGCTGTTCTTTCCGCACAAACCGAAGGGCGGGGCGCCGAGTCGCAGATGCGCGCCAAACTAGAACAGCGTGTAGATGAACGGCGCGGCGGAAGATCCGGCGAAGATCAGCACGGACAGCAGCAGCAGGACAAGGACGACGGGAACGATCCACCAGGCCTTGTTGTGCCAGGCGAATTCGCCGAATTCCTTGAGGAGAACGCCGAGGTATTTCAACATCTTCATGGGCGGCTTTCCGGGGGGGTTAGTCCAAAACGAAATCCTTGCGCCAGTTGGCGCTGTCCTGGAACGGCGGCTGGTGCTTCTTGTCGAGCACGTAGGAGCCGAGCACGAGGTAGTCCATCTCGGTGCGCATGAAGCAGCGGTAGGCGTCTTCGGGCGTGCAGACGATGGGTTCGCCGCGAACGTTGAACGACGTGTTGATGATCACGCCATAGCCCGTCAGATCCTCGAACGCCTTGATGATGGCGTAGTAGCGCGGGCTGGTCTCGCGGGAAACGGTCTGCACCCGCGCGGTATAGTCCACGTGGGTGATGGCGGGGATGTCCGACCGCACCTGGTTGATGCGCTCGCGGGCGGAGAGCTGCTCGGCCCCGTCCAGGCCGATGCAGCGCTCCTGGCGGACCTGGGCGACCAGCAGCATGTAGGGCGACGGCCGGTCGAGCTCGAAGTAGTCGGAGACCCGCTCCTCGAGGCACGACGGCGCGAAGGGGCGGAAGGATTCCCGGTACTTGATCTTCAGGTTCATGATGGACTGCATCTTGGTCGAACGCGCATCGCCGATGATGGAGCGGCCGCCGAGAGCGCGCGGACCGAATTCCATCCGGCCCTGGCAGAGGCCGATGACGTTCTCCTCCGCGACGAGCTTGGCGATGGCCGGCGCCCAGCTTTCGGCGTCGTGCTTCACGGCGGGATAGCCCTTGGCGGCCAAAAACGCGCCGATTTCGTCGTCGGAAAACTCCGGCCCCAGATAGGCTCCGTTCATCTGGTCGCGCCGGTTGTCGGCCGCGCGGGGCTGGCCCTTGATCTGGTGCCAGGCGACCAGGGCGCAGCCGAGGGCGCCGCCGGCGTCGCCGGCGGCCGGCTGGATCCAAATATCGTCGAAAATGCCTTCGCGCAGCAGCCGGCCGTTGGCCACGCAGTTGAGCGCGACGCCGCCGGCCATGCACAGATGCTTTTCGCCGGTGATCTGCCGGGCGTGGCGGGCCATGTTCAGCACGACGTCTTCGGTGACGACCTGGATGGAGGCCGCGATGTCCATCTCGCGCTGGGTCAGGTCGGACTCGGCCTGGCGCGCCGGACCACCGAACAGGTCCGCGAAGCGGTGGTTGGTCATGGTCAGGCCGTCGAGATAACCGAAATAGCCGAGGTTCAGGCGAAACGAACCGTCGGCGCGCAAGTCGAGCAGCTTCTCGCGGATGAGATCCACGTAGACGGGCCGGCCGTAGGGCGCCAGCCCCATCAGCTTGTACTCGCCCGAATTGACCTTGAAGCCGGTGAAATAGGTGAACGCCGAATACAACAGCCCCAAGGAGTGCGGGAAGCGCAGCTCTTCGAGAATTTCGACTTGGTTGCCCCGGCCGTGGCCGATGGTGCTGGTGGCCCACTCGCCGACGCCGTCGATGGTCAGGATCGCGGCGCTTTCATGGGGCGAGGGATAGAAGGCGCTGCCGGCATGCGACTCGTGGTGTTCGGGGAAAAACGCCTCGGGCGGCATCGGAATGCCCGCCTGTTCCAGCGCCGATTCGATCTCGAGCGGAATCCAGAGCTTCTGCTTGAGCCAGATGGGCAGGGCCTGCATGAAAGAGCGCAAGCCCCGCGGCGCGACGCCCGCGTAGGTTTCGAGAATGCGGGCGAACTTGTTGATCGGCTTGTCGTAGAAGGCCACCGCGTCCAGTTGCCCGGGCTGGACCCCGCCCTCGGCGAGGCAATAGCGAACCGCTTGCACCGGAAAGTTGGAGTCGTGCTTCTTGCGCGTGAAGCGCTCCTCCTGCGCGGCGGCGATGATCCGGCCATCGCGGACAAGGGCCGCGGCGGAATCGTGGTAGAACGCGCTGATGCCGAGGATGTTCATCAGAATTGCTTCCGATATCGGGCCATGTCCCGGACGGGCGGACGCGGGGTCCAATAGGTGGGTTCGTCCGAGGGAAACTTCCGGCAAAGGGGATCTTTGCCGCCAAGCCTCTGCGCCAGACGCAGGGTGCCGAAGCACAGGTAGTAGAACGGCACCAGCAATCCCCAGGTCAGCAGCACGCCCGCCCCCTGGCCCAGCCGGCGCCCGAACCGCTCGATGGCGGCGAAAACGGGCGGCAGAAACAGGCCCGACGCCAGTACGACGCCGGCCAAACTCCAGACGACGACGCCCATGGCGCGGTGCTCCAGCCAAAAAAACAATCCCGCGCCGACGACGCCCATGACGGCGGCTTGCCGCAACGCCGGGCACGGCGCCGACCGGCGCGCCGCCGGATCCGCGCCAGTTCCAAACCACGGCGGCCACCGAATCGTCCGCATCCATGCTCATTCGTTTCCTTCTCCGGGCTTCCGCAGCGGATCCATCCATTCGCCGGTCCGTTCCCACCGTTTGCGCAGGACGTCTCCCGCGCCGCATTCGACCGGCCGATAGTCTTCCGGCAAATACCCGAGCGCCAGCAAGCGGTCAAGCACGGTCTCCGCGAGGATCCGATGCGCGATCTCGCTCGGATGCGGATCGATGACCGGGATCGCCGTCATGCGCAGGGGATTCTTGCCCCGAAAAGCCGCGAGCGCATCCAGATGCGCCATGCCGCTGCTCTCCAGAAGAGCCCGGATGGCTTCGTGCGCGAACTCGAAACGATACCGCCCCTTTTCGAACGGATCGCTCATGAGCGGCAAGATCACGGCCAGCAACGGGACCTCTTCGTCCGCGCAAGCGACTTGGAATTTCTTGATCGCCACGCGGAACCGGCTCCAGCCGGAATAGTCCGGGTCGTAGATCCGCCGGTAGTAGCGGACATACCCGCGCCGCGCCGCCCGCACGGCCCACCCGCGATACGCCATCGACAGGCAGACCGAACGCCGCAGAATCGCCGCCAGCCGGGGCGGCGGCGGCGGCGGCAACATGTCGCTCCGCCATTCCGCGATTTGCCCCGGCTTCGCGACGTCTTCGACGTCGTTCAGGCAGATGCCCAAAACCAGGACGTCCGGCCGCCAGCGCAGCGCTTCCTTGAGAAATGCCAATTGCTGGAACGTGGACGTGCCGGCGTACGCGAAAAGCTTGATCTTGACCGGCCGCCGTCCGGCGCGGGCGTTGAGCATCCGCTCCAGCTGCGCGGCATAGCGATCGGTCGTCTGCACCCCCGCCCCCACCGTGAAGGAATCCCCGATGACCGCGATCCGCACGGCGTCCGCGTCGGCCACGGCCGCCAGCGGCTGCCGTTCGGGATCGACGCGGAAGAACGTCGCCGGGCGGTCCGCACCGGCCAACGGGTCGGCCGGACCGTTGCGGGCCAAGAGCCGACAGGCGGCTTCCGCCAAAGCCAACGCCAGTGCCAACGAAAACGCCCCCAGCGCAAGCCGTTTGCGCAGGGGACGAAGCCGGGCTAAAATAGCGGCTGGACTGTTCATCGCAAGGGAAAGACCGCCCGCAAGGGAGCAATCGATCCACGATGCCTGATCAAAATACGCCCCCCCGGGGGCAAGTCAATCCCGGCCGGGACAAAAAAAGTGGTGGCGAGAATCGGGATCGAACCGATGACACATGGATTTTCAGTCCATTGCTCTACCAACTGAGCTATCTCGCCACCTAAAGTGTTCCGCGTGTATAGCGGGTTTGGCCCGCCCCTGTCAATACGCTTGCCCCTTTCCGGCCGCGGTTTTATCCTGCCTCCATGAACCCGCCTTGTCCCTTCTGCGACCTGCCGGCCGGGCGCATCCTCGCCGCCGATGGCCCTTGCCTCGCCTTCCGCGACGGCTTTCCCGTCAGCGCGGGCCACACGTTGATCGTTCCCCGGCGCCACGTTGCCTCGTTCCGCGACCTGACCCCCGACGAATGGGCCGCCGCCCACCGCCTCGCGCAACGCATCGCCGCCGACCTCCAGGCCGCCGATCCGGCCATCGCCGGCTTCAATTTCGGCGCCAACGACGGCGAAACCGCCGGTCAGTCCGTCTTCCACTGCCACCTGCACTTGATTCCCCGCCGCGCCGGCGACCATCCCGCCCCCAAGGGCGGCATCCGCGGCGTCATCCCCGGAAAAGCCCACTACTGAAACCCCGGAAAACGAAACCGGCTCCCGCCCGTGGCGGAAGCCGGAACATGGTGTGCCTGGCGGGGGTCGAACCCACAACCTTTAGCTCCGGAGGCGTTCCACATTCGGTTTTAGAGCGCATTAGTCGCCGCTGAAAAAGTCTGTTTTCGCCGGAGAACGGCTCAGGCGGCTTGGGGCATGGGGGCAAGAACGAAACGGATGGCGTTGAACCATAGGCGCAAAAGAAGGGCGAAGCCCTTCAGCAACTTCCTCAAGTTGTAGGCGGCCGCCGCCAGGATGGCGTTGATCTTGTCGCCATCCGTTCCCTTGAGCCGGTTGCGATTGCCGCGGCAATCCGATTTGACGTGTCCGATGACGGGTTCGATGGCGCTGCGCCGCTTCCACCATTTCTTCAACGGGCCCGGGAGACATTTCCGGAACCGATTGACGACCGGGATGTCGCACGGACCTTCGTATCCGGATTTCCGGCAGCCCAAGTCGCAACAGGCCATTTCGGGGATCGTCTCCATCAAGCGTCCGGCCTGCTCCAGAGATTCCTGCGGCGTGTGCCCGTCGTACGGATTTCCCGGAAAGGCCTTCGCGCCCACGATCCAGTTTCCTTTCGAGGTGCTGACCAGGCCGACCTTCACCCCGAACTCATATGGCTTGTGGACCTTCCCCTTGGCGATGCATTCCACCTCCGGCGCATGCACGGAGTAGACCTTGCGCTTGTCGTGCCGCTGTTGGACGTGGATGCGCTCGATCCGGTCCAGCAGGACTTGGCATTCTGGCAGGACCTCGGCCGGCGCCTTGCCCTGGAAGTCCCGCAACGCGCGGCCCAGCCGCGTCCGCAAGAACTTGGTCTCCCGCTTCGCCCGGTTGAACTGCTTGGCCTTGGCGTAGCCGCCGAGTTTCAGCATGCTTTTCTTGGCCACGCGGACGTAGGTCTGCCGCCGTCGGATGCCGTGGCGCTTCGCCAGGCGGACCAACACTTCCAGGGAACGGTGATACAGCCGCGCATCGGTCGGGAACCGGATTTCCTTTCCCTGCACCGTGGTGTCCACGTTCACTCTCTTCAGGTCCTGCGGTCGGATCATCTTCGTCTTCAAGCCCGTCTTCAGCGTTTCCGCCAGCATCTGCTCGGCACCTGCCTCGCCGATCCGCTTGCGCCAGTTCGTCAGGCTCGACGGATCGATCGGCGGCCGGTGCTCGAAGAAGGTTCCGCCCGTGAAATGCTGCCAATAGGGATTCTCCGTCCACGCCGAGACCACGTCCTCGTCGCTCAAGTCGTACGCGTACTTGAGGTACATCAGCCCGACCGCCAGACGAACGTCGGCGGACGGCCGGCCTTCTTCGTCGGCAAATGCCGGAGCCAACGCCTCCTCGAATTGACTCCAATCCACTTGGCCCGCCAAGCGGACCAGCGGGTGATTCAAATCAACGATGTCCTTCAGAAACACCTTGAACAGGTCGCCCTGGTGCGGACCCTTCGTCTTGTTGCGCGCCATCATTTTGCAAGATTCTCCGGAGTTCTTCCCTGAATTCCTGCAAAACAATATCAATATCTATCGGCATAGGAACTTCAGAACGTCTGGCGAGCCGGCCCTCGGCCGTCTCCCCCAAATCCAGCGCGTCACCGAGGGCCACGCCGCCGGTCTTGGGCCGGACGATGGGGCTGATCCACATGCGCTTCGTCCCGTCCCGGACACAGATGCTGGGAACTTCTTCAATACTGTTCTATGCGCCACAACAGGCCGCTGTGGTAAATCGCCCTCATCCCTGAATTTGTGCCCTCGGGTGCTCGGATGATGTTTGTTCCGGAATAGGGGCCTGACCCATAATTGGGCACGTTGATTTCCACTCTGCCCCCTTCAAGCGCAATGGTGCCATCCTGCTTGCATTTCACCATGGAATTGCCGTATCCACCGCCCAGTTCTGCATCACCCAGGCCAACGACCGTAATGCCGTCTCCGGAGACGATCATGGGCCATCCGGGCCCGCCGGGTTCTGGAATTTCGGTGATCATTACCCCGTGACCGGCAGTTGCCGAGGTGTCCACTTGCATGCCGCCCACCACATGGAATTGATTGCTGGGAGCGTCTGTGCCCGCACCGATCCGCCCGTCGGACCGAATCCTCATCAGTTCGTTGCTTTGCGAATCGTAAACGATAAACGCACTGCTGCCGTTGGTGGAATCCAAATACACCTTTACGTCGGCGGCCCGCGCGCTTACGCACAAGACCAGCGTCGCGGCGATCAAAAGGACGGTTTTCATCGTTTCATCTCCATGGTTTTAGTTCCCTAGGGCTGAATCCGCACTTGATAGTACGACCAGAGATTCCCGGCCGGGAGAACGTCGGTATACGATACGGCGGGCGACTCGCCGGCGATGCCGTCGGCGATCCGACCGTATGGGCCGGATACGTCGCCGCTGGCCCGATAGACGGCATAGGTCCTGCCGGGAACAGCCGACCACGTGACGACCGGATCGTTAGGCGTTTGCCCCGCAATCGACAGGATCCGGAACACCGAGCCTCCATCTTTCGGATCCGTCCCCGCCACCCATTCCTCCCAGTTGAGAGCCGCATCGGCGTCGTCGTGGGCATATGGATCCGCAGCGGTGCGGCTGGAGAAATAGTCGAATTCCCACCAATCCGGCAGGGAATCGGCGTCGCTGTCCCCCGTCCGTTCCGTGAGTTCAAGATCGCCCTCCGGAACGCTGGCGAGAGTCCAATTGGTCGGCGTGGCGCCAAACAAGGCGTAACCACTCGTCGCCCCGCCGTCGATGATCACCTGGTGCAACGGTATCGCGTCTGGCGCCCTGGACATGGACACCTCGCAGCGACCCGAGACCGCGCCATCGGCCTGGAGGCGATCGAGCGACGTGTGGCTTGCGGCATAACATTCATACTGGCTTCCCGCCTGAAATAAAACCTCCCCGCCGATCGATAAGACGCCCACGTCCGCAACGGACACGCCGGGCGAGACGATGCCCGCCACGGCGAGAGTTCCCTCGATGCGCCCGCTGCCCCGCAGCACCGCCCCCGGCCCCACGATTAAAGCGGGAACCTCCAACCGACCGGCCATATCGATCCGCCCGCCCTCCAGTTGGATTTCCGCGCTCCAAACGGCCGGAGCCATTCCGAATGCCATCGCGAAAATCCAGCCCGGCAGCGCTTGCCGGCGTTTATGCCTCGCGCCCAGTTTCATTTGGGGCACCCCCCGCACCCGCCCGGCCTTACGATCGCCCCGCTTCCGCTTTTGCTCGTGTTTCGCACGACGGCGGTGTGGCTATGCTGGAGGGCTTCCATCATCTGCCGATTCTCCGCCCAAGCCGTCCAGCCCCCCTCCAAGAAAAATACAAAAGCGTCGATTTCGTTCACCGCCGCCGCCATGGTCCCGTACTCTTTGCCGGTATTCGTCACGATCAGCACCGAGGCGACTTGCGGCCGGGCCTCGATCGCGGCATTCAGCGCAGAAACAAACGCTTCCGGCTTGGCCGCATCAAAGGGAATGGCCACGGATCCGGCCGTCGGATTGGTCATGCCGGCTCCGACCGAAACCACCAGCCAGTCCGTCGAGTAGGCAATATCGTGCAGCGCGATGGGCGGAATATGGCTGACATCTCGTCCCCCTTCGCCCTCCAGCCGTCCGTCCCGCCGTTTCCAAGCGTTCAATCCGCCATACCAGATCGATACGTTGGAAAATCCGGTTTCCCGAAGCTTCCGGCATTCCTCTTCCAGCACGAGACTACCGTAGCCTTCATCGACCAACACCACTTGGCGGCCGTTGAGAAAGCCTTTTGTTTTAACGGCATACAAGGGGATCTGGAGCGAGCCAGGAATCCGGATGCGCGCGTACGCTTCCGGACTTCGCACGTCCACCCAGACCACCCCGCCCGGCTCCCGGAGAGCTTGTTCGGCTTCCGGGGTCCCGAGGTACAACGTCCAGTTCCGATCCGCTCTTGAGCGAGACCCGGCGGTGACCACGCCCTGGATGGCATACTCGATGTCCGGCTGGTCCGGATCCGAGGTCTGGATGTACACGCGGTAGTCCACTTCGCCGACCTTGTCTGGCGAAAACAGAACTTCTACCACGCCGGTGGCCCCGGCCGCCACATTGGTGGGCCATCGCAGGATCTGGATGCAATCGCAAGAGGGCGTCGCAGACGCCACATCCATCGGCATCGTGCCGCTGTTGCGCAACAGAAATTGATTCGTCAGCTGTTCGCCAATCCCTGCCGTCCCAAACCGAAATACGTCCATCGGTTCACCTGCCTCTGAGCACGGGACCCAGATTCCGCTGCAGCACACAACGGCGATTCCAACCGCCTGCCGCCATTTCCATCCACGCGCTTTCATCTGTCCATCACCGCCTGGATGCCGGCGCCGAGGCTGCGGAATCGAGCATGATTCTTGAGCGGACTGTCCGACGGCCCAAGAATCCGCATGGCGACGTAACGGGTGCCCCCGTTGCCAATCGTTCCGGCCAGGGGATCGGCCAAATGCCAAGTTCCATCCAGATAATACTCCGCCCAGTTGTGGTATGCCGCAGGGTCCAGAACGGCGTTCTGGCTTGTTACGTACCCGCCCAAGGCCCGGGCTGGAATCCCCGCGCGTCGGCAAAAGGCCACGAACAAGGTTGCGTATTCCGTGCAATCTCCTTTCTTCTGCGTCAACGCATGGAGCGCGCCGCGATCCGCCCCGTCATATCCAACATCCTGAAGATAACCCCTCACCCAGGCGAATATCGTCCTCGCCGTCTCATGCGATGCTTCGGCCGGAAATTCCGGAGCTAGTCGGAGAAAGGCTTCGTTGTCGTATTCGAACAACGGCTCGGCATTCAAGTATCGGCCGGGTTGCAGTTCAACGGCTTCGGGGGTCTCGCGCAGCACCAGCGTCGCCCCCAATGTCGCGACGCGGACCGCATACGGCGGCACGTTGCTGAACACAAATCGCACCAGATGATTGCCAAGATCGTCCTCCCGTTTATCGCCGCCGGGATAGACGTCCAAGCCCAGAAGCTGCTGGGTGGACGTCCGAGGCAAAGGCGCGCACACCCACAATTCCGCTTCCGTCACCAACTGGTCAGTCGTGTTCTGCACCGTGAAGCTGTAGCGAACATGTCGTTCCTCCGCACCAGAAGGCGCCGGATTGGCTATCCCCGCCGCATCCATCAGTAGAAAGAAAGCCAAGGCCCCCGGCCAGACCGTAGCCGGAAAAACCCGCGATTTCGTTGTTTTCATGCAACATGCTGCTTTCATCCGCTAGCCCTCATGGCCATGATCACTCCCTTTGCCGAATACATTGCCTTCTCATTTTCCATGCATGCTCATCATAAGGCAACCATCTGCGCCGCATCACCCCGATTTTAGGGATTCGGCCGGATCTCGATCACCT
>DDWR01000027.1 GCA_002347655.1 Verrucomicrobia bacterium UBA2281 | reverse complement strand
GGCCAACTTGACGTATCGCCGACACCCTTTCGCGATGCGGCGCCTTTGCGGCCCGGATCCGGCTCGTCGTCCAGCCTTCAGTCCGGGCCCCCATCCCCCATCCGCCGCCGCGCCTTCCCCCTCTGCCGCAAATCGCGCCTCATGCCTCCACTTGAACAGTGGACATTGATCATTGGATATCGAATATTCCGCCCCCCCATTCGTCGTCCCGCCTTCAGGCCGGACCCCCGCACCGAATCGCCGCCGCGCCCGGTTTTGGCTGTTCACCCCCGGCCCGGTTTGCTTCACTTCCCCTCCGACGATGAGCGACAAGTCCACAACCCCCATGATGGCGCAGTACCGCCGCGCCAAGGCGGAAATCGCTCCCGACACCATCCTCTTCTTCCGCCTCGGCGATTTCTACGAGATGTTCTTCGAAGACGCCGTCGTCGCCTCGGAAATCCTCGGCATCGCCCTCACCAAGCGCCAGTCCTACCCCATGTGCGGCATCCCCTACCACGCCGCCGACCTCTACCTCGCCAAGCTGCTGCGCGCCGGCAAGAAAGTCGCCCTCTGCGACCAGATGGAAGACCCCGCCACCGCCAAGGGCATCGTCAAGCGCGAGGTCACCGGCATCGTCACCCCCGGCACCGTCCTGACGGATTCGATGCTCGACGCCGCCCGGCCCAACTACCTCGCCGGCCTGCACCGCGCCGGCAAGCTCTTCGGCCTCGCCATGCTCGACCTCTCCACCGGCGACTTCTGGATGGAGGAATCCGCCGATCCCGACGCCCTCTTCGACGATCTCGCCCGCTACGCCCCGCCCGAAGTCATCCTCCCCGAATCCCTCCACGCCGACGAACGCTTCCTCGCCGGCCTCAACGCGACCGGCGCCTTCGCGCTCACCGCGCGCGAAGACTGGATTTTCGATCCCGCCACCGCCGAGGACGGCCTCTGCCGCCACTTCGGCGTGCAGTCGCTCGCCGGCTTCGGCGGCGAAGGCCGCCCCGCCGCCGTCGCCGCCGCCGGCGCCCTGCTCTACTACGTGACCCGCGACCTCCGCCGCAACGCCGCCCACGTCCGCCGCATCCGCTTCCGCGCCGCCGCCGACGCCATGATGCTCGACGAATCCACGCTCTCCAACCTCGACATCGTCGCCTCCCGCGGCACCCCGCGCGCCGACGCGCCCACCACCCTGCTCAAGGCGCTCGATACGACCCGCACCGCCATGGGCTCGCGCCTCCTGCGCGACTGGCTCGTGCGGCCGCTCCAGAACCTCGAGGCCATCGTCGCGCGCCACGACGCCGTTGAAGCGCTCCTGAAAAAGCGCCACGACCTCGACGCCCTGCGCGGCATCCTCGGCGACGTCAAGGATCTCGAGCGCCTGCTCGCGCGCCTGTCCTCCGGCTCCGGCAACGGGCGCGACGTCCGCGCGCTGGCGACCTCCCTCGCCAAGCTGCCCGACCTGAAAGCCGCGCTCGCCGCGCAGGCCGCCCCCCGCCTCGGCGAACTCGCCGCCGCCATCGTGCCCCAGAACGACCTCGTCGCCCTCGTCGAACGCGCCATCGTCGACGAGCCCCCCATGGCCATCAAGGAAGGCGGCGTCATCCGCAAGGGCTACCACGCCGAACTCGACGAACTCCGCGCCGCCGCCCACGACGGCAAGCAATGGATCGCCGAACTCCAGGCCCGCGAGATCGAGCGCACCGGCATCAAGTCCCTCAAGATCCGCTTCAACAACGTCTTCGGCTACTTCATCGAAGTCACCAAAGCCAACCTCGCCCAGGCCCCCGCCGACTATATCCGCAAGCAGACCGTCGTCAACGGCGAGCGCTTCATCACGCCCGAGCTGAAGGAATACGAAAACAAGATCCTCGGCGCCGAGGACAAGTCCGTCGCCCTCGAATACGAGCTGTTCCTCGAGCTGCGCGAACGGATCGTCGCCCACGTCGCGGCCATCCAGCAGACCGCCGCGGCCGTCGCCGAGCTCGACGTGCTGGCGACCTTCGCCGAGCGCGCCCTGACCTGCCGCTACGTCCGCCCCCGCATGACCGCCGCCGGCCCGCTCGTCGTCCGCGACGGCCGCCATCCCGTCGTCGAACTCCTCCCCGAGTCCGGGCGGTTCGTTCCCAACGACGTCCTCCTCGACAACGTCGACAACCAGCTCCTCATCATCACCGGCCCCAACATGGCCGGCAAATCCACCTACATCCGCCAGGTCGCCCTCGTCGTCATCATGGCGCAAATGGGCTGCTTCGTGCCCGCCGCGTCCGCCGAGATCGGCGTCGTGGACCGCGTCTTCACGCGCGTCGGCGCCGGCGACGACATCGCCCGCGGCCGCTCGACCTTCATGGTCGAGATGCAGGAGACCGCCAACATCCTCAACAACGCCACCGCGCGCTCCCTGATCGTCCTCGACGAAATCGGCCGCGGCACCTCCACCTTCGACGGCATCTCCATCGCCTGGTCCGTCGCCGAATATTTGCACAACCACGCCGAAGTGAAGGCCAAGACCCTTTTCGCCACCCACTACCACGAGCTGACCGACATCGCCCTCACCCTCCCCGGCGTGAAGAACTACAACGTCCTCGTCAGCGAAAAAGATGACCGCGTCGTCTTCCTGCGCAAGATCGTCCCCGGCGCCGCCGACAAATCCTACGGCATCCAGGTCGCCCGCCTCGCCGGCCTCCCCGCCGAAGTCGTCGCCCGCGCCAAGGAAATCCTCGCCAACCTCGAAGACGAAGAACTCGGCGAAACCGGCCAGCCCAAGCTCGCCCAGCCCCGCGCCCGCAAGCCCAAGATCGACCCCGGCGACCAGCTCTCCCTCTTCGGCCGCTAATATCCGTCCACTTGAAAATTGAACATTGAATTTGAATATTGAATATTGAGATTTCCCTCTCTCCGCCCCCCGCCCCCTCCCAAGACCCCCACGGGCTTGCCCCGTGGGTGAATCAGTCCCGCCAATCCAGAAAAGCCGAAGCAGGAAAACAGGAAATGCTCAGGAAAACACGATGAAATCCCCGTCTCCTCCTGTTTTCCTGCCCCCTTTCCTGTTTTCCTGCCAAAAATCCCCATCTTAGGCTGTTCCCAGCCCCCATTTGCGTCCATTTGCGTCCATTTGCGGTCCAAATCGCCGTTTTCAGGCTGTCCCAAGGCCCCTGAACGCTAAAATCTGACCGCAAATGCGCGCAAATTCACGCAAATGGGCCTCTCGGCCCTTCCGGGCACGCCGAGCGTCCGCTCGGCCTGTTTTCACCCCCATTCGTGTCGCATCCCGACCTCTCCAGAGAGTCGGGACGTAGTTTTCGTAGTTTTCCGGCCGTTTTTGGGTCCTCCAGGCCCGTTGCGCCGTCATTTTTTTGATAAAATCGGCCTCGGAACGCCTTGCGCGGCCATTTTCAGGCCCAAAACGCCTCGCGCGGGACCCGTTTTTCGATGTTGGCATTGCGCGGCGCCCTAAAACCGGCCCAAAGCCGACTTCGCGCGCGTTTTCAGCCTGCCCGCCCGCACCCTATTCCCCCAACCCGCAGCCCGTTGCGCCGTTGACCCGTCCCCGATTTTCCGCTATTCTTTAACCACTCAGGAAAAATCATCCCGCCACGCAATTCCGACCTCGGGTCGGACCGATAAAACTGTTGGCAAGAAATACAGTGATAACACCGCCAGGCAATGATCGACCGCTAATCGGAACTTATCCATGGCTGCACCTCCTTTGGGCGGCCGGTGCCTGGATGTGGCTATGGTTCTGTCTTTGGGCGCTCAGCATTGGAGTGACCACTTCCATAATCGTCGCCCTCAGCAGCATTCTGATCAACTATTCATATTTGCCCTTTTTGATCCTCGGCTCTTTTGCGATATGGGCGGCCTCGCTCTTTCATGTTCAGAAACGGATTCGCGGCGGACGCAATCCATCGCTTCCCATTTTCATAACCGGCCTACTTCTGACCCCGACTTGGCCACCTCTGTGTTTCTGGTCTTCCAAACTGCTGCACGTTTCCGCGCTAAAACCCGAAACCAGTCCTGTATCCATGCGCCTCCTTCGCATTATCGAACTCCGGACCCCCTATATTCTCGCCTTGTCGATCACGCTGGGTGTCGGTTTGTTGATCAACATCCAAGTGGCCCATAAGTTCTTCAATCGAACCGCAGAACCACGGATGTCTCCAGTCCTTTTATGTTATCCACTTGCTCTCATCCCGGCGTTACTCGCCCAAGTTCTTGCCGGAACCTTTGCTGCGATGGGCGTCTTCGGAGCCACCGCAAATGGCCTGGCGATTTTCTGGTATCGAATGAAGCTGAAGAATGAAGTGGCCAACATTGCGTTGCAGGCTGCCGGCGGCAAATCGCCTCCAACCTGAACGTCGACGTTCAGAGAGAAAACGTGAAACCGATATGTATCCCTGCTCTATGCGCGTTATGCGTCCTAATCATCGGTTGCGCAACAACCAACATGGTACAAAGGGATGGGACGCGCTCAGTCGTTATTACTCAGACATCCGACTCCATTTTCTGCCTGCAAGCATCAGAAACGCTGCAGGTTTCAAGTTTTACCGATGGTCAAAGCCCGAGGAAAACCTCCGGCACAACCGAAACGCTTAGCTATCCTAGGGCGGTTTTCAGAATACCGTAGCCGCTCGAAGTCGGAAACAGCCCGGCTCGGCAGGGACGCCTCGCCCTACCCATAGGCCGTATTGAAAGCTTGGGGTAGGGCGAACCCTCCGGGTGAGCCGATCTCTCTGGCCGTTCAACAACGGCCACAGTAAATCTGAATTTGCTCTGAAGTATCCGCCATCGTTGACGGGGACAAAGAAACGTCAAAAGTTGAGTCCCCCGACGGAAACATTGCCGCATCTGCGACCCTTGCTTTACGCAAGGATCGCGGCCGCATTATCGCCACATATGAGCTAAAGAGAAAGCTGCCTGACGGGACCATGGTTTCATATGAAGGATCAATCACGATCAAATGAATCGTAATTGAAGAAGGGGGTAGAAATGCCCGTCGATCCGGCCTCCCCGCCCGCCCTGTCCGGCCCACCTCGCCCCGAGCTCGTTGAAAATAGGCCTCGCCTGAGGTAGCGTCCTGTCCCATGAAAAACCCCCTCCGTTTCCTGTCGTTTTGTTGCGCCGGATTTCTTCTGCTGGCCGCTTCCCTCGCCTGCACGGAGGATGCCCGCGGCGGATTCGCGCAGCCGGGCGACGTCGTGGGCTACTGGCAGATGATCCCGATGTCCGCCGAATTGACGGCGAAGAACGTCGAGAACCCCTGGCCGCTGCCTTTCCAGTATTTCGCCATCTACGCCAACGGCGAGATGTTCGCCCACATGTCCACGCACGCGACGGACCATACGCCGGCCTCTCTCGACCCGCTCCACGCCATGCTCCCCAAGACCGTGCATTCCGCCTTCAACGCGGACGGCTTCAAGGTCGTGACGCGCGGCGAGGTTGCCGGCGCCCGTCCGCGCGCGGCCGGCCCGGAAACTAGCGCGTCAAGACCGTGACTTCTCCGTCGTCCACGATGGTCATGGTGTTGCCGCCGTTGGACAGGGAGAAGTTCATCGTGGCCGGCACGTCGCCCGAGGGATAGAACGTGATCTGGCTGCCCGACGTGGTCCAGGTTCCCGTCTGCCAAACCGCGCCGCCCGAACTGACCGAGTACGTGCCGTTGGGATTGATCGTCGTCACAACGCCCGTGCTGGCGTCGTACCAATTGCTGGCGATGTAGTCGCCGATGTTGTCATAGTAGGTGCCGGTGCCGTCGCCGTTGTCTCGATAGAAACCACTTCCGTCGCCGGTATTGTCGTCGTCCTCGCACCCGGTCAGTGCCGGCAGCCCCGCCGCCAACACGCCGATTACGCACCATGCCGCCCACCGGTTCATATTCATCGGGATCCTCCTTCCACTCGGCTGGATTCTATCAGAGCGCGCTCCGTAAAGAAGAACAATGTGGCATGCGAATTCGCGCAGGTTTTCACCTCGGGCGGCACCGACTTCAAGGCCGGCGATTTCCTCGACGACGGCCACGGCAACCCGGTCTACCGCCGCCTGCTCCGCCGGCTGCCGGCCCGGCCGTAGCCGCTCCCCCGCTCCGGACGAACTTTTTCCGCCCGCCGCTTTCCGCGGCGGGGCGCATTCTGGGGTTGCATCCGCGCCGTTCTCGGCTAGCATCCCCCTTTTCATTTCCAACCCAAGGATTTCCCCGTGCAAAAACCCATCCTGAAAATCGCCGCGGCGCTTGCGGCGCTGGTTCTCGTCCTCCCCGCCGCCGCGCAGGTCACGGTCCGCAAGTCGGCCGGCAGCAAAGTCGGCGTGGATCTTTCCGGCCTGCAGACGTCCGGCGCGGCGGCGCAGACCGTGCGGCGGACGCTGGAACTGGACCTGAACCGGTCGGGCTGGATGGAAGTCGCCCCGGCGGGCCAAGGCGCCTTCGCGGTGCGCGGCTCGATCGTCGAGGCCGGCGGGCAGGTGGCGTTCAAGTGCCAGGTGACGGACGCGGCGGGCCGGACCTACGTCAACGCCGCCTACGCCCAGCCGGCCAACCAGGCCGTGCGCCTGGCCCACCAGGTCGCCAACGACGTCGTGGTCAAGACGACCGGCAAGCCGACGTTCTTCCTCGGCGAACTGGTGCTCGTCGGCACCCGGGGCGGCACCAAGGAGCTGTATCTGGCCGATTCGAGCTGCCAGGTCATCCAGCAGCTGACCAACGACCGGACGGTCCTCAAGCCGCGCTGGAGCCCGGACAACCGGTTCATCGCCTACACCTCCTATCTCAAGCGCTGGCCGGACGTCTTCACCATCGAGCGGGCCACGGGCACGCGGACCCAGGCCTCGTTCTTCCCGGGCCTCAATTCCGGCGGGGCCATTTCGCCCAACGGCCGGTCCATGGCGCTGATCCTGTCCAAGGACGGGGTGTCGCCCGACCTGTACGTGCAGGACATGGCCACCAAGCGCCTGACCCGCCTGACCAACACGCCCCAGGCCACGGAAGGCTCGCCGTGCTGGTCGCCGGACGGCTCCCGCATCGTGTTCGTTTCCAACGCGTCCGGGTCGCCGCAGCTCTACCTGATTTCCAGTTCCGGCGGCGCCCCCCAGCGCCTGACGACGCGCGGCAGCCAGAACGCGGCCCCCGACTGGGGCCAGAACGGCCTGATCGCCTACCAGACGCTCACCGGCGGCAAGTTCCAGATCGCCGTCATGGACCCCGCCACCCGGCAGGAGCGCGTCATCACCCCCTTCGACGCCTCCTACGAAGATCCGTCCTGGGCGCCCGACGGCCGGCACCTCGCCGCCGCCCGCTCGATCAACTACAATTATTCCGTTTACCTGCTTGACTCCATGGCGGCGTTGGGGGATAAACCCGTGGCGTTGACCTCGACGGGCGAGTGGACCGCGCCCGCGTGGAGCCGCTGACCATTCCACCTTTTAAAAAACAGAGCAGGAGCTAAAGAAAATGACACGCCGCTGGATGACCGCAATGATGGTGCTGTTGGCCCTCGCCATGCTGGGCACGACGGGTTGCTTGAAGAAGAAGAAAAAGGGAGCCGCCCTCGATCCGAACGCCGCCTACAGCGACCAGATGATCATCGGCTACAATCCCGACGGCACGCCGATCTACGGCAGCGCCGCCGACGCCGATGCGCTCGCGGGCCGCACCGACGCCGCCGAAATCCCGGCCGGCCAGTTCGAAGCCGTCCGCTTCGACTACGACAGCCCGTCGCTGAATCCGTCCGAACAGGGCAAGATCGACGCGGTCGTGTCGTACCTGCAGGCGAACCCCACCCACGGCGTGATCGTGGAAGGCCACTGCGACGAACGCGGCAGCAACGAATACAACCTCGCCCTCGGCGAGCGCCGCGCCCTCGCGGTCCGCGCCGCCATGATCTCGGCGGGCGTCGACGGCGCCCGGGTCCAGACCCGCAGCTACGGCGAAGAGCGCCCGGTCGCCTTCGGGCACGACGAAGGTTCCTGGAGCCTGAACCGCCGCGCGGAATTCATCTTCACCCAGATGTAATCCCCCCTCCGGCCGCGCGCCGGAAACGAAGCCGCCCGCTCCGCAAGGACCGGGCGGTTTTTTCGTGCACCGGGACGTGGTCGCCCCGGCTCCAAACAGCCTGCGGATTCTTGCCTTTGGAGCCCCCGACGACCCCGTCGGAGGTTGCCGGTCTTATTTTCCCGCCCAGGCTTCGAGCCGGGTCTGCCAGGCCTTTTGCAGCCGCCGGTCGGCATAGCGCCGCCAGGCGGCCTTGAATTTGCGCAGCTGGGCCGCCCGGCGCTTCCGCAGGTGCCGGCGCACCGCGGTTCCCGCCCGGCCCGCCGGCAGCTCCCGCGACAGTTCCAGCGCGTTGTCGCAATCGTGCACCTTGCCCAGCGCCGCCTGCGCCTTCGTGATCCAGCGCCCGGCGCGGACGCACTCCCGCCCCAGATCGGCCGCGAAAAACTCGGAGAGATAGCGCAGGCGCCGGCCTGCGCGCCGCAAGTCGTGCGCGGGTCCCTTCGAGAAATTGCCGACCCGCGCGTAGCGCTTCGCGACCAGTTCGCGCATCTTCAGGATCCGGCGCGCCGCGCAGGCCGCGGGGGCCGGCGGCGGATCCGCCCGGCGCGGCGGGCGGCCGCGCAGGAATTCCCGCAGCATCTTCTTCGTCCGCCGGAACGGCCCGCAGGCCAGCGCCTCGGCCGCCAGCTGCGTCCGCCGGCGGCGCCACGCCGCCAGAATCCGCCGCTGGTCCCGCCCGGACAGTTCCGCAGCGCCGCCGGACGCGGCGAGATCGCGGAAAAGCTCGATCCACACGTCCAGATCCCGCGCATCGCCCATGCGGTCGCACGTCCTGGACAAGCGGTCGTCCAGATCGGCCAGGAATTTCGGTTCGAGCTTCGCGAACGTCGTCGTCAAGCTGCGCATGCGCCGCAACGCCACGCGCACGTCGTGCAAGGCCTCGACGGATCCCCGGCGCGCCGTTGGCTCGCGGGTCCGGACGATCGCGAGCTGCGCGGCCAGCAGCCGCCGCAGGGTCCGGTCGGCCGTTTCGTCCTGCAGGCGCGGGCGGCGGGGTTTCGCGGCAGCGCGGCGAGCCATCTCACGCCTGCTTCTTCTGCTCCGCGGGGCGCTGCGGCTCGAAGGCCGGCGCCTGCCGCTGGACGGCTTCGGCGGCGCGCATCTCGGCGCGCCGCTGGAATTCCTCCTGGGCGCGCAGCGCGGGGCGCTTCGCGTCCGGCTGCCGGCGTTCCCAAGTGCCGTCGGACCGCAGCGTCCACGCCTGCCGCGTGTCCGCCAGGCAGGTTTCCAGGATCTGCGCGAGCTTGTCGGCGCCGGCCGGATCTTCCACCGGCACCAGCAGCTCGATGCGCCGGTCCAGGTTGCGCGGCATCCAGTCCGCGCTGGAAATGAACGTCAGCGGCGCGCCGCCGTTGCGGAAGCGGACGATGCGCGCATGCTCGAGATAGCGGTCCACGACGCTGACGACGGAAACGTTCTCGCTGAGGCCCTTCACGCCCGGCCGCAGGCAGCAGATGCCGCGCACGTTCAGGCGGATCCTCACGCCCGCCTGCGACGCCTTGCAGAGCGCCTCGATCAGTTCCGGATCGGCCAGCGAATTCAGCTTGGCCTCGATGCCGGCCTCCTCCCCCTGCCGGCTGCGCTCGGCCTCGTTGCCGATCAGGTCCAGCAGGCGCGGGCGGATGCCCAGCGGCGCGGCCTCGAGCTTGCGGAACTTCGCCAGCTGCGAATAGCCCGTCAGGGCGTTGAAGAACGCGGAGGCGTCCGCGCCGTAATCCGCCTGGCTGGTCAGGAAACTGACGTCCGAATAGAGCCGCGCGCTTTTCTCGTTGTAGTTGCCGGTGCCGTAGTGGACGTAGCGCACGACGCCTTCCGGCTCCCGGCGCACCACCACGCAGACCTTCGCGTGCGTCTTGTAGCCCTTGACCCCGTAGATCACCTGCGCGCCGGCGCGCGCCAGCGCGTCGGCCCAGTCGATGTTGCGGGCCTCGTCGAAGCGCGCCTTCAGCTCGACCAGCGCGGTCACGTGCTTGCCGCGCTCGGCCGCGCGCATCAGCGCGGCCACCACCGGGCTGTTGTCGCTCACGCGGTACAGCACCTGTTTGATCGCCAGCACGTTGGGATCGTCGGCCGCCTCCTGCAGCCAGCGCAGCACGAAATCGTAGCTCTCGTAGGGATGGAACAGCAGCAGGTTGTCGCGCTGGAGCACGGCGAAGGCGGATTCCGCCGGCGGCGCCTCGGGCGCCGCCTGCGGCGTCCACGGCTCGATCTTGAGCGCCTCGGTGCCGGCCAGGTTCGCCAGCCGGAAAAAGGCGGCCAGGTCCAGCGGTCCGGGCACCGCGTAGACGTCCGCGGCCGCCACGTCCAGCGCCGCGCGCAGGAACGCCTGGGCCTCCTTCGAGGCGCGCTTCTCGATCTCGAGCCGGACGCAGTCGCTTTCCTTGCGCTCCACGAGCACTTCGCGCATCTGCTCCAGCAAATCGCCCGCCTGGTCCTCGCGCACGCCCATGTCGGCGTTGCGGGTGATCCGGAAGGCCGCGCATTCCTGCACGGCCACGCCGGGGAACAGGAGGCCGACGTGGGCGCGGATGGCTTCCTCCAGCAGCACGTAGGGGAAGCCGGTCTCGCCCGGCAGCGCCAGGAAGCGCGGCAGGATTTTCGGCACCGCGACGAGGGCATGGCGCGGCGCGGAATCCTCCGGCGTTCCCTCCAGCCGCACGTAGAGCGCAAGGCCCAGCCCCGCCAGCAGCGGGAATTCCCCGCCCGGTTCCACCGCCACCGGCGTGATGACCGGGAAAATGGAATCGGCGAAGAGCGCGTCCACGTGGCGCCGCTGCGGCGCGGCGAGTTCCTCCATCCGCAGGCGCCGGATGCCGCCCTTGCGCAGCGCCGGCTCGATTTCCTTCTGCAGGCACGCGTGCTGCCGCTCGACCAGTTCGTGCATCCGCGCCGCGATTTCCGCCAGCTGCGCCGCGGGCGCCAGCCCGGCCGGATCCGGCCGATCCTCGCCCTGCCGCTGCAGCAGCTTCAGCCCGCCGACGCGCACCATGAAAAACTCGTCCGCGTTCGACGCGGTGATCGCCGCGAACTTCAGCCGCTCCAGCGGCGGCAGCGCGGGGTCTTCCGCCTGCTCCAGCACGCGGAAGTTGAAATCGATCCAGCTCAGTTCCCGGTTCAGGAACGGCGGCTCGGCGGGTTTCGGTTTCGGTTCCTTGGCCATGGTGCGGAATTCCTCAGCCCGCCGCGCTGCCCGGCAGTTCCGTGCGCAGCTCGCGCAGTTCCGGAACCAGGCCGAACACGTCGGCGAACAGGTTGCCCTTGTCCTTGAGCGCCAGGCGCTCCATCGTCAGATCTTCCATGTCCCGCAGCAGGATGACGAAGCGGTCGGCCTCGCGGCGGAACTCCAGGGCGCGCGGCGCTTCCCGGTGGGTGCGTTCGAGCGCGTCCGCCACGCGCAGGAGCGCGGCCAGCTTGACGACCGTCATCCGGTCGTCCTGCGGCAGGGAGGCGAATTCCGGATGCGCGGGGCTCGGCAGCGCCTTGCGGTGGTAGCGCGAAACCGTCGCCACGATCAGCATGTCGTGGCGCGTCAACCCGAACAGGTCGCTGTTCAGGAGCAGGTACATGGCGTGCTTGTGGTGCGCGCGGGAATTCACGAAGAGCCCGATGTCGTGCAGGAACGCCGCGCAGCGCAGCAGGAGGCGTTCGTGGCCGCCGAGCTGGTGTTCCTCCTTCAGTTCGTCGAACAGCGCCAGCGCGTTCGCGTCCACGTTCCGCGCGTGCGCCTCGTCCGAGCCGTAGTGCGCGGCCAGGGTCTGGGCCGAATAGATGACCTGCTCCTCGAAGCCGGCGGAGCGGTGGTCGCGCATGGCCATGTCGCGCAGCAGGCCGTCGCGCAGGGTCGCCGGCGCGACGTAGACTTCCTTGACCTTCAGCGCGCGGGCCGCCTGGACCACCGACATCAGCGCGGGCGCCACCGCTTCCGCGTCCTGGAACGCCATCTTGTGGGTTTTCACCAGGGTCGCGGTGGGCGTCGCGGCCACCTGGTCCGCCAGTTCCGCCAAGCGGGCGGTCGCGGCGACGGCCACGCGGGCGCCCGGGCCGACGGGTTCCGCGCCGGACTCCTCCGCCGCGAACCGCGCCCCGGCCCCCATCACGACCAGCGCGGAAATCTTCTCGCGCGGAATGGCCTGGACGATCTGCTCCACGAGTTCCGTCGCGCAGGCCTTCAGCACGCCTTTGAGCTGCGGCCCCGTGGCCCCGCCCGCCTCCGCCCGCTCGCGCGTCCGCAGGGCGCCCGAGCGGAAGGACTGGGCCACCGTCACGCGTCCGCCGCGGATATAGAGCAAGATCGTCTGGCCGCTGCCGATCTCGATCACCGCGACGTTGCCTTTCGCCAGCAACCCGGCGTCCTCCAGCAGATCGCGCACCGCCAGATAGGTCAGGCGGGCTTCTTCGGATTCCTCCAGCACCCGCACGCCGATGCCCGTCGCCGTGCTGACGCGGTCCACGAACATGTCGCGGTTCGTCGCCTCGCGGGCGAAGGTGGTCGCCACCGCGCGCAACTGGTCCGGCCGCGTCACGCCGTATTCCTTCAGCAGGCGCCCGTAGTTCTTCAGGATCGCCACGCACCGGCGCAGGGTGTCCTGCTCGACGCGCCCCTTGGTGAAGACGTCCTTGCCGAGGCGCACGCCCTGCCGCAGGCTTTCCAGCAGCTTCACGTCGCCCTGCGCCCCCACCTCGGCGACGTCCAGCCGCAGCGCGGACGAGCCGATGTCGATCGCGGCCACCACGCGCCGTTCGGGCGGCGGCGGCGCGGCCGGCGGCGTTTCGGGCGGCTGGGGGTTCTCGATCATGCGCGTTTCCGGAT
Source organism: Verrucomicrobia bacterium UBA2281 (assembly GCA_002347655.1). Taxonomy (GTDB): domain Bacteria; phylum Verrucomicrobiota; class Kiritimatiellia; order CAIQIC01; family Lenti-01; genus Lenti-01. The sequence goes on along the minus strand of DDWR01000027.1, from coordinate 9,898 downwards.
CGCGTCCGCGGCCAGGGCGGCGGCGCCCAGCGTCGTGGCGTCGTCGCCCAGTTCCGCCTCCACCACCTTGACCTGGCCGGCGAACGACGCCATGGCGGTTTCCTTCAGGCCGCGGCGCACTTCCTCCAGCGCGAGGCGCGGGAGCGCTTCGACGAGTCCGCCGCCCAGCACCACGACGTCCGGCGCCAGCAGGTTCACCGTGCCGCCGATGGCGCGGCCCATCAGGCGCATCGCGTCGCGGATGATCCGTTCCACGGCCCCGTCGCCGGCCTTGACCGCCTTGGCCAGCAGGCCGCTCTTGAGTTTCTTCAGGTCCGAGCCGGCGTTCGCCGCCACGTAGGGCGCCTCGCCGCGGAACGCGGCCTGGGCCACCTCCGCCGAGATCGCCAGCCGGCCCGCCAGGGCTTCGAGGCAGCCGCGCCGCCCGCAGCCGCACAGGCGCCCGTGCTCGCGGACGGGCAGGTGGCCGATTTCCATGGCCGAACCCGTCTTGCCCCGCAACAGCTGGCCGGCGTACACGCAGCCGCCGCCGATCCCGGTGCCGGGAAACACCCCGACCAGCGTGCGCGCGCCCCGGCCCGCGCCGAACCGGTATTCGCCGTACGTCCCCGCGTCCACGTCGTTCGCGAGCACCACGCGGCAATGGAACCAGCTCGTCAGCAGCGCGCGCAGCGGCACCCGCTTCCAGGCCAGGTTCGGCGCCTCGAGGATCACGCCCTTGTCGAGATCCAGCACGCCCGGACAGCCCACCCCGATGCCCGCCAGCGCGCGCGCCGGGATTTTCGCTTCCTTCAGCGCCGCCGCGATCGTCTCGCGGATGCGCGCCAGCACCGCTTTGGGCCCCTCGTTCACCGGCGTCTTCGCCTTCGCCGACGCCTTCGCCTTGAACGCGGCGTCGTAGACCGTCGCCATCATCTTCGTGCCGCCCAGGTCGAACCCCACCCAGACCTTCTTGACGCGCTGGTTCATGACGACCCTTTCTCCCGGAAACCGGCCGGGACGGCCCGCGCCGCCCCTTCGCGCCGGACCGCTATTGGACCCGCGTCACCGAAACGATTGCCACCGTCTCCAGCGGCACGTCGGACATGCCCGCCTTGACGCCCGTGCGGACGCCCTTGATTTGGTCCACGACGTCCATGCCTGCGACCACTTCGCCGAAGACGCAGTAGCCCCAGCCATCTTGGCCGGGATAGTTAAGAAACCCGTTGTCCTTCACGTTGATGAAAAACTGCGCGCTGGCAGAATGCGGATCCGACGTCCGCGCCATGGCGAGCGTCCCGCGCTTGTTCTGGAGACCGTTGGCGGCCTCGTTCTTCACGGTCGCCGGTGCGGGCTTCTGGCGCATGTTCGCGTCGAAGCCGCCGCCCTGGATCATGAAGCCGTCGATCACGCGGTGGAAGATCGTGCCGTCGTAGTGCTTGGCGTCCACGTAGGCCAGGAAATTCGCCACCGTCAGCGGCGCCTTGTCGGCCGCCAGTTTCACCTTGATGTCGCCCAGAGTCGTCTTGATCAGTACCATGTCCGTTTCCTTTGCTTGTTCGGGTTCCGGCGCCGGCTCTTCCGCCGCCGCGACCGTCGATTCTTCCGCCCCCGGAATGGGGGGGGCGGCCAACGTTTCCTGCGCCCAGGCGGTCGAACCGCTTGCCAGCGCCACCGTCAAACCGAGCCAGATCCATTTCATGCGCGCATCTCCTTCGAATGCGGCCATCCTACCACCCCCGGCCTCGGTCCTCAATGGCCAATTCCGCGCGGGTTTACGTGGAACGTAAAAACTTTCGGCGGTTTTTACGTAGAACGTAAAAACTTTGCGCGGCGGCGGTTCAGCCGCGCCGGAGGGCGGCGATCTGGGCTTCGAGCTCGGCGATGCGCCGTTCGAGTTCCCGGATCCGGCCGGAATCCGGCGGCGGGCCGGGCGGGACCGCGGCGGCGGCGCGCGGCGCGGCGGCCGCCGGGACGTCCGGCAACGGCCCGAAGGCGTGGGCGAACCGGTTTTCCTTGCAGCCGGGCGCGCGCGGCAGTTCGACGACGTAGGGATCGGGCCGCGCGGCCAAAGCGAGCAACGCCGTCCGCACCTCCGCCGGCGAAGCGAACGGATGCATCCGCGCGGCGCGCCCGCGCAATTCGCCCGGCGTCTGCGGTCCGCGCAGCAACAGCTCGCACAGCAGCGCCAGCTCGGGCGTGTCCACGCCGAGCGTCTCGAGCAGCCGATGGACGTATTTCACCGCGCGCGAGCCGACGCCGGCATACGTCGCGACGAGTTTCCGGTCGTACTGCAGCGTGCCCAGGCCCCGTTCCACGTCCGCCGCGGCCAGCTGCAGGACCGGATCGCGGTTGTTCTTCTGGTTGCAGGCCGCCACCAGCGCGTGGAGCGTCAGCGGATAGTATTCCGGCGTCGCGAGTTCCTTCTCGACCAGGCAGCCGAGGATGCGCGCTTCCAGCGGCGACAGCTCCAGTTTCATGCCGCCCTTCTAGCACGCGGCGGGCACGATGGCAAGCGCCCCCCCGCCACCGCGCGCTAACGGGATTTTAACCGCCCGCCGCTTGCCTTGCGGCCCCGCCGGAGCGCGAAATGAAGGCGGACGGGACGACCCCGTCGGCGAGGAACGGCAACAACCAACCCGGGAGAACGGTCATGAAAAGAATCTGGTGGTTGATCTTGGCGACGATCTGCGCGGCGGGACTGGTTTCCTGCGACGACGACGACGACGACAAGGACCGGTCGTACGCCATCTCCGGCCCCGCGATCTTGCGGGTGCTCAACCAGGTGCGCTACACCCAGCAGATTTCGTTCGACGGCACGTACATCGGCGACGTCGCGGCGAATTCGAGCCGGGACTGGAACGTGCCGACCGGCACGCACGTCGTGAGCGGCTACGACAGCGTCTACGGCGCCGCCAGCAGCACCTTGAAATTCTACGCGAACCAGGTGACGACCTACCGGATCTATTTGCGTTCGGCGCGGGCCGCGGCCGATGCGGACGCACCGGCCAAAGCCGGCGCCGCCGCGGACGCCGGCGAATAGGATCGGCGCCGGCCGTTCGGGCGATCGGCCGCGGGGACCGCTACTCGGGCCATTCCGGTTGGCCGATCACCCAGCGTTCGAGCAGTTGCTTGTAGCGGCCGTCGGCCTTCAGTTCCGCCACCGTGCGGTTGACGGCGGCCAGCAGGTTCGTGTCGCCCTTGCGCACGGCGACGGCGTAGCCGGCGGGAGCGAATCCCGGCCGCAGCAGCATCAATTCCGGATGCCGTTCCGCCAGCAACGCGGCCGGCTGTTCGTCGATCACCGCCAGATCCACTTGGCTGTTCATCAGATCGACGACCGCGGCCAGCGGCGTGGCCACCGCCCGCAGCGGAGCGGCGGGGGCGAGTTCTTCGGCCGCGGCATAGGCCGGGGTGCCCGCCACGGCGGCGGTCCGCAGGCCTTTCAGTTCTTCCTTCGTTTCGGGAACGGGCCCGCCGGCCAGGATGATCGCCGCCGGCGTCGCGTCGTAGTAGGGCTCCGAAAAATCGGCCTGGTCCCGGTCCGCCCCCGCGAGCGGCCAGGCGGCCATCGCCAAATCCACCTTTCCGTCGGCCAAGGCCGGCAGCAAGCGGGCGAAATCCATTTCCGCGATCTTGAGCTTTTTGCCGGCGGCGGCGGCGATGGCCCGGGCGAGGTCCACGTCGAATCCGACCACGTCCGGCCCGCCGGCCTCGGCGCGCAGGGCGAACGGCGGGGATTGCGCGTCCGTGCCCAGCGTCAGGACGTTCGCGTCTTTCTTGCCGCACCCCGCGAGCACCGCCGCTCCCGCCAAAACCAAAGCCGATCCGATCCAGAACGTTCTCATGGGCAATCCTCCGGAATTTGCTTCGATCAATACTACCCCGCGCCCCGGGTCCTGTAAACCGGATTTGCGGTCCCGGCGTGCCGCTACGGTTCGAGTTCGATCCGGAAGAAGAGGTTCGACAGGCCTTCGACGACGGCGGTATAGACGTTCACCGGCGGCGTCGCCGGCAGATGGGTGGCGAGGCGATTGGTGAAATCGGCCGGCAGCCATCCGCTCAGGCCGATGGCATAGAACCGGTTGCTGGCGCTCTGCCAGCGCAGAACCATTTCGCCGGCCCCGTCCGCCGGTTCAAGGGCTTCGATCTGCAGCGCGGACGAGGAATCGTCCGCCCGGGTGCCCGCGCGGTATTCCTGCCAGGCGAACAGGCCGTCTTCGTCCAGATCGGTTTCCTCGGCGGCGGCGAAGTCGGCGGCAAAGCCCAGATCGGCCAGCCACCATTCCGGCGTGCCGCGCGGCGCGAGGTTGGCGGCGAACGCGACGTCCAGCCAGGCGTTGGCCTGCGCGTTGCTCCACGTCCAGGTCGTCTCGCCCAGCGGCTCGTTCGGCGTCCAGACCGGCCGGCCGTCGAGCGCCACGTCCGCGACGTGGTGGTATGGCGCGGCGGCCAGCGCCACCGGCCGGTTCGAGCCCAGGCCGACCTCCAGCTCGTTCGGCGCGACGGTGCCGTTGCCGGCGGAGCGCGCCACCAAGGTCACGAACCGATCCAGCGCAAACACTTTTTGGACGCCCATGTGCTGCATGCTCAGCGCCGCCGAATCGGTCGGCCGCGCCGGGTACGGGATCGTTTCGGCGCTCCAGAGCCGCGTGTCGAAGACCAGGCCGTCGGGAAACGCGAGTCCGCCGAAGCGCACCGGCAGATGGCGGGCGTCGAGATAGGGCCGCGGCAACACCACGTCGTAGGGCTTGTCCCGCGGCTGGTTGGTGTCCAGATCGCCGGCCTGGTCGGACGGCCGGTGGGCGTCCGACAACAGCGTCCGGAGAATCTGCCAGGCCGCTTCATTCCGGTTCTGCGTGTTCAGATCGCCGCAGACCGCGACGAGATCGGCCGGATGAAAGCCCGCCTGCACGACGTAGTTGGTCAGCAGGCGGGCCTCGATCTCCCGCGAAGCGATTCCGCCGGACGAATGCAGATGCACGCTCACGACGTGCAGCGGCCGGCCGCCGGGCACGGCCACCGTGGCCCACACGAAATCGCGGTCGCCGACCTGCGGATCCGCCCACTCGCCCCACGCCGCGATGGGCCAGCGGCTGACGATCCCGTTGGGCAGATTGCCCGTCGGTTCCACGCAGAAGTCAAACTCGGGGCCGAACACGCGATCGACGAAAGCCCGGTGCCCGCCGGCGTCGGTCACGTTGAATTCCTGGATGGCCACGACGTCGGCGCCCAACGCCTGCAGGATGCGTTCGCCGGCCGGCTGGTAGACGGCCGAACCGCCGCTGGTCAGGTTGGCGGTGGCCAGCGCCACGCCGTCGTCGTCGCGGATCACGATTTCGCAGCCGTCGTCGCCGGCGACGGTTTCGGGATTGGCGGCCACGGAAATGCGCACGGTCTCGGGGCCCTCCGGTTCATCGTCGCCCCGCGCCGTCAGCCGCAGGATCTGCGTCGCCGGTCCGTCCACGGCGAAGACGAGCGCCGTGCTCGACAGCCCGTAATCGACCTCCGGCCCGGCGCTGCCGGCGAGCTGCAGCGGCACCGTCGCATCGACGGCCCGCGACAGCGACACGGCGACGTCGGCCGTTCCCCCCTCTTCCTCCGCGAACAGGCGGCGGGGCGCGAAGGTCACGATGCGATCCAACACCCGGACCGTCGCCGTCCGGGCATTGTAGCCGTCCACGTCGGACACGTGGAAGACGACCGGATAGATGGCCCCGGCCTGGGATTCGTCCGGAACGAAGGAAAAGACGTTCGTCAGCGGCGCAACGCCTGCCGCGGGCCCGAACGTCGCGCCCGGCGGCAGGTTGCTGGCCACCAGCGCCACGACGTTGCTGTCGATGTCCCGCGCCACGACCGCGAATTCGAGGCGGTTGCTCACCAGCGCCGTCCAGTCGCCGACCGGATCCAGCGTCGGCGGCTGGTTGGTGGGCAAATAATCCAGCACGATATGGTCCACGTAATTCGTGTCCAGCGCCGCGCTCGTGCCCGTGGCCTCGTCGAAACGCAGCCGGATTTTGATCTGGGCCCGGCCGACCGGCACCTCGAACGTCCAGGGGTTGTTGGTCACCGTCGTCGGATTGCTGGCGTTGGTTCCGCCGAACGGCACGTCGGCGTTGCTGTAGCCGTCCACGAGCTTGACGCTGCCCGCACCGTTCCAGCTCGCGCCGTTGTCGTAGGAAACGTCCAGATAGAGGTCGTCGCCGCTGTCGGGTCCTTGGGCGCTGAAAGCCACGGTCAGGCGAACGTGGTTGTACGAGCCGATGGCCACGTTGTCGAATTCGATATAGGGATCCGCCCCCAGCGCGGCGGACGTGACCAGTTTCAAGGAACGCGTGCCGCTGTATTTGCGGTTCGTGACCAGGGCGATCTGGCCGACCGAAGGCACGAGCCGGAATGCCCAGGTGTCGCCGGTTTCACCCTCGAACCCTTGCGCGCGGATCACGGTGGAGGTGGCCGGCGGCTCCGGAGTCAGGCTGACGTGGTCGAACGCGCGGCCGGCGGCGGGAAACGCGCCGGCGCCGTATTGCTGGAACCGGATCTGGAACGTCGAGGTCAGCGGCAGGGCTTTCTCCGCGGCGAAGGCCGCCAGATCCACGACGAGATTCGTGAAGACGGACCGGTTGCCGAGCGCGGCCAAATCCACCAGCCGGTGCCACGTCACGCCGTCGGCGCTGACGGCGATGCCGTCGGCATCGGCGGCATCGACGAAGGTGGCCGGCATGGGATGGGGCGCGTCGGAAAAGTCGCGCGTCCAGCAGCGGAAAAGCACGCTGGTCTGGCCGGCCAAATCCACGGTCAGGGTCGCCTCGTTCAGCGCCGGACCGTTGGTGGCATCCATCGCCAGGCTGCGGTGGCCTTCGAACCCGTTGGTCGGATTCAGCAAACGGATCCGGCCGGAACCGTTCGTCCGCACCGTCCAGTAGTTCGACCAGACCCCGGATTCGAAACCCTCGTAGAACGGGAAGGGCGCGCGCGGCGCCTCGTCGTCCTGGATCGTCAGCCACGCCTCCGCCGGCAGACCCAGCACGGCTCCGCCGGTCGGTTCTTCCAGGAACAGCCGGATCGTTTCCGGACCTTCCTGGAGTTCGTCGTCCAGCAACTGGACCTCGAAGATTTCCTGGGCCGAACCGTCGGCGAACGTCACCGTGCCGGTCGCCTCGACGTAGTCCCCGCCCGGCGTCGCCGTGCCGGCCTGGGTCCGCCAGCGCACGGACGCTTCGCCGTCGCGGCCAAAGCGCCGGTTCACCGCAATGGCCGCCCAGCCGTTGTCTTCGCGTTCGCCGTAATTCGCGGCGGCAAAGGCCAGTTCGCCGGGGCCGTCGTCGTCGACGATCGTCGCCACGGCCTGCGTCGGCGCGACCAGCGTCGCCCCGCCTTGGGGATTCGTCAACCGCACGGCGAAGGTCTCCATGGGCTCGTCGTCCGCGTCCGGCAGGATGGGAACGACGAACGTCTGCCGCCGCACGCCGTTGGCGAACGTCAGCGTCCCGGCCGCGGATTCGTAATCCTCGCCGGCCGTCGCCGTCCCGTCCGCCGTCGCGAAATCCACGGTCACTTCGCCCGAATCGCCCCGGACGCGTTCGACGGCCACGGTCACCGCGCCGGCGGCTTCGTCGACCGGCCATTCCTCCGCGGCGAAGCGCAGGTCGCCGGCGCTCGTATACAGTTCGACGTCGTCGAAAAACCGGCCGTAGTACGGCGGATAATAGTAGCCGTAGGCCTGGAACTTGAGGCGCACGCGCTCCGTGAATCCCAGGCCGCGCGCGGCCAGGATCGGATCCAGCGCCACGTCGAACTGGCGGTATTCGTTGGTGCCGGTTTCGGCTTCCGCCAGGCCGTGGACCTTGAACCAATTGGTGCCGTCCACGCTGATGGCCACCCCGTCCGCGTACGAATGGCCCGCAAACGAATCGCTCATGGCGTCGTCCCATTCGTAGGGCAACCGCTTGTGCCAAAACCGCAAATGCACGCCTTCCTTGCCGGCCAGGTCCGCGCTGAGCACCAATTCGTTGAGGGAATAGGACAGCGCCGTTCCGTTCATGTTGACGTGGCGGAGGCCGCCGTTGGGGCCGTCGTTGGTGCTGATCTGGGGTCCGCTGGCCGCCGTCGAATAGAAACCCCAGTGATCGGCAAAAACGCCCGTTTCGAAATCCTCCGCGAACGGCAGCGCGGCCACCCCGTCGTCGTCGTGGATCTGGATCGTCGCGTTGCTCGGCGCCAACAAGGCGGCCCCGCCCAGGGGGTCGTACAGCCGAACCGTGAAATGCTCGGCTTCTTCGAGCTGGCCGTCGTCCATCAAGGGGATGGACCAGGTAATCCGGTTCACGCCGCTGGCGAAGACCAAGGTGCCGCGGCTGTCCACGTAGTCGCGGCCGGCCTCCGCCGTGCCGTCCGTCGTTTCGTAAGCGCAAGACACCTCGCCCACCAAGCCGTTCGTGCGGATCACGGTCACCTTGGCCCAGCCGCCGTTTTCCGCCACGAACACCGCATTCGTCGACAGCATCAAATCGCCGCCGGGAAGGCTGACCTGGGTCGTCGCCGTTCGGCGGTTGTTGCCCACTTGCGGATCGTAACTGGTCGTAGACACTTGCGCCCAGTTCTGCAGGTTGCCTTCGGCCTGCGTTTGGCCGACCAGCGCCAGCGTCGCCGTCGCGCCGGCGGCGAGCGACCCGAAATCGGCCTCGAAGATGCCGGCATTCGTGGCCCACGCGCCTTGGCTGGCTTCCGCCGAAAGGAACAGCCATCCCGCCGGCCAGCCGTTGGACATCGCCACGTTTTCCGCCGTGGAGGGACCCGCATTGGACACCGCGACGACGTAAGTCAAATTGCTCCCCACCGCGACCGGATCGGGACTGTCGGTCAAGGTCAGGACCAAGTCGGCCGGATCCACCCACGTCGCCGCCGTCGCCCGGTTGTTGCCCGTTTGCGGGTCCCACGTCGCCGCCGCAACCCCGGCCAGATTCGTGGCGATCCCGGCGGAGACGGGCTGGACCACCACCGTCGCGGCGGCCGTCGCCCCGGCGGCCAGAGAGCCGAGTTCGGCCACGATGGCACCGGCATTCGTGACCCAAGTCCCTTGACTGGCTTCCGCGGAGACCAGCGTCGCGCCGGGAGGCCACAGGTTGGTCAACACCACGCCGGCCGCCGCCGCCGGCCCCGCGTTGGATACCGCGATCGCATAGGTCAGGTTGCTGGCGGTTCGAGCCGGATCGGGCATGGCGACCAAGGCCAGGACAAGATCGGCGGCCGCCGTGCCGTCGTAGATCTGCACGTTGTCGAGAAAGAGATTGTTGCCGTAGGCGCTGACGGCATCGAACCGCAGGCGGTTCGCGCCGGCCGGCAGGGCCGCGCTCTTCGTCCGCCACTGCGCCGGCGCCGGCACGAAATAGCCGCTCTGGGTGCCCGCCGTGTTCAAGGCGCCGGTGACGCCGCCGACCATCTCCAGCAGCGGCGCATAGGTCGCGCCCGCGTTCGTGGAGACGCGGATCGCCAGCCGGTCGACGTAGCTGGCGGCATAGGCCGCATAGGCATAGTCGAACCCGAGGGTGGCGCCGGCCGCCGGCGCGGCGAAAGTGGCCGTCTCCAGCGTCCCCGTTCCCGAATACACCGCATAAAAGGGCGCCAGGGCGGAGTTCGAACCGACGCCATAGGCGGACACCGGGTAGTTCGTCCAAATCGCGGCGCCGCCGGTCGCCCAGCCGACCGGCGGAAAGACGCCGCCTTCGAAATCCTCCACCTGCCCTTGCGCCAGCGTCCCGAACCACGCGGCGCACCAAGCCGCGCGCCGCAGCGCCGCCCCGATTCCGCCTCGCTGATCGCGCAAACACATATCGGTTGAGCATGCCGCAAGGGGGCGCCGAAGACAAGCGCGGCGGCGCGGCGAACCCCGGCCCGAATTGCCTCAAATTAAATATGA
>DDWR01000014.1 GCA_002347655.1 Verrucomicrobia bacterium UBA2281 | reverse complement strand
GACAGCTTGAAACCAGGACTCGACAAGTTTTACGTAGAACGTAAAAACTTTGAAAAGCGCGGAAATCAGCGCTTGGGAGCGCGGTAGGTTTTCCGGAAGAGGCCGGCGAGGAGGGGGTTTTTCGCGATGCACAGCCGGCGGTTGAGTTCGCGGCAGGTGACGCCGCCCTGCATCTTGACGCGGCGCAGGGCGAAGAGCGGCGTGCCGGGCCGGTTGGCGCCGCAATCCATGGAAAGGGCCGCTTCGTAGCCGGCGAGAAGCGCGGCTTCGATCGCGACGGAATCGTATTCGCCCCAGGGCCAGCTCAGCGCGCGCGCGGGGCGGCCGGTGAGGGCTTCGAGGCGCTCGCGGCAGAGGGTGAATTCGTGCAGGCAGAATTCGATGCGCTCGCCGGTGGTGCGCGCGACGAGGCGGTTTTCAAGCAGATCGCCGGCGGCCGGCCAGAAGCCGTTGTGGGCGTAGGCGGAGCCGCTGGGATAGAGCGGCAGGCCGTCGCGCACTTCGAGATAGATGCCGTGGACGCCGGAATGGAGGTTGTCGGTGGCCATCTCGCCGATGGGCTGGTCGGAACGGAAGCAGGTCTGGTGGGTGTGGGTGTGGCCGAACAGGGAGTGGCCCTGTTCCTCGACGAGGGCGCGCAGTTCGGTGCGGTTCATGAAGGCGGTGGGATCGCCGCGCTCGATGGCGCGGTCCCAGGCGTCGCGCGCGACGGGCAGTTCGCGCAGGTCGGCGCCGGCGACGGCCGCATCGGGCCGGCGCGGGCCGTCGTGGAGATAGGCGGTGGCGACGCCGAAGGACGCCTTGAAGCCGTAGTCGCGCAGGATCGGCGCGGCGTGCACCCAGTTGCCGAGATAGCAGTCGTCGAACGTGAGGGCGAAGGAAAGTTTCGGGGGTTCGGCGCCGCCTTTGAGGTAGTCGATGACCTGGTCGAGCGGAATCGCGTGCCAGCCGTGCGCGGCGAGCCATTCGAGGTGCGCGCGGAACTCCTCCGGGGCGATGCCGCACACCGGCGAGACGTTGCGGTAGCAGAGGATCGGGACGCTCGGCTTCATTCCGCGCACCATCGTAGGGAATCCGGCCGGTCCTGCCTAGCCTATTGTGGCGCGGATTCGCCGCCGCCGTGCTTGCGGATCAGGCGGGCGTCGCGGGTGCCTTCGTAGACGTCGAATTCGAGCAGGCGGCATTCGATGTCGCCGTTCCACATGGCGGTGCGGCGGGTCGGGTGCAGGCCGATTTTCCGGCCGAGGGGCAGGTTGCCGGTGAAGACGGCGCCGCGCATGCCCTGGCACTTGGTCTTGAAATAGGTGCCGATGCCTTCGTAGAGCGGCACGAGGCGGTCTTCGAGGCCCATGCGCTCGCCGTATTCGGGGTTCATGACGATCAGGGCGGGCGGCTTGGGCAGCGGCGTGTCGCGGAAATCGCAGGTATGGAAACGGATGAGGCTCTCCACGCCGGCCCGGCCGGCGTTTTCGCGGGCGCAGGCGATGGCCTGCGGATCCACGTCGGAGGCGGCGATCCAGGTGCGCGGCGCGGAAACGAATTTCGCGCGCGCCTCGGCCTGCAGGTCGCGCCAGGCCGCGACGTCGGGGCCGGCGAGATGCAGGAAGGCGTAGTCTTCGCGCGCGAGGCCGGGGGCGCGGTTCTGGGCGATCCAGGCGGCTTCGATGGCGAGCGTGCCGCTGCCGCACATGGGCGCGATGAACGCTTCGGCGGGATTCTGGCCCCATTCGATGGCCAGCACGATGCTGGCGGCCAGGGTTTCGCGCAGAGGGGCCACCCATCCCCGCCAGCGGTAGCCGCGGTGGGACAGCGGCACGCCGCTGGTATCCAGGAAAATCCGCGCGTCGGTTTCCTTCCAGTAGAGCGCGACGCAGGCGGCGCCTTCGGGCGCGGCGGTGGAATCGGGGCGCGCGCCCGTTTGGTCCACGAAACGGTCGGCGATGGCGTCCTTGCAGCGGAGCACGGCGAAGCGCGGATCGCGGATGGTTTCGTGCTGGGCGACGCCGTGCACGTGGAAGGGCACGTCGCGCCGCAGCCAGAGTTCCCACGGCAGGCTGCGCACGGCTTCGTAAAGGTCGTCGGCGGAATCGACCTCGAAGCCGGCGACCTCGAACAACACGCGGTTGGCGGAGCGCAGCCAGAGGTTCAGGCGCATGGCGTCGCGCAGGTCGCCTTCGAGACCGACGGAGGTGGCGGAGACGTCCTGCGGGGCGTAGCCCAGCGCCGCCAGTTCGGCCTTCAGCACGTCGGCGCAGCCGCGCCCGCAAGTGGCCACGATCCAGGTCTTTTCGGTCCAATTCATGATTTCACGAGTCCGTTCCGGCATGCTGCCGGCACGCGCCAGCGGCGGAAATAGGCGCGATTGGGCCGGTCGCGGTGCCGCGCGAGCGCCTGCGGCGCGAGCGAAGGATGCCAGAGATGCAGCGCGCGGGCTTCGGCGATGACGCTGCGCGGTTCGACGCCGATCCGGTAGAGGCGGCGTGCGAAATCGTCGTCTTCGTAGCCCCAGCCCACGTAGTTTTCGTCGAAGCCGTTCACGCGCTCGACGTCGGCGCGGAAGAGCGAGAAGTGGCAGCCGATCAGCTTGGGCTTGTGCGGCCGCGCCAGATGCCAGCGGCGCAGCGCGGCGTGGCGGGCGAAGAGTTTGTCCGCGGTCTCGGCTTCGGTCCTGTCCGCCGAGCGCCAGGCCAGTTCCCAGTCCGCCTCCCGGGGCGCGGGCACGACCGCGAAGAGCGCCTGGGTGGCGGTTTCGTCGAGCAGCCCGCGGTGGCCGCACAGCAAGCGGCCGGGCGCGGCGTTCTTCGCGTGCACGGCCACGGCGTCGGGCAGCGGCGCGACGTCGCAATCCAAAAACAGCAGATAGTCGCCCGTCGCGGCGCGAATGGCCAGGTTGCGGGCGGCGGCGAGCCGGTAGCCGTCCTTCTCCTGGCGCACGACCTTGGCCGGAAAACCGCACGCGGGCAGCAGGCGTTCCATTGCGGCGACGGTGGCGGCATCGGAGCCGTCGTCGGCCACGACGAGTTCGTCGGGCGGGCGGGTCTGCGCGGCGAGCGCGGCCGCCAGCAGGCGCAGGTGCTCGGACCGGTTGTAGATGGTGGTGAGGACGCTGATCTTCATGCGGCGGCCTCCGGCGGCGGCTGCGTCAGGGCCAGCGCCAGGCCGATGAAATGGAACAGCGACGCGCGGATGACGCTGTCCGGAAAATCCCCGACGCCGTAGACGAGGACGTAGGCGATGCCCGCCAGCAGCAGGGCCGGCAACACGCGGGCCTGGAACCGCTCGCGCGCGCCGCCGGAACAGGCCGCGCAGCGCAGCAGCCGGGCCGCCAGCGCCAGCCAGCCCGCGCTCCACAGGCAGAAGCCGACCGCGCCGCCCTGGAAATAGAGCATCAGCCAATAGCTGTGCGCGTGGGGATAGCGCACCGGCACCAGCGGCGAACGCTGGTCCGGATTTTCGTAGAACGCCTTCAAGAAGGCCTTCTTGCCGAAGCCATAGCCCGCGACGGGCTTGCGGTCCGCCAGCAGTTTCGAGTGGCCCCAGACCGTGTCGCGGTCGTTGAAGGTGCCCATCGTGCGGTCGCGGAAGCGCGGGTTGACGTGGCCGGCGCACTGCCAAAGCCCCCACCCCAGCGCCACCGCCAGCACCGCCGCGCCCAGCCGCGCGCGCCAACCGGGCAGCAACGCGACCGGAAACGCCAGCGCCACCAGCGCGAACGTCGCCTGGGGCCCGCGCGAGGCCAGCGCCACCAGATAGAACAGGTCGATCGCGATGCCGAGCGCGAGCAGCGTCCGCCAACCCCGCCCCTTCACGCCCGCCAGCGCGCGCGCCGCAAACGCCAGCGCGCACAGGCCCGCCATCATGCTGGCCACGTTCGGGTGGGTGTAGAGATAGGGATGCAGGAACCGCGCCGCCGGGAACGTCCACGACCAGCCCAGCAGGGCGATGATCCGCGCCAGATCCACGGCCAGCGCCGCCGTGACCGCCGTCGCGCTGGCCAGCACCGCGGCCCACACGCGGTCGGGCCGGTCGAAAATCGCCGGCAACGCCAGCACCGCCAGCGCCAGCGGCGCCGATTTGGCCAAGTCGCGCAGGCTGCCGGCCGGATAAAAACTCCACAGCGCCGACAGCGCCGCCCAGAGCGCGCCGGCGGCGATCAGCGCGCCGGCGGGATTCCGCCAGGCCGCGAACGTTTTTCGGGCGCGGAACAGGCCGAACAGCCCGGCGCACAGCAAAATGGCGGTGGCCACTCCGCTCGACGGATCGAACCACAGCACCGCTGCCGCCGCCACGCCCAAGGCCCAGCGCCAGCGAACCGCCGGAATGGCCGGCGCCGCGTTCGATTGGATTCCCGCTCCGTTCATCTCGGGGGGCGATCCTGCACCGCCGAAGGCGGTTCCATCAATCCCAAACTGCGCGATCCGGCCGCCCGCCGGGCCAGGGCGCGGCCGACGTTCGGCGCCGCCGCCAGCAGTTCCCGCGCATAGGGATGCGACGGATGCGCCAGCACGTCCGCCGCCGGGCCGCGTTCGACCACTTCGCCCGCCTTCAACACGATCACCTCGTCGGCCATGTGGCGCATCACCGCCAGATCGTGGCCGATCAGCAGCCAGGTGATGCCGCGGGTTTCCTGCAGCGTTTTCAGCAAGTTGAGGATTTGCGCCTGCACGGAGACGTCGAGGGCGCTGACGGGTTCGTCGGCGATGAGGAATTCCGCGCCGACGCACAGCGCGCGGGCCAGATTGACCCGTTGCCGCTGGCCGCCGCTCAATTCGTGGGGATAGCGCCGCGCATAGGCGGGATCCAGCCCGACGGTTTCCAGCCAGCGCGCCGTTTGCTGGGCCGCGGCGGCGCGGGAATCCGCCAGCTTGTGCACCCGCAGCACTTCCGCCAGCGCCGCGCCGACCTTCAGGCGCGGATTCAGCGAGCCGAGCGGATCCTGGAACACCATCTGCGCGCGGCGGCGGAACGCGAGCAGGCCCGCGCGGTCCAGCGCGGCCACGTCCTGGCCGGCGAAGCGCACGCGGCCGGCGACGCCGTCTTCCAGCGCCAGCACCGCCCGCGCCAGCGAACTCTTGCCGCTGCCGCTCTCGCCCACCACGCCGAGGCACCGGCCGCGCGCGACGGAGAACGACACGCCTTTGACCGCCTCGACCCGGCGCCGGCCGACGCGATAGGTCACGCGCAGGTTTTCCACTTCCAGCAGCGGCGCGTTCATGCCCAGCCGCCTTCCCCGCAGGCCCAGCACGCGACCGCGCGGCCGTCGCCGCCGGCACGCAATTCCGGCTCGCGCTCGCGGCAGACCGCGCGCGCCAGCGGACAACGCGGATGGAACCGGCAGCCGTCCGGCCGCCGGCCCAGCGGCGGCACCGCGCCGGGGATGCCCTCCAGCTTTTCCCCCGCGCCGTCGAGACGCGGCAGCGCCTTCAACAGTCCTTGCACGTAGGGATGGCGCGGCGCCCGCAGCAAATCCACCGGACCGGATTCCACGATGCGGCCCGCGTACATCACGTGCAGGTCGTCCGCGAGTTCCGCCACGACGCCGAGATTGTGGGTGATGAGCAGCACGGCCAGGTTTTCCCGCCGCTGCAAATCGGCCAGCAGGCGCAGGATCTTGGCCTGCACCGTCACGTCGAGCGCCGTGGTCGGCTCGTCCGCCACCAGCACGCGCGGCCGGCTCGCCAGCGCCATGGCCAGCATCGCCCGCTGCTGCATGCCGCCCGAAAGCTGGTGCGGATAGCTCTCCGCCACGCGCGCCGGCTCGGTGAAGCCCACCGTCAACAGCAGTTCCTCCAGCCGTTCGCGCACGCGGCCGCGATCCTCCGGCGGCAGCGTTTCGCGGATCTGGCTACCGACGGTGAACACCGGATCGAGGCATTCGCCCGGATCCTGGAAGACGTAGGCCAAGCCGCGCCCCGGCCCGCGCGCCGCGCCGTCCGCCCAGCGGATTTCGCCTTGGTCCTGCGCCATGCCCCGCGGCAGCAGCCCGCCCAGCGCCGCGGCGGTCACGCTCTTGCCGCAACCGCTTTCCCCCACCAGCGCCGTCGTCCGCCCCGCGCACAGCCGCAACTCCACCCCCGCCACCACCTCCAGCCGCCGGTCCGGCTCCGGGAAAAAGCCGACGCCGAGTCCCGTCGCCGTCAATACGGCTTCGGCTCCGTCCTTGACGCGCCCGCTCGAATCTGTTGGTTTCATGGACATGCGCATTGAAGCACAAACGACCGGCTTTATCGAAGAAAATTGCTATTTCGCCGCGAATCCGCAGACCCGCGAAACGGTGGTGATCGATCCGGGCGACGACGCCCCCCGCCTGCTGGCCCATCTGCGCGAGCGGGGCGCCGTCGTGGTGGCCTATCTGCTCACCCACGGCCACGTCGACCACCTCACCGCGCTGGCGGCGCTGTGCTCGGCGCATCCGGCGCCCATCTACCTCCATCCCGGCGAC
The DNA here is from genome assembly GCA_002347655.1 of Verrucomicrobia bacterium UBA2281. Taxonomy (GTDB): domain Bacteria; phylum Verrucomicrobiota; class Kiritimatiellia; order CAIQIC01; family Lenti-01; genus Lenti-01. The sequence goes on along the minus strand of DDWR01000014.1, from coordinate 23,517 downwards.
GCGGCGTGGTGCTTCAGCGAACGCAACAACCTGCCCGGCTTCTACGACGCCCCCGAAACGCCCGCGGGCCCCCTCGTGCCCGTGGAGGAAGGAGTCGCGCTCGAACTCGCCGGCGCGCGCTGGGGCCTCGTCGAAACCCCCGGCCACACGCCCGGCGGCGTGTGCTGGAAACTGGAAGACGAGCGCGCGTTGTTCACGGGCGACACCCTGTTCCGCGGCACGGCGGGCCGCACCGATCTCCCCGGCGGCGATCCCCGCGCCCTGATGCGGTCGCTCCGCAAGCTCGCCGCGCTGGACGGCGATTGGACGGTCTATCCCGGCCACGGCGAGCCCACCACCCTTGACCGCGAACGCCGCGACAATTATTTCATGCAGGGGGCCTCCGATTAGAGCAATTCCGTTTGCGCCGGACTTCTTCGAATCCATCGCGGAGGGCTTGCAACAAGGCGCGTGCTTTTCCGAAATCCCCATTGCAATGCGCACACATCGAATGGGCAATGTGGCTTCGGGATTGGCTTGCAGTCTCCGTGCGCAATATGGCAGCCAGCGCGGCGGCGGAACCGTCGGTAAGAATCCGCCCCATGTCGCGCCCGGCCAGCCATGCGGCGGCACGCGACAGTTCGCCGCCGACCTTGGGCATCACGTCGCCATCGCTGCCCCCCGCAAGCAACCGGGTCTTGCCCGTTACATCCACATAATGCTTCAACAGAAAATGGATGTCCTGAGTATCTTTGTTTTTACGGTCTTCCGGGCGATCATGGGCCGCGAAAAACTTGAGATATATCAAAGCACAGGGAGGCGCCACCCGGAGTTCACAGGAGCCAACCTGAAAATGCCACGCCTTCTCGCAAGCCTCCTGAATGCCGGAAATGGTCCATTGCGACCCATCACCTGGCCATCGGATCGTTTTGCCATCCGGCGAAAGCCCACCGAACGGCAGCAGATCCACTTCCTGGCCGTTGCGATCGGTGAATTTTTCGGGGTGCCCGGAATCTGCGTTGGCGAATTCCATCTCGATGAGCGCATCGCAGGCATGTTGATATTCGTCCCATGACGCCACGCCGATCGAGATATCGATGTCGAAGGTGGCCTTGGGCGCCTCGATGCCGTGCCCATGGCAATAAATCAGATCCCGGGCAAAGGCTCCCACCAAAACCATGGGCCGATTGCCCATGACGGTGCTTAGACGGCACAGAGTCTCCGCCTTTGCCGGATCAAGCGGATTCGATCGTGCGGCGCAGATGGTCGGCATAAATACGGCGGGCGGCTTCGGCGTTGCGGTTGTCGCCGGTGGCGATCAAATCGGCGTAAACCAACAACGGATGCACGCAATTCAGATCGGGCCCGTCCGCAAAGCCCGGCAGGGGCTCTAGGATTTCAACGGTCCAATCGCCCGTGGCCGTATGCAGGTTGGCGTCAACCACCAGGTCGTACAGCGGCTGGTCTGCATAGAGGGTCAATTTGCCGGGACGCAAGAAACGCCCAGTCAAAATCGCGGCTCCCGGTTCCCCTCCCCAGCGGAATCCCTCTTTTAAAGGGTGGCGATTCTCCCACCATCCAATCGAATCGGCCGTGAAGCATTGCCGCTTCCGGCGCAATCGAAACTCCGCGTATGCATGCACCCAGGCATCGAATAGCTTTCTTCGGTTGATCAGCCTCTTGGTGCGGCCATCGGCAACCATGAATTCGCGGGCTTTCATTTCCGCAAGCAGTTCCGACACGCTACCCAATGACAATCCCGCCTTGTCCGCCAAATCCCGCACACTGCGGTTCAGCCACGCATGGTCCGGATCGTCGTCCAAGTTGGGATCGGTCAGCAACAGGCCGATCAATTGTATGCCCGACTTCTTGAAAAGTTTTCCCGTCGTTCCCGGCAACAGCCCTTCGGACACATCCGCTTTGGCGTGACGCCCCGCAACGAACAGATAAACGCCCGGGATAGAAATGAACGCATTGCCCCGAAGATCCACGAACGGCCGATGGGCCGCGCGCATCTCTTCGGCTTTTTCTGCAGAAAACCGATCCGCCAAATACAAAACCGGATGCGGCTTGAATTCCAAAGGAACCGGTTCGGCATCGCGGACGGGTTTCAGATATTTCACGACGAACGGTTGTCCCCGGAGCCGCAGAATCAGTTCATCGCCCTCCACGGAAAACCGCAAATGCTCCCTTGTGATAGCATCCGAATACGGAAAAACCTTTTCCAAGGTTTTGATCCATGCCGCAAAATGAACTTCCGCCCTCTTCATCTGTTCATAAATGTAATGTGTTCATATATAATGAACAAGCAAATATATTGAACATTTTACATCAAAGAAGAGCCTGCAGAAATATTCTTAACTCATTATTGCTAATTTAGATCCGATGATTCATAGAGCATAGGACTTCATTTTCCGGCAACCGACGAAATGCCTGTTTAGTGTTTTCTAGAAGGTTCTCCGCCTGTCTATCCGTCAGCCCATGCTTCTTGCCACTTGATCCGGATTCCATTTCCTCACACCAGTTCCGCGAAGACCGCGTCGCTGACGAACAAGGCGTCTTCCGCGAGCCGAATGCGGTCCGGATCGACCGTCAGCAAGCCTTGCGCCGCCAGCCGCGCGATTTCCGGCCCCCGCAGCGCGTCGTAGTCGAATCCCGTCGCCGCGCGGAAGTCCGCCCGGTCCCAGCCGGCGAGGCGCCGCAGACCCATCACCAGCGTTTCGCGCGCTTTCGCCGCAGGTTCGAGCTTTTCTTCGAACGCGCGCTTCCATCCCGGCAGTTCGGGCACGTTGCCCCACCGCGCGCCGGCCCAGTGCGAATGCGCGGCCGGTCCGACGCCGAAATATTCCCCGCCGCTCCAGTAGAGCCCGTTCTGCCGGCACGCGCGGCCCGGCCGCGCGAAATTGGAAATCTCGTAATGCTCGAAACCCGCCGCGACCAAGCGCCCGCGCGCCCAGTCGAATTGCGCCCGCTGCTCGTCTTCCGCAACCGCCAGTTCGCCCGCCGCCGCCGCGCGCGCGAACGGGGTGCCGTCTTCGATTTCAAGGCAGTAGCAGGACAGATGCTCCGGCGCGAGTGCCAGCGCGGCTTCGACGTCGGCTTGGAACGATTCCCGCGCGACGCCGGGCACGCCGTAGATCAGGTCGAGCCCGACGTTGGCGAAGCCGGCCGCCCGCGCCTGCGCCATCGCCGCGCGCGTTTCGTCGGCCGCATGGATGCGGCCCAGGCGCTTCAAGGTCTCGTTGGCGAACGATTGGGCGCCCAGCGACAACCGATCCACGCCGCCGCCGCGCAGGCAGGCCAGCTTCGCGGGCGTCAGCGTGCCGGGATTGGCTTCGCATGTCCATTCGGCGAGGTTCTTCAGATCCACCCGCGCGCGGACAAGATCCAGCAGGCGCGCCAGGTCGCGCTCGTCGAGGGCCGTCGGCGTGCCGCCGCCGAAAAAAACGCTCGCGGGAACGAAGCCGGCGGGCAGCGCGGCCAATTCGCGTTCGATCCCCGCGAACCACGCCGCCACGAGATCCGGCTGCGCCGGGCGCGAGAAAAACGCGCAGTAGCCGCATTTGCGGACGCAGAACGGAACGTGGACGTAGAGGCCGGTGTCCATGGCGGCCCGCGGCCGGCGTCAGCCGGCTTCCAGCTCGCGGATTTCCCGCAGGATGCGCTCGGCTTCGTCGGTATCGAGCTGCGTCATGGCGAAGCCCACGTGCACGAGCACGTAGTCGCCGATCTTCGTCTCGGGCAGATAGGCCAGCGAGATTTCCTGCCGCGCGCCGTCATAGTCCACGGTGCCGCGCCGGTCGAAGCCTTCGCCCTCCGTGATCGCCACCACCCGGCCTGGAATCGCGAGGCACATCGCTAGCCGTTCCCATGTTCGAAGTGGTGTCCGCCGGGACCCGGCGGCGGCGGCGGATTCACCTTCCCGACCCGCAGGGGAAAGCGGATCTTGATGTCGCCGTCGAGCAGCACCTCAACCCAATGCGTGCCGGGCTCGTGGAATTCCAGGTTCAGGAACAGCTCGACGTTGGTGGCCGTCGCTTCCGCGTGCGGCAGTTTCACGGGAATCGGCCGGCCTTCGGCCACGACCGTGCTCATGTCCGGGCGCAGGATGCGGGTGCGCTGTTCGAAGTCGCCCTCGCCCGAGCACCAGCGCGTGGTCAGGAACATGCGCGGATGGCGGAACGGGAAGGTCGGGCTGCCGAGCGAATCGAACAGGCCGATCAGGATGAACTTGCCGGTGCGTTCCTGGCGGACGTCGTCGCACAGCAGCGTGGATTGCAGATCGGGCAGCATGGCCATGGGGCTTTTCCTTTTTTTCGCGGACACCCGCAGGCATCCCGATGGACTCACAAGATACGCGCGCGGGGCCGGCTTGGCAACGCCGCGCGCGGGAATTGTCCGCCGCGCGGACTACGGCACGATTTCGACCTTGATGAGGTTGCTCGCGCCGGTCTTGCCCAGCGGGAACCCCGCCGTGCAGACGACGGAATCGCCGGTCTTCACGACGCCGGTTTCCTTGGCCGCGCGATGCATTTCCTCGAACAGATGGATCAGCAGATCGACGGGCTGGATCATCATCGGGCGCACGCCGCGCACCAGGGCCAGGCCCCGGAACGCTTCGGGTTCGGTCGTGCCGGCCAGGATCGTCTGCGCGGGGCGGGTCTTGGCGGCCAGCCGGGCGGTGCCGCCCGTCTGCGTCGCGATCACCAGCGCCTTGGCGTCGATCGTCTCGGCCAGCGAGCAGGCGGCGCGGGCGATGGCTTCCGATTCGTCCACCGTTTCCACCTGCTGCAGGCGCTGCCACCAGGCCTCGCGCGGATAGCCTTTCTCCGCTTCCTCGGCGATCTTGGCCATCGTCGCCACCGCTTCGACGGGGTACTGGCCCATCGCGCTTTCTTCCGACAGCATCACGGCGTCGGTGCCTTCCAGCACGGCGTTGGTGACGTCGGTGACTTCCGCGCGGGTCGGGCGCGGGGCGTCGGTCATGCTCTTGAGCATCTGCGTGGCGGTGATGACGGGCTTGCCGGCGAAATTGGCCATTTCGATGATGCGCCGCTGGGCGGTGGGCACCTTCTCCGGCGGGATGTCCACGCCGAGGTCGCCGCGCGCGACCATGATGCCGTCCACGGCGGCGACGATTCCGTCGAGTTCCGCGAGCGCCTCGTGCTTTTCGATCTTGGCGACGATGGGCTTGATCTTGCCCTGCGCCCGCATGTAGGCGCGGGCCACCTCGATGTCGGCCGCCGACCGGACGAACGAGAGCGCGACGTAGTCCACGTCCTGCGCGAGCCCGAAGGCGAGATCCTCGTAGTCCTTGTTCGTCAGGATCGGCGCGCGGATGCTGCGCGAGGGCAGGTTGATGCCCTTGTGGCTGCTCAATTTTCCGCCGAGGATCACGCGGCAGAGGATGTCGGGGCCGGCGACCTTTTCCACGCGCAGTTCGAGCGCGCCGTCGGCCAGCAGGAGCGTGTCGCCCTCCTGGACGTCCTGCGGCAGTTCGCGGTAGGTCAGGCCCACTTCCTTGTCGTTGCCGGGCACGTCGCGGGCGGTCAGGGTGAACGTGTCGCCGGTCTTCAGTTCGATGCTGCCGCAGGCGAAAACGCCCGTCCGGATCTTCGGGCCGGCCAAATCCTGGAGGATGGCGATCGGCAGATTCTTCTCCGCGGCGATCTGGCGGATGAGGGCGATTTTGGCGGCATGGTCCGCGCGGGTGCCGTGCGAAAAATTGAGGCGGGCCACGTTCATGCCGGCGTCCATCATCCGGCGGATGACGTCCGGGCTGTCCGAAGCGGGGCCGATGGTGCAAACGATCTTGGTTTTTCTCATGGTCGCGGATTCTCCACGCCCGCCCCCTTCAAGTCAAGCGTTTTACTTCAGGGTCTCCCCCAGCCACCCCAGCAGGCCATCCAGATCGGAATAGTCTGCCACCGTGAGAGTTGCGCCGGCCTTCCGCAGGTCTTCCACCCCGTATCGGCCCCCCGTCGCCACCCCGATCACCGGAATGCCCAGCGCCCGCCCCGCCGCCACGTCGAAGGGCGTGTCGCCCACCAAACAGACCGCCCCTTCCGCCACCGCGACCCCCGCCGCCTGCGCCGCGGCCAGCGCCGACCGGGCGATCTGCGCCCGGTCCGCATGCTCGTCCCCGAACCCGCCGAATCCGAAATAGCGATCGAACCCCACGCTGCCCAGCTTCAGATAGGCGCATTCGCGGATGTTGCCCGTCACCAGCCCCAGCGCCGTCCCTTCCGCCGCCAGATGCTTCAAGAAGCGCCGCGCCCCCGCGATTTCCTTGCCCGGATTCGCCCGCAGCAGCTCCCGCAATTCCTCGGCGATGCGCGCGAAAATCCGCCGGATTTCCGCTTCCGCCAGCCGCAAGCCCCGGTGCGCCATCACCTGATCGAGCACGTTGCGGTCCGTGTTGCCCGCGAACGACACGTAGGTCAGTTCGTCTCGTTCGCCCGTCACGTGGGCCAGGCCCCGGATGAACGCCTCGCGCCCGAAGCCATGCGTATCCAGCAGCGTGCCGTCGATGTCGAACAGGACCGTCGGTTGTTTCTTTTTCGCCATGTGCGGCCCATTCTACCGCATTTTTTCCACGCTTCACCTTTTTTGTCGGCGCCGTTTCCCGTGGTTGCCCCGCCCCGCCCGGCGTGGTAGGGTGCCCTTCCGTATCCCAGACAACCCACGGAACCCCAAGCATCATGGATCCCAAACCGGACAATTCCCAAGACCCCCAAGGCAAGCGCCGCCCCCCCATGCCCATGCGGGCCCTCCTCGCGTGGTTCCTCCTCATGGCGCTGCTGATCACCGTCTACCAGCTCGCCACCCAGCACGCCGGCAAGCAGACCAGCCTGCCCTACAACCCCGATTTCCTCGCCCTCCTCCAGGACGGCCGCATCAACAAGGCGGAAGTGGTCATGGAAGTCTCCGGCCAGCACTTCATCCGCGGCGAGCTCAAGGACCTCGACCCCGCCACCGGCAAGCCCACCACCTTCCGCGTCGAGGCGCCCATCACCGAAAACCTCGTCGAAAAACTCACCGACGCCAAGGTGCCGTTCGAGTTCAAGCCGCAGAACCCCCTGCTCTGGCAGATCCTCTCCAGCACCGTGCCCTTCCTCCTCGTGTTCGGCCTCATCTACTTCCTCTTCTACCGCAACATGGCCAACGGCGCCCGCGGCGCCTTCTCCTTCGGCAAATCCCGCGCCCGCCTCCTGAACCGCGACAACAACAAGATCACCTTCAAGGACGTCGCCGGCGTCGACGAGGCCCGCGAGGAAGTCCAGGAAATCATCGAATTCCTGCGCGACCCCAAGCGGTTCCAGCGCCTCGGCGGGCGCATCCCCAAGGGCGTCCTGCTCGTCGGCCCCCCCGGCACCGGCAAGACCCTCATCGCCCGCGCCATCGCCGGCGAAGCCCAGGTCCCCTTCTTCAGCATCTCCGGCTCCGACTTCGTGGAAATGTTCGTCGGCGTCGGCGCCTCCCGCGTCCGCGACATGTTCGAGCAGGGCCGCAAAAGCGCTCCTTGCATCATTTTCATCGACGAAATCGACGCCGTCGGCCGTTCCCGCTTCTCCGGCATCGGCGGCGGCCACGACGAACGCGAACAGACCCTCAACGCCCTGCTCGTCGAAATGGACGGCTTCGACACCCAGGAAGGCGTCATCATCATCGCCGCCACCAACCGCCCCGACGTCCTCGATCCCGCCCTGCTGCGCCCCGGCCGCTTCGACCGCCAGATCGTCGTCGATCTCCCCAACGTCGAAGGCCGCGAAGCCATCCTCAAGATCCACGCCCGCAAGGTCAAGCTCGACGCCGCCGTCCAGCTGCGCAACATCGCCCGCGGCACCCCCGGCTTCTCCGGCGCCGACCTCGCCAACCTCATGAACGAAGCCGCCCTCCTCGCCGCCCGCCGCGGCGCCGAGACCATCGCCGAGAAGGATCTCGAGGAAGCCCGCGACAAGGTCCGCTGGGGCCGCGAGCGCCGCTCGCGCGTCCTCGACGACAAGGAGAAGCGGATGACCGCCTGCCACGAGGCCGGCCACGCCATCGCCCTCGCCCTCACCGAAGGCACCGAGCCCCTCCACAAGGTCACCATCATCCCGCGCGGCCAGGCCCTCGGCGCCACCATCCAGCTCCCCGAAAAGGACAAATACACCGAAGGCCGCAAGCAGCTCCTCGGCATGATCGTCGGCACCATGGGCGGCCGCGCCGCCGAAAAGATCTGCTTCGACGACGTCACCACCGGCGCCGCCTCCGACATCCGCCAGGCCACCCATATCGCCCGCATGATGGTCACCGAATGGGGCATGAGCGACAACCTCGGCCCCCAGTACTTCGGCACCCGCGAGGAGCTCCTCTTCCTCGGCCGCGAAGTCTCCCGCTCCAACGAGATGTCCGACGAAACCGCCCGCAAGGTCGACGCCGAGGTCAAGCGCATCATCGACGAGTCCTACCAGCAGGCCCTCGACCTCCTCACCGCCAACCGCGACAAGCTCGATCTGCTCACGACCATCCTCATCGAGCGCGAATCCCTCGACGGCCGCGACGTCGACGACGTCCTCCGGCACGGCCGCATCCTTTCCGCCGCCGAGCGCAACGCCGCGGAAGCCGCCGCCCCCGCGCCCTGAGGCCGTTTTTACGTAGGACGTAAAAACGTGCGCCGAAAATTACGTAGAACGTAAAAACTTTGAGCGAAAATTACGTAGAATGTAAAAACTTTCCGGCCGCAGCCCCCCGCGGCCTTGCGCCGCGGGCGAATCAGGTCGAAACGGCTTTCCGCCTCTCCGACCTCCGACCTCTGACCTCTGACGGGCGCCCGTTTCGTGCGCCCGTCCTGATGGGCATCCTGAACCTCACGCCGGACTCGTTTTCCGACGGCGGCCAATTCCTCGATCCCGGCGCCGCCGTAGAGCAGGCGCTGAAACTCGAGGCCGATGGCGCCGGCATCCTCGACCTCGGCGCCGAATCCACCCGCCCCGGCCACGAACTCGTGTCGGAAGAAGAAGAACTCCGCCGCCTGCTCCCCGTCCTCGATCGCCTCGCCGGCCAGCTGAAAATCCCGATTTCGGTCGATACCAGCAAGGCCGCCGTCGCCCGCGCCGCGTTCGACCGCGGCGCGGCGATCTTGAACGACGTTGCCGCGCTGTCCCGCCCCGGCATGGCCGACTTCGCCCGCGCCGGGGATTTCCCCGTCGTCGTCATGCACGGCGTCGCCCACGTCCTGCCCGAGGACGACGCGCGCCCCTCTGAAACCATCGCCGCCTGGCTCGCCGCGCGCATCGCGGAACTGGGCCTTGCGCCGGACCGGATCATCGTCGATCCCGGCATTGGCTTCGGCACCACGCGCCCGCAGGATGCGGCGATCCTCGACCACCTCGCGCCGCTCGTTGCCCTCGGCTGCCCTGTCCTGATCGGCCTGTCCCGCAAGCGCATCGTCCGCGCCCTCCACCCCGACCTCGACCGCGACGAAGCCAGCGCCCGGATGTCCCTCCAGGCTTGGCGCAACGGCGCAGCCATCCTCCGGCTCCACGACTTGCGCGCCTTCCGGCGCCTGGCCCAAGGGATTTCCTGACTTCATTGTTTACAACCATTGACTTCACTATTTGTAAATATTGAAGTTTCCTTCTCCTTTACATCGTACCCGAACCGTGGGAGCTTGATTCCATGAGTCCGTTTCCCGTCAGCTTTGAAAAAGAGGATCAGTTGCTTAAGCGCATGGCCGCGCTCGGCATCGCCGAAAGCGACCTGCAGGAATGGTTCATCCGCGGCGGCGGCCCCGGCGGCCAGAAGACCAACAAGACGTCCTCCACCGTCTGCCTGCGCCACAAGTCCACGGGCCTCGAAGTCCGCTGCGCCCAGGAACGCTCGCAATCCCTCAACCGCTTCCTCGCCCGGCGCGACCTCTGCGACAAAATCGCCGCAAAGCTCCACGGCGAAAAATCGAAGAAGCAGCAAGAGCGCGAGAAGATCCGCCGCCAGAAACGTCGCCGCTCCCGCCGGCAGACCGCCATCATGGTCGACGCCAAGAAAAAGCACGGCGCGAAAAAAGCCCTGCGCCAAAAACCGGCGCGCGACGATTGATCAGGCTTCCAGCGGCCGCGCGGCGCGCTGCGGGATGCTTTTCACCACGATGGCCTTGTCCGGCAGCGCCGGGCAATTCACCTGGCACGCGCCGCAGCCGCGGCACATGTCCGGCTTGACCGTCGGGCATTCCACGCCGTTGCGCTCCACCGAATCGATGGCGAGATACGGGCAGAATTCGTGGCACACCATGCAATACTGGCCGTACTCCCACGCGATGCATTTGCCGCGGTCGATCTCGGCCAGGCCGATGGCGCGGTTGCGCTTGGCATCGAGCGCCAGCCGTTCGATCGCGCCCGTGGGACACACTTTCGTGCATTCGTTGCAGTACTCGAAGCAGTGGGCCTTGGCGTAATCGATTTTCGGCGCCAACAGGCCCGCCACTCCGCCCGCGCCCAGATCCGGCTTCAAGATGCCGTACGGGCAAGCCCGGATGCAGGCGCCGCAGCGCGCGCAGAGTCCCGCAAACTGGTCCTCCGGCCGCGCGCCGGGCGGCCGGATCGGCGGATGCTTCCCCGCCGCCGTCCGCCGCAGCGCCAGCGCCGCGGCCCCGCCCGCCGCCGCGCCGAGGAATTCCCGCCGGCTCAGATCGAGACCGAATGTTTTATCCGGCGCGGCGGGACCCCGCTGCGTCGCCGCCCGCCGCAGCCGGGCCGCGAGATCCTGAGCCGCGCCCAACGGACACAGCTTCTGGCACCACGCGTTCGGCGCGAACGCGCTCAGCAGCAAAATCAGCGGAAACCCCGCCGCGAGCGCGACCGAACTTGCCGCCAGCGGCACGCGCCACGCCGCGAAAAATCCGTTGAACAGCGCCAGGGGATCCAGCCACACGAACAGCGGCACCCCGCAGGCCGCGCCGCCGAGCAGGATCGCCAGCAGCACGCGGCCGACGTTCGGCCAGCTCGCAAACCGGCGGCGGGCGCGCGGATTCAGGCGGCCGACAAGCTCCGCCGCGAACCCCGTCGGGCACAGATAACGGCAAAACCAGCGGCTGCGGAAAAAGGCCAGCGCCAGCACGGGCACGCCCAGCAGCAGCCAGGGCGTCGCCGCGCGCGCCGCCAGCGCGCCCCCCAACCCCAGCAGCGGACTCAAGCCGAGGAACCCCCGCGCCGCGGCCCGCCAGGGCAAGACTTGCAGCGCCAAGGTGGCCGCAACCGCAAACGACAGAATGCGGATTCCGCGGCGCATCACGCCTCGAGATGCTGGACGTCGATCCGCGCCAAATCGCCGCAGCCCAGGCCCATGTCATGGGCGATCTGGATATGCGGCACGTCGAACGGCCGCAGGCCGAACAGCGTGGCCGCATAGGCATCCACCGCCACGGGATCGGTCCCGATCACGAGCTGGTTCGGGGTTTTCAGTTCGCCCGGCCCGCGCGGCCCGTTCGTGACCATGATCCGCGTGGCGTCCACGATCGTCAGGCGGGCCTTGACCAGCGTGCTGAAGTCGGCGATGCACTGGTGCAGGCCGCTGCGGTGCCAGAATCCGCGGTCGCGGACGGAACCCATCCAGTTTTTCAGGCCGAGCGTCAGCTTCGCGCCGCCGTGGGTTTTGGCCACGGGCATATTGATCAGGCAACCGGTTTGAAGCACGTCGCGGACCACGGCGACCTGCTTGAGGGTTTTTCCGCGCGGGACGGCCGTTTCCACGAAATCCTTTTTGTCGTCCGGCTCGTAGAGCCGCCCGCCGGCGCGTTTGGCCGCCGCTCCGATGCCGCTCATCTCGAAAGAGCGCGCCGCGGGCGAACAGGGATTTTCCGGCAACGCGACTTCGGACGCTCCGGCGGCACGGCAGGCGCGGATGGCTTCTTCGACCAGCGCCGGATGCGTGTTGGCGCCCTGCTCGGGCGTGGAAGCCCAGGCGGCATTGACTTTCAGGGTCGCCTTCTGCCCCGGCTGCACGAATGCGCCCCAGCCGCCGGCGGCGGCGACGCCGGTTGCCAGCAGGCGCGGCAGATCGGTTCCGTGCGCGACGACGACGCGCGCGGCGGAAGCGCCGGACTCGGCGAACAGGCGGCGGGGCGCGAAGGCCAGCGTTGCGGCCGCCGCCGCCGCCGTCTTCAGGAAGTCTCTGCGGGGAATGGCGACCATTGGCGGGTCCTTCCGGGTTTTACTCTTCGCGCCGGACGTCCGCGCCCAGCGCGCGCAGGCGCGCCTCGAGGCGCTCGTAGCCGCGGTCGATCATCTCGGCCTGTTCGATGACCGTGGTGCCCTTGGCGCAGAGCGCCGCGATGACCAGCGCCATGCCGGCGCGGATGTCCGGGCTCGTGATCAGCTGCGAACGCAGCTTGGCGGGGCCGCTGACCACCACGCGGTGCGGATCGCACTGCACCAGCGTCGCGCCCATTTCCAGCAGGCGGTCCACGAAATACATCCGGCTCTCGAACAGCTTTTCGAAGAACAGCACCTCGCCGCGGGTCTGCGTCGCCAGGACCAGCGCCACGCTCAGCAGGTCCGAGGGGATGGCGGGCCAGATGCCGTCTTCCATCTTGGGAATGGCGCCGCCGAGGTCCTGCTTCACGCGCAGGTTCTGCCGCGCCGGCAGGAACAGCTTTCCGTTTTCGACCGTCCACCGAACGCCCAGGCGGCCGAACGCGCGCTGCATGACCCGCAGCGTCGTCGCGTCCGGCAGGTCGGTCACGGTCAGCGCGCCGCCGGTGGCGACGGCCGCGGCGAGGAAGCTGCCCATCTCGATATAATCCGGCCCGACGCGATGCCGCGCGCCGCCGAGCTTCTTCACGCCCTCGATTTCGAGGCGATTCGTGCCCAGACCGGAAATCCGCGCGCCCATTTTGTTCAAGAGCGCGCCGAGATCCTGCACGTGCGGCTCGCCGGCGGCGTTGAGGATCGTCGTGCGGCCGGGCGCGAGGGTTGCGGCCATCAGGATGTTCTCCGTGGCCGTCACGCTGGCTTCGTCCAGCAGGATGTCCGCGCCGCGGAATTTCCGGCGGCGCAGGCGGAAGGCGTCGCCTTTCCAGGCCAGGCCGATGCCGAGCGCGCCGAGGCCTTCGAAATGGGTGTCCAGCCGGCGGCGGCCGATGACGTCGCCGCCCGGCGCGTAGAGCGTGGCGGCGCCGCGCCGCGCCGGCAACGGGCCGGCCAGCAGGATGGAGCCGCGGACTTTGGCGCACAGTTCGCGGTCCAATTCGGTTTTCCGCAGGCCCTTGGCGCACAGTTCGACGGAATGTCCTTGGCGGGACACTGCCACGCCGAGATCGGCCAGCAGCTTGAGCATGTTCTCGACGTCGAGGATGCGCGGGACGTTGTCGAGGACGATGGGTTCGTCGGTCAGGACGCAGGCAGCCAGCATCGGCAGCGCGGCGTTCTTGTTGCCCAGCGGCCGGAACGTCCCGCCGATCTTCCGTCCGCCCCGGATGACGAGCCGCGCCATGGTCCCCGCTACTCCACCGTGACGCTCTTGGCCAGGTTGCGCGGCTTGTCGATGTCCGCCCCGCGCAGCTTCGCGTTGTGGTAGGCGAACAGCTGCAGCGCGACGACGTTGATCAGCGGCGAGAATTCCTCGAGGGTGGCCGGCACCGGAATGACGTCCTGCGCGAGGCCGCGCAGGGAATCGTCGCCTTCCGCGACGACGGCGATGATGCGCCCCTTGCGGGCCTCGACCTCCTTGAGGTTCGAGACCATCTTGTCGCGCACTTCGTCGGTCGTCGGCGTGCACAGGCACACCACCGGCAGGAATTCGTTGATGAGCGCGATGGGTCCATGCTTCATTTCGCCCGCCGCGTAGCCCTCGGCGTGCTGGTAGGAGATTTCCTTGTTTTTGAGCGCGCCTTCGAGGGCGATCGGATAGTTGAAGCGGCGGCCCAGGTAGAGGGCGTTGTAGCACTCGAAATATTTCTGCGAAATCGCCCGGATTTCGTCCTGGCGGTCGAGCACGCGGTGGATGCCGTCGGGAATGCGCGCCAGTTCCGCCGTCAGCTCCCGTTCGCGTTTCGCGTCCAGCGTGCCGCGCACTCGACCAATCCGGATCGCCAGCAGGGCGAACGCCGTCAGCTGCGCCGTGAACGCCTTGGTCGAGGCCACGCCGATCTCCGGGCCGGCCTGGGTCAGCAGCGCGGCGTCGCTCTCGCGCAGCAGCGTGCTGCCCGGCACGTTGCAGATGCCGAGCACCTGGCAGCCCATGTCGCGCGCCAGCCGCACGGAAGCGAGCGTGTCGGCCGTCTCGCCCGACTGCGACACCGCGATCGCCAGCGTGTCCGCCGGCAGCCGCGGCCCGCGGTAGCGGAATTCGCTGCCGAGATCCGTCTCGCACGGGATCCCCGTCCAGCGCTCGATCAACAGGCGGCCGTACATGCCCGCGTAGTGGGCGGTGCCGCAGCTCAGGACCAGCACGCGCTGCGCGGTCTTGGCCTGCGCAACGACCAAAGCCTCCGCCTCGCCCAGATCCACCGAACCGTCCTTCTTCACGTGCGCGTCCAGCAGCGCCCGCAGCACGCGCGGTTGTTCGTGAATTTCCTTGAGCATGAAGGTCTCGAAGCCCGCCCGCTCCGCCGCTTCCGCCTTCAGCGTGACGACCTTGACGTCGGGCTGCACGGGCGTCCCGTCCAGCTGCGACACCGTCACGCCGGACGGGCGCAGTTCGGCGATCTCGCCGTCGTTCAGGTAGATCACCCGCTTCACGTGGTTCAGGATGGCCGGCACGTCGCTGGCGATGAACTGCTCGCCGTCGCCGACGCCCACGATGAGGGGGCTGCCGCAGCGCGCGGCGTAGAGCGCGTCCGGCTCGTCTTGGAAAACGATCCCGAGCGCATAGGCTCCTTTGGCCTTCCGCAGCGCCGCGCGGATCGCTTCGGCGCGGCTTGTTCCCCCGGCCTTCAGGATTTCCCCGATCAGATGGGGGATCACTTCGGTGTCGGTCTGCGAGCGGAACACGTGGCCGCTGGCTTCCAGTTGGGCCCGCAACTCCAGATAGTTCTCGATGATGCCGTTGTGGACGACCGCGATGCGGCCCGCGCAATCGAGGTGCGGATGGGAATTGAGTTCGGACGGTTCCCCGTGCGTGGCCCAGCGCGTGTGCCCGATGCCGAGCCCGCCGGCGAGGGGCGCCGTTTCCAGCGCTTCGTCCAGATTCGAGAGCCGCCCCACCCGCTTGCGGACCGCCAGCGCGCCGTCGGCCCGGCGCACGGCCACGCCCGCCGAGTCATAGCCGCGGTATTCGAGCCGCTTCAGCCCTTCGATCAACAGCGGAACCGCGTTTTTCGGCCCCACGTATCCCACGATGCCGCACATGTCACGCCCCTTTCAGCTTCGGCCCGGCCCAAATCGATAAATGGAAAAGGCCGGGACCGCGCAAGCTAGCCCCGGCCGTTCCATTGGAACCCCGTAGATTAGGGATTGACCACGTCCACGTCGGCGGTCTCGTCCTGCGCCGGGTTCATGTTGCCGCCAACCAGTTGGTTGCCGCGCAGCGAGAAGGCCGAACCGCCCTTGAGCACGACCACCATGCCCACCTGGCCGAACGGGGCATCCGTCAGCAGATCGATCGTGGCATCCTTCGACGGCAAGGTCGAGAGATCGGCGTTTTTCGTGAAGATGAAGGGGGTGCCTTCCTTGGCGTTGTCCAGGCCGCGCACCAGTTTCCACGCGTTGCCGGCGGCGGTCAGGTCGTCCGGGTTCGAACTCTTGATCGACTGCAACCCCTTGGCCGCAAAGAAATCGCAGGAGACTTCCAGCACCTTTTTGCGCATCAGATCCTTGAAGTAATCCGTCGACGTGTTGAACACGTTGGTGGCGCCGGACTTGGCGGGCCAAGCCGAATAGTTTCCGCCCATGACCACGTCTTCCATCTGGCCGGCGAAGGCCGATTTGTAGATATTGGCTCCGTTGGAGACGGTCTGGGTCAGCGCCGCGTTGTTCAGCGCCTTGTTGACGGCGGGAACCAAGATGGCGGCGAGCATGGCGATGATGGCGATAACCACCAGCAGTTCGATCAGGGTGAAACCAAAGACCTTGCGCTTCATGACTTTTTGTCTCCTTGCATTTGACGACTCTTTTAACATCATACCCTTTCGAGGTTTCCCGTCAACTCCATCCTAATGAAAAACGGCCGGTCGCCGGCCGTCGGTGGCCGTCGCCGGCCCCTACGGGGCGACGGCCCAGACGGGGAACGCGGCGTGGACCCCGCTGGCGATCGCCACGCCCAGCAGGAGGCCCATCAGCACTTCCAGGCGGGTATGGCCGAGGAACTCGACCAGTTTTTCCGGCGAAAACTTGTGGTTGCGGTAGAACTCTTCCGCCATCTGGTTCAGCAGGCGGGCTTGCGTCCCGGCCGCGCGCCGGACGCTCTGGGCGTCGATCATGATCAAGGCCAGCATGCCCAACGCCAACGCAAAGATCGGCGAGCCGAACCCCGAACGCAGGCCCACCGAGGTCGCGCAAGCGGCCGCCGAGGCCGTATGCGAGCTCGGCATCCCCCCCAGCCGGAGGAGAAACCCGTAGTCGAATTTCCCCTCCCGGACCAGGAACAGCGCCAGTTTGATGAACTGCGCCACCAACCAACTGGCCACCGCCACCACCAAGGTCGAGTTGTTGATGAAATCGCGGAACATGATTTGGCGTTTATACGGGGGCGGACCGCCCTTCCGCAACCCCAAATCCGCGGCCTGATCCGCAGGGTCCAACTGCGATTCGGTGCCCCGCCCTCGCATTCGGCCGAAAAGGGCAGCCGCACGCCAAAGCGCGGACGACGTGCCGGACCCGTTCGCAGTCTTGCCGTTAGGCTGGATTCGTGCGCCGAATCCCAGATGCGCCCCGACCTATCCGCCCGGGGTCTTGTTGGCGATGCCGAAGGGCACGTGCACGGACGGCGTGCTGGCCGCCACGTTTTCCAGATGCACCAGCTGGTCGTCGAAGAACAGGTGCGGCTTGAGGATGTCCAGCACGCGCTTCTTGTCGATGCCGCCCATGAGGAACACCTCGTCGGCTTCGAGGCCCAGCGCCGCCAAGGTGGTGTTCAGCCGCTCGTGGGCGGGCGCCCCGCGCGCCGTCACGATGGAAATGCGCAGCAGGCGCTTGCGGCCGGAGTCGTCCTGCGCGCAGCGGATGTCCATTTGCTGGAAGTAGGACAGCTGCTGCATCAGCGGCATCAGCGGCCCGGATTTGAGCGGACGGTCGCGGTTTTCCATCTCGTACTGGCGGAACTGGTCGAGGTCGCCGGTCTTCTTGTAGACCCGTTCGGCCTCGTCGTCCACCAGGACGCCGTCGAAATCGAACGCGATGCGCAGCTGGTCGTCCTGCTCGTCGTCCACCGCGGCGCAGGGCAGCACGTGGCCGGCGGGATAGCCCAAGGCGACCGCCTCGCGCACCTGCTCCGCGTTCGTGCTCAGGTACAGCGACGCATTGACGGATTCCATGAACGGATACGGCTTGCGGCCAGCCATGAAAAAGGCGCGGGTGATGTCCAGCCCATGTTCGCGCACGGCGTCCATGACCCGCATCCCGTCGTCGGCGTGGTAGCGCGAGAGAATCACCACGTCCACCGGGTGTTCCTCGGGATACATGCGGTTCAAGCCCAGCAGGCGCCGGATGAAGGGGAATCCGACTCCGGGCTTCGGCACGTCGTGCCGGTGCTCGTGCTGGTACTTCCGGAACGCCTCCAAGCCCTGCTCCAGATACAGCGCATGCTCGTGCGACAGGTCGAACAGCACCGTGGACGACACCGCGACGACGAATTTCTTTTCAATGGGATACGGCATGATTCTTCCTTTGGATGGGGCGCATTTTCGACGCTTCCCGCTGGACGGCAAGCCTATTCCGCCGCTGGACCGTTTCGACGACCGGCGGCCGCCGCGCGCTTTTTTAGCCGCCGGCCGGGTTGCAACCGGCCGCTTTGTGGCGGAGGTTGGTAATGGAAAAGGCGAGAGGAGGTCGCCATGATCCAGTTCACCGACCGTTCACAGGGCAACGCCAAGGTGGTCGCCGCCAAGGGCCGCCTCGATGAGACCACCGCGCGCTTGCTCGAGGTGCACTGCGGCGACCTTCTCCGCTCCGGCTGCAAGTGCGTCGTCTTCGATTTCCGCGAACTCGGCTATCTGAGCAGCGCCGGCCTGCGCGCGATCCTCGGCCTGTCCAAACGCATCCACGCCGGCGGCGGCAAGTTGGTTTTCACTGGCGTGAGCGGCTCCATCCGCGATATGTTCGACGTCGCCGGTTTCCTGGACGCCTTCCCCGTGGTGGACCAGATGGAACCGGACATCGCCTGACCCCCTGCGGAGAGCCATGAAAAAAGCGTTCAAGATCCTTGCCATTTTCGTCGCCGCACTGGCCGTCGTTTTCGTCCTGCTCGAACTGTCGCTCGACCGCATCGTCCTGAAAGCCGTCAATGCCGCCGGCCCGGCCGCCCTCGGCGTGCCGGTCTCCTTGCAGGACGCCGACATTTCCCTCGTGCGCGGACGGGCCACCCTGACGGGCCTCCACCTCGGCAACCCCGCGGGCTACAAGACCGACGGCTTGCTCGATCTGGATTCCGTCGCCGTGAAACTCGACCGTTCCTCTCTCCTGTCCGATACCGTCCTCATCAAGAGCATCGCCATCGACGGCCTCGTCGTCACCTACGAAAAAGGCCTGCGCAACAGCAATCTCGGCGCCCTCATCGATCAGCTTTCCGCCGGCTCGGAAGGCGAAGATTCGGCGGAGGAAAAACCCGCGGCGGAAGAAGCTTCCGGCAAGAAAGTCGTCATTGAAAAACTGACCGTCGCCGACAGCAAAATGAACTTCTCCGTCACGGGCGCGGCGGCCCTGACCGGGGGCGGCGCGGCGCCGATTCCCCTGCCGCCCATCACCCTGACCGATCTCGGCAAGGAAAAAGACGGCGTCACCTTCGTCGAAGCCATCCAGAACGTCCTCAAGGCCATCGCCGGGGCGACCGGCACGGCCATCGTCGGCGCGGGCAATCTGCTTGGCGACGGCGTTGGCGCCTTGGGCGACGGCGCGCTGGCCGTCGGTTCCGGGACCGTCGATGCCGGCAAGGCCGTCGTCGGCGGAACGGTGGATGCCGGCAAGGCCGTGGTCGACGGGGCCGCCGGTGCCCTGAAGGCCATCAATCCCTTCGGCGAAAAGTAAGCCATGGCCGCCCCCGATTTGCCTTCCGCCTCCCGCCGCTGGCTGGCGCCCATCACGGCCATCTTCTGCACCGTGCTGGTGATTTCCAACGTCTCGGCGATCAAGCCGCTGGCGATCCCCGGCCTGCCGTTCGTCCTGATGGACGGCGGGAACCTGTTGTTCCCCATTTCCTACATCTTCGGCGACGTCCTCGTCGAAGTCTACGGCTACGCCCAATCGCGGCGCATCATCTGGCTGGGCTTCGTCCTGAACGTCTTCGCGGCCGGCGCGTTCTCCCTCGTGGCGCTCCTGCCGCCGGCGCCGGGCTGGGAAATGCAGGACGCCTTCGCGTCCATCTTGCTCCAGACTCCGCGCGTCGTCCTCGGCAGCGTCGTCGCCTTCTGGTGCGGCTCGTTTCTCAACGCCTGGGTCATGGCCAAGATGAAGGTCTGGATGCGCGGCCGCCACCTTTGGATGCGCACCATCGGCAGCACGATCGCGGGCGAAGGCATCGACTCGCTGCTGTTCACGGCCCTCGCCTTCGGCGGCGTCTGGCCGCTGGCGCTCGTCGGGCAGGTGATCTTCTGGAATTTCGTGCTCAAGACCGGCTACGAAATCCTCGCCACCCCCCTCACCTATTGGATCGTCCATCGCCTCAAGCGCGCCGAACGCGCCGATCCCTTCGACGTGAACGTCCGTTTCTCCCCCTTCCGCCTCGACGGTTGACCCGCGGCCCGCTATCTTCCCCGGCATGAAACGCCCCGTTTCCCGAACGCCCGCCCTCCGCCGCCTGCCGCCCGTGCGCCGCAACGGCACCTTTCTGCTCGACCACCTGGCCGACTGCCTCGCCCTGTCCCGCCGCGCCGCCAAGACCCTGCTCGACGATCGCCAGGTCTTCGTCAACGGCCGCCGCATCTGGATGGCCAAACACCTCCTCCAGACCCGCGACGCCATCGAACTCCTGCCCGATGCCGTCGCTCCGCAACGGGACCAGGAACCCCCGGTACGCCTCCTGCTCGACGACCCGAAATTCCTCGTCGCCGACAAGCCCCCGCGCCTGCTGACCGTCGGCGACAAGTCTTTGGAAGTCCGGTTGCGCGACCAGCTCGGGCTCCCCGCGCTGCGCGCGGTGCACCGGCTCGACAAGGACACCTCCGGCTGCGTCTTGTTCGCCAAGGACGAGGAAACCCGCCGGGCGCTCGTCGCCCAGTTCGAGGAGGGCCGCGTCCGCAAGCTCTACCACGCGCTCGTCGCCGGCAACCTCGCCGAGTCCCAGATGGACGTCCGCGTGCCCGTGGACCACCTGCCCGCCGTCAGCCACGTCCGCCAGGTCGCCGCGCAAGCCAAGCCGCCCCGCGCGGCCCACCTGACCGTCGCCATCGAAACCGGCCGCACCCACCAGATCCGCATCCACCTGCACCACGTCGGCCACCCCGTCCTCGGCGACCGGCAGTATTTCAACGCCCGCAGCGGCGATTTCCCCGAAGTGCCCCGCCAGATGCTGCACGCCTCCGAACTGCGCTTCGCCCATCCCGCCACCGGCAAGTCGGTCTGCGCGACGTCCCCGCTGCCGCGCGACTTCCGCGACTGGCTGCGCAACCTGCGCCTGACCTGAACCTTATTCGCCGGCCGGCGCCGCTTGCGCCGGCGGCGGTTCTTCCGCGGCCGGCGGTTCCGGCTCGGCGTTTTTCGGTGCCGGCGGCCAGACGAGGTCGTACAGCTCGATCTTCTGGCCCAGCAGGTACAGGATCGGCTGGCCCGCCGCGTCGAGCGCGAACATCGCCTGCGTCCGGTAATCCAGGCTTTGCTTCAGCGTCGTCTCGCCCGCCGCGTCCAGGAAACGCAGCTCGCCCCAGGTCGCCGCCACGAGCAGATCCTCCTCGGCCGAAACCGGCACGACGTAGAGCCCGCGCAGCGATTCGTTCTCGGCCAGCTTCTTCCGCCACGGTTCGCCGGCGGGCAGCCGCATTCCGAACAATTCCGCTTTCCGATTGCGGTAGCTCGTGCTCGTGCCCTTTTTCGTCACCGCGTAGTACTCCTGGTAGCCGACGAGCGCGTCGCCGGACGCCGTGCGCACGTAGACCAGTTCGGGTATTTCGCCCTGTTCGTTCGTGGCGCACAGGTCCGCCGGCAGATCGATCGTCTGCGCGATTTCGCCGCTGGCCGCGTCCACCAGCACGGCCTTCGCGCCGTCCAGCCGCAAGAACGTCCGCGGCGGAATCGCCGTGGAAATCCGGTCCATGCCCATGCGCGCGCTGCGCGGCGCGTCGCCGGTCTGCACCTCGCGGCTCCAGCGCAGCTTGAAGGTCCGCTCGTCCATCTTCGCCGCCCGTCCGGAACGGGGGGGACACGCGGCATGCTTCTTCCCGCACCGGGGGCAGACCCCATCCTCGAGAATCTTCAATTCCTCGGCCGTGTAGGGCGTCGCGCTCTCCAGCGCTTCGCCCGCCAGCAGCGCATCCACCGCCCGCTTCAGGTCTTTCTCCAGCTTGGACGAAAATCCGACCCGCCGGCCCTGCACGACGCCGTCCTTGCCCACCACGACGATGCACGGGATGCCGCTGACCTTGAATGCCGTCTTCGCCTCGGCCGGCCCCAGGCCGATCGGATAGGCCAGCTGGTTCTTCGCGACGAGCTTTTCGACCTTGTCCCGGTTCTTTTCGTCGTCCGTGCTGAAGCCGACCACGACGACGTCCGGATTCTCCGCGTAGGCTTCCGCCAGCTTCTTCATTTCCGGCAGCGCCCGCACGCACGGCCCGCACCACGTCGCCCAGAAATCGATGACCACCACCTTGCCTTTTTGCTCGGAAAGCTTGAACGTCCCGCCGGCCAGCAGCGGCAACTCGAAGTCCGGCGCCGGCTGGCCCGAGAGCTCGAAGCGGGACAGTCCGGACGCCTTCTCGATGGCCCGGCCCGTCTCCGCGATTTCCTCGGCTTGTTCTTCTTCGGGCGTGACGACGTCCTCCGTCGCCCCCTCCGGCGGCGCGAAGACGAAGGCGTCGTCCGCGATCGGCTCGTTCACCCGTTGTTCCAGCACCGCGAGGACGATCTTCACGTCGCGCAGCGCGCGGGCGACCTCCGGCTCGTCCTCCGCGGCGGCATCCCCGGCCGGCAGCCAGTCCGGCCGGGGCACGCTCTCGATCCGGCGCAGCAGGCCCGTATCGGCATCCAGCCAGATCTTCACCCAGGCGGTTTTGAACATGGAATCCATTTCCGCCACGAGCACTTCGCACGTCCGCCCTTCGTACTCCTCGTCCGGCAGGCGCCGCGCGTCCTCGCCGAGCAGTTCGTCCAGGATTTCGGCCCGTTCGTCGGCATCCGGTTGCAGCAGGAGTTTCTTGTCGGCCTGCAGCATCAGCATCTCCGCCTGGAAGTCCGCCAGGAACGCGAACAGCCCGTCCGCCGCCGTTTCCCGGCGGTATTCGTTCTTCATCATCTTCTGGTAGGTCGTCGCGTTCGTGCCGAGCACGTAGAGCTCGGCGAAGGGTCCCTTGGCGACCAGCGCGTCGGGCCGACGGAAGAGGAATTCCAGTTCCATGACCTGCACGCTTTTCATTCCGCCGATGGTCATCTCCATGCGGAATTCCGCCTTTTCCCGCACGGTCCGGAGCGCGTCCAGCTTGGCCGGATAGGCCGCCCGCCACGCGTCCAGCGCCTCGTCCGCCGCGCACGCCCCCGCACACACACAACCCGCCAACGCGATCGCCGCCCATTTTCTCATGACGCACCTCCGGTTTGGGGCGATTCTACGCCCCCCCCACCTCTCTCGACAAGCCGCCGTTCGTCGCCCCTTGCGAACGCTCGCGGCAAACGCTGCACGCGCCTGCGGCTTCGCGGCCCCCGCGCGGGACCCATCGGAACGAGCCCAAAACGGCCGCCGGCGCACCGGAATCGGAGTCTCGGTTATAATTATATGCGAGACGAATTTGCGATGATTTCTTAAGAAATATTATGACAATCGAGACGGGGTGGCGGCGGGGACGAAGGGCGGACGGATCACGGCCAAAGGCGCAAAAAAGGGTTTTCCACGCCGTGGAAAACCCTTCCCGCCTCTTGCCGGATTGAAAATCAGTTCTTTTCGCGGAACGTGATGCGGCCCTTCGTCAGGTCCGTCGGGCTGATTTCCACGGTGACTTTGTCGCCCGTGGTGATTTTGATGAAATGCCGGCGCATTTTGCCCGAGATGTGGGCGAGGATTTCATGGCCGTTTTCCAGCCGCACGCGGTACATCGTGGCGGGCAGCACCTTGAGCACCTCGCCGTTGACCGTAATCAGATCGCTTTCTTTCGCCATACTCCTGAACCGCTCCTTTTTCCCAACCGAATGCGGCGGTATATAGCAGAGAACGCCCGCCCAATGCAACCCTTTCGCGATGCGGTGTCGGTAAAACATGAGTTGTCCG
>DDWR01000049.1 GCA_002347655.1 Verrucomicrobia bacterium UBA2281 | reverse complement strand
ACGGCATTCTGAAAACAGCCCTAGCCCGCGGCCGGCTTCTCCTTGATCATCACCAGCGCCATCTTGAACGACTGGACCGCGTTCAGGGCGTGGGGAAGGTTGGCCGGCATGATGACCATGTCGCCGGTTTGGGCCACGAGCGGCTGGCCGTCGATGGTGATTTCCGCTGCGCCTTCGAGAATCCAGACCAGGGCGTCGTAGGGTGCGGAATGGGTGCTGAGCCCCTGGCCCTGGTCGAACGCGAACAAGGTGACCGTCCCGGCCGGCTTGGAAATCACGGTGCGGCTGACGACGGCGCCGGGCTGGACGGCCACCATGCCGGCCATGGGGATGACTTGGGACATCAGGTTTTGGGCGGGATTCGCCGCGGGATCAGGGCTCATGGGGTCTCCTTCGATTGAGCCACGAGCATACCGCACCTTGCGCCGATTTCAAAAAGTCTAGCGCCCGGAAGGAGTTTTGATAGCGTGTGGCCATGAAAATATCCCGTTTCATCGTGTGCGCGATCTGGTTGGCCGCGGCGGGCGCCGGCGCGCAGATCGAGTCGGACCGCTTCCGCGAGGGCCTGGTTCCGCAAGGCCACGTGAGCGATTGGGCGGGAGTCTTCACGCCCGACCAGAAAGCCGATCTGGAAAGCCGCATCGCCGCGGTGCGCCAGGCGACCGGCGCGCAACTGGCGGTCGTGGCCGTGAAATCGCTGCAAGGGGGCGAAATCAACGATTTCGCGGTCAAGCTGTTCGCGCAGTGGGGCATCGGCGAGAAAGGCAAGGACAACGGCGTCCTGCTGCTGGCGGCGATCGAAGACCGCGCGATGTGGATCGAAGTCGGCTACGGCCTGGAAGGCGTGCTGAACGACGCCAAGTGCGGGCGCATCCGGGACGAGTGGATCCTGCCGCGCTTCAAGGAGGGCGACGTTGCGCAGGGCCTGAGCGACGGCGCGGCCGCCTTGCTGAGCGTCATGGGCGGCGAGGCGCTGCCGGAGCCCGTCGAGCCGGAGAACAATCCGATCGCGGCCGCATTGTTCCTGATGGTATTCCTGTTCATTTTCATCCTGATCGTCCGGGCGGCGATCCGCGGCGGCAAGGGCGGCGGGGGAATTTCCAGCGGCGGAATTTCCGGGGGCGGGATCTCCGGCCGCGGCTGGAGCGGCGGCGGCGGGGGCGGCAGCAGTTTCGGCGGATTCGGCGGCGGACGCTCGGGCGGCGGCGGGGCCGGCGGGCGCTGGTGATTTGGAAAGACAACGGAAAGGAACGGCAGCATGAAGGGTTGTTTGATAGCGGGCGGCGTGGCGGTTTTGCTGGCGATCGTCGTCGGCCTGATGGTCATGGGCATGTACAACGGCATCGTGGCGAAGGACGAGGCCTGCAACAAGTCGTGGGGCAACGTGGAGTCGGTGCTGCAGCGCCGGTTCGACCTGATCCCGAACTTGGTCAACACGGTCAAAGGCTATGCCGAGCACGAAAAGGGCATTCTCGAAGAAATCACCCGTCTGCGCAGCCAGTGGGGCGAAGCCAAGTCGACCGCGGATAAGGTCGAGGCGGCCTCCGGTCTGGAAGGCGCGCTGAGCCGGCTGATGGTCGTGGTGGAAAACTATCCGGACCTGAAGGCCAACCAAAACTTCGTCGCCTTGCAGGACGAACTGGCCGGGACCGAAAACCGGATCAACGTCGAGCGCCAGCGTTTCAACGAAACGGTGCAGGCCTACAACGTGACCGTCCGGCAGTTTCCGACAGCGATCGTCGCTAGCCTGAGGGGCTTCGTTCCGCGCGCGCCGTTCGCGGCCGCCCAAGGCGCCGAAACGGCGCCGACCGTGCAGTTCTGAGGCGGACCATCGCGCTCCCCGCAGCGAACCCCTGCGCATTTTCGCCCAAAGCCCGCGCCTGGAGCGCGGCTTCCGGCCCGTCTCGGTTATAATTATAAGCGAGACTGATTGACGCGGAATGTCGTTGAAATCGAGCGAACGAGCCGCATGCCATGGAGTCTCGGTTATAATTATATGCGAGACTCGGGACGCGGACGGATTGGCGTGGCAGCCACTTCCCGAATGCGCCGGGCGGTGGATGGCGCAACGGGGCTGCGCGCGGGTGCGCGGCCGACAGGCGTGCCGTGGGTAGGGCCGATTTTAGGGTGGGCGGGAACGCGCGATTTTGCCATCCTGCAAAACGCGTGCCATGAGCAATCTGTTCGAACCCCAACCGCCTGAAAATCCGGCATTCGACGCCACCCGCCGCCCCTTGGCGGCGCGGATGCGCCCGCGCACGCTGGAAGACATCGTCGGCCAGGACCACATCCTCGGTCCCGGCAAGTTGCTGCGGCGGGCGATCGAAGCGGATCGCCTGTCGAGCATCATCCTCTACGGCCCGCCCGGTTGCGGCAAGACGTCGCTGGCGGAAGTCATCGCGCGGACGACGCGGCGGGCGTTCGACCGGTCGAGCGGCGTGCTCTCGAACGTGGCGGGCCTGCGGCAATCGCTGGAGGCCGCCAAGCAGCGCCGCGCGGCGTCGGGCCGCGAGACGATCCTGTTCATCGACGAAATCCACCGCTTCAACAAGGCGCAGCAGGACGTCCTGTTGCCGTACGTGGAGGAGGGGGCGGTCACGCTGATCGGCGCGACGACCCACAATCCGTTTTTCTTCATCAACAATCCGCTGACGTCGCGCAGCCAGATCTTCCAGCTCGAACCGCTGAACGCGGAGGCGGTGGCGCAACTGCTACGGCGGGCGCTGGCCCATCCGGAAGGGCTGGGCCACCTGAAGATCGCGATGGACGACGCGGCAGTGGCGCATCTGGCGGCCGTCTGCGAAGGCGACGGGCGGCGCGCGCTCAACGCGCTGGAGATCGCCGCGCTGACGACCGCGCCCGGACCGGACGGCGTCATCCACGTCACGCGCGCGGTGACGGAAGAAAGCATCCAAAAGAAAGCCGTCGTGTACGACCACGACGAAGACGGGCACTACGACACGATTTCGGCGTTCATCAAGAGCGTGCGCGGTTCGGACCCGAACGCGGCGCTCTACTGGCTGGCCAAGATGCTCTACGCGGGGGAGGACCCCCGGTTCGTGGCGCGGCGGCTCGTCATCTTGGCCAGCGAGGATATCGGCAACGCCGATCCGCGCGGGCTGAGCGTGGCCGTGGCGGCGCTCGAAGCCGTGGACTTCGTGGGCATGCCCGAGGCGCGCATCGCCTTGGCGCAGGCGACGACCTATCTGGCGACGGCGCCCAAGAGCAACGCCGCCTACATGGGGCTGGAAGCGGCCACGGCCGACGTGAAGGAGGGGCGGACCCTGCCGGTGCCGCGGCATCTGCGCAGCACGGGTTCCAAGCGCGCCGCCAAAGCGTTCGGTCACCAGGGCTACCAGTATGCCCACGATTTCGAGGGACATTTCGTCGATCAGGAATACGTGCCAACCGATAAAATCTACTATCAGCCGACCTCGGAAGGCTACGAAGAGGTCATTCGCAAGCGTCTTGAGCATTGGAACGGCCTCCGGAAAGCCGCTCGGCCGGGGAAAGCCCCCCCCGCCGGCGGGCTGAAATCTTGTCGAGGATAGGCTTGCCTCGCCCCCGGGGGCGATATACAAATAACGAATATTTTTGGAGAAGACAGCCCAACTATGAAACCAAACAAATTAGCCTTGGCGATGGCGGCGGGACTGACGGCGGGAGCCTTGGCTTGGGCGGCTGGCCCGGCGCCCGCTCCGGACTCCTATGCCAAAATCGATGCGGCGGCCCTGGTCAGCAGTCCGCAGAGCGCGTGGGCGCGCGCCATTCTGTTTTCCGACGTGGTCGAACAGCTCCCGACCGGCCGGCCCCAGCGCCTCGACCGCAAGAATTACCTGTCGATGAAATTGGCGACCGCCAAAACCGTCTGGGTGCCGGAAGCGCTGGCGGGAAAATTCCTGAATCTCCAGGTCGGACAGACCTATTCGTTCGCCGGCACGGTGGACCAGATCTCGCGGCGCTACTACGTCATCGTGGATGCCTGCTACGCGGTCCAAACCGCGGCGGACATGAGCGAACGCTGGATCGACATGCTCAACCCGGCGGAGGAATCGGCCGCGGCCGCGCAGGGGCGGATTTCCGAAACGGCCATGCAGGCCCTGCTGCTCGAAGCCCAGAACAGCCTCATCAAGATGGCCAAGGAAAGCAACGTGACCGTTGCCCAGCTCATCGAGGCGCAAGCCGACGGCGGCCAGCGCATCGCGGAGAAACTCGTGGCCGATGCCCTGCAGGGCGAATTGAAGGCGCGGAACAAAACCGCCGAAGAGGTCATGATCGGGTCGGTATTGGCTTTGCTCCAGAAGCAGGCCATCTTGGCGGAATCCCGGCAAGCGGCCGATCCCGACGCCGCGCAAGACGTGCCGCCGGCCGAACCGATCGCGCCGGCCGAACCGGCGGCCCCCGATGCCGTTCCCTTGCCTGAGCCTCCCGTTGCCGTCGCGGATGAGCCGGCGGCGGCCGTCGTCGAAGAGGCGGCTGAGGCGGCGCAACCGGATTCGCCGGAAGAGGCGGCGGCCCCGGATGAACCGGCCCCGGCTCGGGAAGACGCGGCAAGCGCAGCAAGCGTTGAACCCCCGGTTGCGGCCGCCGCGCCGGAAGCGCCGGCCGCCATCGCGGAAGAACCGGTCGCCATCGTTCCGGACGACGTCGCGGTTGCCGCCGCGGACGTTTCCGCGGAAGAGCCCGCACCGGAAGTGCCCGGCGGGGAAACGGCCTTCGTGGCCGAACCCGTGGATGAGCAACCCGCCGCGCAACCGGAAAAGAAGAA
The DNA here is from genome assembly GCA_002347655.1 of Verrucomicrobia bacterium UBA2281. GTDB lineage: Bacteria > Verrucomicrobiota > Kiritimatiellia > CAIQIC01 > Lenti-01 > Lenti-01. The sequence goes on along the minus strand of DDWR01000049.1, from coordinate 21,336 downwards.
ATCGAAGAAGAAGAAATCGAAGCCGTCCGCCGAGATCGCTTCGCCGGACCTGCCGCCGGAACCGACTCCCGCCGAGCCGGCGGTCGAAGAAGCCGCGGTCGACGTGGCCATGCCGGAACCGCCCGCGGCGTCGGATGAAGTCGAAACGACCCTCGAATTCTTGCCGGGCCCGACCCGCGAAGAAGAAATCCTGAAGGCGCAATCGGCCGATGCCAGCTTGCCGGCGGGAGCGGAAACGACTTCCGGACCGATCGCCGCGCCGCCGAGCAGCATGCTGGTCGTGCCGCTCTCGGGCCAGCCCGAAGTCGTGCCGATGGTCAGCGTGGAACCGACCAAGGAAGAATTGGCCCGCATCAAGAAGCTGGCGGCGATCGAGGAGCGCAACCGCAAGATCGCCGAGCGCAAGGCCGCCAAGGAAGCCAAGCGTGCCGAAAAGGAAGCCAAGCGCGCCCAACTGGCCCGCGAGCGGGCCGAGCAGGAGAAAGCCGCGGCCGAGGCCGAAGCGCGCGAATTGGCCGAACGCAAGGCGCAGGCGGAAGCCCGCAAGGCGGAGGCCGAAGCCCGCAAGCAGCAGAAGGAAGCGGAAGAACGGATCCGCGCGGAGCAAAAACAGGCCGAGTTGGCCATGCGCCGGGCCGAAGAACTCCGCCGCCAAGTGGAAGCGGCCAGCGCCAAGCGTCTGGAAACCGAGCAGCGCCTGGCCGAGATGGTCGCCCGCAAGGCGGAGGCCGAAGCGGAACTTCGCGCGGTCGAAGAGGCCAAGCAGGCCGCCCTGCAACAAATGCAGGCCGAGGTCGCGGCCAAGGCTGCGGCCGCCGCGGCGGCGCGGGAAGCCCAATTGGCGGAGGAAAAAGCCCGGCAGGAAGAATCCATCCGCATCGCCCAGGAAGTGGCCGAATACGAGCGGCAGGAATCCGAAGCCGCCGCCGCGCGCATCGCGGAGGAAAAGGCCGCGGCCAAGGAAATCGAGCGGCAACTGGCCCAGATGGAGGCGGAAGCCCGGCAACTGGAAAGCCAGACCGAGCGCACCAAGACGGAAATGAAGAAAGGCCTCGAACCGGCCGTGGCGTTGCCGACCGTGGCGGAACCGCCGGCGGCACCGGAGCCGGCGCAAGGCGACGCTTCGCGGAAAGCATCCATCCGCCCGCCCGAGACGGCGGAAGAAACGTCGGAACGGGACCAGCGGAAACAGGCCGCAGCCGAGCGCAAGGCGAAAGGGGAAGCCGAGCGCGCCGCCAAGGAGGCGGCGAAGGCCGCCGCGAAAGCCGAGGCCGCCGCGAAAAAAGCGCAGGCCGAAAAAGCGAAAATCCAGGCCGCGGAAGAGCAGCAAAAGGCCATCGATTCCGGCGAATTGCCCGAATGGATGCAGCCGGTCCAGTTCTAAACGTGACCGCGCATCCGGGGCGCGTCGCGCGGATTGTGATCGCGCGGCTGGCGTTCGCCGGCGTTTGGGCGGTCGGCTTTTCTCCGGGGGATAGCCAAGCCGAACCGGAGGCGCCGCCGCCGGCGCGCATGCCGGCTCCGGACGTGTCGGGGCGACCGAACGTGCTCCCGCTGGTCAGCATGGCGCCGACCGCATGGGAGCGCGAGCAAGTCCGGCGGACGGAAGCCCGGGAGAAACGCGAGCGCGAGGAAGCCGAGCGGCGCGCGATCCTTCAGGCCCGCCGGGCCGAACAGGAGGCGATCCAAGCCGAACGCCGACGCCAGAAAGCCGAAAAACGATTGGCGCGCGAGTACGCGTTGGCCCAAGCCGCCGCCGAAAAGGAAGCCGAACGAGAGGCGGCCCGCCAAGCCGCCGCCGCACGCAAAGCCCGGATTCGCGCCGCCAAGCAGACGACTCGCGAGGCGGAGCGGGCCATGCGCCAAACGGAATCCCTGCGGAAACAGGCCGAAGCGGCCAGCGCCGGACGCCAAGCGCAAGAGCGGCGCCTGCAGCGCGCGGCCGAACGAAAAGAAGAAGCGGCCGGCGCTTTGCGCGCCGCGGAAGAGGAACAGCAGCGGGCGACGGCGTTGGCGGCGGAACAGGCCAATGCCGAACGGAGGACCCGGGAGCGCCAGCGGCTCGCGGCGGCCCAGGCGCGGCAAGAGAAAATCGAACTCCAGGCGCGGCGCGACGCCGAAAAACAGGAACGGCACCTCGCCCGGCGCCGGGCGGCCCAAACGCCTCGCCCCGACGGGCCCGGAATCGGCGGCGACCGGCAACCCCGTCCGGCGTTGCGCGAAGGGCCCGTTCCGGTCGGCGCGGATCGCGCGCCCGAATGGATGCAGCCAGTGCTTTTCTGATGGGAGGGCCATGCAATTGTCCTTTGCACGGCCATCCCGCCCATGTAGGATCAAATGCGGATGGCCGCGATTCGGTCTCCGGACGCAAGGTTGCGAGAGAAGAGGCACGTTGATGAAACCGAAAAACCTGTACTTGGCGCTCGTGCTGGGGGTGGCTGGAACGGTGGTCTGTCCTGCGGCTTCTCGAGGCGTCGCCGGCCCGGAGGCGGAAACGATGGCGGCGCCCATTCTCCCCGCCGAAGAAAAGGGGAACGCCAAGCAGCGCAAAGCGGCGGAGAAACAGGCTCGACTCGAGGCCAAGCGCCGCGCGGCGGAAGAAGCGGCGGCCGCCAAGGTGGCGGCCCGGGCAGAGCAGGAGCGCAAGAAAACCGAAGCCAAACGCGTCCGCGAAGAGGCGGAAGCCCAGGCCCAAGCGATTGCCGCGCAGGCCGCAGCCGAGGCCGAGGCCCAGCGCGTCGCCGCCGCCCAGGCGGCAGAGGCGAAACGGAACGCCAAGCTCGAAGCCAAGAAGAAAAAAGCCGACGAAAAGCGCGCGGCCAAGGCCGCGGCCCGGGCGGAACGGGAACGCCAGCAGGTTGAAAAAGAAGCCAGCGCCCGTGCGGAAGCCGAAGCCGAAGCCCAAGCGCAGGCCGCAGCCGAGGCCGAGGCCCGGCGCCTCGCCGCCGCCCAGGCGGCAGAGGCGGAACGGAATGCCGAAGTGGAAGCGAAGCGGCAGCAAGCCGAGGAGAAGCGGGCCGCCAAGGCCGCGGCTCGGGCGGAACGGAAGCGCCAGGAAACCGAAGCCAAGGAAATCCGCGCCGCCCAGGCGGAAGCCGAAACGCAGCGCCTCGCCGCCGAACAGGCGCGAGAAGCCCAGCGGAAAGACGATGAACGCAAGGCGGCGGAAAGGCAGGCGCAGCTCGAAGCCAAGCGCCGCGCCGCGGAAGAAGCCCAGGCCGCCGAAGCCGCCGCCCGGGCCGAGCGGGAGCGTCAAAAGACCGCTGCCCGCGCCCGCGCGGAAGCCGAAGCGCAGGCCAAGGCGATCGCCGCGCAGGCGGAAGCCGAAGCCCGTCGCATCCGGCAGGCAGAAGAGCGAATCGCCGCGGACAAGCGCCAGGCCGAAATCGCCGCCCGCGAAGTGCAGGATCTGGAGAATCGAATCGCCGCCGAACGCGCGCGGCGGCAAGCGGCGGAACGCGAGTTGGCCGATCTGGAGGCGCGCCGGCAGGCCGCGTTGGCCGAGGTGCAAACGATCGAAGCCGATAAAAACGCCGCGGTGGAGCGCATCCGCGGCGAAATCGCCGCGCAAGAGGCGGAGCGGACGGCCGCCCAGCAGGCCCAACTTTCCGCGCAAACCGCCCAGCAGGCCGAAGTGCTGCGGATTACCCGCGAAATGGCCGTGCGCGGCGAAGATCTGGCCGGCGAAGCCGCCCGCTTGCTGGCCCAGGAGGAAATCGCGCGCCAGACCGCCGAACAGGACATCATCCGGCTGGAGAATGAAATCCGCAGCGCGCAAGCCGAAGCCACCCGCATCCGGCTCCAGCAAGAGGCGGAGTTGCAGGCCGCGGCCCGGGCGGCCGAGTTGGCGGCGCTAGCCGCCGCCGAAAACGCCCAGCGCGAAGCCGCGCTTCGCGCCGCCCAGGAAACGGCCCGGCAAGGCCAACTCATCGCGGAAGCGGCAGCCACGCGCTTGGCCGCCGAAGAAGCCGCCCGCCAGGCCGCCGAAGAACAAATGGCGCGCGTCGCGGAAGAACTCCGCCGGCTGGATACCCGGACCCAACGGGGCGGGGCGCCGGACACGCCGATCCCGCCGCCGCGCGCCGCCTCCGCCGCGTCGATCGAGGCGAAGAAGCCGGTGGAAGAGGCCGCCCGCCAAGCGGCCGAAGAGCGCTTGGCGCGCTTGGCCGAAGAAGCGCGGCAGCTCGAAATGAAACTGGAAGCGGCCCGGAAAGAACTGGAAGGCATGCTGCCGGCCGGTTCCGCCGCCGAAGCCGCTCCGTAGCTCGCGTTGCGGCGGCGGCCGGGGAATTCCGGCCGCGGAAATTGCGTTGAACATTTCTCCGCAGTGTGGACAATCCGGAAACGTCATGGCGAAACGGGCACAGGCATATGCGGTCATCATGGCCGGCGGGAAGGGCGAGCGGTTCTGGCCGCTGAGCACGGCGCGCCGGCCCAAGCAATTGCTGGATCTGGCAGGCGGCAAGCCCCTGATCCTGCAATCCGTCGATCGATTGGCCGGACTGGTGCCGCCCGAGCGGATCCTGATCGTCACGAACGAATCCCTGGTCGAACCGATCCGCGCGCTGCTGGGGCAGGGGAGTCCGGTCGGCGTGCTGGGCGAGCCGGTCGGCCGCGACACGGCGGCGGCCATCGCCGCCGGAGCCGCCTGGATCCGGCGGCGCGATCCCGAAGCCGTCTTTTGCGTCCTGACCGCCGACCACGTGATCGGCGACCTGCCCGCGTTCCGCGAGGTTCTTTCGCGCGGCTTGGACCTGTGCGCGCGGCACGACGTGTTGATGACCATCGGCATCGCGCCGACGGAACCCAGCAGCGCCTACGGCTATATCGAGGCCGGCGACCTGTGGCAAAAGTCCGGCGACGTGGAGTTCTTCCGCGTCCGGCGGTTCGTGGAGAAGCCCGACGTCGAAACCGCCCGCGGTTATCTGGCCACCGGGCGCTACGTCTGGAACTCCGGCATGTTCGTCTGGTCCGTCCGGACCATCCACAAGGCGTTCGCCGAATTCCGGCCGGCGCTGGCGGAGAAAATCGAAGCGTGGTCCGCTTGCGCGAACGAGGCGGAATTCCAAGCGGCGCTGGAGCGGGATTTTCCGGCGCTGGAGAAAATTTCCATCGATTACGCGGTGATGGAACAAGCCCGCAATCTCGTCGTCTGCAAAGGGACCTTTGCCTGGGACGACGTGGGGTCCTGGCCGGCGCTGGAATCCCATCTGCCCAAGGACGGGCAGGGCAACGCCATGAAGGGCGACGTGGAGGCGCTGGACAGCGCCCGGAACATCGTGGTCAGCGACGGCCGCTTGACGGCGCTGGTCGGCGTGGACGATCTGGTGGTGGTCCAGGCCGCGGGCGTGACGCTGGTATGCAGCAAAGCCCGTTCCCAGGACATCAAGGCGCTGTTGGCCAAACTGCAGACCCAGAAGCAACGCGAAACGATCCTTTGAAAAACGCAAACCTAGGAGAACACCCATGAAGTACCTGTGCACCGTCTGTGGCTACGTGTACGATCCGGAAGTCGGCGATCCCGACGGCGGCATCGCCCCTGGAACCAAGTTCGAAGACATCCCGGATTCCTGGGTGTGTCCGGTCTGTGGCGTCGGCAAGGATTCCTTCGTCGCGCAAGAATAAGCGGGCCCAGCTCGAGATCGGCCCGGCTTCGCCAATGGCGGAGCCGGGCGTTTTTGTTTTCCAGATCGGCGGCGGGAAAAAGGAAATCATGGCATGAATGCCCAAAGGCCGCGTGATTCGCGACCGGCCTATATAGTCGCATAATACATATTATGTTGCATAACGGAGAAGGGCGGGCCCCATATGTGGTAGGAGCATTGGAAAGCCCGTCCTTTCGGCCCCGACGATAACTTTGTGGATAAGTCTGTTCTTGCGGTTGGATTCGCGCGGCATGTTTCGCTCGATTGAATCGATTTGGCCAACCAACATGTCCTTCGCGAATGGGTTCCGCGGTCCGGGCCGAATATCGTCAAGACCCTGGATTCGAAGATGCGGATCCAAATCCCGAAATGGGATCACGGAATTCCCGGCGCCGGATCCGGCCATGGCGTTGCGTCGGGCGGAAGCGGTTTCGCGGGGATCATGCGAGGTCGCTGTCCGGTCTCGGCCAACGATTCGCTCGCAGCCGATGCCTCCCCGGCCGCTGCGCGTCGCCGAATCTCGTTGGGCAGGCCGGGGTAGGGGTCCTGCCCCGCCCTCCCCTGCCCTTTGGCCTTAAGGCGCCAGCGCCAGGCTGAGCGCCGGCCAATAGGTGATCAAAGCCAGGATGCCCAGCATCAGCCCCATGAGGACCAGCGAGGCGGCCGCCAGTTTCATCAGGGGCTTGTGCAGGCGCATGGCGGCGATGAACAGGTTCATGCCGACCGGCGGCGTGCTGTAGCCGATGGCCAGATTGGCCAGGAAGATCACGCCCAGATGCACGGGATGGATGCCGTAGCGGCTGGCCAGCGGCGCCAGCAGCGGCACGATGACCACCGTGGCGGTATAGATGTCCATGATGCAGCCCACGCCCAGCAGGAACAGGTTCAGGGCCATCAGGAACACGATGGGATTCCGGATCCGCGCGCCGACCCATTCGAGAATGAGTTGCGGCACTTCCTGGTCGATCAGGAAATTCGTGATGGCCATCCCCATGCCGAGGATCAGCAGCACGCCGCCGACGAGCACCACGGTGTCGCGAACGATGCCGGACAGCTTGTGCGGCGGCATTTCCCGATAGATGAAGGTCTCGACGACCAGCACGTAGGCGGCGGTCAGCACGGCGGCCTCGCTCGCGGCCAGCCATCCGCCGTAGATCGCGCCCAGCACCACGAACGGCAACGGAATCTCCCACTTGGATTCCCGCACCGCCGCGGCCAGATCGCGCAGCGCGAACGGCCGGCGCGGGATTTTCGCGTGGAGCCCCGCCCAGATGCCGTAGCCGCACAGCACCGCGACCGCCAGCAACCCCGGCAGCAACCCGGCGCGGAACAGCGCCGCGACCGTGACCTCGCCCGAAATCGGCTGCGCGATGATGGCATAGAGGATCAGGGGCAGGCTCGGCGCGAACAGCACGCCCATGTTGCCGCCGCTGGTGACGAGCCCCAGCGCGGCTTTCTCGCGATAGCCGTCCTTGAGCAGCGCGGGCAGCAGCAGCCCGCCCAGCGCCACGATCGTCACGCCCGACGCGCCCGTGAACGCCGTCAGGAAGGTGCAGGTGGCAACGCACACCATGGCGAGTCCGCCGGGCATCCAGCCGAACGCCGCGCGCGTGAGGCGCAGCAGCCGCTCGGACGCGCGGCTGCCGGCCAGCACGTAGCCGGCCAGCGCGAACATCGGCAGCGCCTGCAGCATCGGCATGCGCGCCAGCCGCATCAACTCGCCGACGACGATGGAAAAATCCATGCCGACCGACCGGTAGGCGATCATCGCCAGCGCGCCGAACACGGCGAACATCGGCACGCCCAGCAAGGCGCAAACCACGACGAACCCGATCACGTGAGGACCCTCCCCTCGCCCGGCAAGCCGACGTCGGCCTTGGGAACGACGAGCCACGCCGCCGGCACGGCGATGCGCACGGCGAACCGCAGCGCCATCAGCCAGAACGCCGCGGGAATGACCAGCTGGTATTTCCATACGGGCCAACCGAGCAGGACGCTGGGATCCAATTCCCGCTGGAAGCCCACGTAGCGGCCGGCGGCCCAGGCCAGCAGCCCGCACACGACCGCGGCGAACAACGACGTGCCGCGGGCGAGCCAGGCGACCGCGCGCCGCGGCAAGAGCGCCTCGGCCAGATCGATCGAAAGATGCCGGCCGCGTCCGGTTGCCGCCAGCGCGCCCAGCATGGTCAGCCAGAGCAAGCCCATCCCCAGCAACGGTTCCGCCCAGACGAGCCCCGTGTGCCACACGTTGCGCAGCACGATCTGGATCGACGACAACCCCACCAGCCCCCCGACCAGCGCGGCGAGAACCAGGCGTTCGAGCCGATCGGTCCAGCGGCAGAGGGAGCGAAACGCCTTCTCGCCGCGGCCGCTCATGGTCCGCGGATTTCCTGCAGGGTTTGCTGGAGCAGATCCCACGCCGCGGCCGAGAAGGCGGTGCCCTTGGCTTTCTGGAGGGCGGTGGCGGCCACCTGTTCGAAGGCGGCGCGCGTTTCCGGCGTCGTTTCCATGGCTTGGACGCCCTGGGCCTGCATGAAATCCAGCGCCTCGACGTCGCTCTGGCGGACCTTGGGCGTCAACATGCGGCAGTGCTTGTCGAAGCTGGAACGGACGGTTTCCCGATGGGCCGCCGGCACGGAGTTCCAGGCCGCGGTGGAGAGGAAGACGCCCCCGACCGCATAGGTCAGGCGCATGGCGTTGTAATACCGCAGTTTGGTATGCCATTGCACGGCGATCGCGGCCGTCGGCGGACCGAACACGGTCTCCAGCAGGCCGGTTTGCAGCGCCGTGAGCACGTCGGTGACGTTGGCCGGAATGCTGGAAATGCCCGCCGCCGCGAGCAGATCCATCAGCATGGGCGAATCCAGCCCCCAGACTTTCGTGGCGCGCAAGGCCGCCAGGCTGGGAATGGGCTTCACGCTGTAGGCATAGCTGAAGCCGACCTCGGTCCAGCCCAGCGTTTCGAACCCGGCGGGCCGCGCCGCGGCGTCCAGGAACGGGCGCATTTTTTCGAGCGTGCGGTCCACCTCGTCGTAGTTCCGGAACACCATCGGAAACATCAGGGCGCCGACGTCCGGACAGATGACGCCGATGGCGTAGCCGAGAAAGCCGCCGCCGTGGAGTTGGCCGGTTTTGATCTTGAAGAGCACGTCCTGCTCGGAGCCCATGATGCCGCCGGGATAGATCTTGATCTTCACGTCGCCGGCCGTGGCGGTTTCGATTTCCGCCTTGGCGTCGGCCAGCGCCTGCATCCAGATGCTGCCGTCGGGCGCCATGGTGGCCAGCTTGAGGATCGTGGCGGCCGCGGCCGGAAAAGCGCCCAGCGCGCCTCCCAGGGCGAGCGCGGCAAGCAAATGGCGGAACGTTGTCACCGGGGGGCCTTTCTTAAAAGAGATCGTCCATCTGGGCCAGCAGGGCGCGGGCGCGCGCCTTGGCCACGGCGTTCATCAGCGTGTATTCGGGCACGGCCGGCTCCGCGGCGAGCACGTCCCGCAAGGTGCGTTCGAACAGCTCCGGGTCGAACGCATAGCGGGCGTAATATTCGGCGAAGGTCACGCGGTTGAGCAGATAATCGGACCCGGCGATGGCCATGCTGCGCTCGAAATGGCCGCAGGCCTTGTCGAGATCGCGGCCGCCGCCGAGCGGCAGCACGACGTAGTAGATGCCGTAGAAGAGATCCACGCCTCCCTGGCGGATGCCCGGATCGAGGACCTGCACCCGCTTCATCATTTCCATCACCTTGGGCATGTCGCCCAGCGCCGCCGGCGAGTCGGAGCTGGCGATGATCCACATGACCCAGGACGTGGCCGTGGCCAGCAACGCGTCGGCGTCTTTCTTCCGGAAACTGCCCAGCGCCTGGACGAACTCGTCGTGCGTGCCGTCCCGGGCGCGCGCGAACCGCCGGTTGCGGGACAAGGCGCGCAACCCGTAGGTCTTGGCCTTGAGGAACATGGTCTTGGCGCGGTCTTTCTGCGACTTGTCCAGGAAACCGATGGCATAGGCCATCTGGGCTTCCGCGGCGGCGATCAGGACGGCGGGCTTGTCGGGATGCGCCTCGGCAAGGGCGTCGAGCATCAACAGGAACGCCGGCGCGCCTTCCCGCACCAGTTCCACGTCGGTCTGGCGCATGAAACCGTCGGAGAGTTCCATGGCCACCGGCGTGACGATTTTCGCGGCGCCCTTGCGCACCAGCACGCAACCGCTGCCGCCGACGCCGGCCGCCAGCAGCAACGCCGCGCCCAGCAGATGGATCCGAGGGTTCATGACGGCATTTTCATACTCCCCCGCCCCCGGGCAAACAAGTCTAAAGGGTCAGGAATCCAGCAATCCCGGAAAGGCCGCGCGGACCTGGGCGAGGGCCTCCGGCGCCGCATTCTTGCCGCGGACCACCTGCAGGAGCGCGACCAGATCCGCCCCGGTCACGTGGAAAGGCTCCTTCCGCTCTTGCAGGCGCCGGGCCGCGGCGCGGTAGGTCAACGGCCGGGGCGTCTTGGCGGCGGGCGTCCGCAGGCGGGCCAGCGCGGCGTCGAGCGCGGCGCGCTCCTGCCCGGCCGGAGCCGCGAGGACCGCCTGGCAGACGGCCTTGGCCTTGGCCCAGCTGATTTCGCCGGCTTCCAGCATCCGCCGCACGCGGGAATCCATGCCCGGCGCATAGCGGAGGATGTCCTCGATCCACGCCGCCGTCTTGTCCAGGAACCGGGCGATGCGCTGGACGTCCCAGTTTGCGTTGGCCATGAAAATGACGGCGTCGAAATAGTCCGTGATGCGCGCATCGAGCCGATCCGCGTTCAGCTTGAGGTTCAGGGCCTGGATTTCGTCGAGCTCGCCGTGCACCACGCGCACGTCCACCCGGTCGAAATAGCCGGGATTCCGCCCGCGGATGCGCCGGATGGCGTTGTGGCGGTGGAAGCCGCCCACCAGATAGAATTCGCCGGGATTGCGTTCCCAGACCACGATGGGCTCCAGCAGGCCGTTGCGGAGGATGTCCTCGGCGTAATGCGCCACCTTGGCCTCGTTCAGGGGCCGGTGGTTCGCCACCGAGGGGTGCAGATGCACCTGGTCGAACGGCACGTAGTCGAAGCGTTTGGTCGTCAGCATGTCGGGAGTCCTTGGGGTACCGGCGCACTCTAGCGGATTGCGCCGGCCGGTGAAGACTTTTTTTGGGGATCGGCGCCGGGCGCGCGCTTTCATCTTTACTCTTCGCCCCGTTCACCGTTAAATCGCCCCGTTCAACCGAAATCCCGCCCATCATGTTCACCAAAACCATCACTCCCCGCTTCGGCGACGTGGACGGCCTGCGCCACATCAACAACACGCGCCTGCCCATCTGGTTCGAACTGGGCCGCAACCCCTTCTTCCAGTATTTCAATCCCGACATGAGCTTCGAGCATTGGAACCTGATCATGGCGCACATCGACGTGGATTTCCTCGTGCCGATGCTGCTGGGCGCCGACGTCGAGATCCGGACGTTCGTCGCCAAGGTCGGCACCACGTCGTTCACGGTCTACCAGGAGGCCTGGCAGAACGGGCAACTGGCCGCCAAGGGCAATTCCGTGGTGGTGCACTACGATTTCCAGAACCGCAAGCCGCTGCCGATCCCGGCCGACGTCCGCGCCCGCCTCGAGGAGCACCGGTCATGAGCGGAACACGCGGCCTGACGGTGGTCGAACTGACGATCGTGGTGGCGCTGGCGCTGCTGATCGCGGCGATCTCGGTCCCGTCCGTCCGGCAGAACCTGCAGAAGAAGCGCGCCGCCCGGTGCGCCCTGCAACTGGAAGCCCTTCGCGTCGCGAGCCGCAATTTCGCCGCCGAAACGGGCGCCCCGCCCCGCACGCCGGCGGAACTCGTGCCGGCCTATTTGCCCGCCCTCCCCGTCTGTCCGTCCGGCGGCGCCTATGCGCTCGGCGACGGCGCGGACGCCCCTCCGACCTGTTCGATCCCCGGCCACCATTTCTAACCCCCGGAGCAACCCCATGAAGAAAGCCAAATACCGTCGGATCCTCCTCAAGCTCAGCGGCGAAGTCCTCCGCGATTCCGCCTCGGGCGAATGCCTCTCCGACGCCATCCTGGCCGAGATGGCCGCGCAGATCAAAGCCGTCCGGAAGATGGGCGTGCAGGTCGGCGTCGTCATCGGCGGCGGCAACATCTTCCGCGGCCTGAAGGGCCAGGACCGCGGCTTCGGCCGCGCCCACGGCGACAACATGGGCATGCTGGCCACGCTGATCAACAGCCTGGCGCTGCAGGCGGCCCTCGAAGCCGCCGGCGTCCCGGCCAAGGCCCTCTCCGCCACCGCCATGCCCGCCCTGTGCGAGCTCTACACCTTCCGCCGCGCCCTCGAGCTGCTCGATGCCGGCACGGTCGTCCTCATCGGCGGCGGCACCGGCAACCCGTTCTTCACCACCGACAGCGCCGCCGCCCTGCGCGCCGCCGAAATCGGCGCCCAGGTCCTCCTCAAGGCCACCAAGGTCGACGGCATCTACGACGCCGACCCCGTGAAAAACCCCCGCGCCGTCAAGTTCGACCGCCTGACCTATTCCGAAGCGCTCGCGCGCCGCCTCAAGGTCATGGACGCCGCCGCGTTTTCGCTTTGCATGGACAACCAAATCCCTATACTCGTGTTCGATTTCTTCAAGCGCGGGGAATTGCTCCGCGTGGTGCGCGGCGAAAAAGCCGGCACCTTGGTCACCGCCTGAAATCCGATCGAAAGGACCCCGCCATGTACGAATCCGCCGATGACGTCCTGCTGGAAACCGACGACAAGATGGAGAAAGCCGTTGCCCACCTGCAGCAAGGCCTGTCCGGCCTGCGCACCGGCAAGGCGTCCACCAGCCTCGTGGACCATATCTCCGCCGATTGCTACGGCGCGCAGACCCGCCTGAACCAGATGGCCCTGATCAGCACCCCCGAACCGCGCCTCATCGTCATCAAGCCCTACGACCCCTCGTCCCTCCCCGCCATCGAAAAGGCCATCCTCGCCGCCAACATCGGCGTGACCCCGCTCAACGACGGCCGCATCATCCGCGTGCCGATCCCCGAACTGAGCGAAGAGCGCCGCAAGGAGCTGACCAAGGTGGCCAACCGCATGGGCGAAGAGGCCCGCGTGGCCCTGCGCTCCATCCGCCGCGAGGCCAACGACGCCATCAAAGCGCTGGAAAAAGACGCGACCCTCAGCGAGGACGACCGCGACCGCGCGCTGGCCGAGGTGCAGAAATCCACCGATTCCTATTCCAAGAAGGTGGAAGAACTCGTCGCCGCCAAAGAAAAAGACATCATGGCCGTTTGACCGGCCATGCGAGTTCCCGCGCGCAAGTCCCCCCTGCGCCATCTGGTTTGGATCGTTCCCCTGCTGGCGCTGGATTTCTTTTTGTTCCGTTGGCTGGCCCTCCGCCAAGGCGGCTGCCGCTTGCCGTCGCCCGCGCCCGTCGCGGTGGAAGCCCCCGAACCGCCCCCGCCCCCGCCGCCGGTCTGGCAGCGGCTGACCGCCCCCACCCCGCAGCAGAATCTCCTGAATCCGGACGAACCGGGCGTGCTGCAGCCGACGGGCTCGGGCCGGCTCGAGTCCGCCAAGTTCGGCTCCACCCGCACGGGCCTGCGCGGCGGCCGGCTCGTCGCGGTCTTCCATGAAGGCGTGGACATCGCCGCCACCCAGCGCGATCGCAAAGGCGTCGCCACCGACCCGGTCTATGCCGTCGCCGCCGGCCGCGTCGCGTTCGTCAATTCCGTCGGCGGCCGCTCCACCTACGGCAAATACGTCGTCGTCGAACACCCCGATCCGTCCCTGGGGCTCGTCCCCAAACGCGACGGCTCCGCGGAACCGGCCACGGCCTACACCCTCTATGCCCATCTCGCCGACGTCCGCTTCGGCATCCGCCCCGGCCACGCCGTCGCCCCCGGCGACGAAATCGGCACCCTCGGCAACACCAGCAGCACCCAGCCGCCCATCCCCCATAGCCGCAGCCACCTGCACTGGGAAGTCGGCCTGCTGCTGAATGCCCGCTACGAAGTCAAGCACCGCGCCGAAAAGCTTTCCCCCGACTTCGGGAACTACCATGGCCACAACCTCTTCGCCATCGACCCGCTCGATTTCCATGCCGCCCATGCCCGCGATCCGGGCCTGACCATGGCCGCCTATCTGGCGTCCGTCCCGCCCGCCTGCGACGTCGCCCTGCGCGGCAAATTCCCCGATTTCTTCCGGCGGTTCCCCGCGCTGTGGCACGGCGCACCCCACGACGGCGGCCCGCTGTTCCTGAAATTGTCCGAATCCGGCCTGCCTCTCGCCGGCCGCAACGCCACCGCCGCCGAAACCGCCCGCCTCGGCAACCGCCGCCAAGCGGTCCTGCGCGTGGACCCCGCCGTGCTCGGCCGCAACGGCCGGCGCTTCTTCGCCCAAAGCGGCGGCGACTGGCAATTTACCGCCGAAGGACGCAAATGGGCCGACATCCTCCTCTACTGACCTTCCGCGGCCCCGCGAATCGTCGGGAGCATCTGCGATTCGGTGCATCCACCCGCGTTTCAGGCCGAAAAGGACAGCCACACGCTAAAGCGTGGACTACATACCAGACCCGTTCGTAGTCCAGCCTTCAGGCTGGATCCTTGTACCGAATCGCAGATGCGCCCGAATCGTCGGAATTGCCTTTTGGCGTTTGACATCCCGTTTCCTTTGCCCCACAATGCCCGCACTAAACGTTTTGGAGGATCGTCATGGCTAAATTGTTGAAGCCGCTGGTTGTCATCGTGTTGCTGGTCAGCATCGCCGCGTTGGTGATCCAGGCCGCCGTTCTGTTTCCCAAGCGGACGCTGATCAAAGAGCGGACCCAGAAGCTCGAAAACGGCCTCGACCGCCTCGTCGGCACCCTCAAGGGCCAGCAGTCCCTCCTCTCCGACGAAGCCAAGGCCCAGGCCGCCTTCAACGTCAACAATCTCAAGATCGGCGACAAGATGGATCTGCCCCGCCTCGACAGCGAGCTGAACCGGGCCACCCAGGTCGCCAACGCCGTCCTCGAAGGCTGGCAGTTCACCCAGACCGATCTGGAAAACACCCGCCAGGATCTCGAAAACACCCGCGCCGAACTGGAAAGCACCAAGAGCCAGCTCGAAGACGCCCGCACCCAGATCGTCCAACTCAACGAAACCATCCGCGCCAAGGACCAGGAACTCGTCGAAAAGAGCAACCTGATCGCCGGCCTCGAGGATGAAAAGGCCTCCCTCGAAGCGCAGGTCGCCGACCTGAGCGCCCAGATCGCCGGCCTCCAGGACCAGGTCGCCCAGCTCGAAGAAGACAAGTCCGTCCTCGAAGTCCAGCTCGAGAAGTGCGACAAGGAACTCCACAAGGAAATCACGATGAAGGTCGGCACCACCGGCTCCATCGTCTACGCCAACAAGGACTGGAATTTCGTCGTCATCGACATCGGTTCCAACGACGGCGTCCAGGCCACCGCCGAAATGATCGTCCACCGCGGCGACGACATGATCGGCAAGATCAAGATCAGCGCCGTGCGCGACGACGTCTCCATCGCCGAAGTCCTGCCCGAATACCAGAAGGCCACCGTCAAGGAGGGCGACCATGTTCTCTACTAACGGTCTTGCCGGCATGACCCTGGCGGCCCTGCTGCTGCTGCTGGCGGTGGTGGGCCTGCAGGTCGCCGAGCTCAGCTACTACTCGGCGATCCCGTCCATCTGGCCGTGACCCGCTTCCGTCGATTGCTCGCGCTGCTCGCCGCGGCGGGGTTGGTCCTCGCCGCCGCCGGCTGCGCCACCCCGTCCGAGGAATCCGACCTGCCGTGGAACATGCCCCAGTCCTGGGAAAGCGCCCCCGCCCTCCCCGGCAACATGGGCGGCTACTAGCGCGTTTTCTTCTATTCTATAGCCGCTTGGCAAAACCGGCACGAGGTCGTGCCGGCTCCAAACAGCCCATGATTCCATGCCCTTGGAGCCCCCGACGACCTCGTCGGGGGATTAGAAGTGGCTATGGTATTCTGAAATTTGTTCTAGAGCAAATTCAGATTTACTGTGGCCGTTTTTGAACGGCCAGAGAGATCGGCTCACCCGGAGGGTTCGCCCTACCCCCAAGCCTTCAATACAGCCTTTGGGTGGGGCGAGGCGTCCCTGCCGAGCCGGGCTGTTTCCGACTTCGAGCGGCTACGGTATTCTGAAAACGCTCTAGCCCCGCCGCAAAGTTTTTACGTGCTACGTAAAACCCGCTGAAAGTTTTTACGTTCTACGTAATTTTTCGGCAAAGTTTTTACGTGCTACGTAAAAATCCCGCCCCCGTTTTACGTGCTACGTAAAACCGTCACGCGCCGAGCGCTTCGGCCACGAGCGCGCCGGCGGTCTGCAGCGGCCCGGCGCCTTCCAGCGCCCGCGCCACCTCCGCCAAGCCGTCCAGCTGCGCCTGCCGCGCCGGCGTGTCGGCGATCAGCGGCTCCAGCGCGTCCGCCATCGCGGCCGGCGTCGCGGCGTCCTGGATGAATTCCGGACAGAGCGTCCGGTTTGCGATCAGATTCACCATCCCCAGCCACGGCACGCGGATGATCATCCGCCCGAACCAGTAGGTCGCCGCCGCCGTCCGGTAGACGACGATCAGGGGGCACTTCATCAGCGCGGTTTCCACCGTCGCCGTGCCCGAGCACACCATCGCCGCGCGCGCCTGCCGCGCCACCTCGCGCATCTGGCCCGTCACCACCCCGATGGCCGCGCGTTCGTCCGCCGGCAGCGCCGCCAACTGCGCTTCGATCAAGCCGCGGATTTCTTCGCTCGCCGCGGGGATCAGGAACGCCGTTTGCGGATCGCGCCGGCGCAGCTCCCGCGCCGCCGCCAGCATCGGCGGCAGCACGCGCTGGATTTCCTGCCGGCGGCTGCCGGGCAGAATCCCCACCCGCCGGTTCCCCGCCGGCCACGGCAGCTCCGGCGACGGCGCCGCCCAGGTGCGCTTCGTGGATTCCACCAGCGGATGCCCCACGAAGACGGTCTTCAACCCCGTGCCCTTGAACACGTCCACCTCGAACGGAAAAATCACCATCAGCAGGTCGAGG
Organism: Verrucomicrobia bacterium UBA2281; assembly: GCA_002347655.1. Classification (GTDB taxonomy): domain Bacteria; phylum Verrucomicrobiota; class Kiritimatiellia; order CAIQIC01; family Lenti-01; genus Lenti-01. Next base: position 4,661 of record DDWR01000049.1, on the reverse strand, counting down.
ATCTGCGCCATCTTCGGAATGCGGCTGCGGTGCCACGCCCAGACCTGCGGGCTCACGTAGTAGTAGACCGGAATGCCCAGCGCGTGCGCTTTTTCCGCCAGGCGCAGGTTGAAGCCCGGATAATCCACCAGCAGCAGCGCGTCGGGCTTCTCCGCCGCCAGCAGGTCGGTCATCTGCCGGAAGACGCGCCGGAAAAACGGATACCGCGCCAGCACCTCGAAAAAGCCCACCACGGCCATGTCGCGCGCGTCCACGACCGTGCGCACGCCTTCGCGCCGCAGGGCGTCGCCGCCGATGCCGAACAGCTCGACGTCCGGCCGCGCCGCGCGCAGATCGCGCACCAGCCGCGCCGCGTGCTGGTCGCCGGAGACCTCCCCGGCCACGACCATGACCTTCTTGGCCATCAGGTCTGTCCCCGCCGGATGCTTTGGCAGATCGCCACCGCCAGCTTCAGGGCTTCGGCGGCATGTTCGCCGCTGACCACCGGCTCGGAGCGGTTCCGCACGCAATCCACGAACGCCCGCAGCTCCAGCGCCAGCGGCTCGCCCTTGTGGATCGGCACCTCGGTCTTTTCGATCCCCAGCAGCTTCTTGCGCAGGATCTTGCCGGTCTGCTCCTGGTAGTCCAGCGAGACGTAGGAATCCGGCAGGAACATGCGGATCTTGCGCTGCTTCTCCATGCTGATGCGGCTGGCCGTCACGTTCGCGATGCAGCCGTTCTCGAAACGCAACCGCACGTTCGCGATGTCCTCGCTCTTGCTCAAAATCGGCACGCCCACCGCCCGGATGTCCACCACCTTCGACTGCACGAGGTGCAGGATGATTTCCAGATCGTGGATCATCAGGTCGAGGATCACGCTGACTTCCGTCCCGCGCGGCAGCAGGCCGAACCGCGGCGGCGGATACGGCGCGATCCGCAGCGCCTCCACGTAGAGGGGCTTGTGCTGGGCCTTGTTGACGACCTCGAGCACCGGATTGAACCGCTCGACGTGCCCGACCTGCAGGATGACGCCGCGCTTCTGGGCCAGCTCGACCAGCTCTTCAGCCTCTTCCGTGCTGGCCGCGATGGGCTTCTCCACCAGGACGTGCTTGCCCTTTTCGATGACCATGCCGGCCACCGCGCGGTGCTTGTCCGTCGGCACGACGATGTTCAGGGCCTCGGCCGCGTCGGCCAGCTCTTCCATCGTCTTGAACGCCGCCGTGTGGTAGCGCTCGGCGATTTCCTGCGCGCGCTTCTTGTCGGCGTCGTACACGCCGACGAGTTCCACGTCGGGCATTTCGGAATAGATGCGCGCGTGCCATTGGCCCAGGCTGCCCACGCCCACGACGCCCGTCCGGATCTTCTTCGGTTCGCCCATCGGTTGCTCCCGTTGCGGTTTCCGCGCGCCTAGACCGGCTCCGTCGCCGCGGCGTCGAACGCCGCGAACGCGATGCCCAGCCGGTCGGCTTCCGCCGCCAGTTTTTCCCGCTCCAGCAGGATCGTCCGCTTGGCCTCGACGGCCAGGCACGAAATCTTGGCTTTCTTCAGCATCTTGAACGTCCGCAGCCCGACGATCGGGATGTCGAAGCGCATGTCGTGGCCCCGCTTGGCCACCTTGACCACCACGGCCCCCGGCCCGCCCAGCCGCCCGGCCCGCAGGATCGTCTCGTCCGTGCCCTCGAAGCCTTCCACGGCCAGCACGGTGCCTTCCTTGACGACCACCGTCTGGCCGATCTCCAGCCCGCTGGTGACCTTGGCGACTTTCGCGCCGAGCCGGATGTCCGCCAGCTCCCGCTCGTCCGGCGCGCGCCTTCCCAGCGTCCCGGCCGCGGGCATCTCGGTTTCCATGAAGCAATAGGCCGGCAGCAGTTCCGCGCCGATGGCCCGCAGCTCGTCGCCGATGGCCCCGAAAATCGTGTGCGCGTTGCGGACCTTCAGCGTGCGCAGGACCGCCAGCGCCTTCGCGTCCAGCCGCAGGTTGAACAGCCGCGTCGGCTTGATCTGCCCGGCCATCACGAGCTTGGTCACGCCTTTCGCCTGCACCGCGTCGAGCAGCGCCTGCAGGCTCCCGAGGTGCATCCAGACCACCTCATCGGCGTGCTTGGCGATGACGCGTTCCGTCTCGCCCTTGAAGGCGAACGCCACGACGCGCTTGACGCCCTGCGCATGCGCCGAACGCGCCAGTTGCCAGGGATAGGACCCCAGGCCGGCGATGACGCCCAAGGTGTCTGGCATCGGAATGCTGGATAACTCGCTCATGGTGCCGATCATAGCGCGGAACCGCGCCGCGTCCAGCCTCTCTTTGCCGCCGCGCAGCCCGCCTCGAACGCCAGCCCCGCCCCGAATTCGATGCCCAGCGTGCGCAGGTTGTTCCCCCGGGCCAGATCCGCCAGCGCGGTTTTCTCCCACGCCGGCAGCCACGCCGGCCCGAGCGTGCGCGCCTCGGAGAACGGAAACCACAGCGGAAACCCGTACGGCGCGAAATGGTCCGCGGTGACCCAATCGATCGCCAGATGGCTGCCGATCAGCACCAGCAGGAGCGCCAGCGTCCGTTTGCCGAACCAAGCCGGCTGGACGGCGCGCCCGAGCAGCCAGATCCCGAACGCGGCCAGCAGCACCCACGCCAGGCTGTGCGTGGCCTGCTGGTGCGTCGTGTTCAGGTAACCCCGCAAGAGGCCCGGCAGATAATCCACGTCCGGCAGGCAGGCCAGCGCGGCGCCGGCCAGAAGATACCCCCCCGTCTTGCGTCCGGACGCAAAAAGCGGGAGGCCCTTGCCTCCCGCCATCGCGTATGCCAATCCCGCTCCGGCCAATCCATGGAGCACCGGAGAGGCCATGCGGAAACTCCGCCGGCCTATTTGCCCAAGGCGCGGCGCACCGCGAACGCCAGATCCTGGCCGCGCAGATCGCGCGCGATCACCATGCCGTTTTGATCCAGCAGATAGCTCGTCGTTTCGCCGAAGATGCCCAGGGGCTTCGTCAGCGCCGGCGCGCCGGCCACCACCGACCACGGCAGGCGGTGGGCTTCCAGGCCCATCGGATTGGGTTCGAGGCAGATGCTGACCACTTCGAAGCCCGCCGCGTGGTAGCGGTTCCAGATGTCGATCGTCTGCGGCAGGTTCTCTTCCCAGACCTTCCAGCCGCGCGCGAAGAAATCCACCAGCACGACCTTGCCGCGCAGCGCGGAGAGCGCGACTTGCCGGCCGGCGATGTCCGTCAGCGTGGCGTCCGGGAAGCGGATGCCCGGGGCGCTCTTGGCGCGGACCAGCGCCTTTTCCATCATCGTCAGGGAGATCGAATCGCCTTCCGTCGCGCCGGGCCGCGCCACCAGCAGCGGATCGCCGGGTTTCGTCCCGCCCGACCAGGCGTAGGGCTTGGGATCGTAGTACTTGCTGGCCTTGTATTCCTTGATGAGGTCCGCTACGGCCGCGGCGTTGCCGGCTTCCGCCTGCACTTCCGCCTGCTTCACAAACAGCTTCGAGGCATCCACGCCCGACATCTTCGCGACCTTCTTGCGGGCCGCCAGCAGGACGTCGTTGGCCTCCGCGTGACGCCGGCGCATGTCGCTCAACACCATCGCCTTGATCACGACCGCCTTCACGTAGGCGGCGCCGTCGTTGCGCCCGGCCGCGTCGTTCACCAGATCCTGCACCGCGCGGTCGATGTCCGCCCATTCCTTCTCGGAATAGTAGCCGTGGCCCATGCTCTGCAGCTTGCTCAGGACCGCGTTGTAGCGCGCGTCGAACGCCGCGACGTCCTGGGCCCACGCCCCCGTCGCCGCCGCCAGCACCGCCATCGCCAATACCATCGTGATTTTACGCATGTTCGTTCCTCCAAAACTTGCCCGCCATTGTGCCTGCTCCCCGCCAAAACTCAACCCCTTTTCGGCACAAACCCGATCCCCGCCGCGGGCCCCAAAAAGCGCGGCTTGTCGTCGAGCAGTTCCGTTCCGCCTCCCTTGCCCCGGTTTCCGCGATAGGCCAACGTTGGCCTAACAGGGTAATACCGGCCAAAAGCCAACTTCGAAACGCTTCAAAACGCCCCGTCTCGCTAAAAATCTCCCGTGATAGGCCAACGTTGGCCTATCACCGGAAACGGGCATCTCACCCAACCGGGATATTCGCTGCCGCGGTCCTTCCAGCTTCGCACACCGACGCCTGCTACCGGTTGACGCCATGTCGTTTGCGTCATTCGCCCGCAGCCCACAAGCCGCACTCAGACAAATTTTATCCACTTGCCATTTCCGCCCCCGCCGTCTACCCTCTTGACCGGAAAGCCGGCTATTCCCCCCGGCAAAAGACAACATCGACCTATAGAACGTTNNACGTTGGGATAAAAACCATATGAGCTATAAATTTATCAGCGAAAATATCCCTGAGCTTGAACCTGTGCCTACCAAGGAACGGCGGCGCATATTTTTAAAAGCTGTAGGCAAATCATACCTCTATGCGAGTACATGGCTTGGCCTATTACTCTTTTTCGGATTATCTTATATCGGCACGCAATATTCGGTGCCTATAGCAGATAAACTTAGTGAATTGTTAGCCACGCCAAAGCGTGGCGAAATGATGATCAGTATCGGGCTATCATCACTCGCGTTATTCATTTTGTATCGTTTTCAAATTGATGTAATTAAAGCTATAATACGGAAGAATACAAAATCCCAACAATGTAGGGATTAG
>DDWR01000021.1 GCA_002347655.1 Verrucomicrobia bacterium UBA2281 | reverse complement strand
TCTCCCGTGAAGCAATAGGCCGGGGCCGGAGCGCGGGGCGCCTACCCCACGGCCTTGAAGCACAGGGTCGCGTTGTGGCCGCCGAAACCCAAGGAATTGTTCAAGCAGGCACGAACGGGGGCTTTCCGGGCAACGTTGGGCACGTAGTCCAGATCGCACGCCGGATCGGGGGTCGTGTAGTTGATGGTCGGCGGCAGCACGCCGTCGCGGATGGCCAAGGCGCAGACGACCGATTCGACGCCGCCGGCGGCGCCGAGCAGGTGGCCGGTCATGCTCTTGGTCGAGCTGACGGCGATCTGGCGGGCGCGTTCTTCGCCCAGCGCGATCTTGATGGCCTTGGTTTCACCGGCGTCGTTCAGGGGGGTGCTGGTGCCGTGGGCATTGATATAGTCGATGTCCGCGGGGGTCAGCCCGGCGTCCTGCATGGCGAGTTGCATGCCGCGGGACGGGCCGGAGGCGCTTTCGTCGGGGGCGGTGATGTGGTAGGCGTCGCCGGTGCAGCCGAAGCCGGCCAGTTCGCAATAGATCTTCGCGCCGCGGGCCTTGGCGTGTTCGTATTCCTCGAGGATCACCATGCCGGCGCCTTCGGCCATGACGAAACCGTCGCGGTCCTTGTCGAAGGGGCGGCTGGCGGTTTCCGGACTGTCGTTGCGGGTGCTCAGGGCGCGCATGGCGTTGAAGCCGCCGACGCCGAGTTCGCAGATGGCGCCTTCGGACCCGCCGGCGAGCATCACGTCCGCCTTGCCGCGGCGGATGAGTTCGAGCGACTCGCCGATGCAATGGGTGCCGGACGCGCAAGCCGTCACGATGGCGAAATTGGGGCCCTTCATGCCGTGGTTGATGGAAATCAAGCCCGGCAGGATGTTGGTGATCATCTGCGGGATGATGAAGGGCGAAAAACGGCCCGGACCGCGGGACCGCAGCACGTCCATCTGCGCCTGGAGGACCTGCAGGCCGCCGACGCCCGAGGCGGCGACGACGCCGACGCGGGTCGCGTCTTCCTTGGCCATGTCCAAGCCGGAATCGTCCACGGCCATCTTGGCGGCGGCAATGCCGTAGTGGCAGAAGGGGTCCATGTGGCGGGCTTCCTTCTTGGACATGAAGTCTTCCACGTTGAAGCCCTTGACCTGTCCGGCGAACTTCGTGTCGAATGCCGCGGTATCGAAATAGGTGATGGGCCCAATGCCGTTCTCGCCGGCCTGGATCGCCGCCCAGAAGGAATCCAGCGTGCTGCCCACGGGGCTCACCACGCCCAAACCCGTCACGACTACGCGTCTATTTTCCGCCATGGCCTACCATCCCGTCTTTCGTTCGTTCCCGTTTGAAAACGGGCCGAGCCTCCGCCTCGCGGCGAGCGGACCCGGCCCCACGTCGTCTCAGGACGAAGCTCGACCTACTTGTCGAAGCCCTTCTCCTGCAGATACTTGATCACCGCGCCGACGGTCGTCAGCTTTTCGGCGTCCTCGTCCGGAATCTCGGCCCCGAATTCCTCTTCGAAGGCCATGACCAGTTCGACGGTGTCCAGCGAATCGGCGCCCAGATCCTCGATGAACGAGGCTTCCGGAACGACCTGATCCTTGTTCACGCCCAACTGCTCGACGATGATGTCTTTGACTTTATCCGCAAGTGCCATTGTCATTCTCCGTTTTGGTTTTGTTTTTAAATCACCACACCATGCCGCCGCAAACGGCCAAGGTCTGCCCGTTCACGTAGGCGGCGGCATCGCTGGCCAGGAAGGCCACGGCCTTGGCGACGTCCTCGGGCTCGCCCAGCCGGCCCAGCGGGACCATCTTGAGCATCGCGTCCTTGACCGGCTCCGCCAGCTTGTCGGTCATCGCCGTGCGGATGAACCCGGGGGCGACCGCGTTGACGCGGACGTTCCGGCTGCCCAGTTCCTTGGCGGTGGTCTTGGTCAAGGCGATCAGGCCCGCCTTGGAGGCCGTGTAGTTCGCCTGGCCCGGATTGCCCATGATGCCCACCACGCTGGCGATGTTCACGATCGCGCCGGAGCGCTGCTTCATCATGGGTTTCACGACGGCCTTGGTCACCAGGAACGCGCCCTTGAGATTGATGTCGAGAACCGCGTCCCAATCTTCTTCCGACATGCGCATCAGGAGGGTGTCGCGGGTGATGCCGGCGTTGTTGACCAGCACGTCGATGCGGCCGAAATCGGCGAGGATCTTGGCGACGGCCTCGCCCACGGCGGCGCCGTTGGCCACGTCCATGGCGTAGGCCTCCGCCCGGCGGCCCAAGGCCTTCACCTTGGCGGCCGTATCCTCCAGCCATTCCGCCTTCACGTCGCAGAGGGCCAGATCGGCCCCGTCGGCGGCCAGTTGCAGGGCAATGGCCTGGCCGATGCCGCGGGCGGCGCCGGTCACCAGCGCGATTTTGTTTTCCAAGGGATTCATCTTTTCGGGATTCCTCGAGTCAGGAGAACAGTTTGGCGGCCTCTTGGGCCCCCGCCAAGTCAAAAATACCGGCAACCGGCACTTCGGGCGCGATCCGCTTGATCAACCCCGCCAGCACGGTGCCGGGCCCGCACTCGCAACCGGCGGTCATGCCGGCCGCCACCATGTCGGCGACGCCGTCGGTCCAGCGCACGGACGACACGACCTGCGCGACCATCGCCCGGCGGATATCGTCGGGGGTCCCGTGGGGCTTGCCGGTTGCGTTCGACCAAACGGGGCAATGCGGCGCGCGGAATTCGACGCCTTGGAGGAAATCGGCCAGACGGTCCGCCGCCGGCTGCATCAGGGACGAGTGGAACGCACCCGCCACGGTCAGGCGCAGGGCGCGCTTGGCGCCTGCGGCCTTCGCGGCGGCTTCGCCGGCCGCGATGCGGTCGGCATGTCCCGACAGCACCGTCTGCACGGGCGAATTCAGGTTGGCGACTTCCAACCCGCTGGCCTGAGCCACTTCCTGGACCTGGTCCAGCGGCAGGCCGATGATCGTCAACATGCCGCCGGGCGTCGCCTCGCAGGCTTCCTGCATGAATTTCCCGCGGACGCGCAGCACGCGCAGGGCGTCTTCGAAAGAAACCACGCCGGCCTCATGGAGCGCCGCCCACTCGCCGAGGCTGTGGCCGGCCGCGCCGGCCATCTGGAACCGGTCGCCGGCGAAGTGCGCCAGCGCGGTCCGGGCGGCCACGCTCACGGTGAAAATCGCCGGCTGGGCGACGTCGGACTTCGTCAGCGCCTCGAGCGGCCCTTCGAGGCACGTCTTCAGCAAGTCGAAACCGAGGACGTCGCTCGCGCGGGAAAACAGCGCGCGGCATTCATCCAGCCCTTCGGCCAGTTCGCGGCCCATCCCGACCGCCTGGGCGCCCTGGCCCGGAAACAACAACATGAGGCTCATAACCACTCCACCACGGTGCCGCCCCACGTCAGTCCGCCGCCGAACGCCACCATCAAGATCTTGTCCCCGCGCTTGATTTTCCCTTCTCCGACGGCTTCGGACAGCGCCAAGGGGATCGACGCCGCCGAGGTGTTGCCGTAGCGCTCCAGGTTCATGATCGCGCGCTCCACGAAGCCCTCCCCCAGCCGCCGGGCCACCGCGTCGATGATGCGCCAGTTGGCCTGGTGGAAAATCATCCAATCGATCTGGTCGGCCGTCAGCCCGGCGCGGGCGATCGCTTCCTGGGCGGCCCCCAGCATGGTGTTGACGGCGATCTTGAAGGTCTCGCGGCCCGCCATGTGGATGAAGTGCTGGTGGTTTTGGATGCTTTCCGGCGATGCCGGAATGCGGCTGCCGCCGGCGGGGATGTAGAGGATCTCGGCCTGGTTGCCGTCCACGCCCAGCAGGCTGGAGCGGATGCCGGGCCGGTCGGACGCCTTCAGGACCACGGCGCCGGCCCCGTCGCCGAACAGCACGCAGGTGTCGCGGCTGCTCCAGTCGGTGACCGCGCTGAGTTTTTCCGCCCCGATGGCGAGCGCGACCTTGACGCGGCCGGATTCGATGGCGGCCCCGGCGGCATCCAGCGCCATCAGGAAACCGGTGCAGGCCGCGGACAGGTCGTAGCCGTAGGCGCGCGACGCGCCGAGGGCGGCCTGGACCAGGCAAGCGGTGCTGGGAAAGATCATGTCGGGCGTGCAGGTCGCCACGTAGATGGCATCGACCTCATCGGGTGCCACGCCGGCGGTTGCGAGCGCGCGCCGGGCGGCGGCCGTCGCCATATGCGAAGTGAATTCGCCGGCGGCGGCGACGTGCCGTTCGCGGATGCCGGTCCGGGTGCGGATCCATTCGTCGCTGGTTTCCACCATTTTCTCGAGATCGGCGTTGGTCAGCACCTTTTCGGGCACGTAGTGGCCGACGCCGGCGATGGCGGCATAGATCTTCTCGCTCATGTCGCGGGTTCTTCCGGGGTGGTCTGGGGGGGCGCGCATTTGCGCACGCCGTCCAGGATGGCTTCGTTCACGCGGTGTTCCACGGCCTGCACGGCCTGCAGGATGCCGTTTTTGGCGGCGATCTTGTCGGAGCTGCCGTGGCCGATGATGCAGATGCCGTTGACGCCCAGCAGCGGGGCGCCGCCGTAGGTCTTCTGGCTCGTCTTTTTCTTCAGCGCGCGCAGGCCGCCGCTGAGCAGCAAGGCGCCCAGCAGGCGAAGCGGGTTGCGCGTCAGTTCGTGCTTGAGCCATTTGCCGATGGCGTGGGCGACGCTTTCGCTGGTTTTGAGGATCACGTTGCCCGTGAAGCCGTCGCAGACGACCACGTCCACTTCGCCCTCGAAGAGATCGTGGCCTTCGACGTTGCCGATGAAGCGGACCGGGGAGTTTTCGATCAAGTCGAAGGCTTCCTTGCTCAGGGCGTTGCCCTTGGCTTCCTCGGTGCCGACGCTCATGAGGCCGACTTTGGGTTCGGACTGGCCGATGACCTTCCGGGAGTAGGCTTCCCCCATGATGGCGAACTGCATCAGGATTTCCGGCGTGCAATCCGTGGTCGCGCCGCCGTCGATCAAAACCACGGGTTTGGCGGCCGGCGTCGGCATGGCCACGGCGATGCCGGGCCGGCGGATGCCTTCCAGCGTGCGCAGTTTCAGCGTGGCGGCGGCAACCGCCGCACCGGTGCTGCCGGCGGCGAACACGGCGTCGGCCTCGCCGTTCTTAACGAGGTCCATCGACCGGTTGATGGAGGAATCCTTCTTGCGCCGGACGGCGGTGGCGGGCGATTCGCCCATGCCGACCACTTCCGAGGCGTGCCGGATCGCGACGCGGCCGGGGTTCCCGCCGCACCGGTCGATCTCGGCCTGGATGGCGCGCTCGTCGCCGACGAGATACAATTGCTCGATGGCCGCGCATTCGCGGACGGCCAGCAAGGCGCCTTCTACGATGGCTTGGGGGGCGAAATCGCCGCCCATGGCATCCACTGCGATTCGCATGGCGTTCCGTGGACTCCCGCCGCAGCGGGACGGCCCGAAATCAATCCTGCGTTTCCTTGACCACGACCTGGCGACCGTTGTACTTGCCGCACGACGGACAGACGCGGTGGGGCTGGCGCGGGGCGCCGCATTCCGGGCACGCCTGGGTGGTGGCCTGCGGGATCTTGCCGGCCCATGCGGCCGTCCGCATGCGGATGCGGCTTTTCGACGGTTTTCTTTTCGGGACTGCCATGTTCTTTCTCCTCGTTCACTTCGGGCCTCGGCCGGGACCGCCAGGCGGCGGCCAAGAGCCGGGGGTTGCCATCCATCCATCCAAAGCCGACCACGGCGACGGCCCCCCCTCCGGAGGGGCGCAACCGCAGACGCCTTCGTTCAAATCTTGGCCGCAACGGGCGCAAAGGCCCTTGCAACCCGCCTGGCAGAGAGGAAAGGCGGGAATTTCCAGCAGCAAATCCTCTCGCACGTCGTCCGAAACGTCCAGAAACTCCGGATGCTCGGCTGATTCGTAAGCGTGCAAGAATGACGAAACCCGGGCGGTTGTCGAGAAAAATTGCGCGCACCGGGAACAGCGGATCTGCAGCGGCGCTTCGGCCCAGCCGCGGACGACCAGCTCCGTTCCGGCCGCTTCCACCGTCAGCTCGTAGCGGATGGGTCCGTCCGGGCGGGCCACGGGATCGCGCGCGAGATCCAGCAGGTCGCCGGGCTCCTCGCCAGCCACGGAATAGCCGTTTTCGCCGATCTGGGAAGTTTCGATGCGGATCATGGACGCGCGTTCTGGAACGACGGTTCGGGCGGGGCCGGCGGGCGCGAGGCGCCGCCGGCGGGCCAAGCTACCGGAGCGCCAGCTTTCTTTGGAGGGCGGCCGCCACCGCCGGCGGCACGAACTGGCCCACGCCGCCGCCCAGCGCGGCGATTTCCCGCACCATGCTGGAACTGACGTAGCTGAAATCCTCGTTGGGCATCAGAAACAGGGTTTCGATGTCCGGCGCCAGCTTGCGGTTGGTCAAGGCCATCTGGAATTCATACTCGAAGTCCGAAAACGCCCGGAGGCCCCGGATCAGGGTGTGGATGCCGCGGGACCGCGCCCAGTCCACCAGCAGGCCGCCGAAGGGCACTACCTCCACGTTCGGGAGGCCGGCGAGGCATTCCCGCGCCAGCGCCACGCGCTCATCGAGGGCGAACAGCAGCGTCTTGCGGGGGTCTTCGGCCACGGCCAGCGTCAGCCGGTCGAACACGTGGGCCGCGCGGGTCGCCACGTCCAGATGGCCGAAGGTCATCGGATCGAAGGTGCCGGCATAGACCGCTTGGTTCACGGCGCGTCCTCCTCGGAATCCGCCGCGGGCTCCAGTTCGTCGGCGGGCGGCAGATGCGCCAGGAAGCGGCGGAAGAAAAACGGCGAGACGAACGCGAACCAGACGCCGTAGGCGAACATGAGCGCGGCCGAATAGATCGCCACGGCCGGAATGAACAGCAGCACGATCAGCGCCATGAACGGAATCAGCACCTTGGGGTTCTTCGTCGGCTTGGAGTAGCGGATGCGCGAAACCTGCAGTGCCAACATCGCCACCACGGCCAGCCAGAATCCGGCCGCCAGCGGGCCGCCCCGCAGGGACAGCGCCGTCAACCGGGCCGCCAGCGGGCTTTCCAAGGCGATCAGATAGGCCGCCACGAATCCCGCCGCCGTCGTGATCGGCAACCCCAGATAGCCCCGCTGCCCCCGGTACGGGTCCACGGCGCGGAAGCGCGACAGGCGCGCCGCCCCCGACATCACGTACAAAAACGCCAGCACAAGGCCCCAGAACGGAACCGTTTGCAGGCCGCCCGGATAGAAATACAGCAGGACCGCCGGCGCGATGCCGAAGCTCGTGATGTCCACGAACGTGTCCAACTCCGCCCCGAACACCGTCTGGCCCTTCAGCAAGCGCGCCAAGGTGCCGTCCAGCCCGTCGAGAATCAGCGACACCAGGATCAGCTGCGCCGAGAGCAGGAACCGCGCCTGGCCGGCCGCCAGGATGCTGCCCACCCCGGCGCACAGCGCCAGGAACGTGCAGGCGCACGGAACGACTTTCCGGACCGGCGCCGACATCACGCGTCCGCCTTCTTCAGCCGGGCCACCACGGTTTCGCCGGCGCGCACCTTGTCGCCGCGCCGCACCGTCGCCTCGACGTCTGCCGCCGGGAAATATAGGTCCATGCGCGAGCCGAACTTCATCATGCCCAGGCGCTGGCCCTTCTCCACCCGCGCGCCGGCTTCCTGCCAATACACCACGCGCCGCACGATCGGCCCCACGATCTGCCGCTCCAGGCAACGGGTCTGCTCGCCTTCGACCAGGATCGAGCTGTGCTCGTTGACTTCCGACGACCGCGGATCCATCGTAAACAGATGGCGCCCGGGGGTATAGCCGGCTTCCCGGATGACGCCGGAGAGCGCGTGCCGGTTGACGTGCACGTTGAGCGGGTTCAAGAACACGCTGATCCGCACCGCCGGGCACTTCAGGAACCGGGGTTCCTCCATGAATTCCACCGACCGGACCACCCCTTCGGCGGCCGAAACGAACTCGTCCGGCCCGCAAGTCGGCGTCCGCTCCGGATCCCGGAAGAAATAGAGCATGAACAGGCAGCCGACCACCCCGAGGGCATACAGCGCCAGCGCGATTCCCGCCGCGGCGGGCGCGAAGTTCCGGACGATTTCCGCCGCCACCACGCAGGTCGCCGGGATCCCGATGATCAGGGAATAGCCATCTTTGACGATTTTCATATTCAACCGTTTATCCTATCGGTCCCGCCCCCGGCCTGCAACCCTTTTCCCCCGTGCGGACGGCGCGGCGGCGCTAGGGCGGCGCTAGGGAGCCCCGGCGACGGTCCGGTCCCGATCGGCGGCGAATTCCAACCGCAGGCCGGCCCCCGCAGCCGCGCCGTCCAGCGTCCAACCCCGGAATCCGGCTGGATCCGACCCCGCCCATTCGATCGCGACCGTTTGTCCGTCGAAGTATTCCCCCGCATATGACCCCACGTGGTCGAACCCGTCGATGCGCAGCGGCGTTCCGGCCGGCACGCGCACGTCCACGCGGCGAACGTCGCCGGCGGCGAACAGCCGTTGCAGCCCCGCGCGGATCACCGCCGGCCGTTGCCGCGCGAATGCCCGGTACTCCTCGATGAACCCCAGATCGGTCCGGCCGAACGCCCGCGCCAACTCCGCGTAGCGGCCGATGCGCTCCGCCAGGAAGGCGTCCGTCAACCGGTGGTTCAAGCTGTCGGTCGCGAACCGCAGGAACCGCTCCCGGAACGCGGGCACCTCGTCCATCATCCGGGCGAACAACAGCGCCCGCATGTCGCCGTAGCGCCGCCAATAGGCATAATTCCGGTCGCTTTTGCGCTTGTAGACCAGCTCCCAGGATTCTTGTTCCCACGCCGGGCGCTGGAGCGGATCGCCGTTGAAATCCCAGAAGCCGTGGTCCATGTCCCAGTTGACCCAAGCCCAGCGAGGCGGGTCGTCCCGCAGGTTCTTGATCGCGGCGCCTTGGAACCCGTCCGTGACCCCGGCATAGGCCACCGCGAAGACGTAGGCGCACAGATTGTCGAGATCCACCTCCCGCTCCAGGTTTTCGGGATCGAGGGGCTCCCAGACGATCCGGCGGCCAAGTTCGCCGTAGACCGTGGCGGCGGATTCCTCCGACTGCCCTTTGTAGATGAACATCAGGAAGTCCTTGTGCCCGAGGCGGTCGGCCCAGGCCGCGCGGCCCACGTGCTCGGACAGGTGGTAGACGTTGGTTTGGAGCTGGCCGTTCAAGACCAGCATCGCCGGCTGCGTCCGCGGCACCGTGCAGCCGAGGCGTTCGGCCACGTCGAACGCCAGCAGACCCGCGAAGGGATAGCGATCCGGCCAGTCGGCGCGAACCACGAACCGGCGCAGCTTTCGGCCGGGAGCCCCGCCGATCCAGGCCGGAGAGAATGCCGCCGGACCGTATTCGTCCCGCAGATAGACCCGGTAGCTGTGCGCATGGCCGGGCATTCGGCTCCGGCCGCCGTGCAGGCGCACGCCGACCCGACCGGCGCAAACCGGGTGGCCGTCCCGGTAAAACGCCATGGCGGCTGGGCGTTCCCATTCCTTGCCGCGGCCTTTGGGCTGGTCCAGCAAACCGGCCAGATCCGCGGCATCGACGTCCAAAGCGACGAGCGGCAAACCGGACCGCAACCAAGCCGGGTCGAATTCGGAGCGCGGCAACTCCTCCCCCCGCGACCAATCCTCCACCCACGCGGGATTGGGCTCGTAGAGCCACGCTCCCACCACGCGTTTTTTCTGGAAAAAAGCGGCATCCAGCGCCGTTTTGGAATAGGCGCTTTTGGGATGGAGCGCACCGTCGTTCGGCACCGGGCGCACCAGCCGCAGACGCCGCAGCAGGCGGCCCAGCGAGCCGCGGTTCAGCATCGCCGTCGGTATGGCCGGAGCGCGCAGCGCCGCGCGCGCCGACTGGAAGGCGGCCACGCGCTCGAGGCCCCACCCCGCCGCGAGAAAGCCGGCCAGGGCCAGCGGAACGAGGGCCTTGTCCGCGAGGCGCCGCACGCGCGTCAGACTTCGGTGGTCCGGTGGCAGAACAGTTGCGCGGCGGCGCCCGGCAGCAGTTGCTCCAGCTCCGGCAGGCGCGCCGCCAGATCCTCGCCGGGATCGCCCACCCCCCAGGAGACGTGCACCTCCTCGCCCACGCGGGCGACCCCTTCCAGCCGCGCCCGGGGCAGGCGCGCGCGGACCGCCGCGAGGAACGCCGCGGCCTGCGCGTCGTAGGCGCCGCGCGGCGCCGTCACCACCAGCAGCCCCTGGGGCCGCTGGAACCGCCAAACCCGCCGCAGGAGGCCTTGCAGCAGCAGCCCGGCCACGGCCACCCCGAGAATGATGCCCAAAAACTGGAGGTTGAACGTCGCGCAGCACAGCGACGTCGCCACCACCAGCATGATGAAGCCGATTTCCTCGGGCTCCTTGATCGGCGTGCGGAAACGCACGATGGACAGCGCGCCCAGCAAACCCAGCGACAGCGGCAGGGAGAACTGGATGGCGATGAAGATCGCCGCGATGGACACTCCCAGCAGCGGAAAGGCCCGATGCACCATGCTTCCCGTGGAGCGGTTCTGGTAGAACCGCACGTAGAGGAACGAAATGAACAGCGCGCACAGCAGCGCCATGCCGGTCGCCACCAAGAACGGCATAAAGCCGATATCCTGCATCTTGCGGCCGCCCAGATCGGCCAATTTCTCCAACCATTCCGCGTTCTTCATGGTTCCGTCCTCCTCAGGCGTAGGCCGGCGGCGCCGGCGGCCGGCGCTGCTCCAGGCAGCGCTGGAATTTCGAAAACGATTCCCGCCGGCAGCCCAGCGCGATCAGCGGCTGCAATGCCGCCGGCAGGCGCTCGTCCGGCCCCTTCACTTCGAACACGCCGTCGGCGAGCGGTTGGCCGCGCGCGACGACGCCCCAGGCGCCGTGGATCCGCACCGGCGCGATATCCTGGTCGAGGCAGATGCGCGCGCCGGTCGCCGGCTCGAGCCAGCGGCGGCGGCGGTACGCGAGGCAGATCGCCGGGCGCAGCGGCCCGCCGAACCGAAAGCCCGCCGCGTCCAGCATGCGGTTCACGTCCAGCAGCCGAACGTCTTCCAGCGGCCAGCGATCCAGTTCCGCCGCCGTCCACTCCAATGGCCGGCGGAATTTCTCCCGGCTGCTGCCGATCCGCCGCTTGACCTCGAGAAAGACCGCGCCGGCCGGAACACCGGTGTGCCAATCCCCGTACCAGCGCAGGCGGACTTTCGTCTTCAGGTAGTCGCTGTTGAGCTTTTCGTCCAGCAGCGCGCCGCCGGGCAAGTCGAAGTAGAGGCTGGCGATCCGTCCCGCGGCGAACGCCGGATCCGGCCGGCAGCGCGCATCCAGCCAAGCCTGCAACGAACCGGCCAGATGGTTCGGAAACGCGAATTTCTGTTCCCGCTGCGGGCATTCCACGGGACGCCTTCCCCCTACCTCGCGACGAACACGGCCAGGCTTTCGCCGGCGACCGTCGCGACGGGGCGTCCCCCGCGGCGCACGGCGGGCGGTTCGGCCGACGTCGCGAACGCCAGCGTCCACGGCTGGCCGCTGACGTTCGGCGGCAAGTCGAATTCCTGCGCTTCGGCGCCGCGGTTGAACACCAGGAACAGGTGGTCGTCGTCGCCGTCCGCGCCGGTGTGTTCGTCGCGGCCGTCGATGCGGCAGGCCAGGGCCGCGCCGTTCTCCCAATCGGGCTGCGGCGCGCCGTCGGGCCCGTACCAGCGGATGTCCGGGAAGTCGCCGGCGTGGTTCTTGCCTTGGAAGAAGCTCGTGCGCCACAGGGCCGGATGGGCCTGGCGGAACGCGATGGCTTGCCGGACGAAGTCGAACAGCTCGCGGTTCTGCTGGAGCAGGGCCCAATCCACCCATGAAATCTCGTTGTCCTGGCAGTAGGCGTTGTTGTTGCCCTGCTGGGTGCGGCCGAATTCGTCGCCGCCCAGCAGCATCGGCACGCCCTGGGAAAGGAACAGCGTGGCGATCAGGTTCTTCTGGCGGCGCAGGCGCCGCGCGCGGATCGCCGGATCGTCCGCGGGGCCTTCCTTGCCGCAGTTGTCGCTGTGGTTGTGGTTGTCGCCGTCGCGGTTGTCCTCGCAGTTGGCCAGATTGTGCTTCTCGGCGTAGGAAACGATGTCGGCGATGGTGAAGCCGTCATGGCTGGCGATATAGTTCACGCTCTTGAGGGGGGTCTGGCGGGGCCGGTCGTAGAGGTCGGGGCTGCCGCACAGGCGCGTGGCGAACGTGCTCAGCGTGCCGGCGCCGCGCCAGAAGTCGCGCACGTCGTCGCGGTACTTGCCGTTCCACTCGCTCCAGCGCGCATTCGGAAAAGAGCCCACCTGGTAGGCGCCGGCGGCGTCCCAGGCTTCGGCGATGATCTTCACGCCGCGCAGGATCGGGTCGTCGGCGATCTGCTCGATGACGGGCGGATTCGCCAGCAGCTCGCCGTCGCGGCCGCGCGCGAGGATGGTGGCGAGGTCGAAGCGGAAGCCGTCCACGCGCAGGTCCAGCACCCAGTAGCGCAGGCAGTGCAGGATGAAGTCGCGCACGACGGGATGGTTGCCGTTCACCGTGTTGCCGCAGCCGGTGTAGTTCTTGTAGCGCTTCCCGTCCTCTTCCATCATGTAGTAGATGGGGTTGTCGATGCCGCGGAACGAAAACGTCTGCCCGCCCATGCCGCCCTCGGCCGTGTGGTTGAAGACGACGTCGAGGATGACTTCGATGCCGGCCTTGTGCATCTCCAGCACCAGCTCCTTGAATTCGCGCACCTGCTCGCCGCGCTGGTTCGCGCAGGCGAAGCGCGCGTGCGGCGCGAAGAACGCCAGCGTGCTGTAGCCCCAGAAGTTCCGCAGGTTGCGGCGGGAACCGTTTTCCCACAGGAATTCCATCTCGTTGAATTCCTGGATCGGCAGCAGCTCGAGCGTCGTGATGCCCAGCTCCTTCAGGTGCGGGATCTTCTCGATCAGCCCCCGGTAGGTGCCCGGGTGCGCCGCGCCCGAACTGGGGTGCGCCGTGAAGCCGCGCACGTTGGCTTCGTAGATGATCGATTCGTTCAGCGGCACCCGCAAGGTGCGGTCGCCCGTCCAGTCGAAATCGTCCTGCAGGATGACGCCCTTGGGGAAGCGGCGGCCGTTCTTGACCGGCCGGCCGGGAACGATGCCGTCGTGGTCGCCCCAGTTCTTCTGGCCGGCGACGGCCAGGGCGTAGGGATCCAGCAGCCACTGGTCCGGATCGAACGCGTGGCCGGCGGCGCCGTCGCGCGGCCCGTCCATGCGGTAGACGTAGCACTGCCCCGGCCGCGCCGTCGGCACGTGCAGATGCCACAGGTCGCCCAGGCGGTTCCGGTCCGGCAGCAGTTCGAACTCCTCCTTCGGCGTCTCGTCTTCGGCGCGGTCGAACAGCAGCAGCCACACGCGCGTGGCGTGGCGGCTGAAGATGCTGAAGTGGACGCCCTGTTCCATCACGCGGGCGCCGTAGGGCACCGGAACGGGGGCGCTGGGAATCACGTGTTCTCTCTTTTTCATGGGTAGGGTTCTTTCAGCGGTAGAGCATCCAGGCGCGGATGGAATAGCGCACCCACTGCCCGAACGAAACGAAAACGTCCGCGAGCGACGGCCCGCGATTCCAGAAATGGCGATGGGAATGGCGGCGCTTGCGGCGCACGCGCACCCGGCGATACCGCTTGCCGTTGCGGACGACGACGGCGCCGCACTCCGGAGCGGCCGCGGCGGCGACCGGTTCCGCCGCCGGCGGCGGTTCCGGCGCGGGGCGCGCATCCGCGCGGTCCAGCCGCGCCAGCGCGCGCCGCAAGGCGGTGGCCGGCAACCATGGCTCGGAGAAATCGCTCCATTCGATCACCAGCATCTCGACCAGATCGACGGGCGAAACGTGCTCCGGGCCGGCGATCACGCCCTGCACGGCCAGCCAGGCGCAATCGACGGCGCAGGCCAGGCGCTCGCGCTCCAGCATCCGGGGCATGCAGTTGCGGCTCATCAGGGCGGCGGCCTTTTCCACCGCCTGCCGCAAGGCCACCATCCGCTTGTCCGCATCCATGCCCGCCGCGGCCGCTTGCTCGTATTCGTTGGTCAGCTCCCGGATGTCGCGGCGGTATTCGCGCGCGAACCAGTCCTTCACCAGCCGGATCGCGCCGCCGCGCACGCGGACGCAGACCCGTTCGAGATCGTCGCGCAGCGGATGCGCGCGCAGCACGTCGCGCAAATCCTCGCGCGCGGCGCGGATTTCCCCCTGCACGTCGGGCGGCAGCTCCGGATTGTCCTGGTAGTAGAGCAATACGCGGCCAAGCATGCGCGCCTGCTTCAGCCAATCAGCAAAGCTGCCCGTGCCCGGCGCAGGCGCGGGCTTCCGCGCGCGCGGCGGCGCCGCCAGCGAATGCAACGCCACGAGCGGCGCGGCCCAGGCCGCCGCCAAAAGGATCCCCAGGAAAACGGCCACGGCCGGCGACCGTTGGTGGGTGCAGACCAGCAACGCCCCCCCGGTCGCCACCATCAGCAGCAGCCACCAATAGATGGGTGCCCGCCGCTCGCGCGCCGCCGCCTGCCGCAGTTGCTGCATCCGCGTCCTAGACCCCGGCCTTGCGCAGCAGGTCCGCCGTCAGGTCGTTGGCCTGGTGGAAAACGGCCTTTTCGTCGATGCCGACCAGTTCGCCCTTCTCGACGAGAACCTGGCCCGCTACGATCGTGTACTCCGCCCGCGGCGCGCTGCCGCAGAACAGCACCGCGTGCGCCGGATCCGTCATCGCCCCCGCGAAATCGAGGCGGTCCAGGCGGAACATCGCCAGATCCGCCGCCATGCCCGGCTTGAGCTGGCCGATTTCCGGCTGGCCGAGGATTTCCGCCCCGCCGCGCGTCGCCATGCGGATGACTTTTTTCGGCGGCATGGACGTCACGCCCGTGCCGACGCGGTGCACCAGCAGCGCCGTCTGCATTTCCTTGAGCAGGTTCGAGGAATCGTTGCTGGCGCTGCCGTCCACGGCGATGCCCACGCGCACGCCGGCGTCGAGCAGGGCCGGCACGTGGCAGATGCCCGAGCCCAGCCGCAGGTTGCTCACCGGGCAGTGCGCCACGCCGCAGTTCATCTGCCCCAGCCGGACGATTTCCTCCGGCGTGAACCAGATGCCGTGCGCGTACCACACGTCCGGCCCCACCCACCCCACGCTCTCCATGTATTCCAGCGGGCGCAGGCCCAGCTTCTGCACGCAGAAGTCCTGTTCGTCGTTCGTCTCGCACAGGTGCGTGTGCATGAAGACCTTCTTCTCGCGCGCGAAAACGGCGGTCTCCGCCAGGGATTCCTTCGTGACGGAAAACGGCGAGCACGGCGCCAGCACGAGGCGCGTCATCGCGAACGGCTTCGGATCGTGGTACTTCGCGATCAGCCGGTCGCAGTCGGCGAGGATGGCCTCCCAGCTCTGGGTCACGTCGTCCGGCGGCAGGCCGCCCTGCGAGCGCCCGAGGCTCATGCTGCCGCGCGTGGGATGGAAGCGCACGCCGATCCGGCGGGCCTCGTCGATCTCGACGTCGAGGAACTCCTGCGGCGCGCTGCGCGGGAACACGTAGAAGTGGTCGGTGGTGGTCGTGCAGCCGCTGAGCAGCAGCTCGCCGAGGGCGATCTGCGTGCTGACGCGCACGGCTTCCGGATGCAGCCCGCGCCACACCTCGTAGAGCCACAGCAGCCAGTCGAACAGCTTCGCGTCCTGCACCGCCGGCAGGTTCCGCGTCAGGGTCTGGTAGAAATGGTGGTGGGTGTTGACGAAGCCCGGATAGACCGCGCACCAGCGGCCGTCGAGCACGCGCGCGTCCGGCGGCGTCGGCAGGTTCTTGCCGATCGAGTGGATCCGGTCGCCCTCGATCAGCACGTCGACGTCGTGCAGGATCCGGTAGTCGTCGTCCACCGTCACCAAGGTGTGGATATTGGCGATTTTCAGCGTAGCCATGGCATTACTCCTCGAAAACCATCTTCTTCACCGACACGCCCGGCACCTTGCCCAGCGCGGCGGCCAATTCGGCGGCCTTGCTCACCACTTCCAGCAAAATCAGGCCGTTGGACGAGCAGAAGCCGTCGCCCGCGTCGTGCAAACCGAGGCGCGTGCGGATGGAACACCCGTAGTCCGACAGGATTTTCTGAACTTTCGCGGTGTGCTTCGTCCGCTGCGCCACGTGGACGCCCAAGATCGTTTTCTTCGCTTTTTTCATGGCGCTTGTCCCTCCAAAACGGCTTGCAGTTCCGGCGTGGCGGCGCAGACCACCTCGCGCGCCCAGCGCCCGGCCTGGCCCGGCCGCACCGTCACGGCGGCTCCCGCCGCCTGCGCGATCGCCACGGCCGCCGCGACGTCCCACAGCCAGACGTCTTCCTCCACGTAGGCGTCCAGCCAGCCGCACGCCACGTAGGCCCCCATCAGCGCGGCGGAACCCAGCATGCGGATCTTCTTGAAGTCCTGCACCTGGCGGACGAACTCCCGCAGCGGCGCGTCGTCGTAGTCCTGGTGGTGCGGAAAGCCCGTCGCCAGCGACGCCTTCGCCGCCGTTTTCACGCCCGAGACCGCGATGGGCTTGCCGTTGAGCCACGCCCCCTGCCCCACGATGCCTGCGAACAGCTCGTCGTTGAAGAAATTGTAGACCGCGCCCAGCACCGGCTGCCCGTTCTCCCACA
This sequence comes from Verrucomicrobia bacterium UBA2281, assembly GCA_002347655.1. GTDB lineage: Bacteria > Verrucomicrobiota > Kiritimatiellia > CAIQIC01 > Lenti-01 > Lenti-01. Next base: position 145,609 of record DDWR01000021.1, on the reverse strand, counting down.
AGCCCACGGACGAACAGCACATCGGCATCCCGCGCGAATAATTGAACGTGCCGTCCAGCGGATCCACGATCCACATGCGCGACGTTTCCGTCACCGCGCCGTGTTCGCCGCTTTCCTCCGTCAGCACCGGCAATCGCAGGCGCTCGTTGAGCACGTCCAAAATGCGCTCCTCGGCCAACTGGTCGGCCCGCAGCTTGATGTCGTGCCCCGGCTCGCACAGGACCTCGATGGGTTTCTGGCTCAGTTCCAGCAACAAGCGCCCGGCCTCGGCGACGGCCGAGCCGGCCACGTCGAGCGCGGTAAACCGATCCAATGGCGCGGGTTTCTCCATATGCGGCCACTTTACCCCCCGCGCTCGCCACGGGTCAAGCGCTTGCGCCGTTCGGCTTTTACGTAGAACGTAAAAACTTCGCGCGCGTTTTACGTAGAACGTAAAAACTTTGAACGTCGCCCCGGACGGGGACTTAGAGCGGGAAATCGGCGCCGTAGGGCAAGGGCACGTTGTGCCGGCGGGACAGGTCGCGGATCTGCTGGACGGTTTCGGCGCGGCCGCTGGCCAAGTGGTCGTTGATCAGCTTGTAGATCTTCTGGGCCACCCACTCGCGGCGCAGGCCCTCGCCGCCGTCTGCGGCCTCGGCCAGGTCGAGCGCGAAGACCATGTCGCGCTTCTGCGCGCCGGACTCGCCGATGATCTGCAGGACGGTCGCTTGCTGGTCCAGCGGGCAGCGGCCGACGAGGCGCAGCGGCCGGTCGAGGAAGAGGTGCGTCAACGTGCCGGGATAGACCTCGGCGGCGGAATCGCCGGAGAAGCGGTACTCCAGGTTCGCCAGCACGGGGCGCGACAGTTCGCGGGCCGCGCGCTGGACGGCCAAGGGGATCTGCTCGCGCAGGGGCATGAGCCACGAGCCGCCGCGGTTGTTGTGGCCGAGCAGGTCCAGCAGGAACGTGTTCACCCGGTCTCCCGCCCCGACCGTGAAGATCGACACCTCGCCGCCGTTGAGCTTGCTGAAGCGCGCGATGATGTCGGAACTGTCCACCGTGCCCATCGTCGGGCGGCCGTCGGTCAACAGCACGGCGATCATCGGCCGGCCCTTGGCGCGCGGCAGCTTGAGCACCTGCTGCAAGGGCGCGAAGAGATCGGTCTGGCCGCGCGCGCGCATGTCGTCGACGAAGTCCGCGGCCTTTTCCAGCGAGCCGGCGGTGACGGGCTGCCAGTCGGGGAAGCACAGCGTGGGCGTGTCGCTGTAGCGCATCAGGTTGACGCGGTCCGCGGTCGTCAGCGTCCGCAAATAGGCGTCCAGGCCGTTCTTGAAGTAATCCAGCTTGGTGCGGGTGATGCTTTCGGAGCAGTCCTGGACGAGCAGGACGTCCTTGGGCAGCACCGGCAGCGCCTCGACGCCCGCGCGCGAGATCGCCAGCTCGAAATAGAGGGCCTCTTCGTCCGCCGCCCGGTAGGTGGACACCTCCACGGCCAGCAACTGCTCGATGGGCTGGACGTCGGTGACGTCGGCAGCCGCCTCGTCGAGCATCGTGCCCTGTTCGCGGAGGCGGTCGGCGGCGGAAAGCTCGCCCTGGTTGGCGGCGGCGATCATGTCCCGGGCGGACGGTTCGGACCGGGACAGCACGGACAGCGGCCGCAGGGAGCCGTCGCCGCGGCCGTCCGCCGCGGCGGCCGCCGCCGCGATGGCATCGGCCGTGGCCGGCAGGGTCACGTCCGGCGCGCCGGCCACGCGGTCGAGCGCGGGCGTGAACCGGCGCGGCAGGGCCGCCAGTTCGTCGGCGACGACCTGCTTTTCGATTTCAAGGATGTCCTGGCGGAAATCCATGCCGGCCAGGTCGGCCGGCGGCGCCGGCAGGGGCGCGGCGGCCTCGGCGGGTGCGGGCGGCACGAATTCCAGCGCCTCGGCTTCCGCGCGCAGGTCTTCCAGCAGGTTCTTCTGGAGCGGCTCGACGTCGGCGAAGGCCTCGGGATTCTCCGGCCGGAATTTTTCCGGCTGGGCGAATCCGGGCTGGTCGGGCAGCGGGCGCACCTCGTTCACCACGAGCGGGCGCGCCGGCCGCCGAAGGGCCGCGTCCGGCGGCCGCCAGGCGGGCAGCGGCGGCAGGCCGACGAGCAGCGCGCCGTGCAGCGCCGCGGACAGCGCCAGCGCGGCCGCGAAGAGCGCGGCGCGCAGCCAGGGCTGGCGCGCCTCGCGCCCCATCGGAACGTGCAGGCCGAGCGAACTCATGGGACCATTATCCCTGCAAGGTCATCAGGAATTCAAGGTTCGTCTTCGTTTTCTTCAGGCGGCCGATCAGCAGCTCCATCGCCTCGACGGCGGGCACGCCGTTGAGCGCCTTGCGCAGGATCCAGACGCGGCTGAGCTCGTCGGGGTGCATCAGGTTCTCTTCCTTGCGGGTGCCGGACTTCTCGATGTTGATGGCCGGGAAGATGCGCTTGTCCACCAGGAAGCGGTCCAGGCAGATCTCCATGTTGCCGGTGCCCTTGAATTCCTCGAAGATCACTTCGTCCATGCGGCTGCCGGTGTCCACCAGCGCGGTGGCGATGATGGTGAGGCTGCCGCCGCCTTCGATGTTGCGGGCGGCGCCGAAGAAGCGCTTGGGCTTGTGCAGCGCGTTGGCGTCCACGCCGCCGGAGAGGATCTTGCCGCTGTGCGGCTGGAGGGTGTTGTAGGCCCGCGCCAGGCGCGTGATGGAGTCGAGCAGGATCACGACGTGTTTGCCGGCCTCGACCTGGCGCTTGGCCATTTCGATGACGAGATCGGCGATCTGCACGTGGCGCTCCGGCGGCTCGTCGAAGGTGGAGGCGATGACCTCGGCCTTCGTGTTGCGCTCCATGTCGGTGACTTCCTCGGGGCGTTCGTCGATCAGCAGGATGATCAGCTTCACCTCCGGGTTGTTCTCGGAGATGCTGTTGGCCATCATCTGCATGAGGACGGTCTTGCCGGTGCGCGGCGGGGCCACGATCAGCCCGCGCTGGCCCTTGCCGATGGGCGTCAGCAGGTCCATGACGCGCATGTTGACGTTGTTCTGGCTCTTGGTTTCGAGGACGAGGCGCTTGTCGGGAAACAGCGGCGTGAGGTTCTCGAACGGGATCTTGCCGCGCTGGCCCTCGGGCGGGCCGTCGTTGATGCTGTTGACCTTCAGCAGCGCGAAGAAGCGCTCCTTGTCCTTGGGCGAGCGGATTTCGCCGTCGACGAGGTCGCCGGTGCGCAGGGCGAAGCGGCGGACCTGGGAGGGCGAGACGTAGATGTCGTCCGGGCACGGCAGGTAGTTGTTGTTGGGCGAGCGCAGGAACCCGAAGTTGTCGGGCAGGATTTCGAGGACGCCGCGGACGAACATGGTGCCGTTGCAGCGGGCGTTGGCCTTGAGGATCTCGAAGATCAGCTCGTGCTTCTTGAGGGCGCCGAGATCGACGAGCTGGTAGCTGTCGGCCAGTTCCTTGAGCTGGGGCACGGTGAGCAGCTGGAGCTCGTTGAGCTTGAGGACGCGGGCCATCTTGGCGCGTTCGGCGGCGGCGGCCTCGGCGGCGGCGCGCTGCGCGGCGATCTGGGCTTCGCGCGCGGCCTGTTCTTCGGGCGTCAGCGGCACGCGCGGCGGCCGGTTGTCGCGGAAGGGCTGGCCGCCGCCGCCGGGACGGCGGTCGCGGTTGCGGTCGAAATAGCGGTCGTGGCGGCCGCCGCCCTGTCCGCCCTGCCCCGGATGCTGGGGATAGTTCGGACGGTTGTGCGCGGGATAGCCGTTGTGGCCCTGCCCTTGGCCTTGGTGCTGGCCTTGGTCTTGGCCTTGGTCCGGGCCCTGGTCCGGGCCCTGTTGCGGCGCGCGCGGCGGCGGCGGTTCGCTCTCGCGGCTTTCCTGCGGCACGAAGGCCGGCGGCGGCGGCGGCACGGCTTCGTTGCCGCGCTCGGGCGCGTCGGAGCGCTCTTCGGCGGCGGGGCCGCCATACGTGCCGGGGCGATATTCTTCGCCGTCGGAAATGGTGGTGTCCAGCAGCGAGGCGGGCAACGGCATGTTCGGGCGCTTCGGCGCCTCTTCGTCCGCGCGCTTGCGGGGCCGGCCGCGGGAGCGGTTGCCGCCGCCGGAAGAAGACTTGCGGGGTTGACGGGGATTCTTGGGATTCGGGGCCATGTTATTCTCCTTGTTCAAACAAATCGTTCCAGACGGCCCGGCACTTTTTTTCCAGTTCGGCCAGGCTGCCGTCGTTTTCGATCACGCGGTCGGCGCGCGCCATTTTTTCGCGCACCGGCCATTGGCTGGCGATCCGGGCCCGCGCCGCGGCGGGCGCCAAGCCGCGTTCGGCCAGCCGTTCCAACATCGTCTTTTCGGTGGCCGCCACGCACACGACGGCGTCCCAATCCTTTTCCATGCCGGCCTCGAACAGCAGCGGGACCACCGCCACGCCAAGCTTGCCGTCCCGGCGGATGCCCGCCGCCCAGGCGCGCATCCGGCGGATCACGGCCGGATGCAGCCGCTGGTTCAGGCGCTCCCGGGCGCTCGTGTCCGCGAACACGATCGCCCCGAGCGAACGCCGGTCGATGCCGCCCTTGGCCGCGCGCACGCAGTCGCCGAACTCACGCGCGACGGCCTCCACGCACTCGCCGCCCGGGGCGATCAGCGCATGGGCCACGGGATCGGCATCCAGCACCTCGGCGCCCCATTGCCGCCAGAATTCCGCCACGGTGCTTTTCCCGCAGGCGATTCCGCCGGTCAAGGCTGCGCAATATCCCATTTTCATCTTACGGCCAAGGCCGGGTCGGAGCCAGCGGCGACGCTTCTCCGGTCCAGCTTTCATCCTCATCCGCGCGGAATCCCGCGTCCCGCAGGGCCGACGCGTGGCGCAGGACCGCCTGCGCCTCCTCGTTTTCGGCGTCCATGCGCAGGGCATGGGCGCCTTTCGTCTCCGCCTCCGCCAGATCGCCGTTTTCCAGCGCGGCGCGGGCCTGTTCGGCCAGCGTCTCCGCCAGACGCGCGGCCCCGGGGCTGCGCTTCAGCCGGAACACGCGGTACTTCCGGTTGGCGAACTGCGGCGCAAAATGCTTCAGCTCCTCGGGCCGCTGCTCGAACAGCCGCGCCGCGGCCTCCGGCGCCGGATCCAGCGCGGCCACCATGTAGCGCATCTGGAGGCCCGGCTGGATCTCCGAAAACTCGCCCAGCGAATGCACGTAGACCGTCGCGCCTTTGGATTCCATCCAGTCGCGGAAGCCCGTTTCGTCGCTCCGGAAGAGCGCCTCGCCGTATTCCCGGACCCGGCGGCGGATCTCCGCCGATTCGAACTTCGGATGCAGCACCACGGGGCAGCCGCCATAGGTCGCGATGCCCGCGCTGATGCCGAAGTTCGCCAGCACGGGCTCCGGGGCGACGTAATTCCGCAAATGTTCCATCAAGGCTTCCGTTTCGGCCGCATACACGTTCGGGCGGCCCCAGTACAGGGGCCCGGCCCAGGTCGGCGCGCCGGGGGTTTCCACGGGCGATTCCTCCCAGCGGAACGGCCCGAACCAGGGTTGGCGCGCTTCCACCAGCCACCCGCAGGCCAGCAGGGCCACGAGCGCCCCGCGGGACCAGCGGTTGCCGCATTCCTTCCACTGGCCGGCCCACAGGCCGACCGTTCCGCAGGCGAAAACCGCCAGCCACACGTGGAACCGGAAAAACAGGATGAAAGCGGCCAGAGACGCCAGCAGGTAGAAAAGCAGGGGGGGAAAATCGGCGAACTCGTCGCGGGTGCGTACCGTTCCGCGCATCAAAGCCCAAACGGCGCCGGCCGTCAACACCAAAAGGAAGGGGAACCACTCCCAGAGCAAGGCCCACGAGGTGGAATTGAGCGCCGGCACCCACAGGATCCGCTGTTCGAACGTCAGGCGGGCCGGATCGACGGGCCGGACGTTGAAGAACCGCAGCTTGGCCCACAGCAGGGACCCGAAATGGCCGTAGGCCGGCAAATAGACGTGCGCCAGGGCCAGGCAACCCAGGACGGGCAGCGCGCCCAGCACGACCCGCGTGGCGGTGCGCTGCCGCTGCGCGACCGGGGCGCCCGCCAGCAACGCCCCCCACCCCAGCGCCAAGGTCGGCGAGAACAGGAAGCCATGCGCCCGCAGATAGGGATTGCGCAGCCCCACCGCCACCAGCACGGCCATCAGCGGCACCGCGCGCGCCCACAGTTCTTCCTTGGCCAGGCGCCCCCGGACCGCGACGGCCCATTCCCAGCCCAAGCGCAGCAGGAGATAGAACTGGACCATGTCCCACGCGCACAGGGCCAGGCCGGCCAAGGCGGCCGAAATCCAGCCGGCGACGTGCTTCGCGCGGAGGCGGCCGGCGCGATTGCCCGCCCAGGCCGCCGCCGCCAGATGCCAGAGGAGCAAGGGCAGCGCGTTGTTCTCGTGCGACAGCTCTTGGCCCGTCGAGCGGGCCACGGCGGAAATGGCCACGGCGTAGAACGCGGCCGCCCCCAACCCGCCCGCCGCGCCCCCGCCCATCCATTTGACCCAGAAAAACATTCCGGGAATCGCCAGGCAAAACCACCCCAGCTGCAGCCAGCGGACCTTTTCGGCCAGCGGCAACGTGCCGGGCCAGAGCTTGGCCGCGCGCGCATAGATCCGCTCGACGCCGAGGGTGTCCACCTCGCGCGTCACCACGCCGTCGGGATATTGGATGCCGCGATCGATCTTCGGCAGGTCGCCGTCGCGATAGACCAGCTGGATGCGGCGGAACGCCAGCGCGCTTTCCAGCGAGAACGGGATCGAGCCGTCCGCCGTCAGCTGGCGCTGGGCGTCGAGCACGTGCCGACGCGTGGCGCCGGCCAAGACCGTCACCGCCGCCAACAGCAAGAGCTGGAGCGCGATCCCGATCCATCTGGCGGGTTTCGTCGTCAAAACAGGCTCAACTGATCTGGGGCGGGCGGCGCGGGCGGCTTCGGCGCGCGCGGGGCCGGCGGCGGCGCCGCCGTTTCCGCGGCGAACCGGTGCAGTTCGTACTTCTCGAAAAACGCCTGCAGCCGCGCGGCGTCCGGCGCCGGAGCGGGAAGAACGCCCCAATCCGGCACGCCGGGCACGTTCTTGTCCAGCGTCATGAGCCGCACGTTGAGCTCGGCGACGGCGCGGCCGGCCTGGAGCTTGCCGCGCAGGCTCGCCGATTCGATCTCGTCCGCCCGGGCCAGGCATTCCGCCAACGTGCCGAACCGGGCCAGCAGCTTGGTGGCCGTCTTGGGGCCGATGCCGTCCACGCCGGGGATGTTGTCGGCGACATCGCCGATCAGCGCGAGCCAATCGACGATCTGGGCCGGCCGGACGCCCGTCTTGGCGGCGACGCCGGCGGCGTCCAGCTCTTCGTCCGTCTTCGTCGGCGGCACGATCCGCACGCGGTCGTCCACGAGCTGCATCAGGTCCTTGTCGCTCGTGGCCAGGCGCACGACGGCGCCGGTCCGCGCGGCGCGGTCCGCCAGCGTGGCCATCACGTCGTCGGCCTCCTGCCCCTTCAGCAGGATCGCCGGAATGCCGGCGGTTGCGAGATATTCGTTGATCAGGGGCAGTTGCGACCGCAGGTCGTCGGGCATGGGCGCGCGCTGCGCCTTGTAGGCCGGGCACTGTTCGAGGCGATGGGCCGGCGAGCCGCCGTCGAAGGTCACCACGACGCGGTCCGGATGCCACCGGGCTTCGAGCTGGCGGAGCATGCGGACGAAGCCGAACAGGGCGTTCGTGGGCTGGTGGTCGCGGGTGGCCAGCCCCTGCACGGCGTAGAACGCGCGGTAGGCCACCGCGGTGCCATCGACGATGAGCACGGATGCGATCATGGAATTCCGGAATTCACGGTTTGCGGCGCACGGTCGCGGACGGCGGCGGCCGCTGCCCGAAATCAAGCGCGTCATCGACCCAACGGTCTCCGAAAAGCGACGGGCGGGGCTCCGTGCCCCGCCCGTGGGAACCGCCCGGCTTACATCGTCGCGGGCGCGGCGGCATCCGCTTCGATGCCGGCGCCCGGCATCGCGAGGCTGCCCTCGCTGTGGATGGGCCGGCCAGCCGGATCGACCAGGCGGGCGGTCACGAAGATCAGCAGATTCTTCTTCTGGCTATACTGCCCTTCGGAACGGAACAGCCAGCCCAGCAGCGGAATGTCGCCGAGGATCGGAATCTTGTCCTTGATGGTGGTCAGCTCTTCGCGGATCAGGCCGCCCATGACGACGGTCTGGCCGTCCCAGATCACGATCGACGTCGTGACGTTGCGGCTGGTGAAGACGGGCTGCGGCATGTTGAACAGGTAGGTGTTCTGCTGCTTGGCGCCGATGATGCCCGTTTCCACGGTGATCTGGGAGCCGTACTGGATCCAATCGACCAGTTCGGCGACTTCGGGCGCCATCACGAGATCGATCGTGTAGCCGTCCGGCCCCACGGTCGGGGTCACGTTGAGGATCACGCCGGTTTCGCGGGTTTCGAAGGTGCCCGGGGTCACGACGGGCGACATCGTCACGTTGCCGTCCGAATTCATGGTCGGCTGGGTCACGTCGAACTCGGTCGGATAGATGATTTCCTTGACGACCTGGATCTGGGCGTTGACGCCGCTGCGGGTGGTCACGCGGGGGGCGGAGAGCAGGTCCGTGCCGCCGTGCTGCGAGAGCGCCTGCAGGACGATGGTCACTTCCGGATTCGTCAGCACGCTGGAGGCGCTGAGGATGCCGCCCAGCATGGTCTGGTTGGCGGTCTGGGTGATCATGGACGCCGGCTGGACGTTCAGGTTGCCGGAGTTGTAGTTGAAGAACCGGTTGCCCTGCGTCACGCCGTTGCGGTTGGCGTTGACCTGGAGGCGCTGGCCGGAACCGTCGGTCTTGGTGGCGAACTCGTAGTTGTCGTTCAGGATCCACTGCAGGCCGAGTTCCTCGAGGTCGGTCTGGTCCACTTCGATGAAGCGGGCTTCGATTTCGACCTGGTTGGGCACGACGTTCAGCTGCTGGAGGATGCGCTCGAAGGTCTCGAGGTTGTCGGCCGTGTTGGCGACGATCAGCTGGCTGATGCTCGAGTTGTAGGTGATGGAAGCGCCGGTCGGGAACTTCACGCCGGTCTTCTCGAAGAATTCCTTCACGTCGGATTTGGTGACCGACACGCGGTCGCTCATGGACGTGAATTCGGCGCCCGAGCGTTCTTCGGCGGACGGTCCTTGGCGCTCGACGATGACGTCCATGAAGGACGGCTGGACGGGGTACATGCGGGTGATGATGTTGCCGGTCGGCGCGTCGATCGGGGTGATGATGACCGCGCTGTCCTCGATGCGGTACTTCAGGCCGGCGACTTCGGTGATGTACTTGATGGCGTCGAGCATGCTGATGCGGCGCAGATTGAGGGTGATGTCGCGCACGCCGGCGGGCGCGGGCGCGGAGAACGCCACGCCGCCGCCGAGATCGTCGCCGCCGAAGCCCCATTCGTCCATGACGGGGGCCGCCGCCGGAGCCGGCGCGGAAACCCCGCCGCCGCCGCCTTGGCCGAGGTTCAGGATGATGTTGACGCCTTCCTTCTCGGGGTCGGCGGCCATGCTGGCCTCGACGAGGAAGTTGACCACGTCGTTGATGTTGGCCTGGCGGAATTCGACGGCCGGAATGACGATGGTCTTCATCTTGTCCTGCAGGCGCTGCGAAGAGGGCTTGCTGTCGACGCCGCCGGGCTGGCCGGCATCCACGGGCATCGCGATCGCGGCGCGGATGGGCGGGCTCCAGCTGCGGCGGACTTCGGTCATCATGCCCTGGACGCGGGCGTCGCGTTCGACGGAAGCCAGCTTGAACTTGTCGGCTTCGATCTTGCGGATGTAGCGCATGGCGCTCTTGTGGTAGGGATCGCGGATCAGGATCTGCTCGAACAGGGCGTTGGCGCGGTCGTAGTCCTTGAGCATGTACCACTCGCGGGCCTCGTCGTACATCTGCTCGAGGCTCTTGGCCTTTTCGATCGTGGCCGTCTGGTCGGCGGGCGCCTTGGGCAGCGTCGCGGCGTATTCCAGTTTCGCCAGTCTCTTGTCCAGCGCCTTGGCGCCGCGGTGGGCCGGGTCGTTCTTGAGGGCGGCATCCACCAGCTTGCGGGCTTCTTCAAGGCGCTCGTTCTTCTTCGCCATGCCATAGGCGCGCAGGTACTGGACTTCGGCCAGCCCCTTGGCGATCTGGTCGCGAACGGGCACGTTCTGGGGCCGGTCCGGCAGGTTGCTCAAGGCGTCGGCCAGCGACTTCTCGGCCGCCACGTAGTCGCCTTGGCTCAAGGCGGCGAAACCGGCATCGGAGGCCTTCAGCGCTTCGACTTCGGCGGCCTGACGGCGGATTTCTTCCTGCCGGGCGGTTTCCTTGGCGAGCTTCTTGAGTTCGGCGGGGGCCGGCTTGGCCATTTCCTTGCTCGGCTTCTTGGCGGCGGGGGCCGCGGCGATTCCCGCGTCGAAATCGGTGAAATCGGCTTCCAGGGATTCTTCGCCCAATTCCTCGCCCAACGCCGCTTCTTCGACGGCTTCGGGTTCGACTTCTTCCGCCGCCGGTTCTTCGGCAAACAGATCGCCCAGCAGATCGTCCTCGGCCATCGGCGCGACTTCTTCTTCCTCGACGGGCGCCGCCTCGAGATCGGCAAACGGATCGGCGGCAAGCTCTTCAACCGCCGGAGCGGCTTCTTCGGCGAACGGGGCATCGCCTTCCTCGACGGGCGCGGCGTCGAGACCGGCGAACGGATCGGCGGCGGCTTCATCCGCGGCGGGCGCAACTTCTTCGGCGACGGGTTCGGCATCGAGGCCGGCGAACGGATCCGCGCCGGCTTCTTCCGCGGCGGGCGCGGCTTCTTCGGCGGCGAAATCGGCGAACGGATCGGCCGCCACGGCTTCTTCCGCGACTTCCGCCACGGTTTCTTCCGCGGCTTCCGTGGCTTCGGCCACTTCTGCGACGGCTTCTTCCGCGACTTCCGCCGCGGCTTCTTCCGCGGCCGGCGCAGCGGCTTCGGCGGTCTCTTCGGTCGCGGCCCCCACGTCGCCCAGCAGGGCGTCCAGATCGAAATCGTCGTCCTGGGCGAACGCCATGCCACTGAACAGGAAAGACACCGCCATCGCCGCAACCATGCACCATTTCATCTGGTTTTCCTCCTTGGAACTGAAACGAGGACGTAGGGTTTTCCTCGTCCGATCCAACGCCTTGTTGTCGCTCACCGTCATTTGCAAATCACCAAATCGATGCGGCGCCCGCCGCCGGGGCTTGCGAAACCGCCGCCGGCGCGGGCGCCGGCGCGCTCGGCTGGCCCAGCATCGTCGCCCGCTCTTCGGAAGTCCACAGGGGAACCGTCACTTTTTCGCCGGTTTTCGCGCTTTGAATTACTACGTTTTCGCGGCGAATGTCAACGACCTTGTAATCCGCGCCGCGGTACGCGAACACGTCGTTAAGCCGCTGGACGGGCAAGCGTTGCTTGTCGATCAGGGAGACGAAGAGAATGGCCAGTTCCTGTTCGGTGACGGGCCGGCCCTTGACGAGCACGACGGACCGCTTGTCGGACTGGCGGACCATGTTCAAGGTCTCGCCCGCCGGCCCGGCCGGATTGTACTGCTCGACCTTGTAGCCCAGCACGACGTCGCCGGGTTTCACGAAATAGGTGCGTTCCAGCGTCTGCAGGTTCAACTGGAAGCGGATCGAACCGTCGCCCAAGGTGGACGTGGTGACGAAGCGCAGGTAGAACGGCACGGGCTTGATGCCGGCCACGCGCAGCTTGACGATGGGATCGGGATAGTCGGCCGGATCCTTGGGATCGGTCTTGGCTTTGAATTCTTCGAGGTTGGTGAACCCGTCGTTGTCCAGATCGCCGGCGGCATCGGCCGGATTCTGCGGGTCGAGCCCCAGGGCCAGTTCGATCTTGTCGGGCAGGCCGTCGCCGTCGGTGTCCAGCTTTTCGATGTCCACGATGGCGGGCTGGGTCCCGAGGCAGAAGGGACATTCGGCCGCTTCATAGCGGATGGGCTTGCCGCACTTGACGCAGGCCACGCGCCGTTCGCTGACGGTGGTGCGCGCCGCCACGGCGAGGGCGTTGGTGGCTTCGGCGCGGGCCGCGACCAGCACGGCGTCGAACGCCAAGGTGTCCTTGGGCGCGACCAGGGACCCCCGCCAGTCGATCCGCGCCAGGGCCGGCTCGGCGGCGGCCTTCTCGGCCTGGATCCGCTGCGCGAGCAGCACGCAGGAGAACAGCAGCGCGACGAGCGCCACCAGCAGAACCATTTTTTCGTAATGGCTCCGGATCCAATCGTTCTTTCCTCGGGGTGCCTGGCTCACGGACGTTCCTCCCCTTGCGCAACCTCCTCGGCGGCGGGTTCGACAAACCGGTAATAGTCCACCTCCAGGCGGACGCTGGGCCATTCCTGGCCGGCCGCGATGCGCAACTCGCGCGGCAAAATTTCCGGTTGTTCGGCGGCGAGGGGCGTCGCGGAACCGGGCGCCTGCCAGCCGGCCGCGGACGTCGGCTTCGGCGCCGCGGCCGGGGGGGCTTCCGCCTTGGGCGGCAAGACCACGGCCGGGCGGGCGGGATTGACGATTTCCAGCTGCGTCACCACGACGAACGGCGCCGCTTTCGCCAGCCGGTCGAGCACGCGCCAGTTGGCCGCGTCCTGGGCCTTGAAGGACAGCACGTAGTGTTCCCGGGTATAGAGCCCCAGCGGATCCACCTCCAGCTCCACGCGGGGCGCGGCCACGGCCGGCTCCGCGCGGCCGCGGGCGCTGCGCCGGCCGTATTCTTCCTCGACCGGCGCGGCCTGGGCGTCCTTCTCGAACGTCGTCCGCTCCACCGCGACCAGTTCGCCGATGCCCGCCTCATAGAGGATCCCGCACAAGGTCTTCACCGAGTAGAGCTGGTCCACCAGCCGGCCCAGTTCGTCCTCGGCCGGGAGCACGCCTTCCGCATAGCGCTGGAAGCCGAACGCGAAATTCGCCGGCAGGAGCACGCCCTTTTCGCGGGCGCCGTTTCCGAGCTGGCGGAGCGTTTCCTCCAGCAGCTGGCGGAAGCGGTCGCGGGTGACGGGCTCGGCCCGCCGCTGCCCCCTTTTCATCGCGGCTTTCAACCCTTCCAGATATTCCCGATAGACCTCCAGCCGCTTGTCCATGGCCTGCACGTTGCCGGACGCCGGGAACGGGGTGCGGTCGGTCAGGCGCTGGAGCTGGTTCTGGGACGATTGGAGCTTGGAAAAACTTTCGGCGTAATGTCCCTGCGCGCCGAACAGCCAGAAGAAAAGGCCCGCGACCAGCAGCAGGACGACCAGTCCCCCCGCCAGCAAGGGCATGTGTTTGCGGTTCATAGTGCCTGCGGCTCCTTCAACACGGCCAGGATCTTGAATTCAAGGGTGGCGGCATCCGAACGCGCCGGCGGCTGCCAGATGATCTCCGTCTGCTCGGAAAACCACTTCGACCCGCGCAGCTGGTCGCGATATTGGCCGACCGCCTCGCTCTTGATCCGATCCTGGTAGCCCATGCCTTCGATTTCGATGCCCGCCACGGCGCGGGTCGCGCCGGCGGCGGGCGCGGCGCTTGCGTCCGGCGCGGCGCCGCCCGGCAGCGTCGCCAGCGGCCGGATCCGCGTCAGCCACATGCCCTCCGGGAGGGGCGCGCTGAGGGCCCCCAGCAGGCCGCGCCAAACCCCGCGCCGCGTTTCCAGCGCGGTCAACGCGGCGATCTGCTTTTCCACCTCCGCCACGGACGCTTCGACGCCTTGCAGCTGCCGCTCCACGCCGGACAGCTCGCCGACGCGGTTCTCGATGCGGGCGCGGACGCGGTCCGCCGCCGCGGCCATGCGGGCATAGAACGCGACCCATACCAGCAACGTCGCGAGGACGCCCGCCGCCGCCAGCGCGAACAGCGGTTGCTTGCGCTTGAACTTCTTCTCTTCCTCCGCCTTGGGCGGCAGCAGGTTGATTTCGATGGGACAGGTGTGCATCCGGCGCAGCGCCAAGCCCACCAGCTGCCCCATTTCGCACGCGTGCGCGCCCACCTGGTCGGCGGGAATCTGTTCGGCGACCGCGACGTTGTTGAACGGATTGAAGTAATCCGTCTCCACGCCCAGTTTTTCCTTCAAGAACGTGTCGGTGTAGGGGATCACCGAGCTGCCGCCGGTCAGCAGCAGCAGCGCCGGCTGCTGGCCGCCCTGCTGGCTGCGGTAGAAATTGATCGAGCGGTTGAGCTCCTGGTGCAGGCGCGTCATCATGATGCGCACGCTCTTGGACACCTTGTCCACCGTCTCGCTCTGCGGCCCTTCGTAGGCGCCGCCGAAAGCCACGTAGGCGTGGGCCTTCTTCATCGCCTCGGCATCGTCGAACGAGATGCCGAACTCGTTCATGATCGCCTGCGTGATCTGGTTGCCGGCCACGGGCACGCTGCGGCTGAACACGCGGCCCGCCTCGAGGAAGATCAGGTCCGTCGAACGCGCGCCGATGTCCACCACCAGCGTGCAGGGCGGCAGGTTGTCGTAGTTGTAGCGCACCGCGTTGTACAGCGCCATCGGCGCCACGTCCACGAGGTTGGGCTCCAGCCCCGTGAAGCGCACGCAGTCGCTGATGCCTTCGACGATGTCGGACTTGATCGCGGCGAGCATCACGTCCACGTCGCCGGTCGCGCCGCTGATCAGCTGGTAGTCCCAGACCACCTCGTTGATCGGGAACGGCACGTTCTGCTGCGCTTCGTACTGGATGATCTGGTAGACCTTTTCCGGCTCCACCGGCGGCAGCTTGACGAACCGGGAGAACACCGCGTGGCCGGAAATCGCCACCTGCACCGGGCCGGGCTTGCAGCCCGACTCGCGGATCAGGTCGTGGATGGTCGTGATGATGTACTGCGAACGGTCGGCGTCGCTCTGGGGATCGACCCCCAGTTCGCTGACGGCGTAGCGGGTCATTTCCACCCCGCCTTTCACCTCGGCGAATTCCGCCAGCTTGAGGCTGTGCGAACCGATGTCCAACGTCAGGATGGGCTTTTTGGCCATGGAACGAGGTCCTTCGCTGCGAATGTTACCGCGCGGCGGCGGCCGGCTTGATCTGCTCGTACAAATCGTAGTCCACGAACGCGAACGGGGTCTGGGCGCGGTTCAGCAGCACGCCGTCGATGGGCGCGAACCGGTCCCACCAGTTGGGCGTCTGGGCGGTGGATTCCATCGCGACCACGGCACCCTTGGCCTTGACGACCACGGCCACCTGCTCCACCCGGCCCATCCGCGCCAGCGCGCTCGGATGCAGGAACATGTCGCTGTAGTGGCGGCCCTTGGCGACGTTCACGTACGTGACCGCGCCCCGGAACATCATCTCCGCGCCCTTGTTGCTCTGGTCCTTCATGTAGACGTAGTAGGTGAATTCCAGCTCGTCGACCCAGTCCGGCGCGGTCTCGAATTCCACCAGCACGCGCCACCAGTCCGGCTGCTTCGCGGACGCCTGGCTCGCGGTCGCCGTCCGGAACACCGGCGTCTTCGTGTTCGGCACCGGCGCCATCTTGCGGATGCGCAGGATGTCGCCGCCCCCGGCGGAAGCCGTTTGCGCCAATGCCGTTCCGGCAACCAGCCACGTCGCGGCGAACAGCACAACCCCGAACCCCACCTTGGACCGAACGGATCGATTCATTCTCCTGCCTCCTGCACGTCAATTCCAAGCCGCAAAACCGCCATGGCCTGCCTGCACAATTTTCGGAAGTATAGGCGCACCCGGCGTTTTCCGTCAACCGTCATTTGCCGCCCGCCGGGAAAAACGACCGGGAGCCGGCGCGCCCGCAGCGGGCACCGTCAAACCAGCCGGTTGAAAATCCGCGCCCGCGGCCGGTGCGCCAGCACCGCGCTCGTGCTCATTTCGGGCTCGAGCATGTCGGAGTCCGTCACCGTCACGCCGATCCGCCCCGCCTCGGACAACTGCCAGATTTTCCGGCTCAGCGCCATGTCCGGACACGAGGGATAACCCGGTCCGAACCGCGCCCCCGTTTTGCCCCCGAACGGCTCCAGCATCTTCCGGTGCGCCCACTCGGCCACCGCATCGGCATATTCCGCCGCAAATCCCGTCCAGAAGAAGTACTCTTGGTACTCGCCCTCCGCCTGCATCCGGGCCATTTCCGCCGAAGCGGCCGGATTGCCCACCGTCACGGTGAAGCATCCAAGCAGATCCCCTTGCGGCGCATAGAAATCCGGAATACAGAGCCGCTCGTTGATCTGTTGCCGCGGGAAGGCCTGCACCATCGGCTCGCCGCCCCCGTGCGGATAGATGATCAAGGTGTCGCCGTCCGGCTTGCACCGGTGCCACGCCACGGCCGCTTTCGGCACGAACAGCCGCCGCTTCAGGTTCTCTTTCAGCAGCCGTTCGTAATGCCCCTGCGCCTCGCCCTCGAGGATCTGCCGGTACTCCCCTTCCGACAGGTTGCCCTTCTTGTAGCCCCAGCGCCCCACCAGCAGCGACATCCGCTCGATGAACGGATTCACCTCTTCCAGCGTCGGTTCCCAGACCTGCGCGCCCCAGAACGGCGGCGTCAACGGTTCGTCGTGGATTTTCGCATCGGTCATGGCGTCACTTTCCGGCCGGCGGCGCCGCGCGCCGCAGCGTGCCCGTCTCTTTCAGTTCGCGGAACGCCGTCAGGCTGTCGAAGGCGTCCTTGCAGTAGCGCACCGGTCCCGAATAGACCGGCTGGCAGTCGTTGATCACGAACGGTTCCGTCAGCGCGGCGCCACCCAGCAACACCGGCAGGCGCAGGCCCGCGGTTTCCATCGCCTTGAGATTCTCGCGCATCACCTGCACCGATTTCACCAGCAGACCGCTCATGCCCAGCACGTCGGCGCCCGACGCGCGCACGGACTCCATCATTTTCTCGATCGGCACCTTCACGCCCAGGTTCACCACCTGGTAGCCGTTGTTGGACAGGATGATGTCTACCAGATTCTTGCCGATGTCGTGCACGTCGCCCGCCACCGTGGCGATCACCATCTTGCCCGAAGACCCCGTCTCCCCCGCTTTCAGGAAAGGCTTGATCATGGCCACGGCCTTCTTCATCACCTCGGCCGACTTCAGCACGAACGGCAGTTGCAGCACGCCGTCGTTGAACAGCCGGCCCACTTCCTTCATGCCCGGGATCAGATGCCCGTTGAGCACCTCTTCGGCCGGCATCTTCGCCAGCAACGCGGGAATCGACGTCTCCAGCAGCGCCGCCTTGCCCTTGACCAAGGCCGCCGCGACCTGCTCTTCCGGCGTCAGCGCCGCGCCCGCCGCGCCGGCTTCGGCTTCCGGCGCCGCCGCCTCGAAGTGCTGGATGAACAGCTCCAGCGGATCGCCGTCCGCCGCGTCGTTGTCCAGCAGCTTCTGCGCCAGCTCCACCGCCGCCGGCGCCAGATCCGTCAGCGGCACCAGCGTGGACGTGTTGATGATGCACGCGTCCATCCCCGCCTTGATGCAGCGGTCCAGGAACACGGTGTTGAGCACCTTGCGCGCCGCCGGCTTGAGCCCGAACGACACGTTCGACAGCCCCAGGATCGTCCGCACGCCCGGGAAGGACTCCTTGATGCGCCGGATGGCCGCGATCGTCTCCTTGGCCGCGTCGCGCAACGCGCCGTCGCCGCTGCACACCGTGAAGGTCAGCGCGTCGATCAGCAGATCGCCCCGCCGCAGCCCGCGCTGCTCGCAGAACGCAATCAGCCGCCCGGCGATCTCCACCTTGCGGTCCGCCGTCATGGCCATGCCGACCTCGTCGATCGTCAGCGCCACCAGCCCCGCGCCGAACTGCTTCGCCAGCGCGACGAGCTTCTCGGCCTTTTCCTCGCCGGATTCGAAATTGATCGAATTGACGAGCATGCGCCCGCCGTAGAGCTTCAGCGCCGCCTCGACCACGTCGAGCTGCGTGCTGTCCACCATCAGCGGCAGGCGGCACTCGCGCCCGGCGCGCGCCACCAGCGCCGCCATGTCCGCGATCTCGTTGCGGCCCGCGTAGGCCACGCTCAGGTCCAGCACGTGCGCCACGCCCTCGTCCTGCTCCGTCAGCAGATCGAACGCCGTATCGAGCCGTTCGGCCAGCAGCGCCTCGCGGAATTTCTTGGAACCCGTCGCGTTCGCGCGCTCGCCCACGTAGAGCGGCGCGGGCTCCTGCGTCAAATCCACCGGCGCGAACAGGCTCGCGACCTGGTCCGGCGGCCGCGCGTCGCGCGGCGCCGGCGCTTCCGCCGCGCCCAGCGCCAGGCGCAGTTCGCGGATGTGGTCGGGCGTCGTTCCGCAGCAACCGCCCGCCACGTTCAGGCCCACGGCGCGCACGATCGGCGCGAACGCCGCCGCGAAGGCCTGCGGCCCGAGCGGATAGTTCACCTGGCCGTCCACCAGCGTCGGCAGGCCGGCGTTCGGCATGCAGCCGATGCCGCCGCGCCACAGCTTCGCGATGGCTTCCAGATGGCGCTGCATCGCCTCCGGGCCCGTCGCGCAGTTCAGTCCCAGCACGTCGATCGGATACGGCTCCAGCGCCGCCATCACCGCCCAGATGGACGACCCCACCAGCAGCGTGCCCGTCGTTTCCACCGTCACCGACACGTAGATCAGCTTGTCCGACTTCGGCCCCAGCACCTGCATCGCCGCCGCCGTCGCCGCCTTGATCTGCAGCAGGTCCTGGCAGGTTTCGATCAAGAGGCCGTCCGCGCCGCCTTCGATCAGGCCGCCCATCTGCTCCTGGTAGCCGCCGTAGAGCTCGTCGAACGAAACCTGGCCCAGCGTCGCCAGCCGCGTGCCCGGACCCACCGAGCCCAGCACGAAGCGCGGCCGGCCGTCTTGCTTGGCCGCGGCGTCCGCCGCGCCCCGCGCGATCTGCGCCGCCGCGCGCGAAATCTCCCGCGCCCTGGCCGCCAGGCCGTATTCCCCCAACGTCAGCGGCGCCGAGCCGAAGCTGTTGGTTTCCACCGCGTCGCTGCCCGCCGCGAAGTACGCCGCGTGGATGTCGCGGATGATCTCCGGCGCCGAGAGGTTCAGCCACTCGTTGCAGCCCTCGTAGGCGCCCCACGCCGCCGCGCCGGGATTGCGGTTCTGGATCTGGGTGCCCATGGCCCCATCCACCAGCAGCAGGTTCTTCTTCAGAAAATCTTTGATGGCCATGCGTCGTCGCCTTTCCGTTCGATCGGAACGCCCAATCTACACGCCCCGGCTGCCTTCCTCAACGGGAAAGAACGCCGTTGTTCTCGGGCCGGAAGCCCGGCGCGCGGTAGCGGCCGAAGGATGTCGTGTAGCTGGCCGCGAAAAACCGGCGCAGCGCGGGCCGGGTTTCGAACTCGCGCAGCAAGCCGTCCAGCGCCGTCAACTGGAGGACCATCAGCGCGGCGAACGCCGCCGTGGCCGTCGCGATGGCCAAGCCCCACGCCGCCCCGCCGCCCAGCGCCGCCCACCGTTCCCGCAGCCCGCCAATGGCCCCCACCCACCCGACCGCCAGGGCCAGATTCACCCCCAGATGGATCGCCAGCCGCGCCATCGAAACCTGGATGGCCTGCGCCGGACAGAGGTGAATGCAGCGGTAGCACCCCGCGCAATTCGCCCCCCACCGCGGCCGCGCCGGCGCGCCGGCCATCCGGATCGCCTGCACCGGACAGGCCACCGCGCACTGGCCGCAGGACGTGCAGCGGTCGTCCGCGACGAAGAACTTGCCCAAGAAGCGCCGGCCGCAAATCCGGAACAGCCGCGCGACCGGCCACGACCAAAGCACGTGACCCCACGCACACGCCATGCGCGTGGGCGCCCCTAAAACTATAGTAGTTGCAAATACCATAGTTGTTTCGTCGCCCGCCGCCAGAACTTCGTCCAACGGGATGCCCGTCGGCGGATCCACCGCCAGCAGGAAATTGTCGGGATAGACCGCCTCGCCGCTGGCCACGACGTCGTAGCCGCGGCGCCGCAGCGCGCGCTCCATTTCGCCGACGCCCTGCGCGCCGAACGCGCCGCAGGTCGCCAGCACCGCCGCCGGAGCGCCCTGGCCCTCCGGCAGGCGGCGGACGTACTCCAGAACGAACTGTGGCGGCGCCCACGCCCAGATCGGAAACGCCACCGCCGTCAGGTCCGGAATCCCCGCCGGCGGTTCCACACCGCCGGCGATGGCTGCCCGCGCGACGTCCCAACCCGCCGCTTCCAGCCGCGCCGCGAGGATCGCGACCGCCCGCGCCGTGTTTCCCGTACCCGAAAAGAAATGGAGGACCGCCTTCATGTCCGCCCATCTTACCCGTTCGCCCCGTCCCGGGCCAGTCGCCCATGCCAGGAATATCCGGGAGCTCGAAGGAGGATTCCGAAGATGGGCGAAGGCCGATTGACGGCGACGGCCGCGGCGCGCTAGAATCGGCGTGCGAAAAGCGGAGGCTTCCCGGCATGGGCGCGGACAACACAGCAGGAAAGAGCGGCGGACCGCCAGCTTCCGTTCCGCCGGCGACGGCGTCGCGGGAATGGCAGACGCGCCTGATGGCGACCCTCGACGCCCTGCCCGATCTGCTGTTCATCCTCGACCGCAACGGCCAAGTGCTGGATTTCCATGCTCCGAGCCGGATCGGGCTGTTTCTGCCTCCCGAGCGGTTCGTCGGCCAGATGGCCGTCGATCTGCTGCCTGAACCGGCCGCGGCCGTCGTGCGCCAGGCGATCGCCGAAGCGCTCGCCACCGGCCACCACCAGGGCGGCACCTATGCGCTGGCCATGCCCCACGGCGAACGGTGGTTCGAATTGTCCATCGCCGCCCACGGCGACCTGAATTCGGACGAGGCCCGGCTCGTCGCCATCGCGCGCGACGTCACCGACCGCAAGCGGACCGACGATGCCCTGCGGGCAAGCGAGGAAAAGTACCGCCTGCTGACGGAAGGCATGAAAGACGTCGTCTGGGTTCTCGACGTCGAAGCCCAACGCTTCACCTACGTCAGCCCGTCCGTCGTCCACCTGCGCGGCTATACGGCCGCGGAAATCCTCGCCCAACCGCTCGCGGAGGCCTGGGTGCCGGAGGAACGCGAGAAATTGTTCAAGCTCATGCAGGGCTACGTCGCGGACTTCCTGGCCGGCAAGATCACCGAGGACACCTACGTTTCCATCGAATTCCTCCAGCCCTGCAAGGACGGGGCCACCCTGCCCTCCGAAGCCATCTGCCACCTCGTGCGCAATGCCCGGTCCGGCCGCCTCGAACTGCACGGCGTCACCCGCGACGTCTCCGGCCGGGTCCGGGCGGAAACCGCCTTGCGGGAAAGCCATGAGCGCTTCGCCCAGACCGCCCAGATCGGCCGCGCCTTCGTCTGGGAGGTCGACGCGGACGGACTCTACATGTTCGTCACCCCCGTCGTGGAAGACGTGCTGGGCTACCGGCCCGACGAAATCGCCGGCCGGCTGCATTTCTACGACCTGCATCCGGCGGAAGGCCGCGACGCATTTCGGACCGCCGTCTTCGCCGCCATGGGCCGGCGCGAAAAATTCCGCGACCACGAAAATCCCATGGTGGCCAAGGACGGCCGCACGATGTGGGTCTCCACCAACGCCTTTCCCCTGCTGGACCCGACCGGCGCGCTGCTCGGCTACCGCGGCGTCGATTTCGACGTCACCGTCCGCAAGCAGGCCGAAGAGGCGCTGAAAACCAGCGAAACCCGATATCGCGAACTCATCGATCTTGCGGTGGACGGCATCCTGCTGGGCGCCCCGGACGGAGTCATCGCGGAGGCCAACGCGTGCATGTGCGCGCTCGCCGGTCGGACGCGCTCCGAACTGGTCGGGCGGCACGTCGCCGAGCTGTTCGCTCCCGAGACCTTGGATGCGGCCCCCATGCGTTTCGACCTGCTGAACAAGGGCGAAACCGTGACGCGCGTACGCAAGATCGTCCGCCCGGATGCGTCGGAAGTCTTCGTTGAAATGCACAGCAAACGGATGCCCGATGGAAACTACCAGGCCATCCTCCACGACATCACCCAACGCAAACAGGCGGAAGAAGCCCTCCGGCTCTCGGAAGCCAAATATCGGCAACTCCACGAATCCATGCGCGATGCGTTCGCCGCCGCGGACATGCGGGGGCGCATCCAGGATTTCAATCCGGCGTTCCGGAAATTGACCGGCTATTCCGCCGCGGAACTGCGGAACATGAACTATCGGCAGCTCACGCCGCGCAAGTGGCAGGCCGCCGAGGCGAAAATCCTGAAGGAGCAAGTGCTGACGCGCGGCTATTCCGACGTGTACGAAAAGGAATATCGCCGCAAGGACGGCACCATCGTTCCGGTCGAGCTGCGCACCCTCCTGATCCGCGACGCCGCCGGCCAGGCCACCGGCATGTGGGCGACCATCCGCGACGTTTCCGAGCGCCAGCGCGTCCAGGAAGCGCTGCGGAAGTCGGAAACCAAGTATCGGTTGCTCTTCGAGAACATGCGGGACGCCTTCGCCGCCATGGATCTGCAGGGCCGGCTCGGCGACTGCAATCCCGCCTTCGAAAAACTCGTCGGCTATTCCCGGAACGAAGTGCTCCGCCTCCGCCTCGCCGACATCACCCCGAAGGAATGGCTGGCCGTCGAGCAGAAAGCCATCGCCGAGATGCGCCGCCGCGGCTATTCCAATCCGTTCGAAAAGGAGTACGTCCGCAAGGACGGCACCCGCGTGCCGGTCGAACTGCAAGGCAGCCTCATCCGCGATGCCCGCGGCCGGCCCGCCGGCGCCTGGGCCATCATCCGCGACGTGTCCGAACGCAAGCGCGCCGAAACCGAATTGCGGCAGGCCCACGACGAACTCGAACGGCGCGTCCGGGAACGCACGGCGGAACTGGAAACCTCCCGCCAAGCCCTGGCCCAAAGCGAAGAACAATTCCGCCAGATGGCCGAAAGCATCCAGGAAGTGTTCTGGCTGCTCGACGTCCGTACCGGCCGAGCCCTGTACGTCAGCCCGGCCTTCGAAGCGATCTGGGGCCGGCCAGGCCAGACGCTGCACAACGGCTTGGCCCAGTGGCTCGCCACCCTTCATCCCGACGACCGGGGCACCGTGCAACGCGATTTCGAGCGCGGCGTGCGCACCGGCACGTTCACGCCCTTGGAATACCGCATCCTCTGGCCGGACGGCACCGTGCGCTGGATCCGGGACAGCGCCTGGGGCATCCGCGACCGGCGCGGACGCGTCGTGCGGGTGGCCGGCGTCTTCCGCGACATCACCGACCAGCGCCGCCTGGAAGCGGAACTCCTGAAAACGGCCGAAGCCGAGCGCCAGCGCATCGGCCGCGACCTGCACGACAGCCTCGGCCAATCGCTGACCGCCATCGGCTACCTCGCCGATGCCGTGCGCGAAGACCTCGCCCGCGCCCGGCGGCCCGAAGCCGCCGCCGTCAAAAAACTGGGCCGCTTGATCGGAAAGACGGCCGCGGAAGCCCACGCCCTGGCCCGCGGCCTGCTGCTGGCGGACCTAAAGCGCGGCGGACTCGCCGCCGCCTTGCAGGAACTCGCCTTCCGCACCCAGGAACTCTTCGGCAACGCCTGCCGCTACGCCGGCCCCGGCACCCTCCCGCCGCTCGACGTCCAGACCGCGGGCCAACTCTATCGCATCGCCCAGGAAGCGGTCACCAACGCCGGAAAACACGGAAAAGCCAAACGCATCGAGATTCGTCTGGCGAAGGATCGGCGGGGCCTGCTCCTTTCGGTGCGGGACACCGGCAAGGGCATCGCCGCGAAAACGAAAACCGGCTCCGGCCTGGGCCTGGACATCATGCGCTACCGCGCCGGCCTGATCGGCGCCACGTTGTGGATCGACAGCCCCCCCCGCGGCGGCACGACGGTGAATTGCCTCCTGCCCCGCGCCGCTACCGCCCCAAAGAGGAAAACATGAAAACCCCGCCCGCCGCAAACGGCCGCAAACGGAACGTCCTGATCGTGGACGACCATCCTCTCCTCCGCGACGGTCTGGCCAAGGTCATCAACCAGCAACCCGATCTCGCCGTCTGCGGCGAAGCCGCCGACGCGCGCACGGGCCTCGCCGCCGCCGCCAAGCTCCGGCCCGACGTCGTGATCGCCGACCTGACCATGGACGAAGGCAACGGCCTGGACCTGATCAAGGACCTCCACCTCCGGCAGCCCGGGTTGCCCGTGCTGGTGTTGTCGATGCACCACGAAAACCTCTACGCCGAACGCGCCGTCCGCGCCGGTGCCCGCGGCTACGTCATGAAACGCGAACCGGTGGGCGCGGTCCTCGCCGCCCTGCGCAAGGTGCTCGCCGGCCAAATGGCCCTCAGCGAGGAAATCGTCCGCCGCCTCCTCGACGCGCCGGGCCGCGGCAAGAAGCCCGCCGCCACCTCGCCGGCCGACGTGCTCAGCGATCGCGAACTGGAAGTCTTTCGCCTGCTCGGCCAGGGCTTCGGCACCCGCCAGATCGCCGGCAAGCTCCGGCTGGCCACCAGCACGGTCGAATCCTACCGGGCCGGCATCAAACAGAAACTGGGAATGGCCCGGGCCCCCGAACTCGTCGCCCGCGCCGCCCAGTTCGTCGCGGACGAATCCCGCGGCTAGGGCAAGCCCCCACGGCAATAGCCCTCCGAGAGGCTGTTCTCCTGTCCCCTGTCTCCTGTCCCCTGTCCCTCCCCCCGTGTTTTCCGCTACCCCGGAAACATGGTTTCCATGATGTTTAAACCTTGCGCCGTCGTCGTATCGTCAAGCCGTAAATGAAGTACGGCATCTCCATTTCCGGCCCCATCCACTGGGCCATCACGATGGGCAAAATCTCGGGCGACGTCGCCCGCCAGATCCAGGATGCGCTCGCGACGTTCCGGGTCGATGGCGACCTGTACGATTCGGAAAACCTGCGCGGGCCGATCAAGCAATCCGAATTGATCGTCAAACTGGGCTACTGGCTGGCCATGGGCCAGCTTTCGGAAAAGGAATTCCGCATCTGGGCCGATTGCATTCCGCCGGACGACAACGCCGGCTGGGACGTGGATTTGCTCCACTGCCCGAACGGATCGCAAACCCGCCGCGTCCTGAAAATGGGTCCCCTCGCCAGCCGGCCCGAGGCCTGCCTCGTGCAGGAAACGCCGTGGGACACCGTTTTGTCGTAACCTCCCCGCGAAAGCCACCCCGATGTTGCAAAAAATCCTGCTGCGAACGATCGGCATGATGCTGGGGGCCGGCTTGCTCGGCCTGCTGGCGGCGCACGTTCTGTTCGGACACCTCGATGGCATCCCCATCGGCTTCGAGGTTCTGTTTGCCAATCTCCCGCTCCCGCCCGAAATCGGCACGCCGGGACCGGGCGAAATCGAATCCATCCGCAACAAAGTGCTGGCCGGGGGCTGCATCGGGCTGGTGGGCGGACTTTTCGCCGCCGCCACCGGCTCGCGCCGGACTTGAGCGGACCCTCCGCGCGGACTTGCCGCGCGCGGATTTGCGGGTACGATGGCGCCATGAGGACCGTTTGCCCCGCATGAACCTGCTGGCCCATCTGCATCTTTCCGACGGCCTGCCCGCCGGCGTCGCCGCCGGCAACCTCCTCGCCGATTTCCTGCGGCGCTTCCGCGCCGAGGTCCCCGACGCCGACTTCGCCGCCGGCGTGCGCCTGCACCGCGCCATCGATGCCTTTGCCGACGCCGATCCGGGGCTGCGCGCCGCTCGCGCCGGCTTCGCCCCGCCGTGGCGCCGCTGGGGCGGCATTCTCCTCGACGTCGCCGGCGATTTCTTCCTCGCGCGCGACTGGCCGCGCTACTCCGCCGTTCCCCTGCGCGACCACGTCGCCGCCCGTCTCGCCGAAATCCAGCGCTTCCTGCACGCGCAGACCTCCCCGCTGGAACCGTTGGTCGCCCGCTTGCGGGCCGAGGAATGGTTGCCGTCCTACGGCACCCGCGACGGCCTGCGCCGGGCCTTCGACCGCGTCGCCTGCCGATCCCCCGCCGCGGCCGTCTTGCGCGGCGCGGAACGGGAAATCGAACGCCGCCAGCCCGAACTCCAGGCCGCCTTCGACGAGTTCTATCCCCGGCTCCGCGCCCGCTTCACGCCCCGGCCGCCGCAGGCGGCTTGCGCAGCAGGAAGAGCAGGCCGCCCAGCAGCGAATAGACGATCGTGAGCAGCACGTAGACCAGCGCCATGGCCAGCGCCTGTTCGTGGGTGGCCCCGCCCTGCGCGAAGAAAAACGAATAGAGGCCGTCGCGCACCCCGATGCCGAAAATGGAAATCGGCAACGCCTCGCCCAGCGTGATCAGCGGCACGAAGATGCTGAAGTAGATGAACGGCATCTCCCAGGCCATCGCCCGCGAGATGCAGAAGATGATCGTGATCGCCAGCATCTGGAAGGACAGCGAGATCGCGAACACCCGGGCCACCAGCGCCCGGCTGGAGCCGTACGTGGCGACCGAATCCAGCACGCGGTGGATGAAGCCGTCGAGCTTCTTCAGGCGGTCGATGCGGAAGAGCCGCAGCACGGCCACCAGCGCCCGGCGCTGGACGATCGCGAACACCATCCCCGCCATGAGCCCGAACACCACCACCGGCAGCCACAGGATGCGCTTGTCGGGCAGGTGCCGCCAGCCGATCGCCGTGAACAGCAGCCCCCACGAAGCCAGCGCGAGAAATCCCGACAGGCGGTCGGCGAACACCGAGGCGAAACTCTTCGCGCTGCCGCCGTGCCGGCTGGCGTCCACCACCCGGTAGGAATCGCCCCCGATGCTCGACGGCAGGAATAAATTGAAAAACGAGCCGATCAAATAGCTGGAAAGCAGGGCTGAAAACGATACCCGCACCCCGTCGGACGCCAGCAGCAATTTCCATTTCCAGGCGCTCAAGCTCGAATTCACCAAGAACAAGGCGAAAATCAACGGCAGCCATCCCCATTTCAATTCCGCCAGCGCGCCGTGGAAGGCCGCGAAATCCACCTTGCGGTAGAGCAAGCCCAGCAACAGGGCCATGACGGCCAGTTTGGCGAACGGCAGAATCCGGCTTTTCACTCGGCCACCTTCCGGGTCTTGATCCCACGCGCCGGCACGCCCACGGCGATGGAATTCGCCGGAATGGGTTTGTTCGCCACCGCGCCCGCACCCAGCGCGACGTGGTCGCCCAGGCTCGCGCCGTCGAGCACCTTGGCCCCCGCGCCGATCCAGCAGTCCTCGCCGATCTCCAGCGGGCCCTTCGTGCAGGTGCCTTTCTGCAGCGCCAGCGGCGTCGGATCGTCCAGATCGTATTCTCCGCCGCTCAGCAAATACGCGAACGCCGCCACCACGCTGTTCTTTTTCATCGTCAGCTTGTTCGACGAAAACACGATGCAGTTGGCCGAGAAACTCACGTTCTCGCCGATTTCGACGTCGCCGTTCTTGCAATAGATGATGGTGTTGCGCCCTACGTAGACCCGGTCGCCCAGCACGATCCCCGCGTTGGTGGTCCCCTTCGCGTCCACCACGGCGCCGTCGTCCAGCACCACGCCGGCGCCCAGCGCGATCTTGTGCGGGTGGCGGAGCGTCACGTTCTTCCCGAACACGACCTTGCGGCCGCAGGACTTGAACAACGACGGATACAGCTTCATCCGCAGGAACAGCCCCAATGCTCCGCCCAGCCCGCCGATCAGCGTGAACAGGACCTCCGCCCAGGCGATCTTGCCGAGCCCCAGGTCGCCGTACATCAGCGCGCGGTACGCCCCGAACGCGGAGCCCTTCGTGATTTCCTTGACCTTGAATTCCGCGGATTCGGCCATGATTCGACCCTCAACAGCCATTTCTCTCACAGAGATTCACGGAGATCCACGGAGAAAATTCCGGATCGGAACCTCCGTGAATCTCTGTGAATCTCCGTGGGAACATTGTTTTACCCGTTCTTGAAGAACCGCCGGTGCCAAATGGCGATGTTCATCAGGCCCCACAGCACGTGGTTGTGGTTCTGCTTCATCGCGAGGTGCTCGTCGATCAGCCGGTCCACGAACGCCACGTCGAAATCCTCGCGGATCAGCGGCGATTCGTGCAGCAGCGCAACCATGAAATCCTTGAGCTGCGTGCGCAGGAGGTTCTTCACCGGCAGGCTGTAGCCCTGCTTGCCGCGCCAGACGATCTCTTTCGGCAGGATGCCTTCCAGCGCCTTGCGGAAGATATACTTCGTGGTCATGCCGCGCAGCTTCTGGTTGCCCGGCACCGTGCCCAGATATTCCACCAGCCGGTGATCCAGCAGCGGCACGCGGATTTCGAGCGCCGAAGCCATGCTCATCTTGTCGGCCTTCATCAGCACGCTGTCGCTCATCATGAACCGCGTGTCCAGATAGGCCTGCTGGTTCACCTTGTCCTTCGACGTGCATTTCGCGTTGTATGCGCGGACGCGGGCAAACGGATCGAACGGCACCTGCGCTTTGTAGGAATCGGTGAACAGATGCTGCTCCAGGCGCGGATCCATGAAGTACTGCCAGCGCAGGTGCATCGCCTCCTCGGGCAGGAGCGAGCCCTCGATGAACCGCTTGAACATGTTGATCGGGCCTTTTTTCTCGGGCCGGTCTTCCAGCCCCTTGGCCCACTTGCCCACCAGGTCGTGGCGCACCCACCGCGGCAGGAAGTTCAGGAACGACGCGATCTTCGCCGCCTTGAAGCGGTCGTAGCCGATGAACACTTCGTCGCCGCCCTCGCCGCTCAGGCACACGGTGACGTACTGCTTGGCCTTCTGGCAGATGAACATCAGGGGGATCGACGACAGGTCCGTCATCGGCTCGTCGAGGTGCCAGATGGACTTCTCGATGGACGCCTCGTCCATCTTGTCGATGATCAGCACGCGGTGCTCGGTGCCGAAATGGTCCGCCACCACCTTGGCGTATTCGGTCTCGCTGAACGTCGCGTCCTCGTAGCCGATCGTGAAGGTCTGCAGCTTGCCGGGGTTGTGCTTGCGCATCATCGCCACGATCGTGCTCGAATCGAGCCCGCCCGACAGGAACGCGCCCAAGGGCACGTCGGAAATCAACCGCAGCCGCACCGCGTCGTCGATCAGGTCGCGGATGCGCTCGACCATCTCGCCCTCGGAGCGCGCCACGCCCCGCTCGGGCATCTTCAGGTCCCAGTATTCCTCGACGCGCAGCTGCCCGTTCTCCAGCACGGCCCAATGGCCGGCGGGGATTTTATGGATGTCCGCGAACGCCGTTTCCGGCGCCGGCACGAACTCGAAGCCCAGATACGCATAGAGCGCCGCGTGGTTCACCTGGCGCGCCACCTGCGGGTCTTCCAGGATGCACTTGATCTCCGACCCGAACAGGAACCGGCCGTTCTTGTGATAGTAGTACAGCGGCTTGATGCCGATGCGGTCGCGCACCAGCCACAGGCGCTTCTTCTTGGCGTCCCACAGCGCAAAAGCGAACATGCCGATGAACTTGTGGACGACGTCGAAACCCCATTCCTCGTAGCCGTGGGCGATGATCTCGGTATCCGCGTGCCCCTTGAACACGTGGCCCTTCGCCTCGAGGTCCGCCTTGATTTCGGCGAAGTTGTAGATCTCGCCGTTGAACGCGACCTGGACCGCGCCGTCCTCGTTCGCCATCGGCTGGCGGCCGGCCTCGGTCAGGTCGATGATGCTCAGCCGCCGGTGGCCCAGCGAGACGCGCTCGTCGCACCAGACGCCGTCCTGGTCCGGGCCGCGGTGCGCGATGACGTCCGTCATCCGCTGCGCCAGCTCGGGGTCGCGCCAATTGAATCCGCAAATGCCGCACATGGGAGGCTGTTTCTATAGATAGCCGTTGGCGCGGTACCAGTCGCCCGTGATCTTGAGGCCTTCCTTCAGGCCCACCTTCGGCTCGTAGCCCAGCTCGCGCCGCGCCTTGTCGATCTTGAACGCCCGGTTCTGGCGGTACCAGTCCGCGCGCCGCCGGAACAGCGGCGGATCCCACGGCAGCGGCTTGTAGATGAATTCCACCACCGCGCTCACCCAATAGAGCGGCATGAACGGCAGGTGCACGAACTTGCACGGCCGGCCCATCGCCTCGGCGATCATCGCCACGATGTCCTTGATGTAGTAGTACTGCGCGTCGGCGATGAGGTAGGTCTGGCCCTTCGCCGCCGGCTTCTCCGCCGCCAGCTCGTGCGCGTCCACGAAGTTTTCGACGTAGACCGGATGGTAGAACACCTTGCCGTCGCCGAAGAACGGGAAGAACCCCTTCTCGACCCACTTGTACATCATCAGGAACCGCCCCGGATCGCCCGGGCCGTAGAGCGCCGTCGGCCGCAGGATGGTGATGTCCATCCCCTTGGCCATGAATTCCGCCGCCACGAGTTCGCCCTGGTGCTTGGAGAACTGGTAGTAGTCTTCGGGCTTGATCGGCGAGTTTTCGTCGCCGGGCGGATTGTCGATGTTGCCGTGCACGCCCTGCGTGCTGCAATAGACCACCTTGCGGACGCCCTTCTTCTGCGCCAGCTCGAGCAGGCTGCGGAAGCCGCCCTGGTTGATCTCGGTGTAGACCTTGTCGGCCATGTTGATCTTGCGGAACGCCGCCGCGAGATGGTGCACCACCTCGACGCCGTCGAGGGCCTCTTCCAGCGCCTGCGGATCGGTCACGGTGCCGTAGATGATCTTCGCGCCGCGCGCCTTGAATTCGTCGTCGAACAGCCCCTTCTGGTTGTCCAGCACGACCGTCTCGTAGCCGCGGTCCAGCATCCGCCGCGTCAAATGGCTGCCCGTGAAACCCGTTCCGCCCGTCACCAATACCTTCATGCCTGTTTCCTCGCTAAAAAGACTTAATGGGACACTTTACGGAATATCCCGCGCCTTGGGAAGCCCAAGATGCCCCCCGCCGGCGGCGCATCGCGATTCGGTGCAGGAACGGCTCATCGGGACGATTCGCCCTACCGATGGCGCATCCGATCGCATGGGGTAGGGCGAACCGTCCCCGGTGAGCCGGGGTTTGTGTCCATGCCAGGGAATTTGCACCGAATCGCAGATGCCCCCCGGGGGCAGTTTTACGTAGAACGTAAAAACTTTCGCGCGGTTTTACGTAGAACGTAAAAACTTTGCCGGAATTTTACGTAGAACGTAAAAACTTTGCCGGAATTTTACGTCGTACGTAAAACTCCGCCGCGCCGCGCCGGGCGGCTACTTCCGCCGGTGCCAAGCGCGGGGTTCTTTGAGGACGACGACGGCGTTGGTGCCGGCGGGGACGTCGATGGTGCGGTGGCGGCGGACGTAATCCATGACCAGGTCGCGGACGGGTTCGTCCGCGGGTTCGAGCCGCGTCCGGGGATCGGCGGCGAGCCGGGCGACGGTCGGGAAGCGTCCGCCCCCGCCGGAGAGATGGTAGCTGTTGAGCGCGACGCGGAGCCGCTTCTTGCCGTTGATGGGATTCCCCGCGGCGTCGCGCAGCTTGCGGATGCGGCGGCCGGGCGGCGCCTTGGGATGCAGTTCGTAGCGCAGGCCCCAGGCGCCGAAGTAGCGCTCCGTGCCCAGAAAGGAATGGCTTTCTTCGAGGATGGCGCGGATCTCTCCGGGCGTCAGCCGCAGCACGCCCGCGGTGTTCTCGTAGGGCACGAGCTTCCAGGCGTCGGCCACGCGGAAGTCGCCGGCGGGCACGCTTTTCATCGTCAGGATGCCGTGCAGCACGGCGTCGGCGCCGGTTTTTTCCGCGATGGCCGCGCACAGGAGCTGCTGGACGGAGCACAGGCCGGGCATCGCCAGCGACGCGACCAGCTCGGACTTGGTTTGGCCGATCACCATGCCGAGCCATTCGTCGGCCCGGACCAGATCGTCGGCCACCTGGGCATAGACGTCGGGATCTTCCGGCAGGTCCGGCTCCACGGGCAGGAATTCGAGCTGCTTGTCCGTCACGGCGTTCTTCACGGTATCGAAAGTCAGCCGGACCCGCAGCACGCCCTGGGCGCCGGCGCCGGCCTGGCCGAACGTCAGCTTGCCGATCTGCGTCTTGGTCGACACCATGTGCAGGTGGCCGCCGAGCATCAGGTCGAACTCGCCGAAGCGCCGGCCGATGGCGTTGAGCTGGTTGGCCGCGTCGTCGCGCCGCAGGAGCCCCTGATGCACCAGCAGGATCATCACGTGCGGTTTTTCGCGGCGCACCTGCGGCAGGATCTGCTCCAGCGCGCGGCGCGAATCCAGGAAGTCCAGGCCGGCCTCGGCGGTCCCGCGCGTCCAGTTCGGGATGTTCGGGGTGGTCAGGCCCACGATCGCGACGCGGACGCCGTCGATTTCCTTGACGACGTACGGCCGCACGCGGCGGAAGGCGTCGAGCGCTTCCGGATGCGCGACCAGATTCGCGGCCAGCGCCGGCGCCTGCATCTGCTCCATGAAGCCGGCCAGCGCGGCGAAGCCCCAGTCGAACTCGTGGTTGCCGGGGACGTAGGCGTCGTAGCCCATGGCGTTCATCGCGACGGCCATGATGCCGCCGCGGGTCTGGAAGCTGGCGGCCGTGCCCTGGACGACGTCGCCGCAATCCAGCAGCAGCAGGTCGGGCGTCTTTTCGCGCTCGCGCCGGACGAGCGCGGCGCATTGCAGCAGGGAGCCGTCGTTGCGCTCGGCGTAGACGCCGGGCGACCGGCAGATGGCCCCGTGCAGGTCGGTGGTGTTCAGCACCGTGAGCTCGACGCGGCGGGCCTCGGCGACGCCCGCCGCCCAGAGGACCGCCGCGAAAACAAAAACCCCGCGTGCCGCGGCACGCAGGGTTTGGACGGACGCGGCCATCCGGATCAACCCGCTTGTTCCAGGGGCTTTTCGGCGACGAGCGGCGCCGGCTGGGCCGGGGCCTTGGCGGACTCGACGGGGGCGCTTTCGTGCCCGCGCACCACGTCGTCGCCGATGACGCAACGCCCGGCGTGTTTGCGGCGGGGCGCTTCGTACATGACGTCGAGCATGATGTTTTCCAGCAGGGCGCGCAGGCCGCGCGCGCCGGTTTGGCGGCGGACGGCCTCGCGGGCCAGCTCGCGCAGCGCGGCGGGCGTGAATTCCAGCTCCACGCCTTCCATCGCCAGCAGCTTCTGGTACTGCCGGATCATCGCGTTCTTGGGCTCGGTCAAAATGCGCACGAGGTCGTCTTCCGACAGCGCCTCGAGCGTCGCCACCATCGGCAGGCGGCCGACGAATTCGGGAATCAGGCCGAACTTCACGAGGTCTTCCGGCTCCACCGCCGGCAGGACGGGGTTGGACTTGGGCTTCTTGCGCTGTTCGCTTTCGCTTTCGAACCCGATCACGCCCTTGCCCACGCGGCGCTTGATGATGTCGTCGAGGCCGACGAACGCGCCGCCGCAGATGAAGAGGATGTTCTCGGTGTTGATCGGGATCATTTCCTGCTGGGGATGCTTGCGCCCGCCCTGCGGCGGCACGCTGGCGATCGTCCCCTCCAGGATCTTCAGCAGGCCCTGCTGGACGCCTTCGCCGGAGACGTCGCGGGTGATGGAGACGTTCTCCATGCGCCGGGCGATCTTGTCGATCTCGTCGACGTAGACGATGCCCAGCTCCGCGCGCGCCACGTCGCCGTCCGCCGCGCGGATCAGGCGCAGGAGGACGTTTTCCACGTCTTCGCCGACGTAGCCGGCCTCGGTGATGGTCGTCGCGTCGGAAATGCTGAAGGGCACGTCGAGGATGCGCGCGAGGGTCCGCGCCAGGAGCGTCTTGCCGCAGCCCGTCGGGCCCAGCATCAGGATGTTGCTCTTGTCGATCTCGACGCCGTCGTCGTCCGGCTTGCCCGCCAGGCGCGACTGGACGCGCTTGTAATGGTTGTGGACGGCAACGGAGAGGACTTTCTTGACGCGCTCCTGGCCCACGACGAATTCGTCGAGGCGCGCATGGATCTCGTGCGGCTTGGGCACCTTCAGGCGCGCGGCCGGCGCGGGCGCGGGCGCGCCGGCCTTGGCGTCCGGCCGCTTGACCATCGCGTGGCAGATGTCCACGCACTCGTCGCAGATGTTCAGGTCGCCGGGCCCCGCGATGAGGGTCTTGACGGCGCCGCGCGGCCGCCCGCAGAACGAGCAGGTCGATTCGGGCGGATGGGTTTTCTTGCCGGCCATGGCGCTACGCCTTCGCGGGGGCCGCGCCGAGCACGTCGTCCACCAGGCCGTAGGCGGCGGCTTCGGCGGCCGACATGAAGAAATCGCGGTCGGTGTCCCGGGCGATTTCCTTGATCGATTTGCCGGTGTGCTTGGCGAGGATGCCGTTGAGGTGCTCCTTCAGGCGCAGGATTTCCTGGGCCTGGATGTGGATATCGCTGGCGGTGCCCTGCGCGCCGCCCCAGGGCTGGTGGATCATGATGCGCGCGCCGGGCAGCGCGTGGCGCTTGCCTTTCGCGCCCGCCGCCAGCAGCACCGCGCCCATGCTGGCCGCCTGGCCGACGCAGTAGGTCACCACGTCGCACTTCAGGAACTGCATGGTGTCGTAGATCGCCAGGCCGGCCGTGACGGATCCGCCGGGCGAATTGACGTAGACGCTCACGTCCTTGGTCGCGTCCTCGCTCTGCAGGAACAGCAGCTGGGCCACGACCAGGTTCGCCAGGTCGTC
Source organism: Verrucomicrobia bacterium UBA2281 (assembly GCA_002347655.1). GTDB lineage: Bacteria > Verrucomicrobiota > Kiritimatiellia > CAIQIC01 > Lenti-01 > Lenti-01. Next base: position 111,251 of record DDWR01000021.1, on the reverse strand, counting down.
GGTGATCTCGGAGCCGATGAAGACGATCCGCTCCTTCAGCAGGCGCGAATAGATGTCGTAGGACCGCTCGCCGCGGCCGGTCTGCTCCACCACGATCGGAACCAGATATCCCTTCTCGTCCATGCCGGACCTCCTCATGCCTTCGCCGGCGCGCCGGCGCCGGTCAGTTTCGCGTGCCCCATCAGGGCGTCGATCGTCTTCGACGTCAGCAAATCGGCGCGCAGGCCCTTGCGGACCTCGGCTTCCTTGAGCTTCGCCTGCTGCATCCATTCCTTGACGGACTTCGCGCCGGACCGCGCGGCGTACTGGGCCAGCAGCGCCGCCACTTCGGCCTCGGCCACCTCGATCCGCTCCTCGCGCGCGATCCGCTTGAGCAAATAGCGCAGCTTGAGGCGGTCCTGCGCGGCCTTTTTCGCCGACTCGGTGATCTTGGCGATGTTGTCGCGGATTTCCTGCTCGGACACGCCGCGGCGGGTGTTTTCCTCGACCATCTCGTAGACGATGCGGTGGGATTCCTCGTGCGCCTCGGATTCGGGCACGTCGAGAACCGCGCTCTTCATCAGGGCTTCGATCAGGAGGTTGCGGCGGCGGGACAGCTCCTGCCGATCCGCCTCGCCCTGCAGCATGTTCTTGAACGTCGCGCGCAGGTCGGCTTCGTCCTTCGCGCCGAGCTGCTTGAACAGCGCCTCGTCCAGCGCCGGCTTCGTGCGGGCGCGGATCTTCTTGACCGTCGCCGCGAAGACCGCCGTCTGGCCGCGCAATTCCTCGATGGGCGCCTGGGCGTCGAACGCCACGGAAATCTCCTTGGCGGCGCCCACGTCCAGGCCGACCAGCTGCGGGCCGAAACCGGGCAGGAACGAGTATTCCTCGTTCGCGATCACCCAGAAATCGGTGCCGGCGGCCAGGCCTTTGGCCTTTTCGGAAACCTCCGCCATGGGCCGGCCGTCCACCGTGGCGACGTAATCCACGGCCACCATGTCGCCCTCCTTCACGGGGCGGGCTTCGACCAGGTCTTCGTACTTGCCCATGTTTTCGAGGTAGCGGTCCATGGCCTGCGTCACCGCGTCGTCGGTAATCTCCACCTTCTTGGCTTCCACCGCGAGGCCTTTGTAGGTCGGCAGCTCGAATTCCGGCTCCACGTCCACGGCCAGGGAGAACGAGAACGGCTCGCCGGCCTTGAGGGGCGACTTCTGCAGGTCGTATTCGGCCACCGTCTGCAGCTTGTGCTCCTTCAGCGCCTGCGAGAAGCCCTTGGCGAGCAGGTGCTCGTGCAGGTTTTCGAGGATCTGCTTGTCGTACATCCGGCGGATCATCTCCACGGGCGCCTTGCCCGGGCGGAAGCCCTTCACCTTGCCGTGCTGGGCATAGACCGCCAGCGACTCGTCGTATTCCTGCTGGATTTCCTCGGCCGAGAATTCCACTTTGATCTGTTTCCGGCACGGACCGGCGCTTTCAACGGCAACTTTCATGGGGGGCGTTTCCTTTCAAATTAAAGGGGTTCAAATAGCGCGCCACCATACGCCCCCCGCCCTGTTCCCGTCAAGCAGAGCCCTGCGGCCGGGCCCGGGCGCCGCCTCAAGCCCGCTTGCGGGGCTTCCGGCCGGGCTTGGCCCCGGTGGCGGCCGGCGGGACGCACCCTCCCCGCAGCCAGCGCGCATATTCCGCCGCGCCGATCGCGCCGGCCGCCAACGCCAGCGTGCGCACGACCACGTCTTCTTCGGCGGCTTGGAACGACCAGCCGTTCACTTCCAGGAAAAGAGCGGCCGCCATGAAGCCCGCCCGCTTGTTCCCGTCCAGAAACGGATGGTCGCGGACGATTCCGTCGGCCACGGCCGCGGCCAAGGCAAACAGATCGGGCTCGCCATAGGCGAAAAGCTGCCGGGGGCGGTTCACGGCCGAGTCCAGCAAAGCCGCGTGGCGCACGCCCGGCAGCCCGCCGAAACGGGCCAGCATGACCTCGTGGAACGACAAAACGTCCGCCACGTCGACCCAAACAGGCTCGTTCACTTCGCCAGCTCGCGCAGGGCATTCCGATAGCGGCGCATCAGGTCGCGGGCGATGGCCGATTTCTCCTCGAACCCCGGGCGACCGGGCGTGATCCGCAGCGACGCTTCCGCCGCGTCGGTCAGGTAGAGCACGTCGCCCTCCTTGACCTGGAGCACGTGCAGCGCCTCCTTGGGCAGAATGATGCCGTACGAATTGCCGATCTTGCGCAGTTTGGTCTTCATGGTGTTATTACGATAGTTATAACGCCGGCCCGCGTCAACCCCCGCCCCCGAAAGTATTCCCAAATAACCCTTGCATTCCCCGGGGGGGTTCCGTAGATTCCGCGCCGAGTTTTGCGTGTGCAGAACCGGAAGCGAAGTTCGTCGGCGGTCCTCCGCCGGCGGCAAAAGCGGATTTTCCGGCCGAGGACAAAGAAGGCCGGAACAAGCCACAAGAGAGGAAAACCATCATGGTCACCATGACGACCCCCAACGTCCGCCCGGACGTCAGCATCCAGGACCTGCTCGAAGCGGGCCTGCACTTCGGACACCGCACCAAGCGCTGGAACCCCAAGATGCGCAAGTATCTGTTCGGGCAGAAGAACGGCATCTACATCATCGACCTCGAACAGACCCTCGACGGTCTGCAGAAGGCGCGCCAGTTCATCTACGACACCGTCGCCCGCGGCCGCCAGATCCTGTTCGTCGGCACCAAGAAGCAGGCGCAGGAATCCCTCAAGGCCATCGCCACCCAGACCAAGCAGCCCTTCGTGGTCAACCGCTGGCTCGGCGGCACGCTGACCAACAACGAGACGCTGCGCAAGTCCATCGCCCGCATGCGCGACATCGAGCAGATGGAAAAAGACGGCTCGATCAATTCCCTCCCGAAGAAGGAAGTCGCCAAGATCCGCCACGAGCTCGAAAAGCTCCAGTACAACCTCAGCGGCATCGCCGACATGCAGGGCAACCCCGGCGCCCTGTTCGTCGTGGACGTCAACTGCGAAGCCATCGCCGTGGCCGAGGCCAACCGCCTCAACATCCCGGTCATCGCCCTCGTGGACGCCAACGTCAATCCCGACCCGATCGACTACCCGATCCCGGCCAACGACGACGCCATCCGCGGCATCAAGCTGATCGCCGACCTGGTGGCCATCACCATCCAGCAGGCCCTGTCGGAATATTCCAAGGTCGCCGCCGAAGAAGCGCGCAAGCGCGCCGCGGCCGACGCGGAAGCCGCCGCCAAGGCCAAGGCGGAAGCCGAGGAACGCAAGGCCCGCGCCGCCGAACTCGCCAAGGCCAAGGCCGAAGCCCGCGAAAAGGCCAAGGCCGAAAAGGAAGCGGCCAAGGCCGCCGCCGAAGCCGAAGCCGCCAAGGCCGCCGAAGCCGCCGCCAAAGCGGCCGAACCCCCCGCCGCCGAAGCCGCCCCCGAAGCGCCCAAGGCCGAATAGTCCCGCCGGGGGGACGCGCCCCGCGCGCCCCCCCGCCTCACCCCCCTCACAGAAAGAAGGAACCCCCATGGCAGAAATCTCTGCATCGTTAGTCAAGGAACTGCGCGAAGAAACCGGCGTCGGCATGATGGAGTGCAAGAAGGCGCTCGTCCAGGCCAACGGCGACAAGGCCGCGGCCGTCAAGCTCCTCCGCGAATCCGGCATGGCCATCGCCGCCAAGAAGGCCTCCCGCGCCGCCAAGCAGGGCATCATCGCCGCCGACGTCGCGGCCGACGCCCAGACCGGCCGCCTGATCGAAGTCAACTGCGAGACCGACTTCGTCTCCAAGAACGACGTCTTCAAGGCGTTCGTCGCCGAGCTGCTCCAGGATGCCGCCGGCGTCGCCGACAACGGCCTGGCCGAAGCCGCCAAGGCCAAGGTGGACGCCAAAGTCGCCGAAATCGGCGAGAACATCGTCGCCCGCCGCAACGTGGCCTTCGCGGTGCAGGGCGTCGGCGCCGTCGCCGCCTACGTGCATCTCGGCGGCAAGCTGGGCGTGCTGATCGAAGTCGGCTGCACCAATCCCGCCTCCGTCCAGAACCCCGCCGTCAAGGCCCTGCTGGCCGACCTGACGCTGCACGTCACCGCCGTCAACCCCGCGTGCATCGCGCGCGACCAGGTGCCGGCCGAGACCGTCGCCGCCGAAAAGGACATCTACGCCAAGCAGGTCGAAGGCAAGCCCGCCAACATCGTCGACAAGATCGTCGCCGGCAAGCTCGAGAAGTTCTACGGCCAGATCTGCCTCGTCGAACAGCCGTTCGTCAAGGACCAGGACAAGACCGTCGCCGCCGTCCTCGCCGAAACCGGCAAGGCCGTGGGCGACGAGTTCACCATCCGCCGTTTCGTCCGCTGGCAGCTCGGCGCCTGATCGCGTCGCGCCTCCCCGCGGCGGGCCCTCCGGCCCGCCGCTTTTTTTGCGCCCCGGCCGCCCGCCCCCTCGATTTCTCGGGGATTCAGCCGTTGCGGCCCATGCCCCGGCCGGACGTTTTACGTAGTACGTAAAACCCGCCGCCGAAAATTACGTACTACGTAAAACTCCGGGCGGCGGGCGGTGGCGGAGAGAGAGGGATTCGAACCCCCGTCCCGCTTGCGCGGGATCCGGTTTTCAAGACCGGCGCGATAGGCCACTCCGCCATCTCTCCGGCAGGCCAGCCATTCCGGACTGTAGCGCGATTGCCGCCGGAATGCCAAGCCGGCAAAGCAGACCGGCCAAGCGGCCTATTCCGCCGCGGGTTCGGCGGGAGCGGGCTTCTCTTCGAACACGGCCGGAACGGCGGCATCGCGGGCGTCGCCGGCGAACCAGTGGCGGACGGCTGGGTTCATTCGGGCTTCCCTTTCAAATAGCGGGCAAAGGCCTGGTCGAAGTCCGAGAGGTAGTCCTGGTCCTGCTTGACGCGGAACTTCTCGAACTCGTCGTGCGCCGTGGCCAGCGCCATCTCGTGCGAGATCAGGCCCGCATTTCGCAGCACCTGCTGTTCGTTGAAAGCGAGGAACCGTTCCACCTGCTTGACCCAGTCCTTCATGGTCATGAGCTGCCGGTTCAGCGCCCGCAGTTCGGCAAAGTCGATGAACATCCCCACCAGCCGGTTCAACTTCGAGACTTCGGCCTCGTTGAGGTAGTTCTTGGCCACCGCCACGTCGGTGCGCAGGACCTTGCCCTTGGGCGCATTCTTCCACGTCGTCAACCCCATGAAGGGCTTGGCGCTGTCGGCCCGGCCATGGATGATTTCCGCCGCCGTCTGGCCGGTGACCGCGAAGTGCAACTGGTTCTGGACGATCCGGTAGAACAGCCGGGTTTCCTCGCTGTTGCTTCGGTAGTCGCTGCTGCACTGTTCGAACACGTCCGCGATCTTCTGGTAAGCCCGGCGCTCGCTGGCCCGGATTTCACGGATCCGCTCCAGCAGTTCGTCGAAATAGTCCTGCCCGAAAGCCCGGCCATTCTTCAGCAGCGTTTCGTTGAGGACGAATCCCTTGACGATGAACTCCCGCAGCGTGTTCGTCGCCCAGATCCGGAACTGCGTCGCCTTCAACGAGTTGACGCGGTAGCCGACGGCGATGACGGCATCCAGGTTGTAGAACCGGGTCGGGTAGTTCTTCCCGTCGGCGGCAGTGGTTTCCAAAATGGAAACAACTGGACCCTCCACGAGTTCCCCGGTTTCGAAGATGTTTTTCAGGTGCTTGTTCACCGCCGGAACGTTGACGCCGAACAGTTCCGCCATGGTCTTCTGTGTCAGCCAGAAGGTTTCGCGCGCGAAAACGACCTTCACGGCCACCTTGCCGTCCGCGGCCTCGTACAGAACGATCGACGACGGGTTGCCGTTGGCGGGCACCAGGTCGCCCTTGCGGCCTTTGTTCTTTTTCACGGTCATTCCAACTCCAAAACCTGCTGGCCTGCGGGCGGCGGCGCTTTCGGCAGGTTCTCCACCTGCAAGGAACAATCGTCGTGCCGGATGCGCGGCTCCAGGCGGGCGCGGTTTTCCTTGCCGATCCAAGTCAGTTCCAGGCGCGGATTGTTCTTGGCCATGGTTTTAATCCTGCGGGACGCTGAACGTCAGCCTGGGGTTATGCATTATCGACACGACTCTACCTTTAGCAGAGCGCACCCGTCCGTGCCAGCCGAAAGGCCGCATTCTTGCCCTCGCCAACGGGCACCGACCGGGCCCATCCCCCGCTAATCCGCCGCGGGTTCGGCGGGAGCGGGGGTGTCTTCGAAGACGGTCGGGACGGCGGCGTCGCGGGCGTCGTTGGTGAACCAGTGGCGGACGGTGGGGACGAGGTGGCGGACGCTGTCGCGGAAGGTCAGCGTCAGGAACAGGGCGATGAACAGCACGGCGAAGGCGTTGGCCAAGGCGTTGATCAGCCGCGGCGACGCCGGGCGGCGGGTGATCCCCGCCCACAGGTTCATCGCGACGTGCCCGCCGTCCAGCAGCGGCAGCGGCAGCAGATTGATGATGGCGAGGTTCACGTTCAGGAAGCCCGTGAACCACACCGCCAGGATGAAGCTGGATTTGAGCATCAGCCACAGCATCATCAGGATCAGGACCGGCCCGCCGACGGCTTCGGCGGCGGCGCCGGACGTCGCCGGCGTGACCAGCGCGCGCAGGAAGTCGAAAATGGACCGGGCATGCCCCTTGACCTGCGCCCACGGGGTCGGGTGAGAGAGCGCGGCGTAGTCGAGATCCGCCAAGGTATTGAACTGGATGCCGATGAGACGGCGGTCGAGTTTTTCGTCGTAGGCGGATTCAACCTCGGCGGACAGGAGTTGGTCGCCGCGGCGGAATTCGAGGAGCGCGGGCCGGCCGGCGGCGGCTTCCACCATCTGGCTCAGGTGCGCGCGGCTGTAGATTTCACGGCCGTCGAAGCGCAGGAGCTGGTCGCCGGGCTGCAGGCCGGCGGCGGCGGCGCCGGAATTCGGATAGACGGACGCGACGTGGCACGGATCCACGCCGTCGATGCCCGGCAGCATCCAGACGCCCATGGGGGTCTTTTCGGTGGCGACGGAAATCTCGCGTTCCCCTTCCCCGCCGACGGGGCGAACGCGCAGCACGACGTCGCGGCCTGGTCCCAGGGCCGTTTTCTCGACGACTTGCTGCCAGTTGGCGACGGGCTGGCCGTCCACGGCGACCAGTTCGTCGCCCGGCGCCAGCCCCAGCGCGAGCGCGGGGCTGTTGGTGGCGACGTAGCCCACCACGGCGCTGCGCTCCTGCAGCGAGGACGGCTTGCCGACCCACCACACGACCGTCGCCAAGACGAACGCGAACACGACGTTGCCGAACGCGCCGGCCACGGAGACGACGATCTTTTTCCACGCGGAAACGGGGGGCAGCGCGCGTGCTTCAGGCGACAGGTGACAGGAATCAGGTGACAGAGGATCTTCAGTCTCGCTGTCTCCTGTCCCCTGTCCCTTGTCCCCTGTCCTCGTCCCGCTGTCTCCTGTCCCCTGTTCCCTGTCCCCTGAGCCCGCCCCTTCCAGAAACGAATTCGGATCCATCTGCGGCAAGGCGACGTAGCCGCCGAAGAAGATCCAGCCGATCTTGTAGGTGGTGGCGCCGATCTTGCGCTTCCACAGGGCCGGGCCCATGCCGATGGAGAAGACGTCGGCCACCATGCCGAACGCGCGCGCCGCGAGGAAATGCCCGAGTTCGTGGACGAAAATGCTCGCGCTGAACAGCAGGAGCATGGCGAGAACGTACAGAATGCCCATTATGGAAGGCCTTTGGGAAGGGGGCGGAATATCCAATATTCAATGTTCAATATCCAACGTTCAAGTGAACAGCCCGGACGTTGAAGATTGAAGATTGAATGTTGAATATTGAGCATTGAGGTTTCTTCCGACAGCGGCGGGGCCGCCGTCACGCCGCGAGCCGCAGGAAAAGATACACGGCGGGGGCGGTGAAGAGGATGCTGTCGAGGACGTCGAGGATGCCGCCCATGCCGGGCACGACGCCGCCGGAATCCTTGACGCTGGCGGCGCGCTTGAAGAGGGATTCGGTCAGGTCGCCGACCACGCCGCAGATGGACAGGACGATGCCGAGGGGGATCGCGCGGACCCAGGTCAGGCCCAGCGGTGCGAGCGTGCCGCGCAGCACCCAGACGAGAAGGGCGCCGACCGCGGTGCCGACGGCAATGCCGCCGAAAACGCCTTCCCACGACTTGGCCGGGGAGATGCGCGGGATGAGCTTGTGGCGGCCGCAAGAGCAGCCGACCAGATAGGCGCCGATGTCCGTGAACTTGGCGGCGAACACGGCGTAGAGCAACAGCCACCGGCCGGGCCAGTAGATGCCGTCCGCGAAGTCCAGCGGCCGGCCGAACAGCAGCAGTTTGGTCAGGAAGTTCCACAGCAAGCCCACGTAGAGCACGCCGAAGAGCGTGCCGCCGATGGTCCGCAACGGGTGCGGATTGTCTTTCTGCGGGAACTGGCGGATGAAGATGCCGATGGTGATCAAAAACAGCATCACGGCATCCCACGAACCGTCGGCTTGGCCGCCGTTGCGCACGCCGGTCCACCAGGTGACGAACACGAGCGCGACGGTCCCGAGCGTGCCGTAGGCCCGGAAATTCGCGACGCCGCCGGCGGACATCATCTGGTAGAACTCCAGCGCCATGATGGCCGCCAGCGCCGCCAGCACGAACGGGATGCCCGCGTCCGGCAGGAAGAAGAACGCGGCGAACAAAGCGCCCGCGATGGAAAATCCGCTGATGAGGCGATGCTTGATGGCGGGCAGGTTCATGAAGGGGCTCCGTAGCGGCGCTGGCGCCGGGCGTATTCTTCCAGGGCCTTGGCGAAATCCGCCTCGCGGAAGTCGGGCCACAGGGTTTCCGTGAAATAGAACTCCGTGTAGGACAGCTCCCAGAGCAGGAAATTGCTCAGGCGCAGCTCGCCGCTGGTGCGGATCATCAGGTCGGGATCGGGCACGTCGGGCAGGTAGAGGCGCGCGGCGATGGCCTTTTCGTCGATCGCCTCCGGCGCGAGCCGGCCGGCCTGGACGTCGACGGCGAGGGCGCGGACGGCATCGACGATCTCGGCGCGGCCGCCGTAGCTGAGGGCCAGGATCAGGTGGCCCTTCTCGTAGTTCCGCGTGGCTTCCATCACGCGCTCGAGCTCGGTGCGCACGGCCTTGGGCAGGTCCTGGAGGCGGCCGGTCACGCGCAGGCGCACCTGGTTTTCGTGCAGCTCGTGCTCGTCCTTCTTGAGGAACGTCTTGAGCAGCGACATCAGGCCGGAGACTTCGTCCTGCGGGCGCACCCAGTTTTCGGTGCTGAAGGCGTAGACGGTGAGATATTCGACGCCGTGGTCGCGGCAGGCGCGCAGGATGGCGCGCAGGGAGTCCGCGCCGGCGCGGTGCCCGAAGAGGCGCGGCCGCCCGCGCTGCTTGGCCCAGCGCCCGTTGCCGTCCATGATGACGGCGACGTGGCGGGGCACGCAGGCGATCTCGGCCGGGGCGCTCATGCGTCCTTTTCCCCCAGGATCAGGGTGCTTTCGCGGCGCGGGCCCAGCGACAGGATGCCGACGGGCACGCCGGTGATCCGCTCGAGGCGGGCGACGTAGCGCTTGGCGTTCTCGGGCAGGTCGGCGTAACGGGTGACCGCGCGCGTGGAGGCCTGCCAGCCGGGCACGTCCTCGTAGACGGGCCGGCAACGGGCGACTTCGCGCACGTTGGCCGGGAAATGGTCGATGCGCCGGCCGTCCAGCTCGTAGGCCGTGCAGATCCGGATCGTCTCGAAGCCGTCGAGCACGTCGAGCTTCGTCAGCGCCCACTCGTCCACCCCGCAGGTCAGGACGGCGTGGCGGGCGACGACGGCGTCGAACCAGCCGCAGCGCCGCGGCCGGCCGGTGGTGGCGCCGAACTCGCGGCCGACGCGGCGCAGCTCTTCGCCGACGGCGTCGGTCAGCTCGGACGGGAACGGCCCCTCGCCCACCCGCGTCGTGTAGGCCTTCAGCACGCCGACGACGTGATCGACGAGTCCCGGCGGGAAACCCGAGCCGGTGCAGGCCCCGCCGGCCCCGGCGTTGGAGCTGGTGACGTAGGGATAGGTGCCGAAATCGAGGTCGAGCATGATGCCCTGCGCGCCTTCGAACAGGAGGCTTTCGCCGCGCTCGGCGGCGGCGTGCAGCAGCGGAATCACGTCGCAGGTCAGCGGCCCCAGGACTTCCATGGCCTTCCGGGTGGCGGCCAGGACTTCTTCGTAGGCCACGACGGGCGCGCCCATGGCGGCCAAAATGCGGTTTTTCTCCTCGACGCGGGACTTCAGCAGCGCGGGGAATTCCGGATCGACCAGGTCGCACATGCGCAGGCCGAAGCGGGCGGCCTTGTCGGCGTAGGTCGGGCCGATGCCGCGCTGCGTGGTTCCGATCTGGTCGCCCTTGGCGCGGCGCGCCTCGCCCTGGGCGTCGAGCATGCGGTGGTACGGAAACACGACGTGCGCGCGGTCGCTGATGAACAGGCGGCCTTCGACGGACAGGCCGCGGGCCTGCACGCCTTTGATTTCTTCCACGAGCGCGACGGGATCGAGCACGACGCCGTTGCCGATCACGCAGCGCTTGCCGGGCGTGAGGATGCCCGACGGCACCAGGTGCAGCACGAACTTCTCCTCGCCGATCTCCACCGTGTGGCCGGCGTTGTTGCCGCCTTGCGGACGCACGACCCAGTCGGCGCGCTCGGTCAGCACGTCGATGATCTTGCCTTTGCCTTCATCGCCCCACTGGGCGCCGATCAGGATGGTGTTGGGCATGGTCAGTCTCCTTGGTCATTGGACATTGAACGTTGATTGTTGAACATTGAATATTGATTATTGAACATTGAATATTGAGCGCTCCGCCCGCTTGGAATCTTCAATATCCAATATTCAATCTTCAACCGATCAAGTGAACGGCCGATGAAAACAAGAGCATGGCGTCCCCGGCTCACGTCAGACCTTGTAATACTCCCGATACCACGCGATGAACCGCGCGATGCCGGTTTCGATGGGGGTGGCGGGGGCGAAGCCGACGGCGCGCCGCAGGTCCTCGACGTCGGCGGAGGTGGCCGCCACGTCGCCGGGCTGCATGGGCAGGTAGTTGCGCACGGCCTTCTGGCCGAGCGCGGCTTCGATGGCGCCGATGAAGTGGTCGAGCTCGACGGGCGTGTGGTTGCCGATGTTGTAGACGCGGTACGGCGCGGGGCTCGTGCCGGGATCGGGCGCGGCGGCGTCCCAATCCGGATTCGGCGCGGCGACGCGGTCGGCCACGCGCACGACGCCCTGGACGATGTCGTCGATGAAGGTGAAGTCGCGGCGCATCCGGCCGTGGTTGAAGACGTCGATGGGCTGGCCGGCGAGGATGGCCTTGGTGAACAGGAACAGGGCCATGTCGGGGCGGCCCCAAGGGCCGTAGACGGTGAAGAACCGCAGGCCGGTCGTCGGCAACCCGTAAAGGTGGGAATAGGTGTGGGCCATCAGCTCGTTGGCCTTCTTGGTGGCGGCGTAGAGCGAGACGGGGTGGTCCACGACGTCGTGGACGGAGAACGGGAAATGGGCGTTGAGGCCGTAGACCGAGCTGCTGGAGGCGTAGGCCAGGTGCGGCGTCTGCGCGTGCCGGCAGGCTTCGAGGATATGCAGGAACCCGACGAGGTTGCTCTGGACGTAGGCGCCGGGATTCGTGAGCGAATAGCGCACGCCCGCCTGCGCGGCGAGGTGGATCACGCGGTCGAAGGGCTGGCCGGCGAACAGCGCGCGCACGGCGGCTTCGTCTTCGAGGCCGCCTTTGACGAAGGCGAAGCCCGGTTCCTGGCGCAGCAGCGCCAGGCGCGCTTCCTTGAGCGCCGGGTCGTAGTAGTCGTTGACGTTGTCGAAACCGACGACGGTGTCGCCGCGCGCGAGCAGCGCGCGGGCCACGTGGAATCCGATGAAGCCGGCGGCGCCGGTGACGAGCACGTGCATGGTCAGATCAACTCCCCTTGTTCGCCCGCGCGGGGGGCGAGGCCGAGCAGGCGATAGGCCGCGGCGGTGGCGACGCGGCCCTGCGGCGTCCGCGCCAGCAGGCCCTGCTGCATCAAATAGGGCTCGTAGACTTCCTCGAGCGTGTCGGGCTCCTCTCCCACCGATACGGCGACGGTGGCGAGGCCGACGGGGCCGCCGCCGAACTTCTCGACGATCGCCGCCAGAATGCGCTTGTCCATCTCGTCGAGGCCGTGGCGATCGACGTCGAGCATGGCCAGGGCCTCGTCGGCCACGGCGCGCGTGATGCGGCCGCCGGCGCGCACCTGGGCGAAATCGCGCACCCAGCGCAGGAGGTTGTTGGCGATGCGCGGAGTGCCCCGGGAGCGGGCGGCGATTTCGGCCGCGCCATCGGCGGCGATCTCCGCGCCGAGGATCCGGGCCGCGCGTTCGACGACCTGGCCCAGTTCCTCCGCGGAATAGTAGTCGAGGCGGTTGGTCAGGCCGAAGCGCGAGCGCATCGGGGCGCTCAAGAGGCCGCTGCGGGTCGTCGCGCCCACGAGCGTGAAGCGCGGCAGGGTCAGCCGCACGCTGCGGGCATTGGCGCCCTGGTCGAGGACGATGTCGATGGCGAAGTCCTCCATCGCGGAGTAGAGGTATTCCTCGACGCTCTTCTGGATGCGGTGGATTTCGTCGATGAACAGCAAATCGCCTTGCTCGAGATTGGTCAGCAGGCCGGCGAGGTCGGCCGGCTTGGCCAGGATGGGACCGGAGGTGGCCTTGACGTTCGCGCCCATCGCCGCGCCCAGGATGTGGGCCAAGGTGGTCTTGCCGAGGCCGGGCGGACCGCACAGCAGGACGTGGTCCAGGACGTCCCCCCGCCCCTTCGCCGCCGCCACGCTCAATTCGAGCCGTTCGCGCACCTTGCCCTGCCCGACGAAGTCGGCGAACCGCCCCGGCCGCAGGGTCAGGTCGAATTCCGCGTCCGCGCGGTTGAGGGTTTCGGATACGAATTTTTCGGTCATCGCGGATTTCCGTGCCTATCCCGCCATTGAAGCAAAAAGGCCCGTGCGACACAAGCACGGGCCAAAAAATGGTGCACCCGGAGGGACTCGAACCCACACGCTTTTAAGGGCATAAGAACCTGAATCTTACGTGTCTGCCAATTTCACCACGGGTGCACGGTTGTGAAATCGCGCAAACCATACCAGTCGCCCCCCGCCGCGTCAATGGGCACGCCGACCTTTTTTTGCCGGCGGCCGGGCATTGCCGGACGGAGACATCGGGCGTATACTGCGCCCCCAGATAGGAGATGCCGCCATCATGAGAAAAATCGCTTTGATCGCCGCGCTGGCCATGGCCGGCGCCATGGCCGCCCGGGGCGCCGAACCCGCGCCCGCTTCCGCCCCGCCGGACCGCCGGATCGCGGACCTGGCCGAAGACCTGCGGGAGGCCCAAAACCGGATCGCCGATCTCCAGAAGCGCCTGGACGAAGTCGAAGGGCGCCTGGGCGACAGCTACCGGGCCGTTTCCCCCTTCGACACCGTCGAGCGCCGCCTCGAAGATCTCGAGAAGGACGTCCAAGACCTCAAGCGCCGCTGATTCCCGTCTCCGCCGATGAAATACCTGGACTACTACGCCGTGCTGGGCGTTCCGCGCGACGCGTCCGCGGACGCCATCAAAAAGGCGTTCCGCAAGCTGGCGCGGGAATACCACCCCGACGTCAACAAATCGCCCGCGGCCGAAGCCCGCTTCAAGGAAATCAACGAAGCCAACGAGGTGCTCTCCGACCCCGAGAAGCGCAAGCGCTACGACGCGCTCGGCGCCAACTGGAAGACCGGGCAGGACTTCACCCCGCCGCCCGGTTGGGGCGGTTTCGAAGGCGCCAGCAGCGGGCCCGGCGGCATCCGCTTCGAATTCGGCGGCGGCCCGGGCGGGGGCGATTTCAGCGATTTCTTCTCCTCGCTGTTCGGCGATCTCGGCGGGGCGAGCCGCGCGGGGCGCGGCCGGCGCGGCGGAAATCCCTTTGCGGACTACGACGGTTTCGGCGGCGGCGAGGAAGCCTTCACGCCGCGCGGACAGGACTTCGAGGCCAACCTGACGCTGTCCATCGAGGAACTGTACAGCCGCGAGCCCAAGACCGTGGCGCTCCAGGTGCCGGTCGTCCAGCCGGACGGCACGGTCGCCCACCGGCCCAAGACGTTCCACGTGCGCATTCCGCCGGGCGCCGCCGACGGCACGCGCATCCGCCTGTCCGGACAAGGTGCCGGTGGCGGCAACCTCTATTTGAACCTGCGCGTGGCGCCGCATCCGGTCTACGCACTCCACGGCTGCGATCTCGACGTGAGCGTGCCCCTGGCGCCCTGGGAAGCCGTGCTCGGCGCCAAAGTCCGCATTCCCACGCCCGACGGCGCCGCCACCTTGACCATTCCGTCCGGCAGCCAGGGCGGCACCCGCCTGCGCCTGGCCGGCAAGGGCCTGCCCGACAAGCACGGCTCGCGCGGCGACGTGTTCGCCAACCTCCGGATCGTGGTGCCCCACCCGCCCACGGCCAAGGAACGGGCGCTGTTCGAACAGCTCGCCCGGGAATCCACCTTCCAGCCGCGCCCGCGTTGACGTTGCCGCGCGGCGCGTGATAGGTTTTCGAGGATGGTGATCGTTACCGACAGAGTGCGGCGCGCGGGGTGGATCGGATGCGCGCTGGCCGCGGCCGCCGTTTTCGGGCCGGAACCCGCCGCCGCCGAGCCGGCCGCCTACGTCGCCCGCGCCCAGATCGTCGGCGTGGACCGCGTCTTTCTCCAGCAATCCGCCGGCGGCGTGCCCGGCGCCGGCGTCCGGGCGTTCCGGGACCCCGAAGCCGAAGGCGGCGGCCGGGAACGGTTCGACGTCCGCTGGTACGCCGTGCCGCCCGGGATCCCGCCCGGGGCGGTCCTGCTGCTTGAAACGGTCCAGGAGCGCAGCCCCGTCGTCAAGAACCACGTCCGGCGCACCGCCGGCAAATCCGAAGGCCACGTCCGCACGACCATCGAAATCCCCGCCGCCGAAATCCGCCGGGCGGGCCGCGTCGCGAAATGGCGCTTGCGCGTGATCTGGCGCGGGAACGCGCTGGCCACGGCGGCCTCGCCCAATTGGGACGGCTGAACGACCCCCATGAACGCCGCCGCCCCCACCAGCCCCAACCAGATCCTGGCCGCGACGGCGGACAACTGCACGCTCGTCGCCGTGGACGGCGCGGCGACCTTCAAGCTGGCGGCCGCGTTCAAGCAGGCCGTGCAGGCCGCCCGCCTGGCCGGCAGCGCGCTGGTCGTGGTCGATCTGGCCGGCTGCCGTTCCATGGACAGCACGTTCATGGGCGCCATCGCCGGTTTGGCGTTCGCCCTCCGCAAAGACGACGTCCGGCTGACGTTGATCAACCTGTCCCCGCATGCCGCGGGGCTGCTCAAAGGCCTGGGCCTGAACCGCGTCCTCAAGACCTATGCCGCCGCCGAACTTCCGCCGGGCCTGGGCGATCTTTCCCTCCTCGTGAAAAGCCTGCGGCCGGTGGAAGCGGAACCGACCGACAACCACGAACTGGCCGCCCTGATGTACGACGCCCACGAAACGCTGGCGCGCGTGGATCCCCAGAACCTCCAGCGGTTCAAGGACGTGCTCGCCTTCCTGCGCGAGGACCTCAAGCGCTTTTAAGGCTGGCCGATCGGCGGCGCTGTGCTATCGTTCTCCCCCGCATAAGCCATGTTGCGAAAAAGCTTCCGATTCCAATCCGAACTGGCGGCATTTCTGGATGCCGTCCTGGTTTGCGCCACCCTGCTGGCGGCGCTGGTCACGCACAAGCTTCTGGCCTGGCTGTTTCCGGGCACCTTCGCCACGTTCGACATGTTCTGGTCCAACTCCTGGCTCTACGTGCTGGTCGTGCCCGTCTGGGGTTTCGTGCTGGACTTCTCCGGCGTCTACCGCCAGTTCCTGGGGCTGGCGCCGGGACGCGCGATCCGGCAGATCGCGCGCGCGGGGCTGCTGAGCTTCGCGGTCCTGCTGGGCCTGCTCTACGTGCTCAAACTGCACATGGTGCCCCGCACGATCCTCGGCATCCACTGCGCCTATTCCATCCTGGCCGTCTCCTTGCGCGCCATCTATCTGCAGCCTTTCCTGCTGCGCCTGGAAGCGCGCCGGCGCCTGCTCCTCGTCGGCGATCCTTCCCGCGCCGAATCGATCCGCGAGTGGCTCTGCCATCCCGACCGCGCCCGTTTCTTCGAGATCGTCGGCTTCCTGCCCCCCGCCGGCGTCCCCGCCCCCGCAGGCCTGGCCGCGCCCGGAACCCTCGACGACTTCTCTTCCATCCTGCATTCCACCGTCGTGGACGCCGTGCTGATGATCCCCGACGGCATTTCCACCTCCCAGATCGGCCAATGGCTCCGGCAATGCGAAATCGAAGGCATCGAAGCCTGGCTGCTGCCCGAATTCCTGCGCACCCAACTCGCCGAGGCCACCCTCGACGAACTGGCCGGCGAACCCATGATCCTGTTCAGCACCACGTCCAAATCTTCCTGGGCCCTGATGTTCAAGCGCGTGCTCGACGTCGTCCTGTCCGGCCTGGCGCTCGCCCTCCTCTCGCCCGTGCTGTTGGGCATTTGGATCGCCATCCGCGCCACGTCGCCCGGCCCCGCCTTCTTCGTCCAGCGCCGCAGCACCTTGCGCGGACGCACCTTCGACATGGTCAAGTTCCGCACCATGGTCGCCAACGCCGAGCAGATCCGCGACGAGCTCGAAGACCGCAACGAGGTCTCCGGCCCCGTCTTCAAGATGAAGGACGACCCGCGCATCACCCCCGTCGGCCGCTGGCTCCGCCGCTACTCCCTCGACGAGCTGCCCCAGCTCTGGAACGTCCTCAAGGGCGACATGTCCCTCGTCGGCCCCCGGCCCCCCATTCCCGCCGAAGTCGAGAAATACGAAAACTGGCAGCGCCGCCGCCTCTCCATGCGCTCCGGCTGCACCTGCCTCTGGCAGATCGGCGCGCGCAACAACCTGCCCTTCGAGGAATGGATGCGCCTCGACCTGAAATACATCGACACCTGGTCGCTCGCCCTCGATTTCGAGATCCTGTTCAAGACCGTCGGCGCCATTTTCCGCGGAACGGGATATTGAGTCCATGGCCGCCGCCCTCCGCCCCTGCGTGTTCTTCGACCGCGACGGCGTGGTCAACCAAAGCCCCGGCCCGGGCTACGTCAACCACCTCGACGATTTCCACGTCCTGCCCGGCTTCGCCGATTGCGTCCGCGCCGCCGCCGAAAAAGGCTACCCCGCCGTCGTCGTCACCAACCAGCGCGGCATCGAACGCGGCCTCACCCCCCCCGCGCAACTCGAAGCCATGCACGCCCAGCTGCGCGCCGACCTCGCGGCGGAAGGCCTCGCGCTGCTGGACGTCCTGATCTGCACCGCCGCCGACGACGCCCATCCCGACCGCAAGCCCAACCCCGGCATGCTGCGCACCGCCGCCGCGCGCCACCACCTCGACCTCGCCAAATCCTGGATGATCGGCGACCGCGAAAGCGACGTGCAGACCGGCCAGAACGCCGGCGTGGCCGTCACGGTGTTGGTGGACGACGGCTCCGCCCCCACCGCCGCCACGCACCGCGTGCCCGACATGCCCGCCTGCGCCGCCCTCCTGCGCGCCCAGCTCTGAGCCCCCCGCCCCGGAACGGTTTTTACGTGGAACGTAAAAAGTTTTTCCCGATTTTACGTGGAACGTAAAAACTTTGCGCGCGTTTTACGTGCGACGTAAAAACTTTCGCGCCGCGCTACACGCCGACGGAGCCGCGCAGCATCGGCGGGCAGAGGCTGACGTTGACCGTCCGTTCGACCCCGTCGGCCACCAGCCACACGCCGTCGAGGTTCAGGTCGTCCGCGCGCACCACGCGCAGCGCGTCGCCCAGCGCCGCGGCTTCCGGCGCGAGCTCCGCCAGCCGGTTCGGCGCCTTCATCACCGCATCCAGGTTCAGCCGGTTCCCCTCCCGGCCCGGGAACAGCGCGAAATACAGGATGTTCATCTCCACCAGCTCGCCGAAGAAATGCGTGCCCAGCGAGACGTCCGGCGTCAGGAATTCGTGCATCATCATCAGCTCGCAGATCGCCGTCATGCGGCTGATTTCGGAAAAGCGCACGGGGACGCCGAGCGACGCCATGTGCGTGCCCCAGCGGCCCGGCCCCACCGCCAGCGCGCCGACCTCCACCCCGGCCAGCGCGCGGTTCACCGCGCCCACGGCGCGCGCGACCGCATGCCGGTCGCGTTCGGGCAGCGGGCCGTAGACTTCCGGCACCACCAGCAGCAGCCAGTCGAGCCGCTCCACGCGGCTGTGCCCCACCACCGCGCCGCGGCCCACCAGCAGCTCGCCTTCCAGCGGGCACTCCACCGCCGGCACTTCGGGATTGTGCGTGCCCTGCACCTGCAACGGCCGGCATTGCAGCAGGTTGATCGAATAGTTCTGGCCGTCCGGCAGGAAATTCACCGCGAACTCGATGTCCACCGGCTTGCCGTACGTGCCTTCCAGCGTCCCCAGCAGCTTCCGGAAATCCGCCACGAAGGCCGTGCGCGTCAGCAAGCCGTCGAAGGTCAGGAAGCGGCCGCCCTCGGGCGTTTCGGTGGTGAAGAGATCCACGGGCACGCCCTGCGCGAGCGAAATCAGCTCGGAAAATTCGCCGGCGGCGAGGTGGCCGCCCGCGAGATCCACGAAATCCACCCGGCGCTGCGTGTGGCGGACGATTTCGTCGAGGCTGCCCTCGGGCCGCCGCAGGGGGGCGTTGAGCGCCACCACGCGCGTGTAGTCGTCGTCCACGCGGTCCACCGCGCGCGTGCCGAGGCCGTAGACGAGGCGCAGCACGCCGGCCTTGGGGTCGATTTCCGGCCCCCACACGAACGGATTGTAGGAAAAGCCCACGCCGGCGAGGTGCGGATAGAACGCGCTGCCTTGCAGCTCGCCCGTGACGCGCATGACCAGCAGCGCCATCTGCTCGTCGCGCTTGAGCAAGCCGTGGCGCTCGCGGTAGGACAGCGCCTCGCGGCTCATGCTGCTGGCGTAGACCGCGCGGATCGCGTCGAGAAACGCCCGCAGGCGCTCTTCCAGCGGCCCCTGGTTCGCGCAGAACACGCTGTCGTACTTGCCCGCGAACGAATTGCCGTAGGCGTCTTCCAGCAGCGAGCTGGAACGCACGATCACCGGATACTGCCCGAAATAGTCCAGCATCTTCTCGAACAGCGAGATCTCGTAGGCCGAGAACTTCCCGCTCAGGATGCGCTCCTGCGCCTCCTCCACGCCGTCGAGGAACGTGTCGGGCGAGTGCTGCTTCTCGCGGATCTCCCAGAGGCCGTTGCGGACCAGGAAGCTGTAGAAGACGTCGGAGCCGATGTAGAACGAATCGTGCGCCTCCAGCTTCGCGCCGAGCTCGGGGCTCTCGCGCTCCGCGATCTGGCGCGCCACGAGCATGCCGACCGCCTTGCCGCCGATCAGCCCCGTGCCGAACATGCGCCAGCGCACCTCCAGCACGTCTTCCAGCGTGAGATACTTGTCCACCAGCGGCAGGATCGATTCGTCGCGCGTGATCATCATGCCCACGAGCTGGTCCTTGAGCGCCTGCCCCGCGGGGCTCGCGCCGTTCCCTTCGCGCAGGCATTCCTCCGCGCGCCGCACGACGTCGTCGCCGAAAGTCTCGATGTGCGCCGAATTCGGCTGCACCCGCCCCATCACCTGCGTGAGCAGCGCGCTCGACCGCACCCGGGCGAAGGATTCCGCGCCGTCCCACTCCAGCATCAGGTGGATCGTCGGCGAATGCCGGAACTGCGTCTTGATCGGCAACACGAACAGCTTGCCGCCGTGGCCGTAGACTTCCAGGAACAGCTGCGTCGTGCTGCGCACCGGATCCACCGCGTGGCGCGAATGCCGGCCGCGCAGCAGGCCGAAATAGGCGACCGTCTCCAGCCGGTAGAGGTACGGGCAGGTCAGCAGGAAGAAGTTGCCCAGCATCGCGTCCGAACACCAGTTCGTCGCCAGGTCCGACAAGCAGTCGAACAGGTAGTAGGCCCCGAGGCCGTGCGCGCCGACGACCTCGTGGATCTTGTGCAGAAACACCTCGAAACCGGCCGCGGCGTCCAGCCGGCACTCCTCGCAGAACCCCTCCGGCACCAGCCGCTCGTGCCGCGCGAAGCGGAAATACACCAGCTTGCGGCCATCGCGCTTCGCCGCTTCCGCGTACGGCCAGGCGATCTTGCGGTACTGCTCGACGTCGTCCACGTTCCAGACGACGTTGTCGCCCGCCAGGATCCCCGTCAGCGCCGCGTCCAGTTGCGGAAGACCGGTGGTGTCGATCGGAATGTTGTTTTTAGGCATGGATGAGGGAGAAAGGGTTCAAGATTCAGGGTTCAGGGTTCAGGGTTCAGGCACGCTTCTTTTTCGTTCCGTAGCGGGCGCATTTTGCCTTCACGCCGAAGCCGATGGGCGGTTTCGGCGGCGGTTCGGGCAACGGCGGCGGATCGAGGATCTCCATGAAGCGGCGCAGGACGTCCACGATCGCCGCGTCGTGGCCGTCCAGCCGCGCCTTCACCTCGCGCTCCAGCGCGGCGAGCTTGCGGGCCAGCGCCGCCGTGTCCGACAAGGCTTCCCGCATGGCGACGAACGCCCGCACGACGAACACGCTCATTTGGACTGCCCGCGGACTGTTGAGCACCGTCGCCGCCATGATCGCCCCGTGTTCGGTGAACACGAAGGGACGCTTTCTCCGTCCGCCATGCGCCGATGCGGTCACGATTTGTGACCGCATATACCCCATACTTGAAGTCACAAATTGTGACTTCAAGTCATTAACCTCTTGCAGCGTAAGTTGAAACATGAAATCCAAAGGAAACCTGTCCATATTCCGCTTTATCGCCTGATTCAGAACTCGGGTGGCCACGCCGTACAGCGCGGCCAGATCTGAATCCAAGATGACCTTCTGTCCCCGCACGGTGAAAATCCGACCGTGGATCGGCTCCGAAACGTAAACCGCAGGCGTTATGGATTTCATGGGTTGCTGCCGTCCAGCAGATGCCGCCCGCCATCCACGAACAGGATTTGGCCCGTCACAGATTCGTTTTCCGCCAAAAACGCCACCGCGTTCGCGACGTCGTCCGGCGTCGGCCGCCGGCCCAGCGGCAGGGCGCCGGCCGCTTCGCGCACGTCTTCGGGCGCCAGCACCGGGCCCGGCGCCACGCCGTTCACGCGCATGTTCGGCGCCCACTCGCGCGCCAGTTTCGCCACCGATTCCGCCAGTTCGATTTTCGTCGCCGCGTATTCCCGGAACGGCCCCGCCGCCGGCCGGGCGATGCGCGCATCCAGCATCTGGATCACGCAGCCGCCGCCCGCCTGCGCCGCCACCCGCCGCGCCAGATCCAGCGGGGCCTCGACGTTCACGGCGCGCAACGTCGCCGCGTCGATCGTCTCGTCGCGGGCAAAAAGGGCCGCGTTGTTGACCAAGACGTCCACCCGTCCCAGCCATTCCGCCGCCTCGCGGAACACCCATTCGCGCTCCTGCGGATTCGCCAGATCGCCGCGGACGGAAAACACGCCGTGCTTCAGGGCGCGGTTCAGGGCGATGGCTTCGGCTTCCGAACGGCGGTAGTGCACCGCCACGGCCGCGCCCCGCGCCGCCAGCGCGCGGCAGATCGCCGCGCCGAGGCGGCGCGAGCCGCCCGTCACCAGCGCCGTCTTCCCCGCCAAGCTGCCGGCATCGCCCATTGCGCGCCCACGCCGGCTTCCGTCAGCCTTTTTTCCGGCGGTCGATCACCCGCACCGCCTTGCCTTCGGAACGCGGCGTGCTGCCGGGTTCCACCAGGCGCACCTTCGCGTGCACCGCCAGCGAAGTCTCCAGCTTGCGCTCGATCTTTTCCTTCATCGCCTGCTGCTTCTGCATCTCGTCGAAGAAGATCCCTTCCGTGATCTCCACCCGCACTTCCAGCTCGTCCAGCGCGCCCGCGCGGCTCACTTCGATCTGGTAGTGCGGGGCGACGCCCTCGATCGACAACAGCGCTTCCTCGATCTGCTGCGGATAGACGTTCACGCCGCGGATGATGAGCATGTCGTCGCTGCGCGCCGACACCTTGCTCATCCGCCGCCCGGTCCGCCCGCAGGGGCATTCGTCCGGCAGGAAGGTGCAGAGGTCGCGCGTCCGGTAGCGGATGACCGGGATCGCTTCCTTGGTCAGGGTCGTGATCACCAGTTCGCCGCCGGCCTTGGCCGGGTCCGCGGCCGGATCGCCCGTGACCGGATCGATCAGTTCGGGCAGGAAGTGGTCTTCGGCGAGGTGCATGCCGGTCTGCTCGACGCATTCGCACGACACGCCGGGCCCCATCACTTCGCTCAGGCCGTAGTTGTCCGTCGCGAACACGCCCAGGCCCTTTTGCAGCGCCTGGCGCATGGCGTCCGTCCAGGCCTCGCCGCCGAACAGCCCCAGCCGCAGCTTCAGGTCCGGACGCACGCCGAGCTTGCCGATCAACTCGGCCAGATACATTCCGTAGGACGGCGTGCAGATCAGCACCGTCGTGCCGTAGTCCTTCATGATCTGGATTTGCCGCTCGCTCTTGCCCGACGACACCGGCAGCACCGCCGCGCCCAGCGTCTCCACCCCGTAGTGATGCCCCAGCCCGCCCGTGAAAAAGCCGTAGCCGAAGGCGATTTGCACGACATCGCTTTTCGTCACCCCCGCCGCCGTCTGCAAGCGCGCCATGAGTTCCGACCACGTCGCGAGGTCTTGCTTCGTGTAGCCTACGACCGTGGCCTGGCCCGTCGTGCCCGACGAGGCGTGGATGCGCACGACGTCCTCCATCGGCACGGCGAACGCTTTGTAGGGGAAACAGCCCCGCAAATCGTCCTTCGTCGTGAACGGCAGCTTCGCCGCGTCCGCCAGCGACCGGACGTCCGGCGGCGCGACACCGGCCGACTCCATCTTCGCCCGGTAGTACGGCACCTTGTCCCACGCCGTCTGCACGACCCGCTGCAGCCGCTCCAACTGCAAGGCTTCCAGGGCATTCCGGGGCATGCATTCGCACGCCGGGTTCCAGACGCGGTTTTCGGGTTTTTCCACCTTGTTCATAGAACGGTCACTCTAGTCCCTCTCCCCGCCCCCGTTCAACCCCGAATACCGCCGGGTATTGTTTTATAAAACAATACCCGGATTGGATGGCCGGCGGCGGCGGGCCCCGCGCAGGGGACCCGCCGGGCCGCTTGCATTCCGCCTCGTTTTGCGGACAATGCGCGCCATGCCTTCGATGTACGACGTCTACCGGGGCCACCGCGGCGAATACGACCGGCTCGTCCACGCCGAGGACCACGAACGCCACCTGCCGGAATTCCTCCGTTCCATCGTCGACTGGCGCGGCAAGACCGTCCTCGAGGGCGGCCTCGGCACCGGCCGCGTCACGGAGCTGTTCATCGACTCCGCCCGCCGGGTTTTCGGTTGCGACCGCGAGGCCCACATGCTCGAAGCCGCCCGCGGACGCCTCGCGCGCTGCGCGGACAAGCTCGAGCTGCGCGTCGCCGACAATTTCGCTCTGCCGGTTCTGGCCGAAAAGGCGGACGTCTTCATCGAAGGCTGGAGCTGGGGACATGCCGTCGTGGATGGCCCCGGGCCCATCGAACCGATCGCCGACGCCCTTTTCACCCAAGTCCGGAAAAATCTCGTCCCCGGCGGCTTCGTCGTCTTGATCGAAACCCTCGGCACGAACGCCTTGAGCCCCGCGGCGCCCCACCCGCGCCTGGCGGAGTTCTACCAGATCCTCCAATCCCGCTACGGCTTGCGGCAGGCCGCAATTTCCACCGACTACCGGTTCGCCTCCCCCGCCGAAGCCACCGAAGTGCTGGGATTCTTCTTCGGCAAAGCCATGGAGGAAGCCGTGCGGGCGAATGGTACCGCGATCGTCCCCGAGTGGACCGGCGTCTGGTGCGGACCGCTGCCGGCCTGACGTCGGCGGCCGCGGGATTTACTGTTTCTGGCCCGCGAACGTGCCGCGGTCGCTGCCGTCGTCGTTGCTCCAGGTGCCGGTCACCGCCCCGCCGGCGGCGATCGTGCCGGAGTAGGTTCCGCGATACAAGCCGCCGTCGTACAGGCCGGCGGACAACCGGCCGTCCGCGTCCACTTCGCCGCTGACGACGTAGTCCAGATCTTCCGCGGTCGAATGGGCCGTGCCGGCGACCGCCCCGTCGCCCGCGACGACCAGCCGCCACGTGCCGGCATCCGTGCCGGTGAACGTGCCGGCGTACGTGCCCTGGAACGCACCGCCGCCGCCGCCATCGTCGTCCCCGCTGCCGCCGCCGCCGCAACCCGCCAGCAACCCGCAGGCCGCCACCAGCGCCACGATCCAGCCCCCAATCGCCGCGTTCCGCTTGTTCATTCTCGATTTCTCCCGGTTGCCGGAAACCGCCCCGGACGGCGTCGTGCCCTCCGTTGCGAAACGGCCTCGCGACCCCATGCTGGCAAATCCTACGCGGGCGGGCAAACGCCTTTTGCGCAAAATTTTCCTTCCAACGGCCTCCTTGACCTGCCGCGCGCCGTCGGCCCATACTCCAATCCCAGTCAAGGAGACGCGATCATGGACATCGAAAAAGGCGCGGCGTGGATTCCCTTTCCCTTCATGGAGCGCTTCATGCGCGACGTCTTCGTCGGCTTGGGCGCGCCCAAGGCCGACGCCGTTCTCTGCGCCAACGTCCTGATCACGGCCGACCAGCTCGGGTTCGACTCCCATGGGATTTCGCGGCTCAAACCCATCTACTACGACCGGATCCGGCAAGGCATCCAGCTCGCCAAGACCCGCATCCGCGTCGTCAAGGATTCCGCCGGCACCGCCGTGCTCGACGGCGGCAACGGCATGGGCCACGTCGTCGCGCACCGGGCCATGACGCTGGCCATCCGCAAGGCGAAGAAGCACGGTCTCGGCATGGTCGCGGTGCGCAATTCCACCCACTTCGGCATCGCGGGCTACTATCCCCTCATGGCGGTCAAGGCCGGCCTGATCGGCATCTGCGGCACCAACGCCCGGCCGTCCATCGCGCCCACCTTCGGCGTGGAAAACATGCTGGGCACCAATCCGCTGACCTTCGCGCTGCCCACCGACGAGAAATTCCCGTTCCTGCTCGATTGCGCCACCTCGATCGTGCAGCGCGGGAAGGTCGAGATCTACGCCAAGCTGAACAAGGAAATGCCCAAGGGCTGGGTCATCGCGCCCGACGGCACCTCCAAGACCGCTCCGCACGCCGTGCTGGCCGACCTGGTCGCCGGCACCGCGGCGCTCCTGCCGCTGGGCGGCGCGGGCGAAGACCTCGCCGGCTACAAGGGCTACGGCTACGCCACCGTCGTCGAAATCCTCTCCGCCGCCCTCCAGCAGGGCGCCTATCTCAAGCTGCTCAACGGCACGGACAAGCAGGGCCGGAAAATCCCCTATCCCCTCGGCCACTTTTTCATCGCCATCGACGTCGCCCATTTCGCGCCGCTGCCCGTTTTCAAGAAAATCGCGGGCTCCATCCTCCGCCAGCTCCGCGCCTCGCGGAAAGCCCCCGGCCAGCCGCGCATCTATACCGCCGGCGAAAAGGAATACCTGACCTGGCTCGAGCGCAAGAAGAAGGGCGTCCCCGTCAACCACGAGACCCAAAAGGAAATGGTCGCCATGCGCGACGAGCTCGGGCTGAAGAAATATCGGTTCGCGTTCGAGAAATGACAAAGGCGACCGCGCGGCCGCCCCGCTCTCTCGCGGTTCCGCCCCCGCCTCAAAGCGGCGGGAAATCGAAGTGGGTCTGGAAGAGCTCGACGAGCCGGTCGGCCACGGCGACTTCGTTTTCGCCGGCGACTTCGATCTTCACCGGGCTGCCCTGGTGCATTTCCAGCGACAGCAGCTGCATCACCGAGCTGACGTCGCACGAGCCGTTGCCGTTCGTGATCCGGATCGTGCCGGGATAGCCCATGAACTCCTTGACGATCAAGGCCGACGGACGGCAGTGGATCCCCTGGGCGTTGGCGATGGTGGCTTGGCGTGTTTGCATGATGCTTCCGATGGACAAAGCGGCGCATTGAGCCACAGGGCTCATGGATTTGTCCAGAATAAAAGGAACGGCGCAACCCGCGGCCTTTTTCCGTTTGCCGCCGGCCGGCCAAGGGGGTAGTTTCTCCGCATCGATCACCCCGCTTCGAGGAGGTTTGCATGAAGTTCGTTCAAATCGTCGTCTGGGCCGTCGCCGTCGTCCTCGTGGCCGTGCTGGCCGCGTTCTTCCTGCTCGGCCGCGAAACGCCCCCGCCGGCCGCGGCGCCCGCCGCCGCGGAAGCTCCGGCGGAACCCCCGGCCGCCCCGCCGGCGCCCGCGTACAAGGCCGCCATCGCCGGTGCCGCGCCCGGCGAGTGGACGATGGATTTCGAGGCCGCCAAGGCGCTGGCCGCGGAAACCGGCCTGCCGCTGCTGCTCAACTTCACCGGCAGCGACTGGTGCGGCTGGTGCCGCCTGATGGACAAGCAGGTCTTTTCGCAGGAAGCCTGGAAGACCTATGCCAAGGAGAAGTTCATCTTGGTTTGGCTGGACTTCCCCCAGGACAAAACCCTGGTTCCGGAAACCTTCGCCGCGCGCAACCAGCAATTGCTGCGGGAGTTCGAAGTCGGCGGTTTCCCGACCTTCATCCTGCTCGACGCCGACGGCCAGACGCGCCTGGGCCAGACCGGGGCTTCGCGCGACGTGAATCCGGAACGCTTCATCGCCGCCCTGGAGGATATCCTGCGCGCCTCCGACAAGGCCATTGCCGCCTTGAAGGAAAATCTGACCGACGAGCAGAAGACCGCCCTCGACGAGGCCAAGGCCGACCGGGACCTGGCCCGCCAAAAGCTGGCCGACTGGATCGCCACCGACCCCGAACCGTCGGAGGAAAACAACGCCCTCTTCGAGTCCATGCGCGATGAAATCGAACGGGCCGAGGCCACGTTCATGGATTTGCTCAAATCCGCGCCCTAGCCGACGGCCGTCACGCGGCAAAATTTGTCGATATCGGCTGTTGACCCGGACGGACGGCCGAATTAATCTGTTTTTAACAAACGGACGGGTGGCGGGACGACTTCCGGCTTTTCGTCCGCGGATTTCGCTATGGACTCGACCGCATCAGCCCAACATGCCGCGCCGGAACCGCCGGCGCCTCCGACGCTGGAAAGCGCCGACGAACCCGTGCGCCTGCATGCTCAGTTGCTCGCCTGCGTGCGGGAGTCGGTCGTCGCTTCCGATCTCGAGGGCCGGATTCTGTACTGGGGACCGGGCGCGGAACGGATGTACGGCTACAAAGCCGCCGAGGTCCTCTGCAAGCCGTACCGGAATTTCGCCGGCGCGATCGATCCGCCCGACGAAGCGGCGTTCCGCCGCGAACTGCTCGCCCGCGGCTATTGGGAGGGCCAACATCTCCAGAAGCGCCGCAACGGCCAGACCTTCTGGACCGAAACGCACATTTCGGTTTTCACGGACGACCAGGGGCAGCCCGCCGGCTTTGTCGGCATCGACCGCGACGTCACCGGGCACAAGCAGGCCGAGGAAAAACTGCGGATCAACCTGGAACGCCTCCAGGACATCGCCGCGAACATCCCCGGCGCGATCTACCAGCTCCAGACCGGCCGGACCGGCGCGCTCGAAGTGCCCTACATGAGTTCCGGCTGCGAAGCGCTGTTCGAGCGCTCCGTCGCGGAAATGGATTTCACCGGGCTGCTGTTCGACCGCATGCACGTCGGCGACCGGGCGCTGTTCGAACATTCCCTCGCCACGGCCGCCCAGAAGCTCGAGCGCTGGAGCCTGGAATTCCGCATCGCCGTTCCGGACGGGCGCACCAAATGGCTGCGCGCTTCCGCCAATCCGCGCAAGCTCGCCACCGGCGCCATTCTCTGGAACGGCGTCCTGCTCGACGTTACCCGCCTGAAACAAGCCGAAGAGGCCCGCCGGGAAAGCGAAGAGCGGTTCCACCTGCTTGTCAAGAACTCCTCCGACGTCATCGCCGTGATCGACGCCGCCGGCGCGTTCAAGTACGTCAGCCCCGCCGAAGAACCCTTCAGCGGCTTCCGCCCCGAGGAGCTGACCGGCAAAAGCTTCCGCGACGTCATCCATCCCGACGACCTGGCGCAAACGCTGCAAGCCTTCCAGACCACCGTGGCCCAACCGGAAAAAACCCACCGCATCGAGTGCCGCCACGTCCACAAGACAAGAGGCTGGATCCCGGTGGAAGTCGTCGGCCAAAGTTTCCTGTCCGAACCGGCCGTCAAGGGCGTCATCGTCAGCGTGCGCGACGTGTCCGAGCGGAACAAGGCCGAAGAAGAAATGGCGCGGCAGCTCGACGAGCTGCGGCGCTGGTACGCGGCCACGCTCGGCCGCGAAGGCCGGATCGCGGAACTCAAGCGCGAGGTCGACGCCCTCGCGCGGCGGCTGGGCGAAGCGCCGCCCTATCCCCGCGCGGAGTCCCCCGCGCCATGAACGCCCGGCGATCATTCCGGGCGGTGCGCTGGGGCGCTTGCGCGGCGCTGGTGCTGGGCGCGTCCGGGGCCGCCGGCCTGCGCGCCGACCGCCAACTCCGCACCGAACTGATCCAGCAAGCCCGCATGGTCGCCGCCTCGATCTGCCACGTCCAAATCGCGGCCCTGACCGGCACGCCGGCGGATTTCGGCACCCCGCCCTATCTGCACTTCAAGGCGCGCCTCGCCGAGGTCCGCCAAGCTCTGCCGGATTGCCGCTTCGCCTACCTCATGGCCCGCCGGGCCGACGGCGCCGTCGTGTTTCTCGTGGACAACGAACCCGACGACTCGCCCGACTGCTCTCCGCCCGGACAGGTCTACACCAATCTCACGGAAGAACTGCTCTCCGTGCTGGCCGGCGGCGAACCCGTCGGCGAGGGTCCGCATACGGATCCCCGGGGCACGTGGGTCAGCGCCTTGGCCGCGATCGCCTCGCCCGACGAAGACCGGCCCGTTTTGGTGGGTCTCGACGTCGATGCCCGCCGCTGGAAATGGATCGTCGCGGCCAAGGCGGCCGTGCCCGCCGGGTTCGCTTCCTTCGCCCTCCTGCTGGCGGTGCTGGTTGCCGAACTCTCCGCCAGCCGCCGGCACCTGCGGTCCCGGCAGATGGAATTGGAAGCCAGCGAACGACGGCTGCTGGAGCTTGCCGAACAAAGCCGCACCGTCGCTTGGGAAATCGATGCCCAAGGGCGCTACACCTACGTCAGCCCCGTCGCGGAAACCGTCTATGGCTACCGGCCCGGGGAATTGGTCGGAAACATGCATTTCTACGACCTGCATCCCGAACCCGGCCGCGAGGCCTTCCGTCAAGCCACGCTGGCCGCGTTCGCCCGCCGCGAGCCGTTCGTGGATTTCGAAAACGCCGTCCAAACCAAGCTCGGTCCGATCGTGTGGGTGACGACGTCGGGATTGCCGCTGGTGGCCGCCGACGGCGCCCTCCGCGGGTATCGCGGCAACGACGTGGACGTCACGGCGCGCAAGCGCGCCGAAGAAGCCCTGCGGGAAAACGACCTGAAGCTGCGCGCCCTGTTCGCCGCCATGGACGAGATCGTCGCCTTGCACGAAGTGGTTTTCGATGCCGATGGCCAGCCCCGGGATTACCGCCTGGCGGACGTCAACGAGGCGTTTCTGCATTTGACCGGACTGGCTCGCGCGGAAGCCGTCGGCAAGCTGGCTTCCGAGGTCTATCGCGCCGTGCCGCCGCCCTATCTGGCCGAATATGCGCAAGTCGCCGTCTCCGGAACTCCTTGCCGTTTCGAAACGCACTACGCCCCGCTGGACAAGCATTTCCAGATCTCGGCGGTGCCGTTGGGCCGCAACCGGTTCGCCACCATCGCCGTGGACGTCACGGCCGCCAAGCGCGCGGAAGCGCGGCTGCGCGCGCTGCTGGAGGAAAGCAACCAGGCCCGGCAAGCCCTGCTCGGCATCCTCGAGGACCACGACCGGGCGGAAGCCGATCTCAAGCGCCTCGCCACCGCCATCGAGCAATCCGCCGATTCCATCGTCGTGACCGATGCGCAGGCCGCCATCCAGTACGTCAACCCCGCGTTCGAAGCGGTGACGGGCTATCGCCGCGAGGAAGCCGTCGGCCAAAACCCGCGCATTCTCCAAAGCGGGCAACAGGACGCCGCGTTTTATCGGCAGATGTGGGCGGCGCTGGCCGCCGGCCAGCCGTGGAAAGGCCGGCTCGTCAATCGGCGCAAGGACGGCACGTTGTACACCGAAGAGGCCGTCATCTCGCCCGTGGTCGATGCCCAGGGCCGGATCGTCAACTACGTCGCCGTCAAGCGCGACGTCACCGAACAACTGCGCCAAACCGCCCAGCTCCAGCAAGCCCAGAAAATGGATTCCATCGGCCGCCTCGCCGGCGGCGTCGCCCACGACTTCAACAACATGCTCACCGTCATCCTCGGCAGCGTCGAGATGGCCTTGCTCCGGGACGACCTGCCGCCGCCGCTCCGGAACCATCTCGAAGAAGCCCGGCGGGCGTCGATGGACTCCGCCGCCATCGTGCGCCAGCTCCAGGCGTTTGCCCGCAACCAGACCATCGTCCCGCGCGTCGTCGATTTGAACCAAACCGTCGCCGACGCCCTCCAGATGATCCGGCGCCTGATCGGGGAAACCGTCGAGCTCGGTTGGCGGCCCGCCGCCTCCCTTTGGCCCGTCAAGGTCGATCCCGCCCAGATCGACCAGGTGCTGGTCAACCTCTGCCTCAACGCCCGCGACGCCATCGCGGGCAACGGCCGGATCGACGTCGCGACCGCCAACGCCGCGCTCGACCCGGAATTCTGCGCGGCCCATCCGGGGGCGGTCCCCGGCGACTACGTCGAAATCGCCGTTCGCGACACGGGGTGCGGCATGGATCCGGAAACGCTGGCCCACGCCTTCGAGCCGTTCTACACGACGAAAGCGCCCGGCAAAGGGACGGGGCTCGGCCTGCCCATGGTGTACGGCATCGTCAAGCAAAACGGCGGCTATATCGACGTCGCGAGCCAGCCCGGCCAAGGCACCGCCGTCCATCTCTATTTTCCCCGCCAAACCGGCGCCGCGGACGCCCTCCCTCCGACCGAGCCGCGGCCCCCCGCGGCTGCCGGACGCCCCACCGTCCTGCTGGTCGAAGACGAGCTTTCCGTGCTCGCCATGACCGCCGAGATGCTCGACGACCTCGGCTACGACGTCCGCGCAGCCCGCAGCCCCGTCGAAGCCATCCGCCTGGTCAAGGAGCACCCGGGCGAAATCCACCTGCTGCTGACCGACGTCGTCATGCCCGGGATGAACGGCCGCGATCTGGCCCGAACCCTCCAGGATCTGCGCCCCGGGCTCCGCTACCTGTTCATGTCGGGCTATACCGCCGACGTCATCGCCCGCAACGGCGTGCTCGAGGAAGGCGTGAACTTCATCCACAAGCCGTTCACGAAAGCCGCGCTCGCCGCCAAAATCCGCGACGTGTTGGCAACCGGCTCCCCGCCGGCGGGCGGCGGCGCGACGTAGCGGCGGGCGACGTAGCGGCTCTTTGTTCTTCCCTCCGGACCGGAGAATGCCCTATGCTGGCTGTTGGACGGAAGAACGCGGCGAAGTAGACGCATAGAGTCGGCACCGCGGCGGAAAGGATGCCGTGCGCAACCGGTTGTTCATCGGGATCGGAATCGGGCTGGGCCTGCTGGCCGCGGCGAACGCCCCGGCCGAGCCCGGCCCGACCCCGGTCCGCGTGGGGCTCTACCAAAACCCGCCGAAAGAGTCGTGGTCCGCGGAAGGCCGCCCGGAAGGCTTCTTCATCGACCTGCTCGAAGCCATCGCCCGCGCGGAAAACTGGCGGATCGAGTACGTGCCGGGCACCTGGGCGGAAGGACTCGACCGGCTGGAGAAGGGCGAAATCGATCTCATGCCCGACATGGCCTACACCGCCGAACGCGCCAGCCGCTACGCGTTCCATTCCGAGCCCGTGTTGTCGAGTTGGCTGCAAGTCCATGCGCGGCGCGGCAGCAGCCTCCGCTCCCTGGTGGATCTCGCCGGCAAACGGGTCGCGGTGCTCGACCAGTCGATTCAGCAATCCTCCTTCGAAAAGATGGCGGAGGGATTCGATCTGGAAACGGTCATCCGGGCCTATCCCGACTACGCCTCCTCTTTTTCCGCTTTGGCCGCCGGCGAGGTCGACGTGGTGATCGCCAGCCGTTTCTACGCCACCTCCCGCCACCGCGACGTCTCGATCGCGGATACGGGCATCCTCTTCAGTCCCAACAAGCTCTTTTTCGCCGCGCCCCAAACCGGCAACCCCGCCCTGCTCCAGGCCATCGACCGCCAGTTGGCGCGGATGAAACAGGACCGCGCATCGACGTACTACCGCTCCTTCCAGCGCTGGACTTCCGAAGAATTGCATCCAAGGCTCCCGGCCTGGCTCGGCGCCGCCGGTCTGGCCGCCGCCGCCGTGCTTCTGGCGTTCCTGTTCTGGAATTTCGGCCTGAAAAACAGGTCAAGACCCACGCGCGGGAACTCGTGCGCCGCCACGAGGAAATCCTGGACCTGCACGGCGAAAAATCGAAAAGCGAAGCCCGCTATCGGGAGTTGTTCGGCCACGTGGCCAGCGGCGTGGCCGTCTACGAAGCGATCCGGGACGGCGAGGATTTCACGTTCACGGATATCAACCCGGCGGGACTGGACCTCGCCGGGCTGGAACGCGACCAGGTGATTGGCCGCCCCGTCGCCGAGGTTTTCCCCGGCGTCCGGGAAATGGGCCTGCTGGAGGTGCTCCGCCGCGTCTGGCGGACGGGAACTCCCGCGCACGTTCCCGCCACGCACTATGCCGACGCGCGCCTCTCCCACTGGTATGAAAACCACGTC
The DNA here is from genome assembly GCA_002347655.1 of Verrucomicrobia bacterium UBA2281. GTDB lineage: Bacteria > Verrucomicrobiota > Kiritimatiellia > CAIQIC01 > Lenti-01 > Lenti-01. The sequence continues at coordinate 78,493 of DDWR01000021.1, read as the reverse complement.
TACAAGCTGCCGTCCGGCGAGATCGTCGCGATCTACGACGACGTCACCCGGCGCATGGAGGCGCAAGCCGCGCTGCGGGCCAGCGAGGAGCGCTTCCGATCCCTGTTCGAGCAGGCGCCCCTGGGCTACCAGTCCCTCGACGCGGAAGGCCGCTTCATCGAAGTGAACCAGGTCTGGACGGACATGCTGGGCTACGCCGGCAAAGACGTGGTCGGCAAGTGGTTCGGCGACTTCCTGGCGCCCGAATACGTGGACGCGTTCCGTGAACGCTTCCCGCAGTTCAAGGCCGCCGGGAAAGTCCATGCCGAGTACCAAATGCTCCACCGGGACGGCCGCCGGCGGTTCATCGCCTTCGAAGGGCGCATCGCGCATCGTCCGGACGGGTCGTTCCAGAAAACCCACTGCATTTTGACCGACGTGACCGACCGCAAGCGGGCCGAGGAGGCGTTGGCGGCCCACTACGCCCTGCTGCGCATCGCCGGGCGGACGGCCGCGCTCGGCGGCTGGAGCGTGGAGCTTGCGGAAGACCGCGTGATCTGGTCGGACGAGGTCGCCGCTATCCACGACATGCCGGCGGGCTACTCCCCGCCCATCGAAGAAGGAATCTCGTTCTACGCCCCCGAATGGCGCAGCCGGATCGCCAAGGTCTTCGGGGACTGCGCCGAACGCGGCATTCCCTACGACGAGATCATGGAAATCGTCACCGCGCAGGGCCGGCGCCGCTGGGTGCGGACGATCGGCGAAGCCATCCGCGACGAAGCCGGCAAGATCGTCAAGGTCCAGGGGGCATTCCAGGACATCACCGAGCAACGCGCGGCGGAAGACGAGCGCGACCGGCTGCAGGCCCAACTGAACCAGATGCAGAAGATCGAATCGGTCGGCCGGCTCGCCGGCGGCGTGGCCCACGACTTCAACAACATGCTCGGGACCATCCTCGGCCACGCCGAAATGGCCTTGGACGGCCTGCCGGCCGACGCTCCGCTCCATGCCCATCTGCTGGAAATCCAGCGGGCCGCCGAACGGTCGGCCGGCCTCACCCGGCAATTGCTGGCCTTCGCCCGCAAGCAGACCGTCGTCCCCAAGATTCTCGATCTCAACGAGACCGTCGCCGGCATGCTCCAGATGCTCCGCCGCCTGATCGGCGAAAACGTCGAACTGGCCTGGCTTCCGGGACGCGCCGTCGGGCCCATCAAGATCGATCCCTCCCAGCTCGACCAGATCCTGACCAACCTCTGCGTCAACGCCCGCGACGCCATCGCCGGCGACGGGCAAATCGCCATCGAAACCGCCCCCGCCACGTTCACCCAAGCCATCGATTCCCTCCATCCCGGCCAGCCTCCCGGCGAATACGTCCTGCTCGCCGTGCGCGACAACGGCTGCGGCATGGATCCGGAAACGCTCGGCCGGCTTTTCGAACCGTTTTTCACCACCAAGGAGGTTGGCCAAGGTACCGGCCTCGGCCTCCCCACGGTCTACGGCATCGTCAAGCAAAACGGCGGATTCATCGACGTCGACAGCGCCCCCGGCGGCGGCTCCACCTTCAAGATCTACCTGCCCCGCCACGGGAATTTGCCCGCGCCGGCGACCGCGGCGGCGCCCACGCCCCCGGCCGTCGGGGGCCGGGAGACCGTTCTGCTGGTCGAAGACGAACCCGCGATTCTCGCCATCAGCCGGGAGATGTTGAAAAATCTCGGATACCACGTGCTCAGCGCAACCACGCCCGGCGAAGCCCTTCAGCAGGCCAAAGCCCAGACCGGAGAAATCCAGCTGCTGATCACCGACGTGGTCATGCCCGAAATGAACGGCCGCGATTTAGCGCAGCAGCTCGCGGTTCTCCATCCCGGCATCCGGCGGCTGTTCATGTCCGGCTATACCGCCGACATCATCGCCCATCACGGCGTCCTCGACGACGACGTCCATTTCATTCAAAAACCGTTCACCCTGAAAGAGCTGGCCGCCAAGGTCCGCGAGATTTTGAACGGCTGAGTCCAAGAGACGCGCCCCGCAGCGCCCCCGTCCATCCGCTCCGCCGGATGCGCCGAAAAAGCGACGGCCAGGGGGAGCGTCGCTTGACAGGCGATTCATGCGATCCTAATGTTCGCCGTGTGGCGGTGCTGGCGGCGCCGTCCCAAAAGGAGTTCATGCGATTGAAGCGGGAAGGCGTCTTTTTGGCTTGCGCGCTCCTATGGCTGGGAGCGGGAGGTGCCCTCGCCAGCGCCCAAGAAGCGTTCGGCGCGGCCCCGGCGTCGGCTCACATCCATGCCGGATGCGAACCGGATTACCCGCCCTATTGCGTCGTGGCCGCGGAGGGCCAGGCCGACGGCTTTTCCGTCGAGCTCTTTCGCGCCGCGCTCGGGTCCATGGGACTCGGCGCCGAATTCAAAACCGCGCCGTGGGCGGAATTGAAACGGGATCTGGCCGAGGGCCGGCTGCAAGCCCTCCCGCTGGTGGGCCGCACGCCCGAACGCGAGGAAATCTACGATTTCACGTTCCCCTATCTCACCATGCACGGCACCCTCGTGGTGCGGGCCGACAACGCGGACATCCGCTCGACGGCGGATCTGAAGGGCAAGCGGGTCGCCGTCCTGCAAGGCGACAACGCCGAGGAATTCCTGCGCCGGAACGAGTTCGGCGCGGAGATCGTCCCGCTGCCCTCGTTCGAAACCGCCCTGCGCGAACTCGCCGCGGGCCGGCACGACGCCGTCGCGATCCAGAAGCTCCTCGCGTTCCAGCTCATGCGGCAAGCGGGCCTGACGAACCTCGTGGCCGTGGGCTCTCCGCTCTTTCCGCAGCACTTTTGCTTCGCCGTGCGCAAGGGCGACGGTGCCCTGCTGGCGACGCTGAACGAAGGCCTCTCCATCGCCATGGCCGACGGCACGTTCCGGCGGCTCCACGCCAAGTGGTTCGCCGATCTCGAGGCGACAGGCCGCTCCCGGAGCCGCCTCGTCGTCGGCGGCGACCGCGAGTATCCGCCCTATGAATTCCTGGACGCGAACGGACAGCCGGCCGGATTCAACGTCGATCTCTCGCGCGCCATCGCGCGGCATCTGGGCTGGGCGGTCGACGTCCGGCTGGGCGACTGGGCCGACGTCCGCAAGGGTCTGGAAGCCAGGGAAATCGATGCGGTGCAAGGCATGTTCTACTCGGCCGAGCGGGATGCGGCGTTCGACTTTTCGCCGCCCAGCACGCACGTCCAGCACGTGATCGTCGTGCGGGAAGGCTCGCCGGAGCCGGCCGATCTGAAAGCCCTGGCCGGGAAATCCGTTTGGGTAATGGCGGGCGACATCATGGAGGAATTGGCCGCGGCGCAAAGCCCCGACGCGCAGCTCGTGGCTGCGCCTTCCCAGGAAGAGGCCCTGCGCCGGCTGGCCGCCGGAGAAGGCGACTGCGCGCTCGTGGCCAAGGTGCCCGCGCGCTACTGGATCCAACAAAACGGGTGGTCCAACTTGAAGATCCTGGTCCCGCCGGTGTTTTCCGCCGAATACTGCTATGCGGTTCCCGGCGGCAACCCGGAGTTGATCGCGGCCTTGTCCGAAGGCCTGGCCGCGCTCAAGGCGTCCGGCGAGTTCCGCCAGATCCAAACCAAATGGCTGAGTCCCTACGAAGCGCCCGGATTCACCCTCCGGAAACTGGTCCAGATCGTGGTGCTGGCCACCCTGCCCTTGCTTGTCCTGCTGTTGGCCGCGATCCTCTGGTCCCGGACGCTCCAGCGGCGGGTCGAGGCCCGGACGCAGGACCTGCGGCAAGCCAACGCTTTCCTGGACTCCATCGTCGAAAACGTCCCGAACATGCTGTTTCTCAAGGACGCGAAAAAGCTGCGCTTCGTACGCGTCAACCGGGCGGGCGAACATCTCATCGGGCATCCGCAATCCGCCCTGGCGGGCAAGAACGACTACGACTTCTTCCCGAATGAGCAGGCCGACTTTTTCACGCAAAAAGACCGCGAGGTCCTGCAAGGCGGCCACGCCGTGGACATCCCCGAAGAGCCCCTGCAAAGCGCAACGCTGGGGCCCCGCATCCTGCACACGCGGAAGGTTCCCATCGCGAATGCCCGGGGCGAACCCGAATACCTGCTGGGCATCTCCGAGGACGTCACCGAGCGCAAGCAGGCCGAAGCCGAACGCGAACGCCTGCTCGCGCAGCTTCACCAGCTGCAAAAGATCGAATCGGTCGGCCGCCTCGCCGGCGGGGTCGCCCACGATTTCAACAACAGGCTCCAGACCATCCTCGGCCACGTGGAACTGGCGCTGGAACGCGTTGCGCCCGGCGAACGGCCGCACCGAAACCTGCTCGAAATCCGCACCGCCGCCGAACGCTCCGCGGCCTTGACCCAGCAGCTGCTCGCCGTGGCCCGCAGGCAGACCGCCGTCCCCCAAGTGCTGGACCTGAACGAGACCATCGCCGGCCTGCTCCCGGCGTTGCGCGCCCAGCCCGGCGGCGGCGTCGATCTGGCCTGGCGGCCCGGCGGCGACGTTGGCCGGGTGAAAATAGACCCCGCCCAGATCGACCAGATTCTGGTCAACCTGTGCCTCAACGCGCGCGAAGCCATGCCCGGCGGCGGCCAGATCGCCATTGAAACCAATTGCGCCGCGCTCGGCGCCAACGAGGCCTCCCGGCATCCGGGCCGGATCCCCGGCGACTACGTGGTGCTCGCCGTCCGCGACACCGGTCGCGGCATGGACGCGGAAACCCTCGGCAAGATCTTCGAGCCGTTTTTCACCACTCAGGGCTTCGGCCAAGGCAGAGGCCTCGGCCTCGCCACGGTCTACGGCATCGTCCGGCAAAACGGCGGATTCATCGAGGTTCAGAGCGCTCCCGGAAGCGGATCCACGTTCCGGATCTACTTCCCCCGGAACCTGGGCGGATAGACCGTCCGTTCGACGGCCATTCGGCGATCCCGCGCAAGGAAACGCCCGATCCGCGCATGGACCAACTCAGGGGGCCTGCAACAAGACGCGGACGGTGGCGTACCACGCGCCCGGCGAACGGTTCGTGACCGTCATGCCCGGCACGCCCCACCCCAGATCCACGACTTCCCGGGTGCCGGAGACCAGATCGGTGCAGGTTTCGAGCTGGTAGTAGCGGTCGGGACTGGCCGGGAACGTGAAGCGGATTTCTCCGGTTCCACCCTCGGATTGCGCGGCGGAAACGAATTCGCCCCGTAGCGCGAAAACCTCGCCGGGATCGCCCGGATCGGTGTCCGCCAGGAATTCTTCCCAATTGGTCGCGCCATCGCCGTCCGCGTCTTCGTCCGGAGCATAGGCGGGAGCTTCCGGCGCCAGGCGAAGGCCGTCTTGCAGCCAGTCTTCGAACAGGTCCGTCGGCGAGAGGATCGTCAGCGCGCCCGTGGCCGAGCCTTGGTAGACGTCGTCGACGATCGTGCCGACGACGGCATACGTGCCGGCCGCCGCCGGAGCGACGGGCGAACCGTCGTAGGTCAATTCCACGGCCAGATCTCCGGGAATCGTCAGCACCCGGGGCTGCTTGGGCATGCCGTCGTAGTTCTGTTCGAGATCGTCCAGCACCACGGTCGCCGGCTCCTTGGCCCACGGCGTGCCGTACACTTCCCACTCGGCGAGGCCCACGGCCGCGCTCGCGGAATTCGACAAGGCCGTGAACCGCAGGTAGCGGGCCACGCCGGAAACCGCCCATTCGTCCCAGCCGCGGCGATCTTCCGCGCCGGCATCCACCAGCAGCGTCCATTCCGCACCGTCGCGGGATCCCTCGAGGCGATACCGCTGCGCGGCGACGGTCCAGTCCGGATTCAGGATCCGCACGCGCGAAAGGACGGAGGTGCCTTTCAGGTCCAGCGTCAGGGAACCGGACGGAACGCTTGTCCACGCCGCGGTGGCCACGGCCGTGGCCGAGGTGTGTACGCCGTCGATGGCGGCCGCGGCATTGGCCGCCTGGACGCCCGCGATCGTCGCGCCGCCGGCCGCCAACGCCAGATTCGGGCCGATATCGCCGTCCAGGGTGGTCGCCGTCACGAGCAGATCCGAAAAGCCAGGCGACGAGATCCGGAAGGTCGCCGTCTCGCACTCCGCATCGGCGTCGGTCGTCGCTGCCAAGGTCACCGTCTGGAACACGCTCCAGTTCTGCGTCTTGAACGTCAAGGTCGCCCCGCTCCGGATCGTCAGATTCGTGCTGCCCGCGATGCGCGCGACGCTGAACACGGCGCTCCCCTTGCTGGGCAAACGCACGTGCAGGCGTCCTTCCCCGCCCTCCCGGACGAGGAGGGTCCAGGCGCTGATTTCCGGAATGGGTTTTTCATAGGCGACCGCGAACGAGCGGACGACTTCGGGGGCCGCCGCCCAGTTGGCGTCCCCGATCTGCGCGGCCGCGACCGATACGACGCCCGAGCCCAGGAACGTGAGGACGGTCCCGTCCGCGATCGTCGCCGGACCCGAGACCACCGCGAACGATACGGGCAACCCGCTGGAAGCCGTCGCCGAAAGCGCCACGACGTTCGTGGTCCACTGGTCCGCGACGGCCGGGAAATCGACCGTCTGCGCGGCCTTGGCGACGACCAGCGCGCCGGTGGCCGTCCCCTGCCAGTTGGGATCGCACACGGTTCCCGCCACGGCGTAGACACCCGCCGCCGTCGGGGCGGCGAACAGCCCGTCGTAGGTGACGTCCCGGGACAAATCCGCCGGAATCGTCGTGGCCGCGACCACCCGCGGCGTGCTGTCGTACGGTTGCGTCAAGCCGTCCAGCGTCACCGTGGCCAGCGCTTTGGCCACGACCAGCGTGCCCGTCGCCGCACCCACGTAGGTGGAAGAAGACACCTTGGCCGTCACGACGTAGGTGCCCGCCCCCGCCGGCGCGATCGGCGAACCGTTGTAGGTCAGGATGACCGGCAAGCCCGCCGGCACCGTCTCCGCCGTCGCGAGCCGCGGCGAACCGTCGTAGACTTGCGCAAGGTTTCGCAGCGCCACTTCCGCCGGGGCCTTGGCCACCGCCAGGACGCCCGACGCCGAGCCCTGCCACGTGGGATCGTCCACGGTGGCCACCACCCAGTAGTTGCCCACCGCCGTCGGCGGGTTGGAGGCGCCGCCGTAGGTGAACCGCACGGCCAGTCCGGCGGGATCGGTGCTCGCCGTCGCGCTCTTCGGCGTGCCGTCGTAGGTTTGCGCCAGATTCCCCAACGTCACCGCGGCCGGGACCTTGGCGACGACCAGCGTGCCCGTCGCCGAGCCCGCATGATAGGCCGTGGCGACGGTGGCGGTCACCGCATAGCTTCCCGGAAGCGTCGGCGGCGTCGGGGAACCGTCGTAGGTGAACTTGACCGCCAAGCCGGCCGGCGCCGTCGTGGCCGTCGCGACGCGCGGCGTGAAATCGCAGGGCTGGGACAAGCCGCCCAGCGACACCTGCGCCGCGGCGTCCGGCGCATGGGCCGGATCGTTGCCGAGCATCCGCAGCGCCGGATCGCCCAGCAGATTGTAGGTCGCGAAGGTGTTCCGGGTAAAGATGTCGCCGGGCAGCGAGCGGCGGGCGTCCAGCAGGGCGCGCCCCACGGGTCCTTTGCCTTCCTGCAGCGCCGCGCGATAGAACGCCTCGCCCAAATCCGTCGCCGGCGCGTTGAGCGCCAGCGCCGACGACGCCCAGACCGCGACCGCGCCGCCTTCGGCGCGTTGCATGAGCAACTCGGCCAGGCCGTTCACGGCCGGCGCATCGAAATGCCCGGCCAGGCAGCACAGCAGCGCCGCGAACGGCGTGCGCGCATTGGTCATGACGCCGACGTCCGCCGCCGTCAGCAATCCCTGCGCGCTCAATTTGACGCTCGTGCCGTGGCCCGTGTAGTGGACGACGCCGGCGCCGTTGCTGAACGCCCCCAGGAACGCCGCGCGCGCCGGCGCGATCGCCTGCACGTCCAGATCGGCGCGGGCGGAAACGGAAAACGGATTCTGCACCAGGTTCGTGAAGCGCGCGATGGAGGCCGCATAGTTGCCGGACGCGTCGGCCTTGTCGTTCGCAAAGGCCAGTTGGTTCTGCCATTCGGCGCCGAAATCGGCTTCGTAGGCCTTGATCTTGGCGATCATCGCGGCCAATTCCTCCGCGGTGCAGGCGGGCAAACGGCCCACCGCCACGTCCGGCAGGTCGTCGCCGCCGGCGTCCGCCAGCATCTCGTCCGAGGAAAACAGCCCGTCGTAGGTCTGGCGGAGCAGGGGCGGCAAGTGGTTCACCTCGGTGCCCATCGATTCGAGGAAGTCGTAGTGTCCGTTGCCCGCCAGCACCAGCATCCGCGGCGACTCCGCCCAAGTCGTGGCCGCATGCCGCACCAAGGCCGGAATGGCCTCGGGCGTGCGCAGGCCGCCGGCCAGCACGTCGCACGCGTCTTCGAAAACCGCCACGCCCGCGCGCAGGCCTTGGCCGGCGCGGTAGTCCGCCAGCTCCTGCGCCGCCGGCGCCAGCGCGCGCGACGTCAGCACCAGATAGTCGATGCGGTTCGTTTCCGCCAGGAACCACGCGTCGGCCGCGGCCGGCTCGGGCACCAGCAGCGGCACCGCGTCCGCTTCGGCCACCGCGAACCGTTCGTTCGCGGACGCGGCGGCCCAGGCCCGGTCCGGCAGGCCGCCGTTTTCATCGGCAACCCAGGTTGGATCGCCCGCCGCATCCAGCGCGAAAACCAGCGGCTCCGCATAGGCGACGACGGATACCGCCGCGGCGCCGCCGGCGCGCACGAGCGCGGTCCCCGCGCCCGGCACCATCTGCCGGGCGTATTCCGCCGTGATGCCGTCCACCACGAAATAGCTGTAGTGGCTCGCATTGGTCAGCGCGCCGCGCACGGTCAGCACGTTGGCGCCGGAGGTCGCCACGCCCGGCGGGATCGCCAGCGTCGCCGTCGCCGCGAGCTGGTCGTCGAAGGCGTTCGTCCCCACGAGCGTCCCGTTCAGGTAATATTCCGCGCGGTGGTCGGGATTGCGGGTCGTGGTCTTCGACCAGCCCTGCACGTCCACCTTGAGCGTCAGCGCCCCGCCGGCGTAGCCTTCCAGATCCAACGCGAAATCGACGCGATTCGCGGAGGGGTCGATGCTGCTGATGACGAAATTCCAGTAATAGAAGTCTGCCGGCCGTTCGACGGCGCCGTTGAAGGGAAACACGTCCTGCTCGAAGCGAACCTGGGCGGGCAAGGCCGCGACGCCGGCGACCGCACCGGGCGCGCGCCGGGGCATGGCCAGACCCGTGCCGCCGCGGATCAGATAGGCGTTGTCGCGCGCGTACCAGTTCGTGGATGCCTGTCCAAAGAACACCATGCGGCCGCGCGGCACATCGTGGATCGCCGGCACCGGACGGCCCTGCAACGTGATGGCCAGCATTCCGTCGGCCGCCAGCGCCTGCGCGTCCGCGACGGCGATTCCCAAGCCGGCCGCGATGGATTCCAGCGCCACGCCGTAGAGGCCTTCCTCGCGCACCCGCACTTTCAGCGCGTCCGCCGGGCCCGTCGGCTGCGGCAGCGTGGCCTTGACCGGCGGAGCGACCCGCGCCGTTTTCGGCGGCGGCGCGTAGACGACCGCGAACGTCCCCAGATCGTTCGTGGCGCCGGCCATGGTGGTTTCTTCCAGGCGGTACAAGCCGTCGCTCCCTGCAACCGCTTCGGGATCGATCACCGCATAGGTCGCCGCGGGATCATGGAACGCGACCGGCAGCAGGACGTCGTTCAGAACGATTTCCGCGCCCGACGCCGGCTCGATCCGGACCACCCGGAAACCCGCCGTGTCCCACGTGCCGCCCGTCCGCCACGCCACGCGGCCTTCGTTCTCCGCCCAGACGCCCCGCACGTCCATCACGTCGGTCCGCCCAACCGCTCCTTCCGCGACAACGTCCGCCCAGGCGCCAATGTCCGATCCGGCCACGGCCAGCGCGGGGCATGCGCACGTCCACGCCAGCGACCCGACCATCCGGATCAGAGGCCTCAGCGGATTTCGGATGTGGACTTTTCGGATCATCCTCGCACCATGCCCAACGAAGAAATGTTAGGATTCTGTTAGGCATTGTTAAGATATATTAAGATTTCGCTCCGTTCAACCCCCTTTCGGAAGATATATTAATATATTGTTATTTTCGTATCGCATTAATGGACAAATGGTAATGAATTGTATTGTCCACGGCTATACCGTATTATTACGATTATGTTATGCCTCGAGGCCTGACAAAAAGACGGCCGCTCAGGCCGCCTTTGCCTATGAGCGCCGCTCCCCCGCGAGATATGTTGGCCAAGCTATTTCTTCTTGGCGCGAATGCCCAGGAAGGTGCGCTCCGCCGGGGTCCGTTTCACCCGTGTGCGCACGGTTTCCATGACGCCGTCGGGATCGGGTTCGGACCCGACTTCTTCCAGCTGGGCCGGATCATCCGACCAGGTTTCCAGATCGTGCGACAGGAACAAGCGATATTCGACGTCGGCCCGGCGGATGCGCCGCTTCCAGCGCAGGATGAAGCCGTCTTCCGCGCCGGCTTCCGGCAGCGCATAGCCGAATTCCGGCAGCTCGGCCTCGAGGGGCGCGCCATCGGCCAGCGCATATTCCAAGAAGTTGGCATCCGTCGCGCCGCCGATTTCCGGAGCCGCCAATTCGGCGGGACTGAACCGCTGCCAGCGCCACTGGGCGAAGGTTTCGTCGTCGGGATGCTCGCCCGCGTTGTTGGCGATGCGCAGAGCGGGATCGCCCAGCAGGTTGTAGATCGCCAGCGTATCCTGGGTGAACCGATCGCCCTGCAGGCGGCGCCGCGCCCGCTGGATCGCCAGTCCCAGCGTTCCGGTTCCTTCCTGCAGCACCGCGCGGTAGAACGCCTCGCCCAGATCCGCCGCCGGATCGTTGCGCGACAGGCCCGAGGGACCCCAGACCGCGACGGACCCGCCGCCGGCCTTGCGCATCAGCAGTTCGCCGAGACTGTTCACTCCGGGCGCTTCATAGCGGCCCACGAGACAGCTCAGAGCCACGGTCACGGGCGGCCGCGTCGGATTGGACAGCGTGGGGACGTCCGTCGCCCGCAGCAGGTTCTTCGAGCTGAAGTTCGCGACGCCGCCGTGCCCGGTATAATGGATGATGCCCGCCCCGCTCTTGAACCGACCCAGCAACGCCGTCCGCGCGGGGGTGATCGCCGTCGCATCCAGATCGATCCGGGCCGCGACCGGGTGGTCCGGACTGGCCAGCGAGGCCAACCGGTCGTTCACTTGCCGGAATTCGCCGGCCTTCGGGTCGGTGGCGTCCGAGGCCAGCACCCATTCGCCCTGCCAATCTTCGCCGAACCCTTGCTCATAGGCCTTGATCTTGGCGATCATGGCCGCCAGATCCGCTTCCGTCAGCGCCGGAAGGCGTCCGACCGGCAGATCGGGAACGCCATCCCCGTCGGCGTCCGCCAAGAGGCCATCGGCGGCGAAAATGCCGTCGTGCGTGGCCATGAGCATCGGCGGAACGTGGTTGGGCTCGGCGTTGACCGCCTGGAGATAGTCGTAGTGGCCGTTGCCCGCCAGCACCATCAGCCACGGGGCTTCGGTCCAAGTCGCAACAGCATAGGCCAGCAGTTCCGGAATCGCTTCCGGCGTGCGCAGGCCGCCGGCCATCCAGTCGCAGACGTCTTCGAACGTCGCCACGGCCACGCGCAGGCCCTGGCCCGCGCGATAGTCCGCGAGTTCCCGGGCAGCCGCTTCCAGTTCGCGCGACGTCAGCACCAGACAATCGATGCGGTTGGTTTCCGCCAGGAACCACGGATCCGGGTCGACGATCTCGGGCTCCAGCAACGGAACGGCATCGGCTTCGATCGCCGCGAAGCGTTCCTCCGTCGAGGCCACCACGACCCAGGCCTTGTCGGGCAGCGTTCCATCGGCGGCGGCGATCCAGGTAGGCTGCCCCGCCTCGTCCAAAGCCAACGCCAGCGGATCGGCGAACGCGGCGGCGGAAACGGCCGCCGCGCCGCCGGCGCGGAAATGCGCCGTTCCCGCCAGCGGAACCAATTCGCGTTCGAACGAAGCCTCGATCCCGTCCACCACGAAATAGCTGTGGGAGCGGCCCGGCTGCAGCACGCCCTTCACGGAAAACGGATTTTCACCGTCCAGGATCCGGGCGACCGGAACGGCCAACTCGGCCTCGACAACCGCCTGTCCGTCGAAGGCGATCGAGCCGAGGGGCTCCCCGTCCAGGCTGAATTCGGCCAGATGGTCGGGATCGTTCGTGGAACTCGACCAGCCCCTCAGGCGGACCTTCAGCGACACGTCGCCGCGGACGCCCGCGAGATCGAGCGGGAAGGTCCGGATGCCGGTACCGTTCGTCGCCCCGCTGATCACGTAGTCCCAGTAGTAGAAGTCGTCGGGCATGTCGGAAGCGCTGTCGAAGGGATAGCGGTCCTCTTCGAAACGGACCTTCGCCGGAAAGACGGTTTCGCCACCGGCCGCCCCGGGTTCGCGCCGCGCCATCGCGAGGCCTTCGCCGATCGAGATCATGACGGCCGCGTCGCGCGCGTACCAGTTGCCCACGGGCGTGCCGTGGAAGACGAGGCGCTCCCGCGCGGCATCGTAGATCGCCGGCACGGGTTGGCCTCGATCCGTCAAGGAAAGCGAAAGGCTTTCCGCAAGCCCGCGGATCTCCTCGAGATCGAGGCCCATCCCGTCGGCGATGGATTGCAGCGCGACGCCGTAGATCCCTTCGTTCCGGAACTGCACTTTGAGCCGGCTGGACGGACCCGCAAGCCTGGGCAGCGACCGTTTGACCGGCGCGGAGATCTTCGCCCGCGCCGCATCGGCGCGCGCCGCCTTGGCCGACGCGGGCGGGGGGCCAAAGACGAGGTCGTGCGTGCCGAGGTCCAGAACCGCGCCCGACAGTTCGACTTCTTCCAGCCGATAGGTTCCCGCACCGCCTTCTGCGGCGGCGGGGTCGGCCAATTCATACACCGCCCCCGCTTCGTGGAACGCCGAGGACAAGAGCCGATCGTTCAAGCGCGTTTCTTCGCCCGTTTCCGCATCGACGCGATAGACGAAGAACCCGGCGGTGCCCCATTCCGAACTCGTCCGCCAGACCACGCGGCCTTCGCCTTCCGACCACTCGCCCCATGCCTCGGCCACCTCGGCGCGCGTGGCGCTCGCGAGCATGATGCCCAGATCGATGGATAAATCGACGCTGCCGTCCGTGAATGAATAGACGGGACTTTCCGCATAGCGGTTCGTGCCGACCAGGCTCAGCGTGAAATCGCTGTCCACGTCCGTATCATCGCCGGCGAAGGCGGGCGAAAGCACCGCCGCCTCGGTCAGGCCGGCGAGATCGATGCGGACGAAATAGGAGCCCGGCACGACCTGATCGAACAGGTAATATCCGTCGGCATCGGTCTGGACCGTCTTCGCCACGGCGCCGTTGGTCCACACCAGATGAACCGTCAGGTTGCCGATGCCGTTGGTTTCGCCGGCATCCTGGATGCCGTCGCGGTTGGCGTCGAACCAGACCCGGTCGCCGATCTGGACCCCGACGAGATCGACCTCGTTGGTCGCGGAGGCGGACACGGGCACGTCCTGCAAGGCGCTGACGGCAAAGGCGGTGTTGACCACCTGGGTGGTGAACAGGGTGTCGTCCACGACGACCTGGTAGGTGATCTTGACTCCCTCGTTGGTGCCCAGCGTCCAGCCGGACAGCAACGTCGGCGGATCGCCCACCTCGTCCGCGCCGGGTTTCTTGGTCAGTTCGACGTCGACGTCGTCGAACCAGAGCTGCGCGCCGGTGTTCGTATAGCCCGTGGTGCGGAAGCGCACCCACGTCTGCGGGCTGCGGTACGCCGTCAAATCGCAATTGGTGGTTGCCGTGCCGGCGACGTTGCCGTTGGCGTAGAACAGCGTCGTCCAGGAAGTCCCGTTGGTGGACACCTCGACGAAGGCGTTGTCGAGCGTGGATTGCATCGGCCGGGTCAACTGGAGGTCCACGTTGTCCACGCTGAACGTCTGGCTGGCCCAGGCGGTGGGTCCGGCGCGGAACACGATGCGGTTGGAGGCGCCCATGTACGGCCCGAGGTCGTAGCTGACGGTGCCCGAGCCGGCCGCGGTGAAGCTTTGCAGCAGGTATTCGGTCGTATTGGAGACGACGTAGACGCTCAGGTAGCGCGTGCCGTTCAGGCCGGAACCGGTCCAATCGAACGACAACACCGCGTTGGTGTGGCCCGTGAAGCGGGCCCAGCGCGCGATCTGCGCGTTGGCGACCGTGCTGGCGGTGAAGGACAGCGCGCCGCCCGAGACCAGGATGGCGCCGGAGTTCGGCAGGGCGTCGTCCAACGTCTCCGCCCAGTTGCCGTTCCAGGTCAAGGTGCCGTTGTTGTTGGTATAGGCCACCGCGTTGAATTCATCGCGGATGGTATTGGTCTGGACCGTCGCGGCCTGCCGGAGGGTGAACGACAGCTCCGCGCTCTCGGCGGTGGCGAGATCCGCCGACCGGGCCAGCGCGCGCGTCAGGCCGAGGCTGGCCCAGCCGGTGGCCAACACCTGCGCGGCCCCGTTCGTGGGTCCGTCGCTTTCGCCGACTTCGGCCCAAGCGGAGTTCCAGGACAATGCGCCGTTCTGGTTCGTATAGGTCCGGGCCGAGAATTCATCCCGGACGGAGGCAATCGTGTCGGCGCGCGGCGGATACGGGGTGAACGTCACGCTGTCGGGAACGAAGATCGTTCCGGCGGGAAGCTCATCGGTGATCACCACGTTGGTGTGCACCCACGGGCCGATGTTCGTTGCCATGATCGTGTACGTGATCGTGTTGCCCAACTGGACCGGCTCCGTGGGGCTGGAGGTCTTGGTCAACACCAACGGGGGCACGTACACCAAAACCGTCGAGGAGTCGTTGGTGGACACTGGATCCGGCAAATCGGAGGCGACCACCGACGCCGTATTGGTGATGATGGACCCCAGCGTGCCAAGATCGGCGGTGACTTCGATGTCGAGCCAAGCCCCGGCCCCAAACGCCAGCGATCCGACCGCCCACAGTCCCGCGCCGTCGTCGTAGGTGCCCTGGCTGGCCAGATGGGAGGCATAGGTCACTCCGGCCGGGAGCGGATCGGAAATCGCCACGCCCGTCGTGTCCGACGGCCCCAGATTGGTCACCGAAATGCGATAGGTAAAGCTTTCCCCTTCGTTCGGGCGGAGGTTGTCCGAAGATTTATACACGGCGAGATCCGCGCCGCGCACGGTGACTTCGGCGGAGGAGACGTCGTTCGACGGATTGGGATCGGCGGGAACGGAGTCCCCGCGGGTCGCCACGTTGGTCAGCCGCATGCCGCCGGTGCCGGGATCGGCCGTCGCCTCGATCTGCAGCGTGGCGCCGCTGGAAACCGCCAGCGCGCCGACGTCCCACAATCCGGTGCCGTCGTCGTACGTCCCTTGGCTGGGCGTATCGGACACGTAGGTCAGTCCGGCCGGCAGCAGATCGCCGATGATGATCGTTTCGGCCAAATCGGGCCCCAGATTGGTGACGGAAACCGTGAAGACCACCGTGCCGTTCTCGTAGGCCGCGTTCGTATCGGCGGTTTTCCAGACGGCGATGTCGGCGACGGCGATCTTGTAGCCGAAGTCCACGTCGCGGATCACCTCGCCCTGCGTCAGGGTGACGGAGGCGACGTGCTTGGTGCCGGCGCCGTCGCGGTCCCAGGTGGGAATCAATCCGAAGGCCAGCGTGTTGGTATCCACCCGCACGCTGTAGGTGTCCGGCGTCAGGCCGCCGATGTAGTACAGGCCGTTCCCGTCGGTGATCGAATTGGGCTCGCCGGCCGACCACTGCCCGTCGCCGTCGAGATCGATGAACACGCGGACGCCGGCCAGCGGCGGCTCGCCGCCGTCCTGCACGCCGTCGCCGTCGAGGTCCTCCCAGACGTAGTCGCCGATGCTGCCGAGGATGTCCCAGGCGTAGTCCTCCACCTCGCCGTTGCTGGTCGTACCGGCATAGGCCAGTTCGGGAATGTACGGAGAAGAGGGCATCAGGCGGAAACGCGCGTAGAGCGTCGTCGTCGTCGCGGCATTGATCGCGCCCGGAGGCACGTCGACGGAAACCGTATACACGCCGTCGTTCGACACGCCGCCCGTGGACGACACGGCCTGGCTGATGGCCAGTTCGCCGGCGTCGATGAACGTGCCGTTGTTGTTGAAGTCGATGAACCCCAGCAGCCAGCCGGAGCCGGCGCCCACCGAAATCCGCAGCGTGCCGCCGCCGGGGCCGTCCTGCCAGACGCCGCGGATCTCCACCCCATCCTCGTCGTCGCTTCCGTCCAGATCGTCGCCGTCGGCATCCGGCCCGGGCAACCCGTTGGGTTCCACGTCCACCGAGGCGCCGAGGAACAGGGTCGGAACGGCCGGCACGACGTGGCGCGCGCCGCCGGTCAGCAGCGTCTGGTAGCTCTGGGGCAGATCGCCGTAGTCGTAGTCCACCGTCGAGCGATAGGCGAAATCCATGTTGTAGACGTCGGTGTCCTGGACGATGCCCACCACGAGATACGCCGAGACGGTGTTGCCCTGCCCGTTGACGGTTTCCGTCACCGTCGCGCCGGGGATCGAGCCGTTCGTGGTCGTCAGCTTCAGGTAGTCCTCCGGCGCCGTGCTGGAGACGATATACCGGTCGTCGCCGTCGCCGTTGGGCAACCCGATGAAGAGGTAGTCGCCGTCGACGTCGGTGGGCGTGCTGGAGATCAGGACGTACTCGCCGGATTCGACGATGCCGTCGCCGTCGTCGTTCCAGAGGTAGAGATAGACCTGCACGTTGGGATACGGCGCTTCGCCGGCCCCCACCCCGTTCGTGATCATGCCGTTCATCAGGCCGTCGTAAGGCGGGGCATCGATCCCGATCGTGCCGCTCAGGCTGTTGTTGCCGGCGTAGCGGTAGCCGAAGTCGATCGACAGATCGCAGCCGCTGCAGGGCGTCCCGTCGATCTCCGTCACCATGCCGCCCGAAACCACGATGTTCGTCGCCACGCTGTCGAGCGCGCCGTCGGGGTCGTAGGTCTGCATCAGCCCGGCGGGAAACGCCGCATCGTTCGTGTCCACCGCCACGGAATAGGTGCCGTCGCCCAGGTTGCTGAAGTAGTACCAGCCCTCGGAGTCGGTCAGGTTGGTGGCGACGGCCACCCCGTTGGAATGCAGCACCACTGGAATGAAGGCGATACCGGTTTCATTGGCGTCGCGGATGCCGTCGTTGTCGGTGTCGATCCAGAGGGTGTCGCCGAGGACCGCGCCGGGCGGGATATAGCCAAAGTCGGCGCCCATGAAGTTCTGGCCGCCGGCCAGATAGCGTCCGTGCTGGCCGTCGCACGGCACGACGTTCTCGGGATCGTCGCAGGCCAGGCCGTCGGAATCCGGATCGGCCGAGATCGTCGCGCCGACCAGCGGCCCGCTGGCTCCGTCCACCGCCACGACGTAGTTGCCGGGCAAGAGCCCGTTGAAGAGATACACCCCGTTGGCATCCGTCACGGCATTGGCCACGAACATGTCGCCGCCGTCGTAGACGCCGTCGCCATTGACGTCGAGAAACAGATTCACCGTCACGCCCGGACTGCCCACTTCGGAGTTGTCCTGGGTTCCGTTGCGGTTGGCGTCCCAGAAAATCGTGTCGCCGATGGCGGCATAGGGCGCGAAGCCGAAGTCCGCCGACAGGTCGGTATTGCCACCGCTGAGGTTGATGTCGATGGACGTTCCGGTGCTGGCGTAGAACGGATTGCCGAAGGCGTCCATGGGCAGGTCGGCATCGGCATCGTCCACCACCACGCGGTAGTCGCCGTCGGGCAGATCGCTGAACAGGTAGGTCCCGTTGGCGCCCGTGCCGGTGGTTTGCAGCAGCACGTAGGTGCCGTCGCCGTTGAAGTCCGCATACAGGCTGACGAGGACGTTGGAAATGCCGGTTTCCTGGAGGCCGGACTGGAGACCGTCGGCATTCAGGTCGCGCCAGACCGTGTCGCCGATGGCCCCGAGGCCGTAGGGCCGGAAGCCGAAATCCTGGTCGAGGTCGTGCGCGCCGGCAATCGTCACCGCGCTGATGCCGTCCAGCGGGCCGTCGGGATCGGCGGTCACGTCGTAGAGCGGCGGGAAGTCCGGATCGCTGCGCAGAACCCGCACAACGTAGTCGCCGTCCGGCAGATTCGGGAAAAGGTACTTCCCGTCGCTGTCCGTGACGGCGGTGGCGACGAGCGGATCGAGCAGCGGGTCGTAGACGCCGTTGGTCGTGGAATCGCGATAGAGCGCGACGGTGACGTTGGCCATGCCCTCGTCGCTGCCGTCCTGCGCGCCGTTGCCGTTCCAGTCGTAGAAGAGCGTGTCGCCGATGCTCCACAGGCCGGTGCGCACGTAGCTGTAATCGGCCCGCCCCTGCCCGCCCAGCGGCACGCTCACCGTCGCCTCATGGGCGGTGTTGGTACCGTCGGCGTCGAAGGTCTGCGCCCAGGCGCCGGTCGCCAGCGGCCCGCTGTTGGCGTCCACCTGCACGACGTAGTCGCCGTCGAACGTGCCCAGGAACGTGAACACGCCGTCGACGCCCGTGGTGGCCGTGGCTACCAGCAAGCTGTTGCTGTCGTAGAGGTAGACCACCACGCCTTGGAGCCACGGTTCGGCCATGTCCGGCGCGGTCGTGCCGCTGCGGTCGACGTCGTCCCAGATCGTGCCGGTGATCACGCTTTGGAGGTTGTTGTAGCCGAAGTCGGCGTCGAGAATCGTGTCGCCGCCGGTGATGGACGTCACGTCCAGCGCGACGGTGGTCTGGTTGTTCTGGTTGCCGTCGCGGTCCCAGGTGTTGGTCCCGCTGCCGCCGGGCAAGGTGGCCGTCAGCACCGTCACCACGTAGTCGCCGCTTTCCGCCAGGCCGTCGAACAGGTAGTAGCCGGCGGCATCCGTCACGTTGGTGACGGGGTTGCCCGCGCCGTTGCCCAGGTCCACGCCCGCCGGCGGCGTCAGCACGACGGACACGCCCGCAATGCCCGTTTCGACGCCGCCGTCCTGGACCCCGTTGGCGTTCAGGTCGCGCCAGACGAAGTCGCCGATGCGCCCGGCCGGAGCCACGGCGCTGACCACCTCGGAGGTGGCCGAATTGGCCGGCAGCCCGCTCCGATACGTGGCATTGGTGACCACCGCCCGGTTGGTCGTGGGCGTGGCCGTATTCCCGGGCGGCTCCAGCACCGCGAACTGGACCGTGGCCGTCGCCGCGCCGCCGGGATAGATCGGGCCGACGTTGTCCCAGTGCAGCCAACCGGTCGTCCCGTTGGTCGCAATCGACGTCGGAATCGGCGTGGCGCTGAGAAAACGAAGCCGGGCGACGTCGAAATAATCCTCCAGCCGCACGGGATCCAGCGTGTTGTCCCCATCGGCCTCGCCCATCGTGGAATCGGTCTGCACGCGGAAGCCGACGGCGTCCACGGAGAGCTTTCCGGTGTTGTTGCCCGACCGAACGGAAACGAGCTGGACCGTGAGGTTGGTGCCGAAATTCGTCCAGCCCCACGACCGCGCCGCCGTCACGTCGAGGGTCAGCGTGCCGTTCGTCAAGGTCGTCGCATCCACGTTGGTCGTGAAGAACGTCGTGGCGGGCCGCAGGATCAGGTTGACCTGGACTTGTTCGCCGCCCCCGAACGTGCCCGAGATCTGCAAGGGGATCAGCAGTTGGACGTTGGTGATGGCGCCGGACTGCTGGGCGAAGGAATAGCCGCTCACGCCCAAGGTTTCGGTGGCGTTTTCATAGGGGCACAGCGCATAGAGGCCATCGGGGCCCGGCGGGGAGAAGGCGCTGCCGGGCGACTCCCACGCCTTGTTGCCCGTGCCGCTGTTGGCGTCGTCGAGTTCGGAGGCCCAGGCGGTCTCGGTGACCGGAGAGCCGCTGCCGGAGCCGTTGCCCGCAAAGCGGTTCGACACCACGATCGCATACTCGGCCAGACCATCCTCCGTCAGGACCGCCGGGCCGGTTTTCTCCAGCACCAACGCCGGCGCGAAGCCAAAGTCGTTGTCCGTCGAGACCACCGGGTTGGGGTTGGTGCCCGCCGGGTCGAGCGCCACGCTCCAGCTCGTTTCCGTTGTCGGCGTGTAGCCCAGGGGCATGTCCGGGTCGCGCGCATCCGCCACCACGACGTAGCGGCCGTCCAGCAGATCGCCGAAGGAATAGGCCCCCGTGCCGGCCGCGCTGTTGGTCGACGACAGGAACAGATCGCCCGCATCCAGGATGCCATCGCCGTTCAGATCGTAGTACAGCGAGACCAGAATCGCGGGAATGCCGGTTTCGCCGCCGTCCTGCACCTGGTTGCCGAAGAAACCGCCGCCGGCGCCGTCATCCGCCCAGACGATGCCGCTGAGGCTGTTCGAGCCCTTCAGCAGCGTGATCGCATCGGCGGTATCGAACGGAAGCGTGTTGCCTAGGCTCAGGCCCGCTGTATTTGGAACGTAGGGGCTGGATTCGTTGTAAGGCAAATCCACCGTCGCCGAGAACGTCACCGTGCCGGCCTCGCCGGGCTGGAGCGTGCCGCTCAGCCACCACTGCAGATCCGTCACGTTTGCGGCCGGCGACGGCTCGGTGGTGGTCCAGGTGGCCCCCGAATTGGTCGAGTAATACACGACGTAGGCGGTCACGCTCGGCGGCAGGACGTTGTTGGCGGCGGCGCTGCCCGCCACGTAGGCCGTCCCGGCCGGAACGGCATCCTGCACCACCAGCGGCAAGAAGAGCTCCGGCAGCCCCACGGGGGCCGTGCCCGCGTTGGTGAAGGCGATCTCGTAGTCGATGGTTTCACCCGGCGCCACCGCCGCCGGATCGGCCGACTTGGCGATCTCCACCTTGGACTCGCCGCTGGAGAGCCCCTCGCCCAGGGTCGCGCCGTAGTCGCCGTTGAACTTCTCGTTGTCGGCTCCCGAAGCGACTTCCTGGTAGGGCGTCAAGGTGCTGGCACAGCCGCCGCGCAGGCTCAGGAACTCGTAGCGCACGTAGCCCACCGCCCCGCGGTTGTTTTCCGGCAGGTTGGTGAAATAGAGCTGGTCTTCCGCATCGATGACCAGTTCGGTGCCGTCGTTGAGCTTCACGATCACCAGCGCATAGGTCTTCACCAGCCGGAAGCAGGACGGATCGAACAGGTCCGGATCGCCCACCGGCTGCATCCAGGCATTGCGGTCGGGAATCAGGTCCCCGTCGTTGTCGAAACCTGCGCCGACGTTGCCAAAATCGTACCAGACGCCCTCGGTCGTGATCACCGTTCCCGGGGTGCCGTCGGACGCGGTGTTTGTCCACGACGGCTCGTACATGGCCAACAGGTCTTTGTATTCCTGCGGGACCTTGTTCGCGCCGTTCGGGAAGATCTTGTTGGCCATGGCCGAGATCTCGTTGCGCATCGTCAGGGTGCGGCTCTCGCTTTCCTCGAGGTAGGACGCCCCATCCAGCGCCGTGCCCCAGACGTCGTACTGCAACCACAGGTCGTCGTCGGGTTTGACGCTCGGACCCCAAACCGGCACTCCGTTCTCGTCGAGGTGCGGATAGCTGACCAGCCAGTACACCGTCACGCATTCGCCGGGCGCGATCGTGCCGAGGAAACGCGTGGCGTCCGCCGCGCCCAGCGCGCCGCCTTCGTGCGCCAGCGCGAACTCGCCGCCCGGAAGCGGTCCCACCAGCGTCAGATGAGAACGACTCGGATAGATCCCCGGCGTGCCGTTCGTGTAGTCGCCGATGTACGCCCAAACGTCCGTCAGCGCCTGCGTGCCGTCGTTCCAGAATTTGGCCCCCAGATAGGCGGCCTTCGGCGCGTAGCTCGACGGCGTGCCGGCATTCGAGTCCACCACCAGGTTGTAGGCGGCGTTCATTTCGATCCGCAACTGGGCCTGGGCGGTGGCCAATAGCCCGCTTGCCGTCAGCCAAGCCAACAGAAGAATTCGCCAAAATTTGTTAAGATTGGATGTTTCCAACGACATAAAACGGTTCGAGGCCCTTTTCCCCTACGAGTTGGATTGTATGTCGAAGGACTTATATTAGCAAAACCTGTACGATTAAAATAGCGTTAGTTCTTTGTTACATATTGATTAACCCCTGGCGCCTATCTCGACCTTGCGTCAGATCTCCGCAGGGTAAAAGACGGTATTTCGAGACGATCTCGATGGCGTTACGCTCTCTCCATCTTTATGTTGTGAAATAATGGAAAGCGCGCCACCCCGGTTCCTGACCGTCGAAATCGCAGGTAAAACCGAGCTTTCCCCGCCCCCGGGACCTTCGCGCGTTCGTTACACGCGGAAAACGGCGCCGAGCTTCTTGCCCAGCAACAGGCTGCTGCCCACCAGCGTGGCGGTCAGGAACGCCATGGCCCACACCCCCAGCGCCGCCGCCACGTATTTGCCCGTACCCAGCAGCTGGAACAGCTCGAAAATCGCCTTCGTGATCGGCATGTAGTCGGCCTGCTGTGCCAGCATCAGGCTGTCGCTCACCTCCAGCATGCTGAAGGCGAAGGTCAGGAGCGTCCCCGCGATCAGGTTCGCCATAATCAGCGGCAGGGTGATCCGCCGCAGGGTCGTCGCCGGCGAGGCCCCCAGGTTCCACGCGGCCTCCTCGAAGGTCCCGCTCGTCTGCTGCAGGCCGGCCACCGCGCTGCGCACCATGTACGGCAGCCGCCGCACCGAATAGGCCAGCACCAGGAACAACGTCGGATTCGTCCGCACGTCCACCAGCCGCGGCCACCAGTCGAAATCGGCCAGGACCTTCCAGTTGCTCAAGCCCGAACTGATGGACAGGAACCCGAACGCCATCACCAGCCCCGGCACCGCCAGCGGGATCATCGAGAGCGCATCCAGCAGCCCCCGCACCCGGATCGTCGAGCGCACCACCACGAACGCGATGGCCACGCCCACCGCGACGTCGAAACAGACCGCGATCGACGAAAACATCAGGCTGTTGCGGATGCTGCTGACCGTCAGGTCGTGGCCGAGCGCCTCGACGTAGTTGCCTCCGGTGAAGGTCCCCGGCAGGATGCTCCGGTACCAGCTCCCCGGCGCGGCGAAGCTCGTCAGCACCACGCCCAGGTGCGGCAGCAGCGCGAGGCCCGTCACCAGCGCGAACGGCAGCGCCGCCAGGAGCGCCCGCATCCCCGTCAGCTGGCGCGCGGACGCCTGCGTGCTGGCCTTGCTCTGCATGGCGTAGGCGCGCCCGCCGAACAGTCCGCGGCTCAGCGCGTAGAGCCCCGTGCTCGCCACCAGCATCACCGCCACCAGCGCGTACGGGAACGGATTCGACCCGATTTCCTTCAGCGAGTCGTAGATCTGCACCGAGGCGCACCGCGTGTAGTTCATGATCAGCGGCGTGCCCAGCTCCGTGAAGCTCCAGATGAAAATCAAGGTTCCCCCCGCGAAAAGCCCCGGCGCCATCAGCGGCAGCGTGATGCGGAAAAACCGCCGCAGCCGCGTGCAGCCGAGATTCGCGGCGGCCTCTTCCATGGCCGGATCGATGTTGGCCAGCGCCGCCGTCGCGTTGAGGTAGAGGATCGGATAGAGCGCCAGCGTCTGCAGCAGCACCACGCCCCCATACTGCCCCCCGCCCAGCCAGTCGCGCGCGCCCAGCCCGAACAGCGCGTTCACCATCCCGTAGGCCCCGAACATCTGCTGGAATCCGATCGCGCCCACGAACGGCGGCAGGATCATCGGCACCAGCACCAGCGCCGAAAACGCCGCCTTGCCGCGGAATTCGAACTGGTTCGCGATCCACGCCAGCGGCAACGCCACCGCCATCGCCAGCGCCGTCGTCCCCAGCGCGAGTTTCAGGCTGTTGAACAGCCCCTCGACGTAGATCGGGTTCTCGAACACGCCCAGCAGATAGCGCAGCGTGAATTTACCGTCCACCCAGAAACCGCCCGACACCACCGTCCCCAGCGGCCAGAAGAACAAGACGGACAGCACCAGCGTCACCGCGCCGAAAACGAACCAGGCCGTGCTCCGCCTCATGGCCGGGCCTCCGAAAAGCCCGGCTCGGCCGGAGGCCTCGCCCTACCCGAATCCGTTTCGTTCCGGATAGGTAGGGCGAACCGTCCCGGTGAGCCGCTCTCTTCCGCCCTCGTCTCCAGACCCCCACGGGTTTGTCCCGCGGGTGAATCAGGTCCGGCTTCCGCCCGCGCCAGACGCTCGGCCTCGGCGTACTGCGCGCGAAACTGCACCGTCCATTCCCGCAGCAGGTCCAGCCGGTCGTATTTCCGGCCCATCGAAAGCCCCGAGAGCCACGTCAGCGGCTCGGGCGCCTGCGGTAAACGCCCCAGCGCCTCCATGGCGCGCGGGCAAGCTTGGGGACCGCCGGCGGCGATAATCGCCTGCCACGCCGCGCGCAGCTCCTGGCCCGAATCCATGCACATCGCGCGGATCAGGTCGCGGAACAGCCCGTAGTAGCCCGACGTCCAGCGCGGCCGATAGGTGAACTCGTGCGCCAGCCGGTACATGTCCAGATTCGGCCGGCCCAGGTCGTCCGTCGTGTGGCGGCGATGCCTTTCGTAGGCTTTTTGGAATTCCGGATCCTCCGCCGGATAGAAATCGCGCCGGATCGGAAAGCGCTGCAGCGCGTACTTCTGCGGGCCGCCGGGCGTGCCGACGCGGTAGCACCAGATCTTCTGGCCTTCCTCGCCGAGCACGAATTCGATGAACCGCCGCGCGGTCTCGCGGTGCGGCGCGCCGCGCAACAGCGAAACGGGATCGGCGCTGACGCCCGATCCGCCGCGCGGGGTGACGTAGGCCATGGCGCCGTCCGGGCGCCCGCCGTTGCTGACCTCCGCCTCGAACCGGCCATAGAAATCGATGCACAGTCCCGCCGCCGCGTTGCCCATGCCCACGTCCAGCACCACCTTGCTGGCGCTATCGGTGAAGTAGCGCGCGTTCGCGGCGAGTTTCTGGATCAACCGCAGGCCGTTCACCCAGCCCGCCTCGACGGCCTGCTGGTATTCCGCCGGCACGCCGGCGGGCATCTGGCCAGCCGGGAGTTTCGCCGCCGCGATCTGCACCTCGTAGGCGTCGGCCGCGGCGCCGAAGCCCGCCGCTTCCACCGCTTTCCGGCATTCCACCTGCACGATCGTCTCGAAGGCCTTGGCGATGCTGCCGCTCTTGGTCGGATCCGCCAGCCCCAGCGACCCGAACCAGCGCGGATCGGCCAGATCTTCCCACTGCGCCGGCTCGCGCGCGAGGCCCTGCGCCCGGAGGCGGTCGCGGTTGAAGCAGATCCCGAAGGAACTCACCGTCGTCCCGTAGTAGGTCGGCGTCCGCCACGTGTCGCCGCTGAGGCCCCGCGGAATCAGCTCCTTGCCGGACTTCGTTTCGAGCAGCCCGGGCGGCATCTGGCCCGGCGGCCACGGCGGCACCAGCAGCCCCAAGCGCGTCGCGTTGTCGCCGTCGTACGCGCCGCCGCCGAACAGCAGGTCGATCTGGCTGGAAAACTTCTGCGGATCGTCCGTGCCGCGGAAGGCCAGGTACAGCTCCCGCTGCGCCGCCCAATCGGCCGCGGCCACGCCCGCCGGCTTCGCGTCGGGATCGAACGTGCGGCTCAGGACGATCGCGGCGCCGTCGGGCCGCCATGGCTGGCCCTGCGCCTTCCGCCAGGCGCGGAAACTCGCGACGTACTCGCTCGTCAGGTAGCGCATGATTTCCGTCGCCCCGCCGATGTTCCGCCAGTCCACCTTGACCGGCGTTCCGTACTTCCGCGCATGCCAGCGCGAAAACGCCTGGCCGAACTCGTGCCGGGTCGCCTCGTTGTGCGGCGTGATGACCACCAGCACCGGATCGCCCGCCTGCCACTCCCGCACCCCCGTCTCCTGCCGGAACAGGAACGGCAGCGCGAGAATCGCGGCCAAGACGAGGAATATGGAGAGGTTGCGGATCATGGACGAAGCTCAATGTTCAATATCCAATATTCAATATCCAATGACCAAGTGAACAGCCATTGGCAGCCGGACCCCATGTTCTCCATTGATGATTGAAGATTGATCATTGAATATTGGACATTGATCTTATTCTCTCAGAACCTGCACGTCCGCCGGATCGACGAAAACGCGCGTTTCGACGCGGGCGCCGTCGCGGGCGACCAAGCGCGGGCGCGTCTCCAGCGCCTTGAGCGTGATGCCGCCGGCGAGGTCCGCGAAGTGCTGCGCGACTTCGCCCAGATAGACCGTCCCGTGCATGTGCGCCCGGAACACGTTGGCCTCGTCCGTCCGCTCCGCGTGCAGTTGGACGGCCTCCGGCCGCACCGACAGCCAGACCTTGTCGCCCGCGGCGAAGGTTCCACCGGCCGCCGACATCCACGGGCCCGCCGCCGTTTCCACTTCGACCTGTCCGCCGCGCGCGCCCTTCACGCGGCCTTCGACGAACGTCGTCTCGCCGATAAACTGCGCGACGAACCGGCTGGCGGGACGGGTGTAGACTTCCTGCGGCGTGCCGATCTGCAACAGGCGGCCTTGGTCGAGGATCGCCAGGCGGTCGGCGATGGACAGCGCCTCCTTCTGGTCGTGGGTGACGTAGATCGCGGTCAGCCCGGCGTCCTTGCAGATGCGGCGGATTTCCGCGCGCATTTCGAGGCGCAGCTTGGCGTCGAGGTTGGACAGCGGTTCGTCCAGCAGCAGGCATTGCGGCTCAACGACCAGCGCGCGGGCCAGGGCGACGCGCTGCTGCTGGCCGCCGGACAGCTCGTTGGGCTTGGAATTCGCGCGGTCGGCCAGCTTGACCAGTTCCAGCGCGCGCAGGGCGCGCGCGCGGACCTCGGCCCGCTTCAAGCCGCGCATTTCGAGGCCGAAGGCGACGTTCTCGCGCAGGGTCAGGTGCGGCCACAGGGCGTAGCTCTGGAAGACCATGCCCATGTCGCGCCGGTGCGGCGGCACGTGCGTCACGTCGCGGTCGCCGGCGAGGATGCGGCCGGCGTCGGGCTCGGTCAGGCCGGCGACGGCGCGCAGCAGCGTCGTCTTGCCGCAGCCCGACGGGCCGAGCAAAAAGAACAGCTCGCCGGCCGCGATCCGCAGGTCGATGCCGTCCAGCACCGTCTGGCTTCCGAACCGCTTCGTCAGTTTCTCGATCGCGATGGGTACGGGCATGGACGCGGCTCCTTCTCTGGCCCCCTTCTAGCACGTTGCCCCCAGCCGCAACAGTTCGAGTTTTACGTAGAACGTAAAAACTTTCGGCGAAAATTACGTAGAACGTAAAAACTTTGCGGATGGCCCGGAACCGGCCGTCGGATTTTCCACGGCATGGTGAGAAAGGCGGAAGAGGCGGGAAAGGGCCGGAAAGGGCCGGAATAGTGGCTGTTTTGCATCGTGGCGCGGCATGGTTCAAGGTGAGAATAGAATAGCCCGATCACGGCAAATAACAAGAGAGATGAGAAAGCCTGCCGGGGGGCATGCAAGGCTGGATGCAGGGGGGCCTGAAAAAGTTGGGCGCCGGATCTGGCGGAGTGTCCAAATCCGGCGCCCGAGCCCGCAGCGACTGTGGGGCGCCACGAGCGGAAATCATTTGGCCGATAAAGGCGGAGGCCGGCCGATGGCCGGCTCCCAGGTCGCCAGGGCCTCGTCCTGGGGAATGGACGGGATCTTGCGGCCGGCGGCCACGTCGTCCAGGAGACGGCCGAACAGGCGCAGGCCCATCGGAAACAGGTGGCCGATCCATAGCGACAGGGGCGTGTCGTCAGGCCTGATCAAAACGATGTCCTGATAGGCGACCGGGCCGGTGTCGGCGCCGTCGTCCATCCAGTAGACGGTCCCGCCCGTCACGCGGTCGCGGAACCGGAGCGCCCACTGGATGGCGTCGCGGCCGCGGTGGAGCGGCAGGATCGACGGGTGGTAGCCGAAGGTGCCTATTTTGGCCATGTCGCGGACGTAGGGGGGGGATGAACTCGTGGCAGTGGGCGGCCAAAATCAGGTCCACTTGGTCCGGGAAGGACCACATGGGGACAACGGGAACGCCGGCTGCGGTGGCGGCGGTACGGAGGGCATCGGTCGGATCGTCAGGCGGGAAGGCGATGGCGCGGTGGCCGCGCTCCAGTACAAGGGCCAGCACGGAGGCCCCGAGGCGCTTTTGGCCGGCGACGGCGATGCGGAGGCTCATGTGCCCGCCCCAACGTAGCGGAAGGCCTGAATAGCCCTCATGTGGCCGCCGTAGCGGCTATGACCGCGGGGGTTTCCATGGCGGAGGCGGGAGGCGGCCATGGAAAGCCAGGAGGACAGGCCGTTCTCCCCCATCCGGCCGCCCATGTAGATCCAGTCGGGCCGGCGCAGGAGGGCCGCGACAAGTCCTGGGTGGCTGGTGTGAAAGACGGTGGTCATGGGCTTGGAGTAGCGGTTGCGGCCGGAGAGCCATAGGCCGGCGACGGCGGACATGAAGCGGAGGCCGATGCCGGCGCCCTGCCACTCCGGGGCGACGACCAGGCGGCACATGCGGGCGGTCTTGAGGCCGGTGGTGGTGGCGACGGCCACGTGGGCGACGGGCTTGCCTTCGACGACGGCGCAGTAGTTGGTGGCGGCGATCATGTGCGGGAGGCTCAGATAGTGATGGCGAGCAAAGGTGGAGTCGTAAAGAGACCAGCGGCAGGTATTGACGGTGAAGGAGATTTCCGGGCGTCGCCGAAGACACCCCCTGGAGAACGAAAAGTCCTCCGTGTCCAGGATCCAGTCCGGCTGGACCCACGGGACGATGTCGCGGTGGCAGGAGAGCAGCAGGATCTGGCGGCCGGCGGTACGGCGCCAGGCCTTGGCGAAGGCCATGGCGCCGATCCGGGCGACCTGGCGGTCGACGACGGAGGTGAACTCGTCCATGACGACGCGGCGACCGCCTTCCAGAAGGACGCTGGCCAAGGTGGCGCGGAAGCGTTCGCCGGTGGAAAGGACGTGGAACGGACGGAGCCAGGACGGGCAGGAGCCGAGCCCGACCGCGGAGAGGGCCGCGGCGACGGAGTTGAAACCGGAGGCCGGGGCGATCTCGTCGATGATGGGCCGGTCCTTAGACCAGCGGAAAGCCGCGGAGCGCAGGAAGCAGCGCGGTCCGAAAGCGGCGCGGCCGATGGTGGACTTGCCGGAGCCGGATGGGCCGACGATCAGGCCGATCTGCCAGCCGTCCTCGTCAACCGGGATCTGGACGGAGGCGCGGAAGGTGGCGGCCTGGTCGGGCGTGACGTTGAACAACGAGCGGACGCGGGCGGAGCGGTAGGTTTCCGGCATCCGGGTGGATAGCTCGACGGCGACGGTTTTCATATCACCATGACTTTCACCTGGCGCGGGGCCAGGCTGCGGGAGAGCTGCTTCCAGAGGCGGATCTGATCGGCCTCGTCGCGGCAGAAGACGCCGAGGCAGAATTGCGGGCGGTATACCTTCGGCCGGTACTCCTTTCCGAGGGCGCGGCGCGGGGGCTGCGGCGGGTTGCGCTTCGACATAAAAAATGACACCTCAACAACGGTCTGCTACATTTCGAGCCTGATTTTTCCGCTCGTGGCGGCTCGTAACTGAGCGTTCGCAGGTAGTGACTGCGTCCGGTGTCGAGGTGTCTCTCGGCGCCCGCCGCGAGCCTTTTCAGACTCGCAGCGAACGTGGGGAAAATAAAACGCCGGCCTATAGGCCGGCAACGCGGGGGAGAGCTGTATGGGTTAGACGCGTTAGGATGCTTCGGGGGCAGAACGACTAGATGCACCCGAACTCGAAGTCGGGTGATCCACGGTGTTCGTGTGGTTCATATCCGGGCCTCCGGCTCGGTCCATTTGACGCCGGCGATGGCGAAAAGGTCTTTTTCCTCGGGGACGCAGATCTCGTTGCCATCGCAATCGGTGAGCATTCCTTCGATACCGTGGTAGCCGGAGCGGACCCAGCCTGGGGCGAGGACGCGGCGGCAGTAGTCGGCGGATCCGGTGCGAATGGCCATGATGTAGCCCCAGTTCTTCCTGGAGGCGAAGAACAGGTCGAGCTTGATGCCATCGGGGAGCAGGCGCTGGGTGTACTTGCAGGGCAGCTCGCCGCGGACCTTTTTCCACCGGTTGACGACGGTGGAGATGCCGTTAGAAAAGAGGTTGATCTCGTAGGGCTTGGGGATGGCGACGATTTCGATGTCGCCGACCTGGGGGGCCTTGCGGCGGATGCTGCCGGCAATGGCGATCCGGAAGCAGTGCGGGGCGAGTTCTTCCCGGACGCGCTCGGCGATCTGGATGGCGGAGGCGTAGTCCATGGCTAGAACGGCGGGGTTTCGGAAGAATCGTCGAAGGTGAATGACTTCTGGGGGGCGCGGTTGGCGGCGGAGCGGTTGCGGCGCTGCCAGAGTTCGGCCTCGGCGGCTTTTACGAGGGCGTCGTGCCAGGCGAGGAGGTTTTCGGCGGTGAGGCCGCGCTTGTAGGCTAGGATGCGGAGATGCAGATGCATGCCTTCGATGTGCTCGCCTAAATGGCCGGGGTTGGCTTTGGCGCGGCGCGGGATTTCGCAGGGGCGGATCTCGGCGCGGGCGCATTCGCGGCGGACCTGGGTGTCGAGCATCTGGATGACCTTTTTAAGGAGGTCGGCCGGGCAATCCTCGAACTCGCCCGGAGGCAGCTTGCTCTGGCCGTAGAGGGCGCGGACGTATTCCCACCCTACCACCTCGCCGCGGAGGTAGGAAAGATCGACGGCGAGCATGCGCAGGACCCAGCGGTGGCGGTGCTCTTCGTCTTCGGCCAGGTCGCGGATCAGGCGCTCGTCGCCGGCGGCCTGGGCGAAGGCCAGGAGGACTTCGCCGAAGTCGCGGGCGCCGGCGAGATCCTTGGTGGTGGTCTTGCCCGTTGCCGCCTCCAGGATGCCCTCGTACCAGGCGCGGTAGCCGTTGGACGCCTTGCGGTGCGGGTCCAGGTCGTTCTGGTCGCAGTGGCGCTCCCAGGCGTCAGCGACGACCGGGGAGAGGCGGGCAAGCTGGGCGGGAGTGAACATGGAAACCTCGTCAGTCTGCTTTCATTAGGCCGAGGGCCTGGCGCATCAGTCGGGCCGGTTCCTTGGCCGCCGCCATGCACTTATCGCAGGGCTTGATGGCAAGGCTGGCCTCGGCTTTATAGGCCGATCCGAAGTGCACACAGTTTCTTTCCTTGGTGCTCGCGTAGCATTCGAGGGTTTCCCCGCACTGCGAGCAGACGAGCTTAAACGAGATTTCCGTGCGCATGGCTGTCATGGCTACACCTTGCAGATGTCGAGGATTATGGGTTCGGGTTTGGACTTGGCGCCGGCCTGGACGGCGACCCGGACATAGGCGCGGTGGCCGATGGTGCGGTCGCACTCGCGAATGATGTCCTGCGCCTGGCGCCACTTGGCGTGGTCGACCTTGATGTTGAGGAGATCGCGGACGCGCTGGCGATCAATCTTGCCCTCGCGGCCGCGGGGGCGGAAGGCTGCCAGGGCAATCATGCGTAGGTTCTCGATGCGCTCGTCCGGGACTTGGGTTTCGGAGATGTCGTTGATGGCCTCATTGATGAGGCGCTGGACCAGCTCCAGGCGCTCGTCGAACTCTTGGACGGCGACGTTCTCGAAGCGGACGATGATCTTGCCGTCGAAGGAGCGGAGCTGGAAGTAGCCCTTGGCGCCGCCGAGCTTGACGCCGGACTGTTTCGCGGCGAGCTTGCGGATCAGGTCGAGGTTGGCGTCGGTCTGGACCTTGGCGGTGCGCAGCTGCGCATGGGCCTTGGTCCAGATGGCGTGGATCCGGCGGACGATGCGGTCGCGGGATTTGTCGTAGGCGGAGACGGATTCCGGGGGGACTTCGTTGCCGAGGGGGTTGACGTATTTGACGGGCTTTTTCATGGGGCTCCTTTCGGGGTTCTTAAACGGTGATTCCATACCAGGCCATCCAGGCGCGGTAGAACTTGCGCCAGCGAAAGCGGACGGAGCTGGCCTTGGCGCAAATGGCGGACCAGGCGCGGGCGTGCAGCGGGCGGTGGAAGTTGCGGATTTCCCAGGAGCGGTAGCTCATGGCATGGCCTCCTGAGGTTCCGGGTCCGCGGCGAGGACTTCGCAGCCGATGAGGCGGAAGAATTCGGCGTCGCGGGAGTGGATGTGAAGCATGCCCTTCCCCTGCTTCTCGAAGAAGTGGAGGTGGGCGCCGCGCTCTTTCGGGGTGGCGCACAGGGCGTGCTTGAAACCCTTGTGGCCGATGATGACCAGGCTTTCGGCCGCCTCGCGGGCGGAGCGGCTGCGGCGGTCGTCGAAGCCTAGGTCGCGCTCGATGTCGGAGCGGGTGCGCCAGTCGCGGACGGCGTAGAGGTACTGGACGAGGGTGCGGGCGTCCGGATCGTCCGGCAGCTTCGGGAGGCGGGCCGGCGGGGCAAACAGGTCGAGCTGGGCGGCGGCTGTCATTGGCGGGGCTCCGGGGCTGGCTTTCCTGCGGGCGCGGGCGCCTGTAGAGCCTTGCGCCAATGCGAGCGGTTGAACGGGCTCGAACTGATGCAGGTTGCGCACGGCTCCTCTTCCGCCGGGCGGAGAAGATCAACGCAAGAGTGGCAGCACTTGGACCGGCGGACCCTGCGCATTATCATAGCGGCGGTACGGTGATTGTTTTTCGTGGGCTTCACTTGGCCCCTCCTTTCGGCAGGAAGAAGAACTTCTGGTTGAATTTCTCGCGGCGCCAGCGGATGGCGTTGGCGACGTGGCGGTCGGCGAGGGTTTCTTTGCGGTGTCCGGCGTCGCGCTGGGCGAGGTGCATGACGTGGACGATGGAGGCCAGGTGGCCGGAGGAAGCTGCGATCTTGGCGAGGGCCTGGACGGTCTCGGCGGAGAGCGCCTTGACGCCGCCGGGGATGAACTGGTCGGCGATGGGCTGCCAGTCCTCGGGGCCGAT
Source organism: Verrucomicrobia bacterium UBA2281 (assembly GCA_002347655.1). GTDB lineage: Bacteria > Verrucomicrobiota > Kiritimatiellia > CAIQIC01 > Lenti-01 > Lenti-01. Next base: position 45,771 of record DDWR01000021.1, on the reverse strand, counting down.
CTCCTCGCCGACGCGGATGGGCGCCTCGATGCGGCCGATGAGCTGCTCGAACATGTAGCGGGATTCGAGCAGGTTGTCCTCGAAGCGGACGGTGGCGAGGATGCAGAATCCGCAGCCGGCTTCGTCGAAGACCCAGCGGAGATAGTCGAGGCTCTTGTGGCCTGACTTTCCGGATTCAAGCAGGCGGTGGGCCTCGTCGACGATGACGATGCGGGTGCGGCCGATGGCGCGGACGATGCCGGCATCGGCGACGGCCGGCGCGAGGCGCGGGGCGACGCCGAGGCGCGCGGACAAGGCGGAGCGCACGGCCTGGACGCCGCCGACCGGCGGGATCTGGATGTAGACGCTCTTGGGCATCTTGCGGTCGTCGCGGCCGGCGTTGTAGTCCTGGGCGGCGGCGGTCTTGCCGACGCGCGCCGGACCGATGACGAGGGCGCCGACGCGGTTGGCGCGGGCGTAGTCGATGGCGTTGAAGATCGTGGCCGCGATGCGGGTGCGGACGAACTCGGACGGGGCGGCGATGGCGGCCTGCTTGTCGAAGAAGTTGGCGATGGCCGCGGCGACGTTCTCGTAGGAGCCCACGTATTTCCCGCGAAAGACGCGGGACATGGTGGACGAGTCGTAGCCGATCTCGTCCTGGACGCGCTTCCAGTTCCACTCCGGCTTGCCGATGATTTCCGCATGGAAGGCCATGATCGGATCGCGAACGGCTGGCGGGAGGACGGCGAGCTTTTCGGCATCGACCTGGACGCGGATGTTGAAGCTCTCGGCGCGTTCGGCGGGGGCTGCGATTTCAGGCGTAGGCATGCTGGGCCTCCTCGATGATGCGTTTGAAGCGGGATGCGCGGTCTGGCCGGCGATGGAACTCCTCGCGGAGCGCTCGCTTGCCGGCAGGGGTGATGACGGAAATCCCGAGCGGGCACTTCTCCGGATCGAGCTTCTGCCACTCCATCGGAGCGGCGACCTCGCAGAGATCGCGGTCGGCCATGCGCTTCAGGATCTGCCACAGCGGCTTCGAGTAGATGCTCGCCGGCTCGCGGACGGCGGCCAGGGCTTTTCGTTCTTCGAGGGTCAGTTTCATCGTTCGTTCCTCTTTCCGGCCGGATTACCAACCCGGCCTTTTGTTTTTCTAAAACAGCGACGGGCCGGGATCGGGCTCCTGGATCTGCGTGTAGGCGGGGGAATCTTCGGCGGCGGGAGAATCGGCGCGGGCGGGCTCGTCGATGGTTCCGTCCTTGACGGCGTCGTTGTGGGCGCGCATGGCCTGGATCTGCGCGGCTTCGGGGGCGTGGCGCTCGCGGTAGCCGGACTCCAGGAGCGAGCGGACGTGCTCGGCCTCGCCATGGGCCTGGAGGATGGACTGCTTGTCGGCCTTGTTGGCGACGGACATCTGGACGGTCCAGCCGATGGGGCGGTTGTCGGCGTCGCAGACGACGGCGCGGAGATCGCCGGGAACCGGGTAGAAGATGAAGTCGCCGCCGGCCGGGAGGATATTGGAAAACGGCGTGTTGAATTGGCGGCACTCGGGCGAGTAGCGGATGCGGGCGTGGGTTTCCTTGAACGCGACCCACGCTTCGTGGGATCTGGATATCTTGACGTGGACGCCGTTGTCGCGGCCGAGGATGGCCGGCGCGTGGATGATGGAGACGCGGGCGAGATCCTTGGCGCCGCGGTTCCATACGGCGTTGGGGGAAAGGCGCTGGAAGGCGACGAAGCGCGCGGGATCGGCGTGGGCGAGCTGGATGGCGCCGGCGAACTTGTCGGCGTTGGCCATGATGAGGTCCATGGGGATCGGGTCGAGGCCGGGGCCTGGAACGAAGACTTCGACGACATTGCCGGCCGGCCCCCAGCCTTCCAGGTCGTGGCGCGTGCGGGAGTCGATGCGGTCGATGATCTCGCCGTAGATCTGGCAGAACTCGTTGAACTCCAGGACGGGGAACCAGAGGCGGGCGGCGCGTTCGGGGGAGAGCTGCTTGACGGCGTCCAGGACGGATGAGTTGTATTTGTCGAGTCCGTCGAGGCTTTCCGGCTGCATGGCCGGGCTGAGGCCGGTCTGGCCGGGAAGCGCGGCCAGGGCGTTGTGGTAGAGGCCGCCGAGGGATTCGAGGCTGGCCTTGAAGCGGAAGTTGCCGACGCCGCGCGGGGCGAAGGCGCCGGCGAGAAGCGCGCGCTTGTCGATGCCGCCGCGCTGGACCGTGACGGCGCCGTCCGTGGCGTAGTCGATGTATTCGGCCAGCTCCTTGCGGATCGTGGCGGTGCCGTTTTCGACGTCGAGCGTGGTGCCCTCGGGGAGGTAGCCGACGACGCAGAGCACCTGGCAGACAAGCTGGCGCATCTCGCGGTCCTTGAGCTGGTCGTGGGTGCCGTCCTCGTTGATGAGGCGCGGGCGGATGCCCCAGGCTACTTTCTTCGTGCTGAAGAGGTCGATGCAGTGGAACTCCAGGGGGCGGATGGCGGCGGACTGCTCGCGGTCGAAGAAGTTGACCTTGTGGTCATGCCACATGTCGTCGAAGACGTAGATCTGGCCGCACTTGAGGCCGGCGCGCGTGGTGGCGACGAGCGGGCGGTGCGCGGCGGCGGCGCGGCGGCCCTGGCGGGCGTGGACGAGCTCGAATTTCGTGGGGGCATATCCGCGGAGGTTGTTGTAGGTGAGGCCGGCGGGGATCCAGGTGAGCGGGCACGCGGCGGGGATGGGCCGTTCGGGGAAGTCCTCCGCCCACATCTTGGTCCAATGGGCCAAGCCGGGGATGGCGTCGCCCTTGCGGACGTCGCGCAGCAGATCGTTCCACGCCTGGCGCATGGCGCGGCGCTGGACGTTCTCGACGCGCCGGCGCCACTCGGCGATAAAGGCGGCGGTGATGCGCGGGGACTTGGCGACGAGATATTTCGGCACCTTGTTGGCCGGGACCAGGGCCTTGCATCCGCCCTTCTTCCAGGCGTAGTACTTCCGGCGGAAGGTGCCCTCCGCCATCCCCGCAGCCGCCGCCTGCTCGACGATGGCCGAAGCGATGGACTTCGACGCGTCGACCTTGTGCAGGAACGGAAGCACGCGGGCCACCTCCTGCTGGATCTCCTCCTTGAACTGCGAGAAGTACGGGCGTTCGGCTGCGGGGATGAGGGATAGCATGGCGGCTCCTAGTCGTTGTGGAAGCACCAGTGGTCGTTGGCGATGGTGATGCGGGTTTCGCCGGGAAGCATTTGCGGGGGATCAATCAGGAAAACTCTGTAGTAGCTCTTGCAGTTGTTGTCTCTGACGACCCACCCGAGCGCGTTGTGACCGATGGTTCCGTTTGTGATTCCGGTAGCCTCGGCGATGGCCGCGAAGTCGATTGGAACGCGGCGGGTGATCATGGCTGCAGCTCCTCGGCGTATTTGATGATATCGCCGGCGCGCATGATAATGGCGTCTTCAAGGTTCCTCGATTCGGACACGATATCTTTAAGCAGATCGATGGCCTCTTTGTTTATCGCCGGCGTTAGGACGTAGAGCTTGTGCAAGTGCTCAGCCTTCTGCTCCAGAGAAAGAGCGGCGAATTCCTTCGCGCGGGCGCAGAGGCGCTCGGGGCGTGCGCGGCCGTCTGAATCCGGATCCTGAAGCACTGGGCAGACCACGACGCCGGCGACGACCGTTCGTTTTCCGTCCGGAGCCATGAGGCGCCCGCCGGGCGTGCGCCGTCCGCGCGCGGCGCAATCATCGACGGCAGCCGCGGCTTGCAGGTTGACAAAGTCCATGGCTTCGGCGGAGATCACCTTCAGGCCGGATGTTCTCTTCAGCGCCGCCTTGACGGCGCTCTCGACGATGAGGCGATTGGCGGTCATATTTCGTACCAATGATCTGGCAACAACTGTTCGTACCAGGAGGCGTATTCTGGCGTGTACTTCCCTCGGCACATGTGGTGTCCCCTTGGCCACCGACTATGCGTTAACCTTTTAATGAAAGTCCGCGGAGGAGTTGTAGGCCCACACGTGCGGTAATCGGTGTAGGAGATAAATCTTAAAATAGCTCCGTTAGAACGAATCCAACAGCGAGTCCTGCTATCACCGAACCCGTGGCGCGGGTGCTTGCGCCTCCTCGTTGGATTTCGCGCGAGAAGAAGTTTCATGCTCCGCCCTCCGCGCTCACGGGGATCAGGAAGCATTCCGAAATTGGCACCGTGCAGGTGCCGCTGCTCTCGCCGAAGCGGAACTCGATCCGCGGGTCTTTGCCTTCCGAGACGATGCGGGCGATTCGCCCGCAATGGATGCGGTCCGTCACTTGCTCGTAGCAGGACTTCCACGGCATCACGACCAGGCGGCCGACCGTTTGCCGGAGATCCTCGGGCCAGCGGTCGCAGGCGAACGTGCCGCCGTCGAATTGCAGGTTGAAGCTCACGGCTGGGCTCCTTTCGCGGTTTCGGCGAGGATCTCGCGGGTGCGCTTGGAGAGGCGGTCGAGTTCGTCGGCCAGGATGCGCAGGCCTTTGAGGCCGAGGAAGGCGACGGAGTTGTTGTCCACCAGCTTCCCGAGCTTGGCGACGGCCTTGGAGGCGTCCATCTCGACGCGCAGCTTGGCGTTGGCGAGGTGGGCTTCCGGATCGTCGGTGAGATCCTTCTTGGCGTTCTGGTTTCCGTCGCCCAGGAGCTTCGGCTCCTTGCGGATGCCGGTGAAGATTTCGAGCTGGTGGGCGCTCTTGCCTTCGATGGCGTCGTCGATCTCGCGGCGGATCTTCTGCTCCCTGGGCGTGAGCTCGTGCGGCTTGGCCGTCAGCAGGCGGTATAGGCTCGTGCTCTTGGGGACGCCGAGCTCCTTCTCGATGCCCTTCGCGAGCGTGTACCACTTGTGCGCGGTCTTGTAGTTGACCTTCGGGCAGTTTTCTTCGATCCAGCCCTTGAGGCCTTCGCCTTTGGCAGAAGCTCCTCCATAGCTGCCGATGTCTAACACTTTACCGAGCCACTCGTAGGCGGCGCCGAAGACGAGGTGCGAGCGGGTGCCGGCGACCGCCTCCATGTAGAGGCGGGTGAAGGTTTCGGCGGCCTGCTTGGTGGAGACGGCTGCCGGAGCGGCCGCGGCCCGTTTGGAGATGGCCTTGCTCATCGGGCAACCTCCGCGCGATAGAAACGGTTTGCGCCGGTTCCGTGTTCAACCATGGCGAAGCCAGGCTTAAGGCCGATTTTCCTGGCGAGGGCGAACGCGGCGCTGTAAGGGCTGGCCGTGCAGCTCGCGCGCTTCCCGCCGCCCGTGGCGATGTAGGTTCCGCAACCTTCGCGGACGCGGATCACGACGCTTCCATCCTGTGCTTTGTCTGCGCGTCGCACGGCTATGCCCTCCGGTGGTTGAGGGCGTCCATGAGGTGGCGGCCGCCGATCATCGGCAGCGGATCGGCTTCGACGCGCTCCCACCAGGTCGGCTCTACCCAGCCGAACCAGATGGCGATTTTCTTCATCAGCTTCTTCATCGTTCTCTCCTCGTTTTTCAGTTCAGTCCCTGCTGCCTCAATTCGAGGAAGCGGCGGAACGTGTTTCTCGATATTTTGCGGTGCTCGCGCTCCTCCCCCGCCCCGCAGGGCAGGCTCGGCAGGCGGCCGTCTTCTATCCAGCTGTGGACAACGCCGCTGGAAATGTTCATGGCGGAACCGATGTCAACTACGGTGATCAAATCGATTCCCGGAGGAAGCTTTCCCATGACAATGTCGACCGAGTCGTCCGGGGGTACTGCGTAGGACAAAAGCGATTGGACGGATTTGGGCATCTTCAGCTGGCCTTTCGGTATTTCGAGTTGCGCGGAATATCCTGGCGCGGTGGCAGCAAAATAATTTTCTCTAGCAGCGAGCGGCTGGTGCGTTTGCCGGTTAGGACCTGGTTGATGTGCGCCTGGTCCCGTCCAAGGTGTTGCGCGATAGCGCGCTGGCTCCAGCGCCCGGCACGGGCGCGCGACCGCGCGGCCTTCCGCAACTGACTCAACCCGTCGTGGCCCATAAAGCTTTTTTCCTTTTTCCTGTTGTGCATATGCATGCTTGCCCGTAATCTTGTAAGCGAATCTAAGAGGTGCTAAGTAAGATGTCAACAGTATTTCTTAGATTTTCTTAGATGAAGGTTCCGTGGGCTAGAATCGAGCGCCTGATGAACGTCGGCGGTTTGACCTGGGAGCAGGCTGCCGACGCTCTAGGCTGTACTACGGCCGCCATGGCTCAATGGAAGACGGGGAAAACAGGTCTTGCGCCTAAGACGCTCTACCGGCTGGAGCAAAAAGAAGCGGAGCTTGGAATTCGCAGCATCTCTCCAATCGTGTGTGAGGAAGAAGCGGGGGAATATTCAACCAGGGGATCGGATGCGGAAATGCGGCGGGATCTGCGCGAGATGAAAAAGAACCTGGCCGCAATGGATCGGAAGGTTGACGCCATGCTAAAGAGGATCGATGAAAAATGAGCGCACCGAATAAAACAGCACCGGACGACTTCACAATGTTCTATGCCGTTGGCGGCGGGATCGCGGCGTTCATCGCCGGTGGATTATTGATCTCGAATTATGGCTGGCTCGTGTTTGCATGGGTTGCCGGAACGGCTTTGATGATGGCGTGGGGCATCGCCGTGATTGTGTTGCTTGTCCAGGTTCGGAACAGGTTGCCGAAGCCGTAAAGCTGCGCATAGATCAGAATTGCCCCCCGGCCTTCCGGGGGGCTTTTTTTGCAAATCGATTTTCAGCTACAAATTGTTGAGCACCCGGAGTTGTTCTGTAGCTGCAGAACAACTCTAGCCCCCCATCGATCTGTAGCTACAGAACGATCCCTGCACCCTTAACCCGCCTAAGGCGCGCAAGGCGCCCAATTCTATACGCCCGCTGCGCGGGCGTAGTAAACCCGCACGCAGATGAGCAGCGGAGTGACCAATTCGATATTGACCGGAGTGCCAGCCGTCGCGGGAACACTCGCGGCATCGACCGAAGAAATTCCCATGCAGTGGCGGGCGGCGCTGATCGTGTTGATCGGTTGCTCCGTGCTGGTGGCCATCGCGGCGCACCTGGTGAACATCTGGAAGGCAACGCGCAAAGAGCCGCCGGTGGAGACGCAGATCCAGAATGCCATCGACCGACACGAGGCATCGGCGAAGCAACGCAACGACGAACAGGCGAAGGCCATGGAAGCGAACTTCGGGCGCATCGACCGCAAGCTCGAAAGCCACGACAGCCAATTCAAGGAGCTCTGGCAGGCGGTGCCGTGGACGACGCGCCGGACGCCGGGTTGAAGGAGAACAGAGGAATGAACGAACGCAAGAAGCTGATCCTGATTTCCGTGCTGGAGATCGTCGACGAGGCGTCGCCCTGGAGCGTGCTGGAGGACATCCTCGTGGCGCGGGCCTCGCAGCGCCCGCCGCGGCCGACGTCGACGGAGATCCTGTGCGCGTGCCAGGAGCTGGAGACGAAGCACAAGGCCATCGCGCGCGACGTGGCGCCGGTGACGGAGGCCGTGCGCCTGTCGGCGACGGCGGACACGACGGCGATCCTGCGCGCGCTGCGCGAGGGATGAATTTGAAACCGAATGCCCACATGAAGTGGATCGCCGGCAGCGCTTCGTTCACGCGCCGGCCGCAGGTGCCGCGGCCCCTGCGCCTCGAAAAAGGCCTTACCAGCCGCCGCGGACTTCTTGAACCATGAGCCGCAAGCCCAACAGCAACGCGATCCTGAAGAACCTCCCGCAGGCGAAGCGGAAGGAGATCTTCGAGCGCTTCCAGAAGACGGGCTGGAAGGAGCTGCTCGCGCAGCTCAAGGCCGAGGGGATCGAGACGGGCAAGTCGGCGCTCTACGAGTTCCGCGCGTGGTACGAGTCGCTCCGGCCGATCCTGGAGGCCCGTGAATTTGGATTCAAGTTCGCCGAGATGATGTCCGCCGACGAGGGCGAGGTCATCGACTCCGTGAAGATCAACAAGTACGCCCAGGCGATGTTCGACATGCAGTCGATCCAGCAGCAGAACCCGACGCTGTTCGTGGAGCTGCAGCGGCTGCGCGCGCGCCAGGATGCCAACGACATCAAGCGCGAGGCCCTGGGCCAGCGCGTGCGGGAGTACGAAGAGAAGATGAGGAACGTCCGCGCGGCGCTCGACCGCGCGAACAGCACGGGCGCGCTGACGGCGGAAGGCCGCGCGGAGATCGAGCGCGCGATTGGGGCGATGGGATGAACGCGGCCTGCGACGTCGTCTACGACCGCGGCACGACCGAGAGGCCGGCCTACGTCGATTCCGCCTTCGCCGGCAAGTGCAAGGTGTTCCCGAAGCCGCTGCCGGATGGCCGCGAGCCGCGCTTCCTGAGCTACCAGGCGGCGTGGATCTACGACGACCATCTCGCCAAGATCTCCGAGAAGAGCCGCCAGATCGGCTGGACGCTGGCGACGGCCTACCGGATCGCGCGCCGCCACGCCGAGGCGGGCTACAAGCTGGACACCTGGGGGACAAGCCGCGACGACATGCAGGCGATGCTGGCGGTCCAGGACTGCATGGTTTTCGCCAAGGTGTTCGACGCCGGAGCCCGCGACCTCGGCATGCAGGTGCTGGACGACAAGGGCAGCAGCGGCCACGTCATCGCGTTCTCGAACGGAACGAAGTACTACTCCCTGTCGTCCAACCCGGACGCCCAGGCGGGCAAGCGCGGCAACCGCGAGGGCGACGAGTTTGCGCTGAATCCAAAGAACCGCCAGCTCTACGCCATCATGGAGCCTGGCATTACCTGGGGCGGCCAGATCGAGCTGTTCAGCACCCACCGCGGAACGACCAACTACCACAACCAGCTCATCGTCGAGGCTCGCGAGAAGGGCAACCCGAAGAACTGGCACGTGTACCGCGCCACGCTCCAGGACGCGCTCGACTGCGGATTCCTGTTCAAGCTCCAGAAAAAGCTCCAGGAGATGAACCCGAGCGACACGCGCCTGGAGATGGACGAGGCAGCTTACTTCCTCTACGTGAAGAACCGCGCGGCCAACTCGGAGAGCTTCAACCAGGAATACATGTGCATCCCCGAGGACGAGGCCTCGGCGTTCATCACCTACGACCTGCTCGACGGCTGCAAGTACGCTCCGGGAGTCGCCTGGGAAGTGCCGCTCGCGAAGTGCGGAGAGCTTTATGCCGGCGTCGACGTCGGCCAGGCCGACCGGTTCGTGATTTGGGTCATTGAAAAGGTGTCCGGCCTGTTGCTCACGCGGCGCGTGCTGGAGATGAAGGGCGCGTCGTGGGAGGCGATGGAGGCCGAGATGTACGCCATGCTCGACCTTCCCAACATGCACCGGCTTTGCGTGGACTACACGGGCATCGGCCGGCAATTCGGCGCGCGGGCGCAGAAGCGCTACGGGAGCCGCGTGGAGCTGGTGACGTTCACCGGGGCCGTGAAGGAAGATCTCGCCTACAGCATCCGCGCGCGGATGGAAGACCGGACGTTCCGCATCCCCGACGATCCGGTGATCTTCGCCGACTTCCGGGGCATCCGCAAGGAAACCACGACAGCCGGCAACATCCGCTTCGCCGGAGAAAAGACGGCGCTGGGCCATAGCGACCGGTTCTGGGCGGCGGCGCTGGCTGTGCATGCGGAGAAGCAGCCGGTCGGATTTTTCATGCCGTGCAGTTTGAGCGGCGGCAGTTCGGATGCGGACGTTTCGCGGTACTTCGGAGAGAGGGCGTTGACGGTATGAACGTGGACGGGATCAAGGGCTTTTTCAGCAAGCACGGCATCGCGGAGGCGGCGCGCAAGGTAGTGGCCTCTTTCATCGGCAAGCAGGCCACCTCCTCGCGCGACTACGACAACCCGCTGCGCGGCCTGACCGTCGTGCGCGCGGTGAGCCTGATGGAGAGCTACAACACCGGGGACTTCGCCGACCTGATGTGGACCTTCGGCGCGCCGATGCTCGGCATCGAGAACAGCGACCCGGACTATCTGGCCATCCTGGAGCGCCGGATCGGAGCGATGAAGGAGATGGGCCACCGGGTTGTGCGGTGGAAGCCAGGCCGCGACGAGAAGCCCGACCCGGTGAAGGACGACCTCGCGCAGCGCTCGTTCGACCTGCTTTCGGCGGAGTACGACCGATATGAAAACATCAAGGAGGCCATCGGCCATCTGGCGCTGACGCCGTGCCGCGGGTTTTCGATCCTGGAGCTGAACCCCTACGAGGGCGAGTTCGTTCCCGTCCCGCACTGGAACGTGCGGCGCGACGGGATGCGCGGCGCCTGGTATTGGAACGAGTCGGGAATGATCGGCGCCAACCTGGCGGACTGCGTTCCGTTCTTCCGCGACCGGATCATCGTGATGGAGTCGCCGCGGCCCATCGGGCGCGTTGCGCTTTTGAAGTACATCCGCGCGAACCTCTCCGAGAAGGAGTGGGACCGCTTCGTGGAAATCTACGGCGTGCCGGCGGGAATGGTGATCGCCCCGGACAGCGTCAACACGCCGGAGAAGCTGGCGGCGTTCCGCACGGCGGCGGCCTCGGCCGCCAAGGGCGGCGACGCGGCGTTCCCCTACGGAACGACCTATACCCCCAACGACAGCCCGCGCGGCATCCAGCCCTTCCAGGCGCGCCTCGACTACCTTTCGCAAAAGCTGGTTCAGGCCGGAACGGGCGGCCTCCTCACGATGCTTTCCATGAGCGGCAGCGGAACGCTGGCCGGAAGCGCCCACATGGAGGCGTTCCGGATCCTGGCGCGCGCCCAGGCGGCGGACATCACCGAGGCCTTCCAGGCGCAGTTCGACAAGCCGCTGCTGCGGGCGGCCGGCCTGCTGCAGCCTGGCCAGCGCCCGCTGGCGTGGTTCGAGATCAGCTCCCGCGAGGAGCAGAACACCAAGGAGGCGGCCGTCCAGGTCGTCGCCATGAGCCAGCACTTCGATCTCGACCCCATGCAGGTCGAAGAGCGCACCGGGTGGAAGGTGGCCAAGAAAGCCCAGCCGGCGCTGCCGGCCGGAGGGACGTTCAGGGCCGTGCACCGGGCCGACCCGACCCCAACCGCCGAGCCGGCGGACGTGGAGGCGGCGGCGCGGGCGCTCCAGGAGGATCTGGCGCCGGTGCGGGATCTCCTGGGCCAGGCGTTGGAGGATTGCAACGGGGACCTCAAGGCGGCGGTCTCCCAGGTGGCCGCCGGCATCCCCGGACTGGCCGAAAAGATGGCCGCCGGGAAGCTGGAGGGCGTTTTCGAGTCCGCCACCGCCCAGGCGATGGCCTCGGTGCTGGAATCCGAGGCCGCCAAAGGCCGCCAGAACGGCCGGGAAGGAAAAGGGGCATGAGCGCCCGGAGAATCAGCGTAATCGATTTTGCAGGGGCATTGCGCCCGATTGCAGGGCATCGGGCGGCGACCGGGGCGGAAACCGGCGCCGGGAAGTTCGAATTCGACCCGGAAGCCTGGGTTGACCTGGCCTATCCGTGCCAAGAAACGGTCATGGCGGAGATCGGCGGGAAGAAGGTCCGCCGGAAGGCGCGGTTCACGGCCGCCGGATTCCACAAGATGGTGTCGGCCTTCGAAGCCGAGAAGGCCCGCCTGGCGGCCGCCGGCCAGGAGCACTCGCTCCTGGGGAACCGCGACCACCTGGCGCTGCAGGGGGAAGGCACCGAGGCCTACGGATGGCTCGACGGCCTCAAGGTCGGCGACGACGGGCACCTCTGGGGCCACGTGAAGTGGACCACGCTCGGGATCGAGGCCGCGGCCGGCGGCGTCTACCGGTTTGTTTCGGTCGAGGTCAAGGATACGACGGGCGCGCAGAAGCCAGCCGACGCCGTCCTGGAATGGGACCTGGTCGAAGGCTTTGCCGTCACCAACCAGCCGGCGCTGTCGCGCCTGCGCCCGTTCGCCCACCGCGACGGGGAAACCATCGAAGAAAAAGAAAACCCGAAAGGACCGAAAATGGAAAACCTGAAGAAAATGCTCGGGCTCGCGCCCGAAGCGACGGACGCCGAAGTCGAGGCGAAGGTCAAGGAGCTGCTCGATGCCAAGGCGGCGGCCGACACCGCGGCGGCGGAAGCCGACATGAGCAAGAAGGCGCTGGAGTTCGCCGGCAAGCACTCCAAGGCGTTCCCGGACGAGGCGGCGGCGGTGGCGTTCTACCGCGCGGCCCCCGAGAAGGCCGAGGAGCTGGTCGGCCGCTTCCGCGTCGTCGAGCTCTCCGCGACCGAGGCGGATAAGGAGCTGGAGAAAAAGGGCAAGGAATTCGCCGCCAAGCACTCCGCGAAGTTCGTGGATGAAGCCGGCGCCCTGGCGTTCTTCCGCGCGCAGCCGGACCAGGCCGAGGCGCTCGCCGCCCACATTCGGATCCCCGTGGTGAGCCACCGCGGCGGCGGGAGCCCGGACGAGGTCGGCGGCGGTGCGCTGTCGCCCAAGGCGGCCTACAGCAAGTACCAGGCGATGCCCGAAGGCCCGGAGAAGGAGAAGTTCTTCGACGAGCACGTCGAGGCCATCAACGCCGGGGAATACGAGGAAAAGTCCCAGAAATAGCGATAGGCCTCTAGCCGATTGCGCGGCCGGTAGCGCCGGCCAACCAGACGATCAATAAAAAGAAAAAATCCGAAAGGAAAGAAAAATGCCCACACCCACCAGCATCGATACCGCCGCAAAGCTGTACTCGAAGAAACTGATCGAAGGCGCCCAGCAGCAGCTCGTGCGCATCTCCGACTTCTCCCTCAGCCTGACCGAAGAGGCTCGGGAAAAAGGAGAATCCGTCATGGTCCAGTTGGCCACCGCGGACGCGGCCGGCGATTGGAATGACACGACGAACAACTTCAAGTCCACGGACGCGAAGTCCATCGGGGAAGTGTCCGTCAAGCTCGACCAGCGCAAGATCGCGAAGACGCAGATCACGCCGTCCCAGATGATGAACTTCCACCCCTGGTGGTGGAAGCGCCAAGGCGCCCTGAACGCCCGCTCCGTCGCGCTGGCCATCACCGCCCAAGCGGCCTCGGTCATCACGCCGGCGAACTTCGGCGATGCGAAGGAGGACAAGATCCAGGTTTCGCTGGACGGGTTCAACAACAAGCAGATCGCGACGATCCGCGACCGCGCGATCACCGACAAGTCGCTGCAGCCGGCGGATTCCGTCCTCGTGCTGAACGCTTCGTACTTCAGCCAGCTTCTCGGCTCCTTGGACGCGAACGTCTACGGCGGCCGCGAGGCCATCACCAAGGGCGTTATTCCGGGCCTTCTCGGGTTCGCGAACGTCGTCGAGTGGCCGGGTCTTTCCATTCCCGGTTTCGTGGCCTCCCGCGCGGCGCTGGCCTTTGCCGGCCGGAAGATCGCGTTCATCAGCACGAAGCCCTACGAGATGGTGTCGGACGAAATCGTTCCCGAGCTCGGGTGCGTGCTCACCACGGTGGTGCATATCGACAGCGACACCGGCAAGGGGACCATTTCGGTCAACGGCCTGTTCGGCGTCGGACCCGGCGCCAACGACCAGCTGATTCGGCTGGTCGGCGCCAAGGCCGCGGCGGCCTAGCCATCCGGGAGGGGCGGAGCGATCCGCCCCTCCCGATCCGATCCGCTTCGGCGGGTCCGCGACGATTTGAAAAAGAACCATCCGAAAGGAACCTGAAGATGAAGAGCCTGATCCTGACCCTGGTCGCCTGCCTGGCGATCCTTGCCGCTGCCGCGCCCTCGGCGCTGGCCGTTCCCCCGTTCAGCACGGATCTCGTGCTGGACGCCACCAACAAGACCGCCGACTTCACGCTGGCGGAAGCCGTGCAGCCGGAGGTGCTGCGGCTCTACAACGTGCTGCCGCTGAGCGACACGCCGCAGACGGTCACCGTCGAGCGCGTCCACGGCGACTACACCGAAACCCTGCACAACTTCGTGCTCGGGTCGAACGTGAGCTCCGGCAGCGCCGTGCTGACCAACGCCGCGTGGATCCTGCTGGAAGATTTTGTGCGGCTTACCGGCGGCACCGCGACGAACGCCGTCCTGGAATTCCAGGGCAACCGCTGACCCCAGCGCCCCCGCGCGGTTCACCGGCCGCGCGGGGGCGCAACCTTCGAGGAGCCGAACATGGCCTGGATCGAATTCAACTCCGCCGCCCACCTCAACGCGAACAGCGCGCCCGAGCTGGAAAGCCTGCGCGACGCCGCGACGGGCGAAGGCCAGGCCGATCCGGTCGCGGCGATCGCCGCGGCCGTCGTGGACGCGATCCGCGGCAGCGTGGCGGTCAAGAATCCGCTCGGTCCGGCCGGGACGATTCCCCAGGAGCTGCTGATGTGCGCCCTGGACGTCTTCCGCTTCGAGGCCACTTTGCGCCTGCCCGGCGTGCAGATGCTCCAGGACGATGCCCGCCGCAAAGCCTACGACTCCGCCCAGGCGCTGCTGCGCCGCGTGGAGGAAGGCAAGTTCGCCGTCAGCGCCCCGGACGAGGAGTCCGAAGAGGCGATGGGCGGCGCTCCGGCGCCGGACGTCGGCGACGAGCGCACCGAATATTCCAGAGAGAACTTCGAGGGGACCTGAGCCATGCCGCGCATTTTCAACGTCAATTCGATTTTGCCGGGCGATGGCATCCACATCCTGTCGCTGCGATCCAAATTCGCCGACAAGCAGCGCGCGCTGACCGGCAGCGCCGGCAGCCACGACACGTGCGTCGTGAACAATGCCTGGCTCGGCGAGTCCACCATGAAGCCCCCCTTCGCCCACCTCACCGCGCTGGCCGACTACGAGGCAAAGGCCGAACGCGGCGAGATCCTGATCAGCGTCCTGCGCATCCCGGACCTGACTCTGCCGGAGCGATGGGGAATCAGCCAGGCCTGGTGCGAACGCGTTCGGGGAACGCTCTACGATTTTGCCGGCATCGCCAAGCTCGGCCTGAAGCTCGGCGTGCGCAACTGGACGCCGGAGGACTCCCGCTTCCACAAGCGCGCGCTCGGGTGGGAGTTCGCCAACTGGTGCACCGAGGGCTGGGCCAAGGCGATCCGCGAGGCCGGAAAGCTTTTCAAGAACGTCGCCGCCCGCGATCCGTTCGCGGACAAGAAAAACCCGACTCCGCGCACGGTGGAAAACCGCGTGCGCGATGGCCGTCTGATCGACGTGAGCGGCAGTTGCCTCACGGCCTACGGCCAGCAGTTCCGGCTCGTGATTCCGGAGATCCTGTGACGTGACCGCCGCCGAGACCATCCTGAAAAAAGGCATCCTGCCCACTCATCTGGACAGCGCAGAGATCCGCGCTCAGATCGCGGCGGAGATCCGGCGGCGGTCCATTTTCTCGGCGCGGGTCACCAAGGCCGGCTACCTGGAGCGCATGCGCGAGGCCTTCGCAAAGGTCGCCTCCGGCGATTGGAACGATGCCAAGGCGCGCGAGGTGATGCAGCGGGCACTGGACGATCTCGGTTTCGACCGCGAATCCAAGCTGTTCACCGACGAGCTTGGCCTGAGGGCGCCGCCGGAAGCCGGGACGCTCCAGGATCTGTCGAGCCGCGCGCGCATGCAGCTGCAGCTGGAGACGAACGTCCGCCAGGCGCGCAGCGTCGCCCAGGCCAAGGCCGGCAGCACGCCTTCCGCGCTGTCCATGTTCCCCGCCTGGAAGCTCGTGCGCATCTACGGCCGCCGCGTTCCGCGCGACTGGGGCCTGCGCTGGATGGCCGCCGGCGACAGCGTCGGCTGGGAAGGCGCGGCGAAGGGCTATCCGGGTCCGACCGGAGAGCCGCGCATGATTGCCCTCAAGTCCTCGCCGATCTGGCAGGCCATCGGCGACGGCGCCGGCGGCTATGCGGACACGCTGGGCAACGCCTATCCGCCGTTCGCGTTCGGCAGCGGCCTCGGGTGGCTCGAAGGCTCGGCCGCGGAGGCGCGTGAAGCCGGCCTCGGCGAATCCGGCCCGTCCAAGGTCGAGCTGGACCCCGGCGAGAAGGAAATCTCCGCGGCGCTCGAACGCCTCGGCCCCGGCTTCAGGCAGGGCCTGCTGCAGGCCCTGGGAGGCGCGGCGTGATTTCCGTCCGGGCAACCGTCCAGGGCGATGCCGGCAAGATGCTCCAAGCGCTCGCGCGCGAGCTGGGTCCGGCCGGGCGCGCCAAGCTCAACGAGGCCGCGACGCATCCCGTGGCCGTCCAGATCCGCGGCCATATCCTGGAGGCCTCGCAGACGCGCCACTCCACGGCCGACAACATCCGCCGCGGGCCGGCTACGCGGACGGGCCACCTGCTCAAGGCGGCCGAGAGCGTTTCCGAAACGGTGACGGCCGACGCCGGCGAGGTCACCATCTCCTCGCCCGGTTTCCGTCGCGCGCTGGGGCCGCTCAACATCCGCGTCCGCGAAAAGCAGTTCCTCACGATTCCCGTCGACGCGCTCTCCTACGGCGAGACCGTAAAGACGCTGCGCGCGCGCGGGATCTCCGTGTTCCGCCGCAAGTCCTACCTTGCCACCAGGCACGACGGCCAGTTCCGCGTGCTGTTCCTGCTGCGCTACGAGGTGACCTTGAAGCACGACCCCGGCCTGATGCCGAAGCCCGAGGAAATGGCCGAGCAGGCCAAGGCCGGGTTGCTCGACCTGGTGAAGAAGATCCTGGGAGAGGCCGCATGAGCGCAGATCCCACAATGGATTTTATCTCGAACGCGGAGGAAGAACTCGCCAAGCGCATTCGCACGCGCTCGCCGTTTTTCTCGAACGTCAGCGCGCTGACCTGCGCGGCGGGGGACACCAACAAGAAAATCGCCCAGGCGCTGGAGCAGCTGGGCCTGTTCGTCCTGATCGAGGTCAAGCCGCGCGGAAAGATCCCCTACGTCGGCGACTGCGCCATGTGGCCGATCTGGATCACCATCACCGAGAATCCGGCGACGAACCGCGGCGGCGGGAAAATGGCGTCGAACAAGACCGCGCGCGCGGCGCTCGAAGAGCTGCTGCGCCTCATCGACGCTGGCCTGGGCATCGACGAAGCCGAAGTCGAGCCCGTGGACGACCCGAACCGCGAGATTGTCCGCGTGATCGGAAAAATCGGCGTGACGATTCAAGAAAGAAAATAGGAGCCTGAAATGAGCTACAACAGAACCAGCGGAACCCTGCGCGGCGCGGCCGTGCTGCAAATCAGCGCCGGCGACGGAATCGTAATCCGCACGCCCGCGGACCTCAAGACCACCCTGGGCTACTCGACCTTCGACGTGCCCTACGGCGAAAACGGCAAGCAGGATCCCCGCATGAAGTCGGTGGACCTTTCCGTCACCTGCCAGCCCGTCTGCCAGGTAACGCAGGCCATTCTCGATTTCCTGTTCTCGCCGCTGACCAAGCGCCGCGGGGAGTCGCTGCTTGGCGCCACCGACATCACCTGCGCCATCGTGCCGAAAGCCGGCGGGGAAGCCATCACGCTCAAAAGCGTCTACGTCGCCAAGATGCCGAAGATCCAGATCCGCAGCACGGCCACTTCGCTGGGCGAGTTCACCCTGCGCGGCGTCCTGCCCAACAGCACCAACTGGGCGGCCGCGGAAGCGCGCTTCGCCTATGCCGCCGCGGCCAGCGCCCCGGAACTCGACGAGGTCGATCCGGCCACCATCCTCACCTCGGCCGCCCAGATCGCCTGGGGCGCCTCGCCGTTCGCCGCCGTCAAGACCGGCGAGGGCGTCGAGATCGATTGGGACATGAAGACCATCGACGACGAGGTGGACGACGACGGCATCATCGACGTCTGGCTCGACGGCCTCGTGCCGAAAGTCAAGATCACCTCTCCGCGCTCCATCACCATCAAGAACCTGCTCGACCGGATGGCCCTCATGCAGGGCGAAGGCAGCGGCCGCGGCAAGCGTGTCAACGCCACCGTGTTCGACCTGACCGCCCAGGGCGCCGACGTTGGCTCCCTCAAGGTCACCGTGCCGAAGTGCGCCTTGCAGAGCCTGCCGATCACCCAGGGCGCGATGACCAAGTGGATCAACGCCATCGACCTGGTCGGCACCGAGGAAGACGACGATCCGGCCACCGTCGAACTGGTGCCCGAGCCCGAAGCCTGACCGGAAGCGGCGGCGAGATAGGAGGAGGAGCGAATGTCCACGAAGATCACTCTTCGGCCGAAAGGCGCGGCGGACGCCAGCACCGACGTGGTGCTGGCGGACGGCGCGGACCGCTCCTCCACCGACGCGCGCGGCCCGGCCGACGTCTCGCCGACCGTGATGATCGCCGAGCAGCCGATCCGCGGCATCCGCCGGACGAACGTCCGCCACGTCGGCCGCGGGAACCGCGACGGGTCCTTACCTGTCTCGACGTCGCGCCAGTTCGACACCGCCGCGAACGCCGGGCGGTTTTTGCTGACCCACGGGATGACCTGTCCGGCCGAAGGCACGCTGATAATCGACTTCGGCGACGACGGTACGCTCGTTCTGCTGCTCGGCTGCGTTCTCCGCCGGATCGGCGCGCTCAGCTGGAAGGGCTGCATCGTGCTGGGGAACTACCAAGTCGCCTACTCGGCCGCCGCGCTCGTTGCCGAGGATGATCTGGCCGACGCCATCGCGGCTTACGAAAGCCGAGCCATTACGCGCAAAATTAACGTCGGCGCCGACGTGGACGGAGACGGCTGGTCCGCCGACGATTTCTACAACGCCGTTGGGACGAACTACAACGCAGTTGGCGTTGAAATCGAAAACGCCGCGCTCGTGCCGCAAGACGTTTATCGGCGCTATCGCGCCGCATCCAGTACTTCCGCCTTGGAGTACTCCATCCCGCTGCCGCCGGGCGACTACGAAGTCAGGCTGCACCTTTGCGCCCACGGAACGTCTATCACCTACGAAATGAATGTCGCCATCAACGGAACCGCCGTCGAGTCGGCGCTAAACGTCGCCACGGCGGCTGGAGGCTACGCGAAGGCACTGGTGAAGTCCTATTCGATAACGCACGTGTCCGGAAACATCCTCATCTCCCTCACCCGCGTCAGCAGCGGGAAATATGTCGTGATAAACGGCATCGAAATTATCGAAAGCGAATAATGAAGACCATGATGAAGCTGGTTTGCCTTGTAAACGTCTTGGCCTGCCTGGCCTCGTGCCAGCAGGCCGTCGCGCAGGATCTCAACGTCCGCGAGTTCCGCCGCTCGGTCGAGGTCGGAGACGTGTCGAAAACCGACCGCCTTCCTTGGTACGCCGGCGAGAGCATCGGCTATTCCGTCCTCGCGCGCAGCATGGGCCGCGCCGTTCAGATCCCGGCCGGCAGCGTGCCCGTCTGGCTCGTCATGGCCAGCACCAGCGCGCCGCCGTACGTCGTCAGCACCGGAACCGTCGTCAGCGCCACCAACGGGGAGGTCCGCTTCTGGCTGCCGGCGCCGCAGGCCAACCTGCCGGCGGGGGATTACCTCAGCTTCGCCACCGTCTACCAGGGCACCAACCGCGTCGGCGTCCTCGACCGCGCCACCGTGCGCGTGTCCTGGCGCCCCGGCGACGCCTTCGAAGTCGCGCAGCCGCTCACCAACGTGATCGACCAGGTCATCTCCTGGTGGGCAGACGCCAACGCTCTCGTCGCCGCCGCCAGCAACGGGCTTTCGCTGGCGATCTCATCCGCGGCCGCCGGCGTGCAGGACAACCTGACCGCGCACGCCTCCAACACCAGCAATCCCCACGGCGTGACGCCCGCCCAGATCGGCGCGGCCACCGGGAATCCGGTCTACGTCGAAACCGACGCGGCCGGCCTCGCGGCGGCTGCCGGCGTGCAGGGCAACCTGACCGCCCACGCCGGAAACACCAACAACCCGCACGGCGTGACGGCCGCCCAGATCGGCGCCATTCCGCTCGTTTACCGCAATTTGATCTCGCCGCCGGCCATTTATGAATTCTTCTGGGAATTTGACGGATACGGCGTTAAAAATCTGACGCGCAACTACGACATATGGGGGGGTGCGGTTCAATCGCGGTCGATCGACTTTTTCACGGGCGCGATTTACGGAAACTGGACGATCTACGATGCGATTCTCTACGGCCCTTTGACCATTTCGGGGCCTGCCGCAAACGACCTTGCCGATTTTGTCGACAGCCGGCTGGCGGCCGCCACGCCAGAAACGTTCCCGCAGCAGCTTGCGCTGGCGGACGGATTCGTCACGATCTGGTCCACCGGCAAATGGGCGCAAGCCTACACCGCGGCTCCGGGCGCCGTGGCGACCGTCCGCGCCGTCCGCGCCGCCGCCAGCCTGACCAACGCCGTTGCTCCGATTCCGTTTTGGCTTTGCTGCGGCACGAATTTCATCAGCTTCCGGACGAACAACCTGCTCGGATTCTCCGTCTCGCAGGTCGCCACCAACGGCGCGACCAACCTGTTTTTGCTCGATGCCATGCCTGGCTCCACCAACTTCAATGTCACGAAAATCAGATGATCCGCCGCGCGTCCATCTTGGCCCTGCTTCTGGCCGCCAGCGCCGCGGCCTACGAGCCGCCGCCGCCATCGGCGCACTTCTACCGCTACCTCGCGGCGGCGACACCCGCCGCCGGCGACGTGCGCGACGGCCTCGTTTCCGAGTGGACGTTCGACCAGACGCTGGCTGACACCGTTAACGGATGGACGCTCGTTCCAGCAAATCCTCTAGATGCCGCCAACACGATCTACGTCGCGTCGCAAAACGGTTACGCCGTGAACATGGTGACGAACAGCACGCGCTTTACGACGACGAACCTCCCGGCGCTTACGACGTCGGCTTCGCTGGTCCTGCTGCTCAAGCTCGCTTCCGCGTCTCCGACCAGCGTGAATTCTGGATTGGTGGACGTCGATTCCATTGTTGCGACGACCCATTATCTTTTTTCGGGTCTTGGATACTTCGGCGTTTTTCGAAACGCGCGCGTGGACGGCGTCGTCCCGGCCGCAGGCATCGTGCGCACCAATTGGCACATGATCGTGATCACCACGTCTCCGAGCGAAGGATATAAGGTGTATCAAAACACGACCCTGCTGACGAACGTCGCCGCCCAGACCAACGTCTCCATTTTGGCACCAATCGTGATCGGTGCAGCTGGGGAAACATCTACCACCATTTTCAATGGTCAAGCCGACGACGCTCGAATTTATAACCGCGCGATATCATCCGCCGAAATCGAAACTCTTGGCCGCTATTACGGAGTAATCCAATGAAATTATCCGTCTGTGTTTTGATCCAGTTGCTTGCCGCCTCCGCCTTCGCCGGCGAGATGTGGACCAATGTCCTCACCGGCGCCGTCGCTCCGCAGCCGTCGCGCCGTCCGGCCGACGCCGTCAACGCCCCGGCCGGCTGGTTCGACGAACCTGGCTGGCAGAAGTTCGACCTGCAGCAGCAGGCCGACTGGGACGCCAAAGAAGCGGCCAAGGCAGAGGCGGACGCGGCCGCCGCTGCCCAGTATGCCGACGTGCAGCCGGCCGTCATGGTTCCCAGGTTCAAGGGCAGCCTCACCAACGTCGTCGGTCTTTCCCAGCAGTTCGTCGACGACGAAACCGGCGAGGCCGTCTACGTCGACGAGACCGGAAGCCCCGAGCACACCCAGGCCGAAAAGGAAGCCCAGCACGCCGCCCGCAAGGCCGCCCGCGCAGCGGCTGCCGCGGCCATCGACGCTGCCTCCAAGAACGGCAAGGTCAACGAGCGCCTCGACGCCATCGAGGCCGCCTTGAAATCCCTGTTGAAATGATGAAAGGGACCGCCATGAAAACGACCACAACGACCACTCTGATCTCGGGAATCCTCTCCGCCCTCGCCGCCGTCTGCCTGCTTTGGCTTTCCTCCGGCTGCACCTCCACGCCCAAGATCGGAGGCGGGAAGCTCGAACCCGTCACCAAGACGGCCGTCGGCCTCGCCGCCGCCGGCGCCAAGATCGCCGCCCCCGACTACGCCGGCGCGATCGACGCCGCCAAAGACCGGATCGTGAACATGGGCGAGCCCGAAGCCGCGGCCAAAGCCCCAGGCCAGTACACCCAGGCCGAGATCGACGCCATCATGAAGGCGGCCGGCTACGGCTATGCCTACACGGTCTTCATGGACGGCGTCGTGATCGACGACTTTTCCCGCTTCTCCTACCGCAAACAATACGTCCAGACGGGCACGGGGGCCAACATTGACCCCGTTTCGATGGTCCTTGGCGCTCAGGTCGAGGCCGCTGGATCGGACGCCGAGGAAGACGTCGACGCCCGCCTCGACGCCGCGCTGGAGCGCCTGGCCGAGAAGAAAAAGGCGAAGTAGCCCATGCCCGCGCCGAAACCCAACCTGACCGCCGCCGAGATCAACGCGCTGATCGACGCCGCTGACGGCCTGTTCGGCGCCGAGAAGCTCGCGGCGGCCCTGGTCGAGGCCATCGGCGCCAAGCGCGCTCAGCAGCTCATCGCCACGCGCAAGGCCATCGCGTGGTCAAAGGCCGACGCCGAGGCCGTCGCGCTGGCCCTATGGCCGCTCGTGCCGGGCTCAACCGCCAAGGCCAAGCGCAAGGCTATCACCGCCGCCGTGCGGCCGTGCTTCGCCACCAAGGCGCGCTACGCCGAGGTCATGGAATACGTTCTCGAAAAGATCGAGGAATTCCTGGACGGGCCGGCACCAACCGAAGTTTCGTCCGCCTATCCGCCCGAAGGCGCGACCGTGTGCGGCTACGGCCCGGTCAACAACCATTGGAAGCTGCCCGATTCGACCATCCGCCAGATCCTGGACAGGATGCAGCAGAAGAACGTTCGCGCCTACAAAGTCGAATCCGTTGGACACGCCAGCGAAGACGTCCTCGGCAAGGCCGACCTGCTCGCCCAGATGAAGGCCAAGACGCTGTTTTCCAAGGCCGAGTGCGCCAAGCGCGGCATCATCTACCACGTCACGCTGTTCAACGACAACGCCGGCAAAAACACCTGGAAGAACGCCGGCCCCAGCCTCGGCGACCGGCTGGCCCAGGCCAAAGCGTTCATCGACTGGTTCGCGGCGAACGTTGATCCGGTCGGGACCGAAGTCGTCATTGTCGGGGAGACCCGCACCGCGGCCGGCAAGGCGCTGGAAACCTACGGGGCGAAAGTCCTGAAGGCCGCCGGCTTCCGGATCGGCAACAACAACGGCAGCCGGCCGAAGGCTCCAGCGACCTTCGGCGGGATCCGGACCGACTTCTTCGAGTACCACCCCACCAAGACCGGCGACTGGCCGGCCGACAAGAAGGCCCACGTCACCAGCGACACCGGGACGATCCTCGCCCAGTTGAACCAGAACGGCAACGTCTACGGCCTCGGGAATCCAGCCGCCATGGCCGCCTGGCGAGCCGCCGGCGTCGCCGCGGGCTACGCGCGGGTCATCTACTACGGCTTCGACGTCGCCGAGTACGACGAGGCCGCCATCGACGCCATGAGCCCAGGCCCGGCCGCCGCCAATCCCCAGCCAGATCCAGCCGGCTGGCCCGCGGAACTGTCCAACGTCGTTTGGCTCCACGCCAACGTGCGCGACTGGCCCGCCACCGCCACGATCTCCGGGGCCAATGTCGCCGGCGGCGAGATCCGATTCCCGTACAACATGGCCAACATCTGGCCCGTTGCCACCTCGGGTACCGGCAAGGGCACCAACGCCAACGTCTGGGCCATCGTGCAGATCTCCGGCAAGTGGTATGCAGCCACCTTTGAATGGCTTCGCAAAGGCCAGACGTCCAAGCCGGTCGGCTGCCTCGACGGTTCCAAGGGCGACCATTTCAAGGTCGCCCCGCTCAACACCTGGCGTCCCAAATCCGGCGAGCGGTTCTACGTCATGGTTTCCGGCCACGCACGCGCCGCCGGCCGCACCGTCCGCGAACGCTCCAACCCCGTGGAGATCGTCTGGCCATGAGCGACATCGATGTCAAAGTTGGCATCCAGGTCGCCGGCGACGCCTCCGGCGCCCAGCAGGTCGACGGCGCCATAAAGCAGGTCGGCCAGACCGCCCAGGAAGTCTCGCGGCAGACCGCCGACGCCGCTCAGAAGTCAACCGAGGCCGCCGGCGCGGCCGCGCAGAAGGCCGTCGCCGATGCCGGCACCGTCTCCGATGGCGCCGGCGATGCCATCCAGAAGACCAAGGCATCCGTCGAGGACCTCAAGAAGGTTGTCGAAACGCCCGCCCCATCAGGAGGACTTAAGGACGAGGTAAAAGGCCTTGCCGATAGTATTGACACTCTCTCGCCGGATAAGGCAAAAGGATCGATCAACGGATTGACTCAAGCCGTCCTCGGCCTTGCATCTGGAAATACAACACAGGGTCTTGAGGGACTTGCTCGCAGCTTGGGAGACTTGGCTGCCCTCATTCCCATGCCAGGCGTTGAAATCCTCGTTGGCGTAGCCGTAGCCGGAATCGTTGGCGCGTGGAAGATCCTCAAAGACGATGCGGGTGAAACCTCGCGTGCGCTGAATGAATTCGGTGACACCGTTGAAGCCGAAATGGTCTATTTGGAGGAGTGGGCCAACGCGCAAATTAACTTCACGAACCTCCAGAAAGCCATATCCACTGTTAAGGGCGAGTTCGAATCCGCGAAGAAAGTAACGGACGCATTTGCAAAATCAGCGCTTGCTGCTCTCAATGTAAAAACATCCGGGGAAACGAGCGACCTTAGGCAACAGGCGGATAGTGCGCGGGCCTCCGGTGACGAGGCCTCTGCCATGGCATATGAAGAAGAGGCAAAGCGGAAAGAGCTCATTGCTCAGATTGCACAGGAAAAGTTTGAGCTGGATGAGCTTGAAGGGCAAATCCAGCTACAAAAAGAGTCCATTAAACTTCAGGTCGAAGCCCTTAATGATCTCAAGTCAAAAAACCGCGAAATCATCGAGTCCTTTGAGACCCTCAAGGGAAAATCAGTAGAGTGGACAGGAAATGTCGACGCCGCCTTCGGAGGCGAGCCGACAAAAAAGCTGGTCGCCGCAATACAGGCAGAGATCGCCGCCCGCGAAAAGGCGATGAAGTCGGTGGAGTTCGTCGACAGCCAGCGCCATCCGCTTTCACGACCTTTGAGCGACCAGGACACTTTGGTCGGCATCGGGAACGTCGGGAAAATCAAAGACGCCTTTTCAGAAATTCCATCCCTAAGGGAACTGGCGGACAACCTTAAGCTGGCCGAAGAACGGGCGGCCGCATATAACGCCGCCGTTGAGCAGGAGAAAAATGGTTATCAGGACAAACTTCAGGCTTTGAAGGACGAGGCCATTGCCTTGCAGTCGCTGATGGGGCAGCGGATCGCATCGGCGAATGAATATGCAGCGGCAATAGCCGGAGTAGATGCAAGCGTTGTTGCCACGGCAAACCAGACGGCCGACGCAATGACTCAAATGGTGGCAAGAGGGGCGGCCGCGTTGGAAGCTGCCGCCGAATCAGGTTCCGGCCTTATAGAAGCCGTCGAAACGTACGGTGCTGAATTAAGTAAGATTTCTGGTGATTCCGCTGGGGCCATTGGGAAGGGAAACGAGGCCATTCGGTCGGCCGTCGAGGGTACCGGCCAGGAAGCGCTGGCGGCGGGCGGGGAAATCAAGGCCGGAGCCGAACAGTTCCGGCAGCAGCTTGGAGACGTTCTTTCGACCTGGCGGCCGGCTGTCGAGGGCCTTGTCTCCACCGGCCGCCAAACCCTCGACATGGTTTCAGGCCTCGCCGCCGCACAGGCCGAGTTGGCCCGCCAGCTTTCGGCCACTCGCGATTCACTGGGCATCGTCCAATCTCAAATCAGGAACATGGAATGAGCGTCGAGGGGTGGCTCATCAACGGTCTTCCGGCATCCGACTTCGACGTCGAGGACGTCGTCGTCGGCCGGCTAAACCAGGACGACGACTACGCGGAGCTGGTCCTGCCGCAGGATTATGACGCCGACCTTCCGGCGGAGTTCGCAAACGGCGCACAGATTTCGTTGAGGCACGAGGACGCGCCTCACGCGATTTTCAACGGCAAAATCGACGCGGAGGCCATGACCGCGTCCTGGACGGCCGAGCGCCGCTCCGTCACGGCTTTCGGCCCTTGGCACTTCATGGCCCGCACGCCGTTTTTGCACGAGTACCCCTACATCAACGGCTCGGCCGACACGACGCACGCCGTTTTCGGCGGCCATCTGGGCGACATCCTGGCAACCATCATCGGCCGCTGCATCGCCGCCGGCCTGATCAATTCGGACGTCTCTAAAAGCGGCTACGACGTTCCGGCCATCGACGTTCCGCCGACCGATGCCTATGACCTCACCATCGCCGACGCGATCAAGTCGGTTCTGAAATGGGTTCCCGGCACCCTGGTGACTTTCAATTACGCCTACACCCCTCCGTCCATTTTCCTTTTAAAGCCGGGGTCCGTTCACGCCGAAACCCTCGCGCCCATAATGGCGGACGGTGATAATTTGACGTGCAAGCCGCGCCACGACCTGCTGCTCGATGGCGTCCGCCTCGATTACGAGGTCGCCGAAGTCCGGAATACGCGCTCGTGGTCCCACCCCATGGGCTACGCCCCGATTGACACAACCGTGACGACCTACGATGGGTTCCGCCTTCAGGCGACCGACTCGGCCGGAGCCACCTCCGGGCGCGTGCTACGCAAAACCATTCCGCTCTCCGGTGGGCGGACCGTCGTCAAGCTCGACTGGGCCGTCAGGCTTTCGGAGCTGGCGCTGGAGGATTTGTGGTCTCTCTCAAACTGGGGCGACATCAACACGTTCTTCGTGTTCAACTGTTCGAATTGGGGCATGGGCTACGCCAGCGCTCCTGCCGGCACAACGCTGGGTGTCGTGGTCACCGCCGTCACGGACGGGTTTACGGTGCCGACGTCGGCTGGAACGTCGGCCGGGTGGCAGTGGCTGACCAGGACGGACACGGGCGGCGGCGGACCGGCCTACGACAATTTCGCCCTTCGCCGCTGGCCGGATCAGATATTGTACTCTGCCGATTATGCCGGCGGGCTGAAGATCGTTCAGGCCGACTTGTCTCTGACCTTTCCGGTGGCCGCCGGCGAGCGGACCCATGTTGCGCGGGCCTTTTTCGCCTATGGCTCGTCTGGGAATAAGACGGGCAGCAGGTATATCATCGAGGGCACCGCGGAGACTCCACCCACGGGAATCGCGGCGGCCGTTCTTTCGGCCCACGGCCGCCTTCAATGGGAGGGCACGGTTTCCGTCCAGTTCGACAGCCCAGGCGAGCTGTTTTCGGGAACCGGCCTGAAACGCAACATCCACTTCCGGAAGCCCTACGTCGACTCGCCGATTCAGCGGATGGTTTTCAAGGCATCGACCAACGTCTGCGACCTCGCCTTCGGCCCGCCGACCCACCTCGGCCCCCAAGACCGCCTGACCCTCTTCCGCGCGCGCCGCTGACCCCCCTGCCATCCCCCTTGCATACATCCCTGCAAGTGGTTGTTCTCATCTCATCTGTTATTTTTCTCAACTCGGTTCACGCAATACTCCGTTTCCAGCCGCTAGCGTTCCGGATCGCCGCGGGCGGCCGCGAGCTTTTTCCGCTCGTCGGGCCGGGGATCTCCGTTCTGCACAATCCACTCGGCCATTTCCCGGCAGTAGGCCGGCGTCACGGTCGGATCCTCGCGACGCAGCAGCAAATCGGCCAAGACGGCCCGGTCCGCGAGCGCCAGCGGGCGCACGTCGAACAGCTTCGGGATCTGGTAATAGAAGGCGAACCGCAATCCGCGGATTTCGATGGATTCCGGATGCGCCTCGACCAGACCGGCAAACTGGGCCAGGGCAGCCTTGACCCGGACGTACTTGTCCCACGGCTTGTGGCTGTGCTTGCCGACGAGGCCTTCGAGCGACGCGCGGTAGGCCCGGAAAATCGCCGGCCAGCCCGCGATTTCGCCCGGCAGCGTCCCGTCCATCAGGGCGATGAGTTCGGCGGTGACGGCGGCGGATTCGGTGGCGGCCTTGAAGCGGCCGCGCACCTGGTCCAGCAGGACACGGTCCGCGCCGCGATAGGCTTCCTCCGGCGCCGGCGCGGCCGCCGCCGCAACGGCGAGGGCCAGAAAGAAAAAGACGACGGCGCGCATGCGGTCCCGGTTCCCGTCAGGCGTTGCGTTCCACGCTGTAGCGGAACAGTTCGGCGAAGGCGTCCCGCGCGGCCTGCGCGCAGGGACCCGCCTGCGGCGGCAAGCTCGCGATCCGCTCGGACGCTTCCTGCGCGAAACAATGCATGTATTCGCGCACCTTGGTCCGGGCGCCCGTGGTTTCCATGGCCTCGCGCACGACGCGCATGCCTTCCGCGCCCGGTTCGCGGCTGCCGAAAATGCCAAGAAGCTTCGCCCGCAACGCCGCGTCCGCCGCTTCGAACAGGAAATGCCGCAGCAGGGTCTTCTTGTCCTCGCGCACGTCGGAATCGGCGCGCTTGCCCGATTGCGCGGAATCGCCGAAAATCCCCAGTTCGTCGTCCTTGAGCTGGAAGACCACGCCGAGGTTTTCGCCGGCCTGGTCGAGGGCCTCGACGTGCGCCGGGCCGGCATCCGCCAGGATTGCGCCGATGGCCAACGGCAAGGAGAACGTGTAGCGGCCGGTCTTGTAGCGGTACACGCGCAAAATCTGGGCCGGATCGGGATGGGACCCGATGCCGCCCCCGCCGTTGCGCACGTCCTGCATCTGGGCGACGCCCACCCAGCACAGCTCCTGCGCCGAGAAGGCGGCGACGTTCCGCGCGCGTTCCTGGAAGGCCGGGGGCACCGGCAGCGAGGCCAGCGCGTGGAAGCCCAGGAAAAACGCCACGTCGCCCGCGCAGACGCCCAGCGAAACGCCGTGGTGCGCCGGATCGGCCGCGCAGGCTTCCGCGGCGTCGCGCTCGTATTGCGCGTGAACGGTGGTCTGGCCCCGGCGCATCACGTCGCGGTCCATGATGTCGTCGTGGATCAGCAACCCCGCCTGCAGGAATTCCATGGCCGCGCCCGCGCGGTCCAGCACGCGGTCCATCGCGCCGGCGGGCGCTTCGGCCGCGCACAGCTCGTAGCCCAGCCGCACCAGGATGCCGCGGATCATCTTGCCGGAACGGGCGTAGGTTTCCAGCCGCTCGGCCAGTTGCGTCCCGAGCGGACTGATGGACCCCAGCTTCGGCGCGTTCTCCCGCAGGATCTCGCCGATCGCCTGCTCGATGCCGGGGCGGACGTTCTGGAAATAGCGGAGCATGGCCGGGATTCTATCTCAGGGACCCTGGAAATGCCAAAACAACCGCAACGCCCCGAAAAACGCCGCCTGCAGGAGCACGTAGATGCCGGCCAACCGACCCGTCGTGCCCAGCTCGCACGCCCGCTGGAGCTGGCGCGGATGGACCGCCGCCAGCACCGCCGCGAGAACGAACCACGCCGCGTAGTTTTGCAGCGGAATCGTTCCGCCCGCCCAGGTCCAGTAGTCCAGCCGGATGGCCACCGGTTCCATGACCCAGTCGAACGCCGCGGAAATCGCCCCCGCCAGCAACGGCAGCGCGAGCCACCGGCGCCCCCCGGCGCCGAACCGCCCGATCCGCAGCGCGATGCAGACGGCGCCGTTGACCACCATCACCCAATTGAACGCGATGATCACCGGCACGTCCAAGACCTTCCAGCCGAGCGTCGGCCCGTAGACGTACTCCCCGAATACCGC
This sequence comes from Verrucomicrobia bacterium UBA2281, assembly GCA_002347655.1. Lineage (GTDB taxonomy): Bacteria > Verrucomicrobiota > Kiritimatiellia > CAIQIC01 > Lenti-01 > Lenti-01. The sequence continues at coordinate 16,381 of DDWR01000021.1, read as the reverse complement.
GCCGGTGGCCACGCCGACCGCTTCCGCCGCGAACGTCAGCGCATAGGCGCCCGCCGTCCAGCGCGCGAACCGCCGGCCGTCCGCCGCCAGCGACGGTGCCGCGGCCAGCACCCCCGTCAGCAGCAGGAACCCCGGCGTCAGGGCCAGCATCCACGGCAACGTCTGCGCCACGACGTGTCCCGCGGCGCCCACCGCGAACAGCACCGCCAGCACGAAGGCCGTCGCCCGCGCATACACCCGCCAGGCTCCCGGAAGCGTTGCATTCATGATTCGTATTTCTCCGCCAAATCCGCCGCCAAGATGCCCGACAACAGGGCCAGCGGCATCCCGCCGCCGGGATGCGCGCTGCCGCCCGCGAAATAGAGCCCGCCGATGCGGCGCGACCGGTTCGGATGCCGCAGGAACGCCGAAACCGGCGAGTGCGACGCGATGCCGTAGAGGCTGCCGCACGTCGAGCCCGTGTCCCGCTCGATGTCCGGCGGCGCGATGATTCGTTCCTCCGCGATCAGCGCCCCGACGTCGCACCCCAGCGCGCGGGACAGCCGTTTCAGGACGGCCTGCCGCGCCCGCGCCGCCGCTGCGGGCCAGTCCTGCCCCGCGTGCCGCGGCGCGTTCAGCAGCACGAACCAGTTCTCGCCGCCCGGCGGCGCGTCGCCGGGATCGACCTTGCTCGTGACGTTGACGTAGATCGTCGGGTCCGCCGGCATGTCCAGCGCGCCGAAGATCGCCTCGAACTCGGCGCGGTAGTCGCCCGAAAAGAATATATTGTGCACCTGTAGCCGCGGGAAGCGCTGCTTCACGCCCCACAGGAACACGAGGCCCGACGACGACGGTTCCAGCCGGGCATAGCGGCGGGCCTCCGACGCATTCGGTTGGCCCAGCAGCGTCCGATAGGTGGACAGCACGTCGGCGTTGCTCACCACGAAATCGCTCGGAAAGAATGCCCCGCCGGCTTCGATGCCGCGGCAACGGCCGTTTTCCACGACGATGCGCTCGACCCGTGCGCCGAAACGGAATTCGACGCCCAGCTCGCGCGCCGCGCGTTCCAGCGCGCGCGGCAGCGCCACGATGCCGCCCTTCAGCGCGTAGCCGCCGAAGGCGTATTCCCCGTGCGGAATGATCCGCATCGTCGCCGGCGTGCGGAACGGACTCGAGCCGTTGTAGGTCGCATAGCGGTCGAAGAGCTGCCCTGCGCGGGGATCCGCGAACGCGCGGGCGTTGGCCGCGTGCAGGTTCGCGAACGGCGAAAGCCGCGCCGCGTTCAGGAGCGCCTTCAGGCCGCGGCGCGAGGCATAGGTGGCCGGTTCGTGCAGGCTGCGCGTCAAGAACAGTTCGCCCGCCCATTCCCACAGGCGGGCGCTGCGTTCGAGATAGGCATCCAGTTCGGCGGCCGACGCCACGCCTACGGCTTCCAGTTCCACCGCAAAGCGCGCGCGGTCGGAATAGCTGTTCAGCCGCGTGCCGTCCGCGAACTCGTAGGCGCACAGCGGCGTCAGCGGGACCAGTTCCAGAAAGTCGCCCAGATCCCGCCCCAGCCGCTCGAAAAACGCCCTGAACACGTCCGGCAGGGTGAACAGCGACGGCCCGGTATCGAACCGATAGCCGCCCAGATCCACCGACGCCGCCTTGCCCCCGGCCTGGGCCGCCTGTTCGAAGACCGTCACCCGGTGACCCGCCTTCGCGAGCAGCGCCGCCGCGGCCAAGCCGCCGATGCCCGCGCCCACGATGGCGACGGTCCGGCTCATCCCGCCCTCCGCTGCCGCCAAGCGCCGACCCGGTCGTGGACGAGCGCCGCCAGCGCCAGCATCGCGAAACTGAAGAAGAAATCTTCCAGCGGAATCGACCCGATCCGGACCGCCAGGTTTTCGGCGTCGTCGTAGAGCACGATGGGGATGCCCGTCAGGAACCCGTTGGCGACCAGGAACGGCAGATAGGTCAACCCCAACCCGATCCAGAAGTTGCGCGAACGCACCGTGGCCGGCACGAACGCCTGCAGCGCCGCCACCACCAGCCCGCACGCGAGGAACACCGTCGCCGTGTAGCCCAGTTCGCGGTACAGGATCGCGAGGACGCCGAAAAAGGCCGCCAGCCCGTAGAGCGCCCCGGGCGGAATCCGGATCATCCGATCGGGGAAATAGGCCCGCACGCATTCCAGCACGAACAAGCAGGCATAGGGTACGCAGACGAAAAACAGCCATTCGCCCGGCGGCAGATGCAGGAAGCGCCACGTGCCGACATGGTCAGGGTTGAACGCCCAGATGCCCCGCGCCGCCATCCACGCGTCCCACGCGCCGAACACGACGACCACCGCCGCGATGGCCGCAAAAACCTGGGGCCACTTGCGCCAGAACGCCACCTTGCGGTCGAACGACAGCGCCAGCGGCAGCGCCAGCACCAGCAGATCGAGCTTCACGTACAAGTCCACGATCTACCCCCGCAGCCCGTTCCACAGCGCCTGCAGCACGATGCGGGCTTTTCTCGGCTTCACCTGGCGCGCGAACACCACGAACGGGTCGGCCGCGATTTTCCGCGCGGTCCAGTTGTACATGTCGCCCGCCGTCCGCACCGCCATCCGCGGCCGCCGCGGGATGTAGCGGTAGCCGGCCTCGGCTTCCGCCTGCCAGACGGCGTAGCGCTCCAGATGCCCCTGCAAAAACGCCGTCCATTTTTCCGGATTCGCCCGCGCCCATTCCCGCGTCGGCAACCAGTCGTCGGGCACGTCCAGCAGGCGGACGCCGTCGCGTTCCAGCGGCAGGTAGCGCCGGCCCATCGCCGCGTCCTCCGCGACGTCGCGGATGAAATTGATGACCTGCATGGCCCGGCCCAGCCGCTGCGCCGCGAACTGCGCCTCCGCCGGCAAGCGCATGATCTTCGCCATGTACAGCCCGATCACTTCCGCCGAGCCGTAGACGTACTCCAGCATTTCCGCTTCCGTCCGGTAGATCCGCTTGGCCAGATCGGCCTCCATCGAGGCCAGGAAGGCATCCGTCCAAGCCGGAGCGAACTCCAGCCGCTTCGCCAGCGCCACGAAGTCGTCGATGATCGCGTCGTCCGCCGGCGGACCCGCCCACGCCGCGCGGTACTTGGCCACGAACCGCCGGAACGCCTCCGCTTCCTGCGGCACCGCGTCCACGAAGTTGTCGGCCACGCGCACGAAACCGTAGAGCGCGAAGACTTCCGCGCGCATCGCGGGCGGGAAGAACAGGCTCGAATTGAAATAGGTCGTGCTGCCGGCCTCGAACACCTGCGCCTGGACGGTCCCGCTCATGCCCTGCCCAGATTCCGCCGGACGTTCACCGCCGACACTTCCGCGGCGATCATCACCATCGGCACGCCGATGCCCGGATGCGTGTACTGGCCCGCGAAATGCAGATTGGACACCTTCTTGCTCGTCAGCGCGGGCCGGAACACCGCCGTCTGCATCAACGTATGCGAAATCCCCAGCGCCGTCCCCTGCCACGCATGGTAGTCGCCCGCGAAATCCCGCTGGCTGAAGATCCGCTGCGTTTCGACGTGCGGCGCGATCTCCTCGCCCGTGACCCGCTCCACGTGGCGGATCGTTTTTTCGGCATAAGCCGCGCGCACGGCGTCGGAATCGTCCAGCCCCGCCGCCGTCGGCACGAGCACGAACACGTTCTCGCGTCCCGGGGGCGCCATGTCCGGATCGGTCTTGGTGATGCACGACACGTAGAAGCACGGTTCTTCCGGCCAAGCCGGCTGCTTGAAAATCGCGTCGAAATGCCGGTTCCAGTCGGGCTGGAAAAAGAGATTGTGGTGGGCCAGCTTCTCGAGGCGCTTCTTCACGCCCAGATACATCAGGAACATGCTCGGGGCCACCACGCGTTTTTCCCAATAGCGCCGGGGATAGGAGCCATCGGCCGCATCCAGCAGCTCGGTCTCCACGTGCGCGTAGTCGGCGTTGGCCACCACCGCGTCGCACGGGAACGCGACCGCCGCGCCGTCCGGGCCGCGCGCGTCCACGCGGACGGCCCGGCCGTTTTCGGTCGCGATCCGCGTCACTTCCGTGGACAGCCGGAATTCCACGCCTTGCTCTTCCGCCAGCTTGCGCAGGCCCAGCGCCACGGCCGACAGGCCGCCCAGCGGATAGAACACGCCCTGCGTCAGGTCCACGTGCGACATCAGCGCGTACATCGCCGGCGCGTCGTTCGGCGAGGTGCCCAGGAACACCATGGCGTATTCGAGGATCTGCCGCGCGCGGCGGTCGGAAAATCGCCGCCGCACCGCCGCGTCCAGCTTGCCCAGGACGTTGAGCTTGAGCCCTTCCGTCATCATCCGCCAATTGAGGAAATCGAAAACCGTCCGGTAGTCGCGGTAGAGAAACTCGCCCACGGCGACCTTGTATTTGTAGGCCGCTTCTTCCAGATAGCGCTCCAGCTTGGCGCCGCCGTCCGGCTCCAGCCGCGCGAAGAGTTCCCGCACGCCGGCGGGGTCCGGCGGCACGTCGTGGACCTCGCCGGCGCCGAAAAACACGCGGTAGGACGGATCGAGCTGCTTCAGCTCGTAGTAGTCGCTCGTTTTCTTGCCGAACTGCGCGAAGAACCGCTCGAAGACTTCCGGCATCAGGTACCAGGATGGCCCCATGTCGAACGTATAGCCGTCTTTCTGCCAGATGCGCGCGCGCCCCCCGACCTGGTCGTTGCGCTCGACCACCGTGACCTGGAATCCATCCTGCGCCAACCGCGCCGCCGCCGCCATGCCGCCGATGCCCGCGCCTACCACTACGATCCGCCCGCCATGATTTCCGCTCATGGCCGCATTGTAAGCCCGGGGCGGCGGCGCCGGCAAGTTCGCTTCCGCCTTCGGCGCGAACATTTTCTGTTCGCTTGACCGCCACGGCGCAATCGACGAAAGTGGAGCGGCAAGGAGATGTGTCCATGAACGTCGCCGTCCTCGGAGCCAGCAACAAACCCGAACGCTACAGCCATCAGGCCGTCGTCCTGCTGGCAAAAAAAGGCCATGCCGTCTTTCCGATCCATCCCGCGCTCGCGGAGATCGACGGCCAGCGCGTCTTCAAGAGGCTGGCGGACGTCCCCGCGCCGCTGCACACGGTCACGATGTACGTCTCGCCCTCCCACTCCACCGGAATGGCCGAAGCCATCCTCGCCGCCCACCCCGAGCGCGTCATCTTCAATCCCGGCACGGAAAACCCGGAGCTCGAGGCGACCCTCGCCGCCGCCGGCATCGCCGTCGTCCGCGCCTGCACGCTTGTGCTGCTGCGCACGGGGCAATTCTAGGTCGCGGCCTTCCCCATGGAAACCATCCTGAATTTTCTCCAAGGCATGTCCCCCACGGGACAGGCGCTGGTCGGCACGCTGTTTACTTGGCTGATGACGGCCCTGGGCGCCGCGGCGATCTTCCTGCACCGCCAGCCCAGCCGCAAGTTGCAGGACGGCATGCTCGGATTCGCCGCGGGCGTGATGATCGCCGCCAGCTACTGGTCGTTGCTCGCCCCCGCCATCGAACTCTCCAACGGTTCCTGGATCCCCGCCGTCGTGGGCTTCCTGCTCGGCGGCGCGTTCCTGCGCGGGATCGACATCGTCCTGCCGCATCTGCACGTCTACGAGGAAACCCCGGAAGGCCACCACGTCCATTGGAAGCGCAGCATTCTGCTGGTCACCGCCATCACGCTGCACAACTTCCCGGAAGGCCTCGCCGTCGGCGTGGCCTTCGGCGCCGCCGCCATCGGCGATACCTCCTACAGCCTCGCCGGCGCCGTCGCGCTGGCCATCGGCATCGGCATCCAGAACCTGCCGGAAGGCCTTGCCGTCGCCATGCCCTTGCAACGTTCCGGCCTTTCCCGCATGAAAGGCTTCATGTACGGCCAGTTCTCCGGCATGGTCGAACCCGTCGCCGGCGTGCTGGGCGCCTTGGCCGTGGTCGTGGCCCGCCCCATCCTCCCCTACGCTCTCGCCTTCGCCGCCGGCGCCATGATTTTCGTCGTCGTCGAAGACGCCATTCCCGAAGCCCAGCGCGAGGGCAACAACGACGTCGCCACCATGGGCGCCATGCTCGGCTTCGCCCTCATGATGGTCCTCGACGTCGCCCTGGGCTGACAGCCCCGACGGCGGACCCGCCGCCGTTTCTCGTTGACCTTTCCCCGGCTCCGGGCCTTAATCGGATCCGAACACAGGGGTGCGCACCGCCCCGTTGCCGAACGGGCGAATGGCGAAAGGGCGCGGAACGCGCTAGAATACAGATAGGAACAGGTCAGGTAACCCGGGAGGCCGATCATGACTCCGGACCGTGAGAAGACCCTCTCGCCCAAACCGCGGCGCCAAAATCCGGACGGCCCCGGGGACCTGTACTTCGACCTCTTCCAGCGCGCGCCTTTCGGCTACTTCGTCCTCGACGGCGAGGGACGGATCCAGGAAGCCAATCTCACCTTGGCCGCGCTCCTCGGCGAACCGCCCGGCGCCCTCTCCCGCCAGCCCCTCGCCCCTTTCGTCTTCCCGGAAGACCGGAAACGTTTCGAGCATTTCCTCCGGACGCTTGCCCAAACTGCCCCCCCCCAGACCTGCGAATTGCGCCTGGAAAAGACGGACGGGACCCTGCTCTGGGCCCATCTGGCCGCAGCGTCCGACCCTCCCGGGGGGCCGACCTGTCGCGTCGCTCTTTGCGACATCACCTCCTACAAGCATGGCGAACAATTTCTCTGCCGCCTCTACGGCGTCCTCGCGCAGGTCAACCAAGCCCTCGTCCATTTCCAGAACCGCGACGAGCTCCTGCGCGAAATCTGCCGCATCGCGGTCCAGTTCGGCGGGTTTCCCCTCGCCTGGGTCGGCCTTGCCGACGCGGCCACCCGCCTTCTCCAACCGCTCGCCCACGCCGGCCGCGAAGAGGGCTTCCTGAAATCCATCCACGTCAACGTCAATCCCGACAGCGCCTTCAGCCAGGGCCCCATCGGCCAGGCCTTTCTCCAAAACCAGGTCGTCGCCAGCAACGAAACCGAGCCCGCTTTCCAGCGTTCCCCGTGGCGCAATGAAATGCTCAAGCGCGGCTTCCGCTCCCTGGCCGCGGTCCCCTTCCGCCTGAACGGCACCGTCGTCGGCACCCTCAATCTCTACGTCGATTACCCGTGCGTTTTCACCGCGGAGGAATTGGATCTGCTCAAGCGCATCGGCGGCACGCTCTCCTTCGCGCTGGATGCCCTCGAAATCGAGAAATCCCGCCGGCGGGCCGAAGCCGCCCTGCGCGAAAGCGAAGCCCAAAACCGCGCCTATATCCGCGCCATCCCCGATCTCATTTTCATGAACGACCGCGCCGGCGAATATCTCGCCGTCCATGCTCCGGAACCCGGCCTGCTGGCCGCGCCCCCTGAAACCATCCTCCATCGCAAGGTCCACGATCTCCTCCCCAAGCCCGTCGCGGACCGCTGCCTCGCCGCCATCGAGGCCGCCCTCGACACCCGTTCCCTCCAGAAAATCGTCTATACCCTTCCGCTCGACGACCAGAAACGCCGGTTCGAAGCCCGCATCGCCCCCTGCACCCCGGGCACCGTCCTGACCATCGTCCGCGACATCACCGAACTCGCCCCGCCCAACCCGGCGCCCCGCCGCCGCAAGAAATCAGCCGATTGATTTCCGTTCTCCGCCGCTTCTCATCGCCGGCGGATCCACTCTGCCGAACGATACTTCGCTTCGAGTTCCGCCGCCGCCCGCCCCTCTGCCGCCGCCGCTCGCCGCGCCCACCGCACCCCCCACTCCTCCGCCAGCGCGGCGGCGATCGCCGGTTCCAGCTCCGCCGCCCGCGCCCGCGCGCCCGGCAACTGCAGCGACCCTTGGTACAACACGGTCTCTCCGTACCGCCGGATCGCTCCGCCCAGAATCTTCCCCGCCGCCGTCAGGATGTCCAACGCCACCGGCTCCGCGAAACACTGCGAGGCCCCGCCCGGCCCGCGCGGCGCGCCGCGCCCGCCGGATTCCGCCAGCCGCGCGTCGGCCACCGTCCCGCGCAGTCCCGCCAGCATCGCCGCATGCAGCCGCCGGTAGAGGTCCGTGGGTTTTAAAACCCCCGCCGCCGGAAAAACGCATGAGAAAGTCAGATCATCCACGTGCGGCACCACGCCCCCGCCCGTCGGCCGCCGCGTGCACGCGCGCGCCAGCTCCGGCGGCAACGCCCGTTCCACTTCCGCGATCCGCTGGGCATAGCCGAACGTCGCCCCGTCGCCTCGCCACCGGAAAAAACGCAGGCAGAATTCCGCCGGCGCGGATTTCGCCAGCGCCTCGTCCAGCGCCATTTGCCCGAACACGTCGAGCGGGGGGGATTCCAGAAGAAGCCCTTGCACGATGAATCGGCCCCCGTGATCGCCTCAGGTCCAGGCGACATTGGGCGCGCGCGCGGCGGCCAGTTCGTCGAGCCGCTTCACCGGCAGGTCGTGCGGCGCCGTGCGCACGCGCTCCGGATCGGCTTGCGCCTCGGCGTGGATCGCGCGCAACGCGTCCACGAACGCGTCCAGCGTTTCCTTGGACTCCGTCTCCGTCGGCTCGATCATCAGCGCCTCGTGCACGATCAGCGGAAAGTAGATCGTCGGGGCGTAGAACCCGAAATCCAGCAGCCGCTTGGCCACGTCGAGGGTCTTGATCCCGTTCAGTTTGTCCGGCTCCGTTTGCAGCACGCATTCGTGCAGGCACGCCTCGTCCACGGCCGGTGGGAACAGGTCTTTCAGCATCGCCCGCGCGTAATTGGCGTTCAGGATCGCGTTTTCCGCGATGCTCCGCAGCCCGGCCGCGTCGTGCCCGCGCAGGTAGGCATAGGCCTTCAACGCCACGCCCACGTTGCCCGCCCAGCTCCGCACCCGGCCGATGCTGCCCCGGACGTTCGTTTTCAGGGCGAATTTCCCGTTCTTTTCCGTCACGCGCGGCACCGGCAGGAATTTCTCCAGCGCGGCCACGACGCCCACGGGGCCGGACCCCGGCCCGCCGCCGCCGTGCGGCGTCGAGAACGACTTGTGCAGGTTCAGGTGCAGCACGTCCACGCCGAAGTCGGCCGGCTTCGCCAGCCCCATCAGCGCATTGAAGTTCGCCCCGTCCATGTAGAGCAGCGCGCCCACCGCGTGCGCGGCATCCGCGATCTCCCGGATCTGGCGCTCGAACAATCCCAAGGTGTTCGGCACCGTCAGCATCACCATGGCCGTCTGCGGCCCGAGCGCCGCTTTCAGGGCCTCGAGATCCAGCCGCCCGTCCGGGCGCGACGCCACGGTCTTCACCGCGAAGCCGCCGAGCGCGGCGGAGGCCGGATTCGTCCCGTGCGACGAATCCGCCACCAGGATTTCCTTGCGCTTCCGGTCCCGGCGCGCGCGGTGGTAGGCCGCCGCGATCAGGATGCCCGTGAATTCGCCGTGCGCGCCCGCCGCCGGCTGCAGCGTGAACGCCGCCAGCCCCGTCAGCGCGCAGAGCATTTTTTCCAGCCGCCAGAGGACTTCCAGCGTGCCCTGCGCCGCGGCGTCCGGCGCGGCCGGATGCGCCGCCGCGAAGCCGTCCAGCGCCGCGATTTCCTCGTTCGCGCGCGGGTTGTACTTCATCGTGCACGACCCCAGCGGGTACAGATGCGTGTCCAGGCAGTAGTTCAGCCGCGACAGCCGCGTGTAGTGCCGCACCACGTCGAATTCCGACATCTCCGGCAAGCGCGGCGGGGTCTTCCGCAGCGCGCGTTCCGGCAGCCAGGCCGAAGCCGGCTGCGCCGGGCGCGCGAACCGCACGCCGCGGCGCCCCGGCACGCTTTTTTCGATCGAGAGTTTTTCGGGAGGGGTCATTTCGCCGCCCTCCCCAGCGCCGCCGCGAACCGATCGATTTCCTCGTCGGTGCGCAGCTCCGTCGCGCCGACCAGCAGGACGTTCTTCCAGGCCGGATCGTAGTTCCCCAGCGGAATGCCCGCCAGGATGCCCTCCTTCAGCAGCGCGTTGCGCACGCGCTCCGCCGGCACCGTGCATTCCAGCGCGAATTCGTCGAAGAAGGATCCCTCGAACCGCAGCCGGAAGCCCGGCACCGCGGCCAGCTTTGCGGCCAGCCGATGCGCCTTGTCCACGGACAGTTCGGCGACTTCCCGCAGCCCTTGCGGCCCCAGCAGGGCCAGGTGGATCGTGGCGGCCAGCGCGCACAGCGCTTCGTTCGAGCAGACGTTCGACGCCGCGCGCTCGCGGCGGATGTGTTGCTCGCGCGCCTGCAGGGTCAACACGAAGCCGCGTTTGCCGTCGGCATCGGCCGTCAACCCGCAGATGCGCCCCGGCACATGGCGCACGTGCGCCTTCTTGCAGGCGAACAGCCCCAGGTACGGCCCGCCGTAGTTCAGCGCGTTGCCGAGCCCCTGGCCCTCGCCCACGGCGAAATCGGCGCCCCAGGCGCCGGGTGCTTCTAGCACGCCGAGGCTGACCGGATCGGCCACGGCGATCGTCAGCGCGCCCTGCGCCCGGGCGAGCGCGGCGATCCCGGCCCCGTCTTCCAGCAAACCGAAGAAATTCGGCGTAGCCACCACCACGGCGGCCGTCGCGTCGTCCAGGCGCCGCGCCAGTTCATCGGGCTCCAGCCGCCCGGCGGGACACGGCACCGTTTCGAAGATCGGCTCGCCTTTCGCCGCGAAATAGGTCGCCAGCACGGCGCGCCATTCGGGATGCAGCGATTCCGGCAGCAGGATTTTCTTCCGTCCCGCGATGCGCGCGGCCGCGGCGACCGCCTCCGCCAGCGCCGTCGCCCCGTCGTAGAGCGACGCGTTGGCGGCGTCCATGCCGTACAGCGCGCAGACGGAGCTCTGGAATTCGTAGATCGCCTGCAGCGTGCCCTGGCTGGCTTCCGCCTGATACGGCGTGTAGGCCGACAGGAATTCGCCGCGCTGCGTCAGCGCCTTCACCGCCGCCGGCACGAACCGGTCGCGGGCGCCGCCGCCGGCGAAGCACGCCAGCGGCTTGTTTTTCGCGGCCAGCGCACGCGCGTGGGCCAGCAGCTCCGGCGCGGCCAGCGCCGCCGGCCAGTCGTAGCCGCCCGCGCGCAGCTCCGCCGGAATCTGCGCCAGCAAAGCATCCAGCGAATCCGCGCCGATCGCGCGCAGCATCGCCTCGCGGTCGGCTTCGGTGTGGGGGGAGTACGTCATAGGGGTCAGAGTTCAGGGGTCAGGGTTCAGGAAGTGAAAACAGGGAGCCGGATTCCGGGATCGGGGGATCGAATCCTGATCCGACCTCCGAACCCGGCCCTCTCATTGGATGGTCTTCTGGTACTCCCCGAACTCCATCAGCGTCTCCAACTCGGCCGGCTTGGACATCTTGATCTTGAAGAACCATCCGTCGCCGTGGGGCGCCTGGTTCACCAGCGCCGGATTGTCCACGATCGCGTCGTTGACCGCGATCACCTCGCCCGAGACCGGCGCGTAGAAGTCCGCCGCCGCCTTGACCGATTCGATGACGGCGCAGGGCTTGCCCTGCACCACCTGCGCGCCGGCCTTCGGCAACTCCACGAACACGATGTCGCTGATTTCCTTCTGCGCGTAGTCGCTGATGCCGACCGCAGCCACGCCGCCCTCGGCGAACGCCCACTCATGGCTCTTGGCGAATTTGCAATTTTTCTCGTCGAACATGGAAACTCCTTTCAAACCGGATCAACCACGAAATACACGAAACACACGAAAAGGGTCAAAGCACGATCCGTTCATGCTCCAGAAGGGGATAATGCCCGAAATTGATCAGCAGAGCCAACCGCTTCCCCGTCGCCTTTAAGTAATTGATGGCCTGGGCCCTGTGCTCGTCCGCGATCTGCTTGACGGCCTTGAGTTCAACGACGACTTCTCCGAAACAAAGAAAATCCGGAACATAGGTTTGTTTCAAAGGCTTCTTCTTGTACTTCAGCCGCAGGCAAGGTTGTTCTTCGAATGGAATGCCGCGGCTTGCGAATTCCAGCGCCAAGCACTCCTGATACACGCTCTCCAGAAACCCGCTTCCCATCTCTTTATAGACCTCGAAACAAGCCCCCATGATTTGAAAGCTTTCTTCCTTGTGCAGGATACCTTGCCCCATTTTCGTGTCTTTCGTGTGTTTCGTGGTTGAAAAGGCTGTTCCGACCGGTTCTCTGGCTTTAAACGTTGTTCTTCCGAAAGGCTCCGCGAACCGTCTCGGCCGGGACCGTTTTGCCGTGGATTTCGACCGCCACGCGGGTGCCGGCTTCCCAGGCTTCCGGCGCCAGATAGCCCACGCCGATGCCCGTGCCGAGGCTCGGGGCGAAGGTCGCGCTGCACAGTTCGCCGATCTTCCGATCTCCGAGCCGGACCGCGCACCCGGCGCGCGGCACGCCGCGTTCCAGCAGGCGCACGCCCGTCAGCTTTTCCTTGAACCCGGCTTCCTTGCGGCGAATCAGCGCTTCGCGCCCGATGAAATCGCCCTTCTGCAGCTTGACCGCCCAGCCGCAGTTCGCCTCGTAGGGGGTGCGCGTCTCGTCGGCGTCGGCCCCGTAGAGCAGATAGCCCGCTTCCAGCCGCAGGGTGTCGCGAGCCCCCAGCCCGCACGGCACCAGGCCATGCCGCCCGCCCCGAAGGATCAATTCCGCCCACGTCGCGAGAATGCACTCGGGCAAGGCCGCGATTTCGAAGCCATCCTCGCCCGTATAGCCCGTGCGCATCACGAACGCCGTTTCGCCCGCGAAGGGCAGTTCGGCGATGCCGAAGCGCGGCAGGGCCAGCGCCGCCGGGAAAAGTTCCCCCACCAGCGCAGGAGCGCGGGGCCCCTGCACCGCCAGCATGGCGGTGCGCTCGCTCGCATTGTCCAGCGCCACGTCGTAGCCCTCCGACCAGTGCTGGAACCACTCGAAATCCTTGTCCGCCGTCGCCGCGTTCACGATCGCCAAAAACCGCTCCGGCCCGAGGCAGAACGTGATCGCGTCGTCCAGGATCCCGCCGTCTTCCGCGAGGATATGCGCATAGGTGCCCTTGCCTGGCTCCGCGCTCATCCGGTTGCAGTTCACGTGCTCGATAAATCGATGGGCATCCGGCCCCGAAATCAACACTTGGCCCATGTGGGAGACGTCGAAGACGCCGCAGGCCGTGCGCACGGCCCGGTGCTCGGCCAGGATGCCCGCAAACTGCACGGGCATTTCCCAGCCGTGGAAATCCACCATCCGCCCGCCGGCCTGCACCATCCGGTCAAAGAGCGGCGTCCGCTTCAAAGACGAATCATTCACGCGGTATATCCTAACGCAAAGCGGGTGGACCGCCAAGAATTTCGGCAACGGCGGGCTGGCGACCCTTCTTCACCCGCGACACAAGGTCGCGGGGGTCGAAATTCGGACAAAAAGCCCCCCGCGGGCTTGCCCCGTGGGTGAATCAGCTCCGATCCACCCGCCGAGCTCCGGAAACGCGCGGAATTCTCTGATTGTCGCGGCCCGGCCTGTTTTTGTATGGTTCGCCGGTGGCCATGCAAGCCCCTCGGGACAATTTCGACGCCTTTTGCAGCATCCTCGCCGGCTTCGCCGACGCGGCCGCGGCTTTTCTCGGCGTGATGCTGGCGACCTGGATCCGGTTCGATTCGGGCTTCATCCCGCTGCAGCACAACGAGATTTTCCCGCCGCGGACCATGTACCTCTCGGCCGCGGTCGCGCTGGCGCCGTTGCTGGCCGTCATTTTCAAGCAGATCGGGCTGTACGTCCGGCCACAGCTCGGATCGTTCGGCGACAAGCTGCCGCGCATCGTCCGGGGCGTCACGATCACGCTGGCGACGGCGCTGGCGCTGTCGTTCGTGGTGCGTCCCGCCGACTGGCCGCCCTACTCCCGCGCCGTGGCGTTCATCGCGTTTTTCACGGTCCTGCTGCTGGTGCTGGCCGAGCGGTTCGCCCTGTTCCGCATCGAAATGCACTGGGCGCGCCGCACGGCGCCCATCCGCCGGGTCCTGATCATCGGGGTGGACGATCTCGCCGCGCGCATCCGCCGCGCCCTCGAGCGCGAACCCCGCCTGCGCTCCCGGCTCGCCGGCTATCTCCTGCCCGCCGCGCCCGGCGGCCGCGAAATCACCCTGTCCTCCGCCATCACCCCCCGGCTCGTCAAAGGCCACCTCGACGAACTCGAAAAGGTCGTCGCCGAGGAAAAGATCGACGAAGTCATCCTGGCGGACATGAGCATCTCGCACAAGCGCCTCACGGAAATCCTGTTCCACTGCGAACGCAACCTGATCCCCTTCCGCATGGTGCCCGACCTCTACGGCGTGCTGACCTCGCGCGTCACCGTCAACCACGTCTCCGACATCCCCCTGATCGGCATGGCGCACTGGCCGCTGGACGCCTTCTGGAACCGCGTCCTCAAGCGCCTGGAAGACGTGGCCGGCGCCCTCGTCGGCCTGCTGATTTCGCTGCCCGTCATCGTGGTGGCCGCGCCGCTGATCAAGCGCAGCTCCCCCGGACCCGTCTTCTACCGCCAGATCCGCTGCGGCATCGCCGGCCAGCCCTTCACCATCTTCAAGCTGCGCACCATGCCCGTCGATGCCGAAGCCGAAACCGGCCCCGTCTGGGCCGTGCCCGACGATCCCCGCCGCACCCGCGTCGGCGAATTCCTCCGCAAGTGGAACCTCGACGAACTGCCCCAGTTCTGGAACGTCCTCGTGGGCGACATGTCGCTCGTCGGCCCCCGCCCCGAACGCCCCCACTTCGTCGAGCAGTTCAAGGACGGCGTCGGCCACTACATGACCCGCCACGTCTCCCGCCCCGGCATGACCGGCTGGGCCCAGGTCAACGGCCTGCGCGGCGACACCTCCATCGAAGACCGCGTCCAGCACGATCTCTACTATCTCGAAAACTGGTCGCTCTCCTTCGACCTCAAGATCCTCATCCAGACCTTCTTCAACCGCCAGAACGCCTACTGAGCGCCCCATGGCCAAGCCGCCCCTGAAAACCTGCGTCCTCATCCCCGCCTACAACGAGGCCAAGCGCGTCGGCGCCGTCGTCCGCGAAGTGCTGGAGTATTGCCCCGACGTGGTCGTCATCGACGACGGCTCGCCCGACGACACCGACCGCGCGGCCGCCGAGGCCGGCGCCGTCGTGCTCGAACACGTCCACAACCAAGGCAAGGGCGCCGCCCTGCAGACCGGCTTCGACTACGCCCGCGCGAACGGCTGCGACCTCGCCATCACGATGGACGCCGACGGCCAGCACGCCCCCTCCGACATCCCCGCCTTCCTGCAGGCCTACGAGCGCACCCACAGTCCCGTCCTCGTCGGCAACCGCATGGGCAACGTCGGCGACATGCCTTGGAACCGCCGGTTCGTCAACCGGTTCATGTCCGACCTGCTCTCCCGCGTCATGGGCCAATACGTCCCCGACAGCCAGTGCGGCTTCCGCCTCTACCACCGCTCCGCCTTCCCCGAAGGCCCCTACGACGCCCATTCCCAGCGCTTCGCCGCCGAATCGGAAATCCTCCTGCGCCTCGCCCTCCAGGGCCGCAAAATCGGCGCCGTCGCCATCCAGACCATCTACGGCGACGAAAAATCCAAGGTCCGCCCGTTCTTCGACACCATCCGCTTTTTTCGCATGCTGCACCGCTTCCGCAAGATCAAAAAGGAACACCTCGCCCGATGAAACGCCTGTTCGCCCTTGCCCTCGTTTGGCTCCCCGCCTTGGTTTTCGCCGTTCCGGAAACCCCGAATCCCGACACCCTGAACCCTGAACCCTTGGTTCTGGAACGCGCCTCCGCCGCCACCGCCGTCGAAGTGCCCCACAAAAGCACCGGCCAGAAAATCGCCGAGGCCCTGCGCGAACGCGGCCTCTCCCGGGATGCCGCCATCGTCGCCATTTCCACCTTGCCCATCGTCGAGCTCCGCGGCGCGATCCCCGTCGGCCACGTGCTCCTGCCCGATGCCGACAAATCCACCCGCCTCGGCCGCGACGACCTCCGCCGCGCCGCGCGCATCTTTTTCTGGGCCGTGCTCGGCAACATGCTGCCCGTGCCGTTCATCCTCCTGCTGCTCGGGCCCGTCTCGAACCTCTGCATGCAAGTGCCCATCGGCAAGAAATTCTTCGAATGGCTCTTCGCCCGCACTCGCCGCAAGACGGCCGACATCGAGAAGTACGAGACCCTCGGCCTGACCGTCTTCGTCGCCATCCCCCTGCCCGTCACCGGCGCCTGGACCGGAGCCATGGCCGGCTGGCTCCTCGGCCTGAGTTTTCCGCACGCCCTGGTTTCCATTTTCCTGGGCGTGCTCATCGCCGGCGCCATCATGACGGCCCTGGCCTTGCTGGGCTGGATCGGCGCCGCGATCGCCGGCGTCGTCCTGATCGCCCTGGCCCTCGGCGCCCTCGGCCGCGCCCTGCGCGCCAAACCCGCCGCCTGACCGCCCCCACCGGCCCGTTTCAACGTTTTTACGTTCTACGTAAAACGCTGTCGAGTCCTGGTTTCAAGCTGT
>DDWR01000028.1 GCA_002347655.1 Verrucomicrobia bacterium UBA2281 | reverse complement strand
GGAAAACCGGGGAGAAAATATCCCCAGAAATCCCTCCAGTTGTTCTCGCACGCGATGCGCAATCAGGATACGGTTCATCTCGGCCTCCCGGTTTGGTGTTGCAACCTCCACGATGCCTTTCGCATCGTGGCCCGGCGAGGCCATTTTCACTTGTCCGGCGCGACTTTGCTCATCCCCCCAACCACTTGCGCCGATTCACCCCTCAAAACTGGGGATGGTCCTGATTCTTTTGGCGAGCGCCAGCGGTTGGCCCGAGCCGCGGCGGCGTTGCGGAAGACCTGACAGATGGACTATAGTCCGTTTCCCGAGTTCGCGGCCGGATTTGCCGGGGGCGGGGGCGGATCGCGGAAGAAATTGTTTTCGCGCAGAACATCCCAGAAGGCGTGCCGGCTGAACCAGCGGGGATCGACCATCGGCGGCCGGGGCTTTCCGATGCGGTAATAGGTTCCCACGGCTAACAGTACGACGGCCGCCAAGGCGGGGAGAAAGAACAGGCGCAGAAAACGGCGGTGCACCTGGTGGGTTTTCGGATTGCGGATCGAACTGAAATATACGGCGCAAACGATTCGCGCGAACAAGTGGGGGCAGATCGCTTGCCGGGAGTAGTGGGCTGCCAGCAAGTTGAGCGCGATCAGCGCGGCAACGAAAACGGCGCATTCCCAGGCCCGCATCAGGCACAGAAAGGCCACGGCCATCCCCATGGAAACGGACACGAGATGTAGCACATCTCGATCTTCCGCCCGATAGGCGGGCAGATGCTCGCCAAGATGCCGGTCGCGGTTGGATGGGAGCGGCGCCGATTGGCCGCTTTCCGGCAGTCGGATTTGCCCGTTGCGCCTTTGTTGCTGCTGGGCGAGGGTCTCTGGCGTGGCGATGGGATCCGGCGGCGGAACGATCTGCATGGCGGATTCCGACGCCGGATGCCTACAGCGTCCGGTCGAGGACGGCGAGGGCCTGGTCGATCTGGGCCGGGGAGACGACGAGGGGCGGGACGAACCGCAGGACGTGGTCGCCGGTGGCGATGCACAGCAGGCCGTTTTCGCGCAGCTTGGCTTCGACGGGCTTGGCGGGGACGTTCAGCACGAGGCCGACCATCAGGCCGACGCCGCGCACGGACTGGATGCAGGCGTGTTTGGGCGCGAGCGCCCGCAAGCCATCCATGAACCGCGCGCCCATCCGCACGGCGTTGCCGAGCAGGTCTTCCTTCTCGATGGTTTCGAGCGTGGCGAGCGCGGCGGCGCAGGCCAGGGGCGTGCCGCCGAAGGTGCTGGCGTGGTTGCCGGGTTGGAAGACGTCGGACAGTTCGGGCGTGACCGCGGCGGCGCCGATGGGAAAGCCGCCGCCGAGGGCCTTGGCCATGGAGAAACCGTCGGGCCGGATGCCGTAGTTCTGGAAGCCGAACCATTTGCCGGTCCGGCCGATGCCGGCCTGGACTTCATCGAAGAACAGCAGGATTTTCTTTTCGGTGCACAGCGCGCGCAGGCCCGTCAAAAACTCGGGCGTGGCGGGGACGATGCCGCCTTCGCCCTGGACGGACTCGCACAGGACGGCGACGGTGGCGGGGGTGATCGCGGCCTTGACCGAGTCGAGGTTGTTGAACTCGGCGTAGGAAAAGCCGGGCATGAGGGGCTCGAAGCCCTTCTGGTATTTCGTCTGGCCGGTGGCGGTCATGGTGGCGAGCGTCCGGCCGTGGAACGAGTTCTTCATGGTGATGATTTCGAACTTGCCCGCAGCGGAACCCCACTTGCGGGCAAGCTTGAAGAGACACTCGTTGGCTTCGGCGCCGGAGTTGCAGAAGAAGACCTTGCCGCCCAGGGCGAGCCCGGAAATCTTCTGGGCCAGCCGGGGCTGGAGCTCGTTGTGGAAGAGGTTCGAGCAGTGCATCAGCGTGCCGGCCTGCTTGGCGATGGCGGCCACGACGGCGGGATGGCAGTGGCCGACGTTGTTGACGGCGATGCCGGCCATGAAGTCGAGATACTCTTTGCCGGCGTCGTCCCAGACGGACACGCCCGCGCCGCGCACGAGGGTGAGCCCGGGCGCGTAGGTGGGCATGACGTACTGGCCGAACAGTTCCTTGGGGCTAGGTTGCATCGTTGACGATCTCCGTGCCGACGCCTTTGTCGGTGAACAATTCGAGGAGGAGGGAATGCGGCAGGGCCGCGTCGATGATGTGGGTCTTGCGCACGCCGGCCTTGAGGGCCTTGAGGGCGCCGCTGATCTTGGGCAGCATGCCGCCGCCGATGACGCCGCGCGCGATGAGGTCCTCGACCTCGGTGAGGCGGAGGGTGCTCATGAGCGAATTGCGGTCGGCGGGATCGGCGAGCAGGCCGGGGACGTCGGAGAGGAAGACGAGCTTCCGCGCCTGCAGGCGCTCGGCAAGGCCGGCGGCCGCGGCGTCGGCGTTGATGTTGTAGATCTGGCGCGCGGCGTCGGCGCCGAGGGGGGTGATGACGGGGGTGATGTCCGCCTCGAGGTAGGCCTTGACGGGTTCGGCGTCGACGCCCGTGATTTCGCCGACGAGGCCCCAGTCGAGGACTTCGCCGGTATCGGGATCCTCGGCGGTATGCTTCCGGACGGCGATGATGTCTTCGCCGTGGATGCCGCGCGCCTTGCAGCCGAATTCGTTGAGGATGGCGACGAGCTCGGGGTTGACCTCGCGGTTGAGGACCTGCTCGACGATTTCCATGGTTGCGGGATCGGTGACGCGCAGGCCCTTCACGAAGTTGGCCTGGAGGCCCTTTTGCTTCATCCGGGCGTTGATGGCCTTGCCGCCGCCGTGGACGATGACCGGCCGCATGCCGACGCAGCTCATGAAGGCGACGTCTTCGAGGATGTCGCGGACGACGGCGGGGTTGTCCATGGAGGACCCGCCGAACTTGACGATGACGGTTTCGCCCCGGAAGCGCTGGATGTGCGGCAGGGCTTCGATGAGGACGGTGGCTTTCTGGATGGCTTGTTTCATGGTTGGGCGCGCATTATCCGCCCCCGGCGCGGCGGGGGAAAGAAAAATTCAAAGAGTCAATGTTCAATAACCGACATTCAACGTTCAATTTTCAAGTGAAAACCTTGAACCTTGAACCTGCAACCGTGAACCTTTCCGCCTACTTGTTGATTTTGACGTAGTCCTCGGTGCAGTCGCAGGAATAGACGGTCGCGGCGTGGCGGCCGAGGTGGAGGTCGATGGTGATCGCGAACTCCTTCTTGGCGACGATCTTGGACAGTTGCTCGATGGAAGCGCCGGCCTTGAGGCCGTTGCGGGTGCAGAGGAGGTTGCCGTAGCGGATTTCGACCTTGGTTTCATCGACCTCGGCGGGGGAATAGCCGAGGGCGTCCATGAGGCGGCCCCAGTTGGGATAGGAGCCGACCCAGGAGGTCTTGACGAGGAACGAGTTGGCGACGGAGCGCGCGGCGGCCTCGGCGTCGGCGGGGGTGCGGGCGCCCTGGACGCGGACGGTGACGAGTTTCTGCGCGCCTTCGCCGTCGCGGACCATGGCCATGGCGAGGCGGAAGGTGACGCCTTCGAGCGCGGCGACGAACGCCGGCCAATCGCGGTGGCCGGGCTTGAGGGTCGCGTTGCCGGCGCAACCGTTGGCGAGCAGCAGGACGGTGTCGTTGGTGCTCTGGTCGGCATCGACGGAAATGCGGTTGAAGGATTTGTCCACGGCGGCCTTGAGGGCCTTCTGCAGGGCGCGGCGGTCGATCTTGGCGTCGGTGAGCAGGAAGGCGAGCATGGTGGCCATGCAGGGCTGGATCATGCCGGAGCCCTTGGCGATGCCGGTGAAGCGGCAGGTCTTGCCGTTGGCCTGGAAGGTCGCGGTGTAGCGTTTGGGCACGAGGTCGGTGGTCATGATGCCGCGGGCGGCGGATTCACCGCCGGTCGGCACGACGGCCGTGGCGAGTTTTTCGATGCCGGGCAGGATGATATCCATGCGCAGGGGCACGCCGATGCGGCCGGTGGAGCAGACGAGGAAGGTTTCGGGGGCGACGCCGAACTGCCGGGCGGCGTGGATGGCCATGGCCTGGGCGTCTTTCAGCCCTTGCTTGCCGGTGCAGGCGTTGGCCTGGCCGCTGTTGACGACGATGCCGTGGGCGACGCCGATCTTGGCGACGCGTTCGGCGTCGAGCCGGACGGTGGCGGCCTTGACCTGGTTGGTGGTGAAGGTGCCGGCGAGGACGGCGGGAACGTCGGAGAAGAAGAGGGCCATATCGGGCTGGCGGCTTTTCTTGAGCCCGGCGACGATGCCGGCGGCGCGGAACCCGGCGGGGAGCGTGGCGGCGGCGGAGAATTTCAAATTGGGTATTTTCATGATGGGCCTTTCTCGGGGGCGGAGTATAGGAGTTTTTAGGGAGAGGAGTATAGGAGTTTCGGAGTATAGGAGTCTAGGAGTACGGGAGATTTGGAGTTGCGGAGTCTAGGAGGAATGGCGGGACCTGATTCACCCACGGGACAAGCCCGTGGGGGTCTGGGATTCAGCCGCAAGCTCGTGGGGGGCTGGGAACCAGGGACAAGCCTGCGAGGGGGGCAAGAAAAAACCCCGGGCGGGCGCCCGGGGTTCGTTGCAGGACCGAAACGGCCTAGCGTTTCGAGAACTGGAAGCGGCGCCGGGCGCCGGGCTGGCCGGGCTTCTTGCGTTCCTTCATGCGCGGATCGCGGGTGAGGAAGCCGGCCTTCTTCAGGACGCCGCGGAGGTTTTCGTCGGCCTGGATGAGGGCGCGGGAGATGCCGTGGCGCAGGGCGCCGGCCTGGCCGGCCTGGCCGCCGCCTTCGCAGATGGCGACGACGTCGTATTGGCCGAGGCCTTCGACGGCCTTGAGGGGCGCTTCGACGATCAGGCGCAGGTCGGTGGTGGGGAAATAGTCTTCGAACTTGCGGTCGTTGACGACGATCTGGCCGGAGCCCTTGGAGAGGCGGACGCGGGCGATGGCGGTCTTGCGCCGACCGGTGGCGATGGATTCGATTTCAGCTTTCTTGGTGGCCATGGGGATGCTCCGGGATTAGCCGATGGGCTGGGGGTTCTGGGGGGCGTGGGGATGCTCGGCGCCGGGATAGAGCTTCAGGCGCTTGATGAGCGTGCGGCTCATGTGGTTCTTGGGGAGCATGCCCTTGACGGCGTGCCAGAGGATGTAGTTGGGGTTCTTTTGGCGCATCGTGGCGGCGGTGGTCTCGAAGTAGCCGCTCTGGTAGCCGGTGTACTTGGCGTAGACCTTCTTCTGCTCCTTGGAGTTGCCGGAGAGGGCGACCTTGGCGGAGTTGACGACCACGACGAAATCGCCCGCGTCGATATGCGGCGCGTAGTCGGTCTTGTGGCGGCCGCGCAACAAGCGGCAGATTTCGACGGCCAGGCGGCCGGCGGGCTTGTCGGTGGCGTCGATCAGCCACCAGGCGTGCTGGACTTCGGTTTCTTTCGGCAGAGTCGTCTTCATCGTTCTTCGTTTTCCAATCGATTGAGCGGCGAACAGTAGCGCGCCCGGCGCGCGGCTGTCAACGCGGTTCTTTCCATCTCGTCAGCATGAAACAACCCCGTGCCGGAACGATCGGGAGAATCCGACGACCGAGGACGCTTGGCGCGGCGTTTGCGGGAAAAGCATCCGGCTTTTTCCGCGGCCTTCCGTCCGGTTACCGCCGGAACGGACGCCCGCTGCGCGAAAATAATGGCTCCAGCGACAGGACTCGAACCTGTAACCTATTGGTTAACAGCCAACCGCTCTACCATTGAGCTACGCTGGAACCCAAAATCGAGGCGCAAAGATAGCGGGACGGCGCCGGAAGTCAAGTCCGCAGACCGAAAAATCGGCGTATCCGACCCGGGGGGAGGCCTCAGAGCCGGGCGGCGACGTCGCGGAAGGCGCGGCGGACCTCGTCCTCGCCGGGGATCTGGCGGTGGCGCATGAGGACGCGGCCGGCGCAGATGGTCGTGTCCACGCATTCGGGGTTGGCGGCGTAGACCAGGTCCGAGATCAGATCGTGGCCGGGAACGAGGCCGGTATGGTCGAGATCGACGAGGATGCAGTCGGCGAGCTTGCCGGGGGCGATTTCGCCGGCGTCGAGGCGCAGCAGGCGGAAGCCGTCGAGGGTGGCGGTGCGGTAGATTTCGGCGGCGGAACAGGCGGTGGGGTCGAGGGTGCTGACCTTGGCGAGCAGGGCGGCGGTGCGCATCTCGGCGAACATGTCGTAGCGGTTGTTGGAGCTGGCGCCGTCGGTGCCGAGGCCGTAGCGCAGGCCGGCCGCGCGCGCCGCCTGGTCGTTGAAGATGCCCGAGGCGAGCTTCATGTTGGAGGCCGGGCAGTGGGCGATGGCCGCGCCGCGCTCGACCAGCAGGCGGCGGTCGGCATCGGAGAGCCAGACGCCGTGGGCGCCCAGGAAGCGGCCGTTCAGCAGGCCTTCGGCGTCGAAGACCTCGGCGGGGGTCTTGCCGGTGGCCTGGAGGCACTCGTCGTTCTCGCGCCGGGTTTCGGAGATATGGGTCTGGACGATCAGGTTGTGTTCCGCGGCGAAATCGCGGCAGACGGCGCGCATTTCGGGGCTGGTGGTGTAGAGCGCATGGATGCCGACGGACAGCTCGATGCGGCCGGGATAGGACTTGGCCAGTTCCAGATGCTCCTCGAGGTCGCGGCGGAGGCCGGCGAGGGCGTCCGGACCGGGCGGGATGATGTTGGGATGGCTGAAATTGGCGCGGATGCCGCTTTCGTAGAAGGCGCGGAGGCATTGGGGGGTCTGCCAGTACATGTCGAAGACCGCGGTGATGCCCGAGCGGATCATTTCGAGGGCGCCGAACAGCGTGCCCCAGTAGACGTGGTCCGAGGTCAGGCGCCGTTCCATGGGCCAGATGATGTCGTTGAGCCATTCGTGGAGGGGGGTGCCGTCGCCGAGGCCGCGCATGAGGACCATGGCGGCATGGCAGTGCACGTTGGCGAACGAGGGCAGGATGGCTTGGCCGGTCCCGTCGAGCGTCTGCGGGGCTTTTTCGAGGGCGGAAACCTCGATTTTGGGCGCGATTTGGGCGAATTTGCCGTTTTGAACGAGCACGTCGCGGATGTCGGACCCTAGGCGCACGTTTTGAATGAGCAAGTCCATGGTGGGTTGGACACATAGCCGATTCCACCGCCAGAAACCAGAAAATAAACGCCCGCAAAAGGAATTTCGTCCGAAAAAGATCCGCACAAATCCTAAAATATTCATCCGGGACGACGCGGGTCCGACGGAACGGTTCCGGGAGGTCGGCGGGCCGGGCGCAAGGCGTCGCGAGGCCTCAACCGGATACTTGCCGCCTATATAACAAAAACATGATTTTTCATCTTGCGCGCAAACGGGGGGCAGTATAGTTTCATTAGCGCGGTGGATTGGCTGGGGTCGGCTGATCGGGGCCGCGACAAGTGGAGCATGGAATGACGCAGGTCGGACATTTTGAACGGGTCCGCGCCGCGCGGGGATGGAAAGTCCTCGCGGGTGCCGCGTGCTTGCTGGGCCTTTTGGCCGCGCCGGCGGCCGCGATGACGGTCATTCTGGACATCGGGTGGGGGTGGATGGACGCGGACGGCATGACGGAGGCCGAACTGGCGTCCGGCTACAATCTGCAGGTCGGTTCCATCGTGCAGGTCATCCTGTACGATTCAGCCACGTATCCCGACGACACGTTCCAGGCGGGCGAAGCCGACGACAACTTCGGTATTATGGGGGAAAGCCCGACCAATCCCGACGGGTTGCCCGATGCGAACATCTACGACCCCGAGTCGGCGCCGGCCGGCCACGTGATCGCCTATACCACGCAGATCGGTCCGGCCGTCGGGGGCAACTACTACGGCCAAAACTGGTTCAACATCTATGCGTCGTTCCAGATCCTGGGCACCTACGACAGCATGTACATCCGCGTGTTCGAGACGACCCAGTTCGGCGACGGCGTGGTGGAATCCAGCTATTGGGGCATCAGCGCCGTCTTGGTCAGCGGCGCCGTGCTGCAAACCTGGTTTGCGGTCTACGACGACACGGCCGCGCCCAATTTGAACTATTTCGAAGTGATTCCGGAGCCGGGCACGTTTTCGCTGCTGACGGCGGGCGGCATCGGGCTGTGGGCGGCGCGCCGGCGGCGCCTGAAGCGGAAATAAAGAGATCGATCCATCGAGGACAAATTTCGGCGGTTTTCGGGTAAAACGTTATCATATCGGGCGGACAGTCTTGAAGTCCAGAGGATGCGGCACATGAAGACACGACGACAGGCGAGCGCAACGATTGGGGCGGCGATGTTGGCGCTGGCGGTCTTGCCGGCGCTGGCGTGCGCCCAAGGGATTTCCTTGGCCGTCGGCAACACGGTTCCGGTCGCGGACGTGTTTGGGCGCCATCTGCCGGGAACGAATGGCGATCCGGACAACTCGTGTCCCGTGGAAATCCGCCAAGTGCTGCTCGGCGGCATCCTGGCGCCGACGCATGAATCGTTGGAGGCCTTTAATCCGCTGGTCACGAATTCCTATCTCGGCAGAGGCGTCGTCGGCGATCGCCCCGGCCTGTATGCCGAGACCTTCATGGACCGGAGCGTGCTGGCGACGAACGTGCCGTATTACGCCCGGGTGTTCGACCGTCCGCCGGCCCAAGCGCCCGTCTACTACGCCGACACCCCGTCGTTTTTCTTGCCCCCCGACACGGAGCCGAGCATCAACCGCGAATTCGAAGCGTGGAAACTGGTGGCCACGGGCACCGCCGACGTGGACACGGACGGCGACGGAATTCCCGACGGCATGGAACTGGATCTGGGGCTCGACGCCAACAGTCCCGACTCGGACGGCGACGGCTACAACGACTGGTTCGAGGCCTTCTGGCAATTGGAAGGGGATTATCTGAATCCCGGAGAAGCCGATGCCCCGCTCGAGATCCGGATCAACGCGCCGGAGGAACCGGGGACGGAGCCGCGCACGGTCTCGTGGTGGACGATCCCGGTGCCCGGCATGACCTACCAACTCCAGTTCCGGCCTTGGTTGCCGGACGACACCGCCTACAGCAACGTCTGGAGCACGGTGGCGACGGAGACCAACGTGGAATACGACGTGGAGTCCCTGATCCAAACGGACAGCCCCGTGAAGGGCTTCTTCCGCGTCGTGATCCCATGATGTTTCCGGAAATCCGCGCGGACCGCGGCGGCCGCGCTCGAAGATCCAAGCAGAGGATGGACGCGCAATGAGCAGAATCGGACGGGCGGGCATCGGGAATCACCGGCGGACGTGGACGGCGGCGCTGGCGTTGGCGTGCGGGCTGTCGCTGGCCGCGGAGGCCGCGGTGTATACCGCCACTTGGAAAGACACGGCGTCTTCCGGCTGGTGGGCGGCCGGCGACGGCGACGAGAACCGCTGGTATCGGTTCGACGACGGCTGGGACGTGCGGCGCGAAGACCTGGCGACCGGCCAATGGAGTTCCAGCGGGACCAAGAATCCCAACGCGATCGTGTTCGCCAACGGCAACCAAGCGGCCATGACCGTCAACGCCGAGGGCGGGGCGGAGCACCAGATCAATCAGATTTGGTTCAGCAACAGCACCTCGCGCACGTTCGCCCAGGACGGCGGGGCCTACCTGCGGATGATGGGCGACGGCACCTCCAAGATCGAGGCGGCCTCGGGCAGCGGCACGGGCACCTACACGTTCAACGTGCCGGTGCTGCTCTCCAAGGCGGTGGAACTCAATCCGGTCGGCGGCAACCTGGTCTTCAACGCGGCGATCACCAACGGCGGCTATTGGATCGACGTGTATGGAAACCTGCAGAAGTCCTTGACGATCGGCGGCGTCCTCTCGGGCAGCGGCGGCCTGGCGAACAAACAGGACAACGTCGTCGTCCTGACGAACAACAACACGTTCACGGGCGGCATCTGGGTCGAAAAGGGCACCGTGCAGCTCGCCAACCACACCAACGCCCTCGGCCTCGACGCCACCCTGAACGTCGGCACGAACGCAACGCTGGATTTCCAGGGATCGGGCACGATGTGGCCCAGCGCGATCAACCTCTACGGCACGGGCACGAACGCGGCCCTGGGCGCGCTGCGCAAGACCACGGCCGGCGCGCTGACGCTGCGCCGGGCGGTGGTGACCGTTGGCGCCGATTCGAAGATCGTGGTGACGGGCGGCGGCCTGACCCTGTACAGCAACGTCGCGGCGGGCGCCAATTCCCTGTACGTGTCGAACACGGTTGCCGTGGCGATGTCCGGCGGGGAACTGTCGGGCAGCAAGACGTCCGGCGACGGCGCCGTGCACAAGAGCGGCAGCAGTTCGTTCCTGATCCGGCCGGGATCCGGACTGACGGGATCGATCCTGCTGACCCAGGGCGAAATCCGCCAAGGCACGGGCAGCGATCTGCCGACGGGGGGGGCGCTGGTCCTGTCGGACGGCACGACCTACCGCTCCGACGGCACGACGGCCCGCGCGGTGGCCAAAGCGGTTCGGGCGGAAGGCAACGCGACGCTGGGCTACAGCGGCGGCGGCCGGCTCACGTTCTCCGGCAACGTGGATTTGAACGCGGGGCAGCGGACGTTGACGGCGGCGAACGACGTGACCGTGTCCGGGGCGATCACCAACGGCGGCTTGACGAAGGCGGGCACGGGCACCCTGATCCTGCTGGGCGCGAACACCTACGCTTCGGGGACGCTGGTCAGCGCAGGCGTGCTGCAGGTCGGCAGCAACGGCACCGCCGGGGCGGTTTCCGGCAACGTCACCAACAACGCGGCGCTGGCGTTCCACCGGACGGATACCCACACCTTCGGCGGCGTCGTCAGCGGCACCGGCGCGCTGACGAACCTGGCCGGAACGCTGACGCTGTCGGGCACGAGCACCTACAGCGGACCGACGACGGTGGCGGGCGGCACGCTGCTGGTCAGCGGCGCGATCGGCAGCTCGGCGGTCACCATCGGCAGCGGCGCGACGCTGGCGGGCGCGGGGACGGTCGGTTCGATCGCCGGGATGAGCGGCGGCACGGTCAGTCCGGGCAACAGCGCGAGCGCGGCCGGCACGTTGACGGTGAACGGCGCCGCGGCGCTGGGCGGGGGAACCTACACGTGCGACGTCACGGGAACCGGTTCGACGGATTGCGACAAGATCGAGGCCAGCGGCGCCGTCGCCGCGGCTTCGGCGTTGACGATCAACCTGCCGGCGTCGGCGCCGGGCGGCTTCAGCGAGTGCACGTCCTATTCCTGGACGATCATGAGCGGCAGTTCCGCCAGCGCCGCGAACATGTCCATCGGCACCAAGTGGGCCAGCAGCGGCACGTTCGGCGTGTCGGCCTCCGGCAACACGATCGTCGTGACCCACACGCCGGGGGCGCCGGGCAAGCCGACCGTGGCGGCGTCGGACGGCACCGCGACGGCGCACGTGGCGCTGAGCTGGGACGACGTGTCGTGCGAGACAGGCTACGTGATCCGGCGCAATACGGTCGATACCTACGCCACCGCGACGGCGATCGATACCAACGCCGCGAACGCGACGACCTACGACGACGCCACGGCCAATCCGGGCCAGCTCTACTACTATTGGGTGACGGCCACGAACGCCGGCGGCAGCACCGCCAGCGATTCGAACGGCGGCTACCGGCGCCTGTCGCCTCCGGCGAACGTGGCGGCCACGGACGGGAGTTCGACCGCCAACGTCACGGTGACGTGGGATGCGGCGACCGGCGCCAGCACGTACCATCTCTACCGGGACACGGACGCGACGCCGGCCGGCGCGACGGCGCTGGGCCCGCAGAGCAGCGGCTACGCGGACGCGGCGGCGACGCCGGGCCAGCTCTACTACTACTGGGTGGTGGCGTCGAACAGCACCAGCAGCAGCACCAGCGACTGGAGCACGGCGAATTCCGGATACCGGAAGCTGGCCACGGTGGCGGACGTGGCGGCCACGGAAAACCTGACCGACAAGGTGACCGTCAGTTGGACCGACGGCGCGGGCGAGACCGGCTACGCCATCTGGCGGCATACCGCGGACGCTTCGAATTCGGCCGCCTACGTGGCGACGGCGGCGGCGGATGCGACGAGCTACGACGACGTCTCGGCCGTGGCCGGCACGGACTACTACTACTGGGTGCTGGCCACGAACAGCACCAGCGCCAGCCAAAGCGGCTGGAGCGCGTCGGACTACGGCTTGCGCCTGCTGGCCGAGCCGACGACTGCGGCGGCGGACATCGTCTTCGGCGATCTGGACACGACGTCCTATACCGTGAGCTGGACGCGCGGCAACGGCGACTACGTCCTGGTGGTGGCGCGGCAGGGAGGCGCCCCGACCGATCCGGCCGACAGCGTCGTCTATGCGGCCAACGCCGCGATGGGCCTGGGCGATACGACGGCGGCGGGCAGCTACGTGGTCTACAAGGGCACGGGCACCAACGTGACGGTGACGGGCCTCTCGGCAGGCACCGAATACACCTTCGCGGTCTACGAGTTCAACGGCGTCGCCACGCCCAACTACCGCACCCACGACGAGCCGACGGCCAGCCGCCACACGCTGGCGGCGGAGCCGAACACGCAGGCGTCGGGCATCGTCGTGACCGGCACGAACGAAGTGACGCTGGCGGGCATCGACTGGACGGACGGCAACGGCGCCAGCCGCCTGGTCGTGGTCAAGGCCGGCGGCGCGGTGGATGCCTTCCCGGTGGACGGCGCGAACTACTCCGCCAGCACGAATTTCGGCGGCGGCACGCAGATCGGCACGGGCAACTACGTGGTCTGGGCCGGCAGCGGTCCGATCGGCGGCCTCACCAATCTGATACGCGACCAGAGCTATCACTTCCGGGTATTCGAATTCAACGGAACTTTGGGCACCACGGCCAATTTCCTCACCAACGCGGCCAGCGGGAATCCCTACAACCTCAAGACCATGGCGGCCGTGCCGGGGTCCAACCCCACCGGTCTGACTGTTTCGCCCATCGGCACCAACGGGTTCACGGTCTCCTGGACCAAGGGGACGACGGGCACGAACACGCTGATCGTGATCCGCGCGGGCGGCAACCCCGTCGATCCGACCGACCTGAACAGCTACACGGCCGATCCGGCTTTCGGCGGCGGCTCGAACCTGGGCTCGAGCAGTTTCGTGGTCTACAACGGCACGGGCAGCAGCGTGGCGGTGACGAACCTGGCGCCGGGCACGTCCTACACCGTGGAAGCCTCTTCCTTCAACGGCAGCGGCGGGTCGGAAAACTACCGGGGCACGCCGACGTCGGCGACGGCCTCGACGCTGATGCCGGAACCGACCCAAGCCAGCGCCATCGCGTTCGGCACGCTGGGCGCCACCAGCTACGCCGTGTCGTTCACGGCAGGCAACGGCCTCAGCCGCCTCGTGGTGGCCAAGCAGGGGGGCGCGGTGGATTGGACGCCCACGGACGGCACGGCGTACGCCGGCGAAAACAACGCGTTCGGCTCCGGCACGGAACTTTCCGCCGGCAACTTCCTGGTGCACCGCGGCACGAGCCCGTTCACGCTCTCCGGCCTGACGGCGGCGACCGACTACCACGTCCGCATTTTCGAATACCAGGGCACGAATGCGACGCTGAACTACAACGTGTCCGCGGCGACGGGCAATCCGAGCAACCGCTACGCGCTGTCCGTCGAACCGACGGTGCACGGCACGCTCTCGGCCACGGCGCTGTCCGACACCGAGATCAAGCTGGATTGGACGGACGCGACGGGCGAGACCGGCTACGTGATCGTGCGGCAGGCGGCGGATGCCGGCTGGACGGCGCCGGCGGACGGCACGGCCTACGTGGCGGGGAACGCGCTGGGCGCCGGCACGGTGGTCTACGCCGGCACGGCGGCGGGCGCCGGCTCCTATACCAACGGTTCGCTCTCGGCCGACAGCACCTATTATTATCGGATCTATCCGTATGCCTACGACGGCACGCCGGCCAACGCCACGTACAATTACTACGTTGGCGGCACGCCGGGCAGCGCCAGCGCGACGACCGGCAAGTCCGAACCGGGCACCAGCTCGTCGATCGTCAGCTTCCTGCCGGCGAGCGGCACGACGGCGACGATCGCCTGGACGAACACCGGCGCGGCCGACGGCACGATCATCCTGGTCAAGTCCGGCGGCGCGGTGGATGCGAATCCGGCGGACTGGAACGGCTATGCGGCGGATCTGGCCTTCGGCGCCGGCGCCGAGATCGGCACGGGCAACTTCGTCGTGGTGGCGGGCGCCGGCAAGCACGGCAGCGCCACGATCACGGGGTTGAGCGCCGGCACGACCTACCACGCGGCGGTCTATCCGTACAACGGCTCGGGTTCGTTCCTGAACTACCGCACGACGGCGCCGGGCACCGCGAGCGCGGTCATTTTGCCGGATCCGTCGGCGGCGACGGCCACGGCCGACGGCAAGACGCTGATCGACCTGGCCTGGACGGAAGACGGGTACGACGTGATGATCGTGCACAAGGCCGGCAGCGCCTCGACGGCGCCGACGCAGGGAGCCGCCTACGGCGTCGGCGACGCCTGCGGCGGCGGCACCGTGATCTTCAAGGGCGACGGCTCCGCGCTCGAGCACGTCGTGGCTTCGGGCGCCACCCACCACTACGCCTTCTATTCCTACAGCGGAAACTATTATTCCGCCGGATTGACGGATTCCGAGGCGACGTCGTCGTTCGCCGTCGGCGAAACCGTGGAAACTTTCTCCTACACCAACGGCACGTCGGTGTCCGGTCTCGACGGCGAAACGGGCTGGGGCGGGGCGTGGAGCGTCGGCGCCGGTTCCTTCGCCGTCGATGCAGGCAGCTTTTCGACCCAAACGAACTATCCGGCCATGTCCGGCAACGAGCTCAAGACCACGGTAGCCGATTCCGGCAGCAGCACCGCGTTCCGCCAATTGGGCCAGACCTACACCGATGGCCGGCTGTATTTCGGCTACGTCATGAACTACCAGTACGAAGGCGCCGGCAAATACGAAGGGCTTTCGCTGTTCTACGGCACCTCCGAAGAAAAACTGTTCGTCGGGGAAATCGGCAGCGCGGACCAGCAGCTCGGCATCGATTCCACGGGTTCGGCCACCGCGCTGACGCGGGGCAGCGGCAACGACTACGTCATCGTGGGCTACTACTGCTGGACGAACGGCATGGCCTATGCCAGCGCCTACAAGATCGGCACCGACGCCGTGCCGGTGGACGAACCGACCTCCTGGAACGTGTCGCTGGCCAAGGCCAGCAATTCCGTGGGCTGGGTCAACACCGTCCGGCTGGCGGCGGGCGCCACGTCGGGCGGCACCCCGGGCGACGTCTATTTCGACGAAGTGCGCATCGCCACGAACTGGGCGGGCATCGTCCTGGTGGCGCCGACGAAACCCGAATGGCCGACAAACCAGTCGGCGACGGCGGACGGCAGCGAAATGGTCCGGCTGGCGTGGACGAAGAACGGCGCCGGCAGCGACGTGATGGTCGTGCACAAGACCGCGGCGATTTCGACGGACCCGACCGACGGCACGGCCTATTCCGCAGGCAACTCGATCGACGGCGGCACGGTGGTCTACAAGGGTTCCGCCACGGCGCTGGAACACGTGGTGAATCCGGGCACGACCAATTTCTACAAGTTCTATTCGGTCAATTCCGCCAACTACTACTCGACGGGCGTGGTGGCGACGGCCACCAACGCCGCCTACGGCGTCTACGAGAAGGTCAACCCGTTCAGCTACACGAACGACACGGCCTTCGGCTCCGCGATGGTCGGCGGCCAGGGCTTCGGCGCGAACTACTGGGTGGCCAACAGCGGCACCTGGAAGGCCCGGACAAACAACGCGACGGCGGCGGCCGACGTGCCGAAGTTCCTCGACATGACGGGGTATCCCGATCTGGCGGGCAATCTGGCCTGGGTGGCGGATCCCGGCAACGGCGGCGGCGCGACGGCGGACCGCGACCTCGCCTCCACGATCAGCACCGGCAATTTCTACGTCGCTTTCATGATGTCCTACCAGTACTACGGCGCGGACAAGTGGGCGGGCTTGAGCCTGATGAACGGCGGCACCGAAAAGGCGTTCTTCGGCAAGGGCAGCGGCGCCAACTGGAACACGCTGGCGGCGGCGGGCGACGGCACGACCTATTGGTCCGCCTTCGATCTGCTGCCGTTCCACAGCACGGGCGGCGAGACGGGCAACGTCTACGTGGTCGTCGGCAAGTACAACTTCGAGAGCAAGCTGCTGCAGACGAAGGCGTGGAAGATCATCGGCAACGAATTCCCCGGCGAGGAGCCGGCGTCGTGGGACGCCAGCGGCACGCTGGGCACGGGCATCGACCAGATCACGCGGATCCGCCTGAACGTGGGTTCGAGCGATGCCGGGAACACCATCGGGCGCGTCTTCTTCGACGAAATCCGCTACGGCACCGAATGGGCGCACCTGATCGCGACGACCTGCCCGACCTGGGCGGGCAGCAACGCGCTCAACGGCGCGGCCTGGACCGCGCCGGCCAGCACCTGGCTGGGCGATTCCGAGGGCTTCACGTTCCAGTCCTATCCGCCCGGCCTTGGCCAATCCGGCGGCCTCGAATTCGACTGGGCGCGGGACGGCGCGTTCGCGACCTACCACGACCTGCCGTGGCTGAAAAACGAGAACAACAATTCCTACTGGTCGAACAAGCTCCAGATGGTTTCCGCCGGCGTGACGACCAGCCGCTTCGTGGCGTCGGGCAGCGGCTGCGGAGCGGTTTACGCCACCAACCCGGCCCTGACGGTCCAGCATCTCAATCCGCCGACGGACGCGACGGCGACGCGCGACGGCGTGAACACCAACAGCCAGATCAACCTGGAGTGGGTCCGCGGGGTGTCGGGCGGGGCCAAGGACACGTTGATCGTCCGGCAAACAGCCGATTCCGGCTGGACCGCGCCCGTCGACGGCACGACCTACAATGCCAACGATTCGCTCGGCTCCGGCACGGTCGTCTACCGCGGCGCGGGCACCACGCACGACGACGTGGGCCTGGCGCCGGACACGACCTACTACTACCGGTTCTATGCCGAGAACTGGACCTACTATTCGGTCGCCTACGACGAAGCCAACGCCGCCACGGCGACCGGCACGCAGGAATTCACCATCGACGGCAATCCGGCCGATTGGCGCGGCAGCGCTTCCGCGGTCCTCAACAGCGCCGCGAATTCCCTGCAGGAATACGTCTGGACCGACAAGCAGGGCGAAGTCCGCCGCGACCACGCCGACCACGGCAGCGCGGACATCCGCGAGTTCCGCGTCTATGCGGACGCGGACTGGGTGTACTTCCTGGTCCGCATGACCAACGTCGTGGACGCCGCGAAACCGTTCGTGGCGATCGGCGTCGACACCCGCACGAACTCCGCCAGCACCGCGATGAACTGGCTGGCCGACGATTCGGGCACGTTCATCGGCAGCGGCTATTTCGGCGGCGGCCAGGCGGCGGTGCATTTCCCCGAGTACCAGCTCAACGTGCACGAGGCCGGCGGCGGGGCGCAGATCGAGGCCTACAAGCACGACGGCACGTTCTGGTACGGGCCGGGCGAGACCCGCGAGGTGGCCATCAGCGAAGCCCACGACGCCATCGAACTGAAGGTGGCGCGGTCCGAGCTGAATTTGACCGGCGCGAAGACGGCGCGCTTCACCGTGGCCTCGTTCGTCAATTCCGGCGTCTGGAACAACGACGGCGACGGCACGGCGCACGTCGCGGACAACACGGCGGCGGCCGTGGACGCGCTGTCCCTCCCGCCGTGGGGTACGGCCGACAACGCGGCGGACCTGTCGGCGTGGCTCGAGGATATCAGCGATGCCGATATCGATTTCTGGGTGGACGTGCGCTTCGCGGCGGGCGGTCTGGACAGCCACGCGCTGCCGACGACCCCGGTGCTGGTGACGCCGACGAATGCGGCCGCCGTGACCGCCAGCCCGAACCTCAGCTGGCAGAAGTCGACCGACGCGGACGGCGAGGTGACCGGCTACCTGCTGGAAATCAGCACCAACGAGCAGTTCAACGGCACGACGGGAACCGAGAACGGGACGATCCAGCTGCGCGTGAACCTGGACGCCAACACGACGAACTACGCTTTCACGACGTCGACGTCGCAGTACTGGTGGCGCGTGCGCGCGCGCGACACCGCCGGCCAGCTTTCGGCCGCCACGACGCGGTCCTTCCGCGTGGTGGGCAAGCTGGACACCGAAGGTCCGCGGCCGACGCTGCTGTACATCGGCACCGACGTGGCCGGCTTCCTGGCCGGCGACTACGACGCGCAGATCGCGAAGTACGGACCCATCCAGAGCGTGCTCGACAGCGAAATCCGCGATACGAACAACGTGTTCGGCTTCGTGCTGCGCTGGACCGACGCCAGCGGCGTCTACGCCACCAACCGGATGCGCGCCACCGACAGCCCGCCCAACGGCGCGGGCGGCTTCGCCTACAACATCGTGGACACCGACGGGCGCGTGTCGCCCAACTGGGATCTGGTCGAGATCGACACGGTCGGCGGCACGACCAACGACCTGTGGGGGGTCGACCGGCCGTTCTATGCCACCAACACGCTGGCGACCGGCAATGCCGACGTCGCGATGACCAACTACGTGGTCGCGGCCTTCAACGTGACCAACTACGACCCCACCATCGAATACTACCTGACCGTCAGCGCGGAAGACGCCTACGCCGACGGCGGCAGCTGGTGGGCCTACGGGTCGTGGCCCAGCTTCACCAATTCGTCCGCGGCGGAACCCTACTACAGCGGGTGGTGCGCCGACGGTCCGAACACCGCGCGCAACATCACGACCAATTTCCTCATCCGCATCCAGGTGACGGACGACGACATCGTGCCGCCGTCGCCCAGCCAGGCGCTGGGCTGGGACAACGACGCCTCGCTGGTGGTTTCGAACGCGGCCGGCCGGCTGGACTACGTGAGCGGGACCGGCCAGGACGTGCTCTACAAGATCACGGACGGCGCGCTGATCGGCCAGCCGCTGTCGTTCAGCTTCAACGCCTACGATCCCTACTACAAGGGCGTCGCCCTCGGCACGGATCCCACCTACGTGGCCGGCGGACGCACCCTGACCAACACGTCGTTCGTGGCGGTCTACTGGCAAACCAACTGGGCGAACTACGACGCGGCGCGCAGCCTCGTGGCCGACACGACCGCCGACGGCACCATGCTGACCTGGCGCTGGCCGAGCATCGCCACGCAGGACGTCACCAAGCTCTGGGGCCCCGCCGGCCTCGACGGGCCGCTGGGCGTGACCAACCTCATCCAGCTCGATCTGTTCGACGTCGACAACGACCGCAGCGGCGACCAGGCCAGCGCCCGCCAGAACTTCGGCCGCATCGTGCTCGAGGACGACGATCCCGTCGATCCGGCCATCGTGCCGGAAACCCTGTCCGTGGTCGGCACCGGATTGGCCCGCGAATACGCGATGACCAATCTGGTGGAATGGACCTTCCCCAGCGGGGCCGACGATCAGACGCCGTCTCCCACGGCCGTGGCGGCCGACGTCGCGGCCAGCGACGTCAGCCACGGGCCGGCCGGGACCCTGCAGGGAACCAGCAACGTCTTCATGAACGCGCAGTTCTACAAGCCGGCCAGCAACCGGTGGCTGACGTTCACGCTGGAAGCGACCGGCGGCAAGACGTTCAAGGCCGTCAGCCTCAGCTTCGACAGCCGGGTCAGCAGCTTGAACGGACCGGATCTCGTCGAGGTGTTCGGCACGATGCCGGGCGGCTCCGAAACGCTGTGGGCGTCGAACGTCATCGATCTCTCGGACACGGAAAATCCGATCGGCACGAACTGGAATTCCTATTCGACGTCCCTGGCGATGCCGCACGCCACGAATTCGGCCGTCACGTTCAAGCTCCTGGCCCGGGTGGCGGACACGAACCATCTGACGGCGGACGCCAACGCCAACTGGTACGTCGACAACCTGATCGTGTCGGGCTACGTCCTCGGGCCGGCGGGCGGCGCGCAGATCACGGACCACGACCTGGCCTACGGCTCGGCGACCTTCAGCCTGCAGGCGTCCGACGTCTTCAGCGGCATCGACGGCACGATCGGCGCCACCGGCCGCGCGCCGCGCGTGGACTTCTGGAACGTGTCCCAGAGCGTCGTGCCCATCACCAACGCGTTCGTCACGAACGGGTGGTCGGCCGCGACCAACGCGACCCTGACCCTCTCGGGCGCGGCCCCGGCCGCGGCGGACAGGAAGCAGCTCGCCCTGGGCGCGGGCGGCGCCTCGCTGACCTACTACGCGCGCTTCACGGCGACGGACGCCGACGTGGATCGCGCCGGCGACTGGCGGTCGGTGGCCTATACGACCACGAACACCGTGTACGACGAAGACACCGGCCGGCCGGCGCGCGGCTATCTCTACGGCGGCCCGCTGGGCGTCTACGTGGAGGGCGCGTTGACGAAGGCCGTGGGGTCCGGCAACGCCCGCGAATACCGCATCAACGACGAACAGCTGCAGACGATGACCGCCACGTCCATCGCCGTGAAAGTCAACCTCTACGACTACAGCGGCTGGACGGTGCCCGTGCTGGGCTTCTCCAATTCCGTCGCCGGCGCCATGTCCACCAACGGCTGGCTCACGTCCGTCCACACGGACGACGTCGACACGACCAACCAGCCCGACGCCGCGATGGAATGGCGCCTGTCCCAGGCGCAGGCCGCCACGCTGTTCGGCGACTATGAAAGCGTCGTCAACGAGTTCCGCGTCGTGTCCGTCTGGGACAAGGACGACGACCGGCAGGACGCCGGCGGCAACAACGTCGACAATCTGGAGCTGACCGGCGCCCGCCTCGGCTACCTGACCTTCCTCGACAACGACGTCGGCCAGGCCAACGTGCAAAGCAGCTACAGCGCGGCCCGCACGAACTGGAACATTCCGAAGGTCTATCTGGGGCTTCCGGGCGACGCGGCGGCCAGCAACGTGCTGATCAACGGCGCCGCCGCGCTGGACACCAACGTGGGCACCGCCGTCTTGGCGGATCTGACGAACCGGGTGTACGACAGCCAGTTGGCCAAAGTGTCGGCCGCGGCTCCGTTGAGCATCGTGTTGCCGCTCTACGACACGGGCGGCGGCGGCGGCGGCCGCACCGTCAAGGGCGTGCAGCGCGGTACGTCGCTGACGCAGGAATCCGTCAACGGCGGCTACGATATCACCAACTCGTCGGTTTCCATCGGCACCGTCGCGGCGAACAACGCGACCAACTACCGCGCCGACCTGAGTTCCTCCCTGGCGCTCACCCGCATCGCCGCCCAGTTCCCGACCAGCACGTGGGCGTTCACCTCGTTCTCCTACGCCGACGTGGGCGTCTGGCTGCCCGCCGAAGAAGCGGTTTCCAACCACCTCATGACCGCGACCCTGTACGATGCCGACGACAACCGCGCGGGCGACCAGAAGGTCCGCGCCGCGGTCGCCCTGGGCACCCTGCAGGTGGTCGACAACGACACCGTCGCGCCCTCCCTGCCGGCCGCCGTGAAGGCCAACGGCCTGGAACTGTCCGGCCCGCTGACCCGCGAGACGGCCGCCTGGACGAACGATCCGGTCTTCCGGGTCAGTTTCGAACCCTCGGTGGACGGCGAACCGACGGGCACCGATCTGGAGAAGACCGGCGTGGCCGAACACCGGACGGCGACGGACAAGGCCGACGTCGGGCCCGACACGGGCACGCCGCTGGCCGTCCCGGCCGAAAGCTCGCTGGCCAACCTCGGCTTCGAAAGCGGGGCGACCAACTGGACGCTGTCCGGCGCGGAAATCTCGACGGAAGAGGCCTACGAAGGCACGCATTCCCTCAAGATGACGGGGTCCACCGCCGTCCAGACGGTGCCGCTCTTCAATACCAACGGCTACGTGCCGCAGGTCACCGTCGTCGGCGCCCAGTTCATGGGCGCCGCCACCGGCACGCTGACGGTGGACGGTCTCGATGCCGCCGGCGATTGGGTGCCGGGCGAGACCTTCGACGTGCAAATCAACGGCGCGGCGGGCGTTTGGACGGGCGGATCCGCCGCGGCGGCGGATCTGGACGCGGCGGTGGACCAGGTGCGCGTGACCCTGACGTCCGTCGCCAGCACCTACTGGGACGAAATCGTGGTGGCCATCGTCCTCTACGACGGCGCGACGCCGGTCGCCGAGGCCAACGCGCTGTTCACCGCGACCGAACAGGGCCTGCAGACCAACTACCTCTTCGCCGTGGACCGCGACAACAACCGGGCCGGCGACCGCAAAGCCAGCAGCGCCGCGAGCGACGAGATCATCCCGGCGTTCGGCACGGCCTACGACGTCACGCCGCCGACCGCGGTGCCCGACATCGCGGCGTCCACCGACGAAGTGGGCGACCCGACCACGCAGTTCGATGTTTCGTGGGACCCGGACAAGCTCAACTACGAAGTCGGCCCGGACGACCCGGCGAACGACAACCACCCGACGAAACAAGGCGCCGACCGCGACGTCCTGTCGCCGTGGCGCAGCTACAAGATCTACTACGGCACCTTCGATCCCAACGACGTGCCGCCGGGAGATCCCGGCCCCGGCTTCTCCGCCGCCTTCATCTACACGAACTACATCGACACCGGAGCCTACTCCAACTGGCTCTCGGTTTCGCATACCAACGCCATCGCGGATCCTTCGGGGGCCGGGACGAACTATTTGGCGCTGACCAACCTGAGCCAGGCCCGGATCCGCCTGTTCGACCTCGACTTCGACCAGGACTACGCCGTCGTGGTCGTCGGGCTGGACCAAGCCGGCAACGAAGGGCCGGCCAATCCGTCGAGCTGGGCCACGAACAACACCATCAAGTTCGCGGTGACGCAGGGCACGCTGCGGGCCTTCGCGCAGGCCCCGACCTTCCCGGCGGCCGGCGGCACGAACGACTTCCAGCCGTGGACGGCCCCGGGCCAGAAGGCCGCGGCCCTCTACTGGATCGCCGCCGGCCCGACCAACGCCCAGGGCGGCTACGACCAGGTCACCAAGGACTACGACCTGATCCGCTTCGATGCGGGCTCTTTCCAGGAATCGTCCAACTGGACGTGGAACCTTTCGGGTTCCGTGCGCACGAATTGGTTCGTGGAGACGAATGCCTTCAATCTGCCGCGCGGGACGGTGCGGTTCTACCGCGCGTCCTACAAGGACCGCTGGCGGCGGACCAACGTCGTCAGCGGCCTGCCGCAGCGCCCGCTGGCGAGCGAGGAAGTGTACGCCCTGCACAATATCGTGATCTCCGAGGGCCGCAACCACGTGGGCCTGCACGGCGTGCCTTACACCAATACCTTCGCCGGCGCGTTCGGCACCGACACCAACGTCTGGCCCGCCGGCCCCAGCGCCGCCGCCGGCGCGACGAAAGTGGAATTCTACACGCCCGGCACCAACGCGCCGGTGACGGACGTCTATTTCTTCGGCACCGACGCCAACTGGTACAAGGAAAGCCCGTTGACGAAGGTCACCACGAACCTGCAGGCCGCGGATTTCTTCACCCGCGGGTTCTCGCTCACCCTGCCGACGAACCTGGCCGCGCGCGGCTACGCCACGACCAACGGCTGGACGGACTTCTTCAAGACCAGCTCCGTGCCGGCCATGGTGTGGCATCCCATCCTGCGCGTGCCGACCAACGGCTTCACGCACGTCGTCGCCTGCGGCGAACAAAACGGCTCCGTCACCAGCCGGACGTACAACGTCCTGGCGCTGAACCTGCCCGTCGCGGCGCACCCCGGCGAACTGAACCTGCCCACCAACTTCACGAAGGGCACGTTCCGCAACGCCGACATGATCTACACCCTCGACACCACGACCAAGGACGTCCGCGACGGGAAACTGCTCTATTGCTCTTCCGTCGACAACAAGTGGTACTACACGACCGGCGGCGAAGTGCTCGGCGACTACTTCAAGCCCAACGACGTGATCGTGATCGTGTCGCGCAACGGCGGCGTGGGCAACACGTGGCAGTGGACGTACCACCCGACGAACTTCTACGAACTGCCCACGCGCTGGATGGGCGAGTAGGCGCGCGGCCCCGCCGGCCCCGCGGAGCCTCCCGCGGGGCCGTTTCGTTTATCCGGCCGGCAGCCGCGTCAGCGCCCACTCGTAGAGCACGTGCGCCGCGGCGCCGAGCGCCCGCAGGTTGCCGAGCAGGTCGGCCCCGGCGTCGGGGAAGTTCCACGAGCTCACCGCCACCAGCGCCGCGCCGATGGACAGCGCGTTGAGCGCGTAGATGAGGGCGTAGGAAAACAGCCGCCCGTGTTCGCGGACGTCGGGCTGGTTCCAGGCCAGGAAGCGGATCGTGAAGGTCAGGTGGAACGACCAGGTCATGCCGATCCAGAACGTGAAGAGGGGGGAATAAGGCTTCACGGCCGGCACGAGCCAGACGGACAGCAGCCAGACGAGGGCCACGAGGAACGTATAGAGGGGAAAGAAGTAGGGCGCCAGCGTCACCCACACGTTGGTTTTCGAGACGCGCACGCTGCCGCCGCGGTCGCTGACCTTCAACCCCGACGCCTTGCCGCCGAACAGCACGGCCCAAAGCGCGTGGGTGAGTTCGTGGCCGAGGACGTAGGTGCGCGTCAGGGGCGGCAGGAACAGCCAGACGAGCGCCCACAGCGCCAGACCCGCCACGCCGGCAAACGCATGCAGCAGCGGCAGCCGCGTCGGCGATTGGACCAGGATGGCCCCGGCCCGCCAGAGCGTCATCGTCAGCGCCGCGCACAGGGGCACCAGCGCCAGTCCCGCCAGGAATTTGGCCAACCGCAGTTTCATCCGCGCCCCTTATATAGCAGGAAAGCGCCCGGCCCGGGAAAGCCCGAAAATCGCCGCCCCGGCGCGGAAACGGCTTCCCATGGCCAAAAACCGCGAAAAACAAGCCAAAACGGCCGGAAAAGGCCCGTTTTGGGCCCAAAATAGGCCAAAATCGCCGAAAATTCATGATTTCTCGGATTTTTGGGCTTGTGCGGCCCCCGCGGGACGTGGTCTGATGCGCCGTTCCAATTTTCCGGAGCAATTCCGGATGGGAACACCTGTTCGCCGGCGCTTCAGTGGGCTTTCGGCCGCGGACCTGGAAAAGAGAACGCCCGGAGCCGTCAACCCTCTCGAGAGACAATGGCTAAGAAAACGAAGAAACCTGCCGTCGAAATGGACGCCGAGCGCGCCAAGATGATGGCGATGTACGCAGAAACCCTCAAGACCTTCACCGAAGGCGCGATCGTCAAAGGCACCGTGGTCGAGATGCGGCCGCAGGAAGTGCTGGTCAACATCGGCTACAAGTCGGAAGGGCTGCTGCCCGCGTCCGAATTCAAGGATCTGAGCGAAATCCACGTCGGCGACGAAGTCGAAGTGCTGCTGGAGCGGCTCGAAGACGAACACGGCATGGTGGTGCTGAGCAAGTCGCGCGCGGAACAGCAGCGCAACTGGGACAACGTGACGGCCTCCTGCGAGGAAGGCAAGATCGTCAGCGGCGTCG
Source organism: Verrucomicrobia bacterium UBA2281 (assembly GCA_002347655.1). Taxonomy (GTDB): domain Bacteria; phylum Verrucomicrobiota; class Kiritimatiellia; order CAIQIC01; family Lenti-01; genus Lenti-01. Next base: position 18,041 of record DDWR01000028.1, on the reverse strand, counting down.
TCAAGGGCAAGGTCAAGGGCGGCCTGCTGGTCGACGTGGGCGGCGTGGACGCGTTCCTGCCGGGCTCGCAGATCGACGTGGTGCCGGTGCGCAACCTGGACGATTTCCTCGGCCAGACGCTGGAATGCAAGGTCATCAAGATCAACAACGAGCGCCGCAACATCGTGCTGTCGCGTCGCGACCTGATCGAAGAGACCCGCCGCGAGCAGAAGAAAAAGCTGCTGGTGGAAATCCAGCCCGGCCAGACCCGCCGGGGCGTGGTGAAGAACATCACCGATTTCGGCGCGTTCGTGGACCTCAACGGCATGGACGGCCTGCTGCACATCACGGACATGAGCTGGGGCCGCATCAACCACCCGAGCGAGGTGGTGCAGGTCGGCCAGGAGCTCGAGGTGTTCGTGCTGGACGTCAACCTGGAGAAGGAACGCATTTCCCTCGGTCTGAAGCAGAAGCTGCAGAATCCTTGGGAAGAGATCGAGATGAAGTACCCGAAGGGCACGCGCATCCGCGGCAAGGTCGTCAACCTCGTGCCCTACGGCGCGTTCGTGCAGCTCGAAGACGGCGTGGAAGGCCTCGTGCACGTCAGCGAAATCTCGTGGACCAAGCGCGTCGCGCGCGCGTCCGACGCCCTGACCGTGGGCCAGGAAGTGGACGCGGTCGTGCTGAACGTGAACAAGGAAGAGCAGAAGATCTCGCTGGGCATCCGGCAGACGGAAGCGAATCCGTGGGACGACGTGGCGGGCAAGTACCCGATCGGCACCCGCGTGAAGGGCAAGGTCCGCAACTTCACCAACTACGGCGCGTTCGTCGAGCTGGAAGAAGGCGTGGACGGCATGATCCACGTGTCCGACATGAGCTGGGCGCGCAAGATCAACCACCCCAGCGAAGTCCTCAAGAAGGGCGACGAAGTCGAGGCGATCGTCCTCGAGGTCTCGCCCGAGAACCAGCGCATCAGCCTGGGCCTGAAGCAGGCGCAGGAAGATCCCTGGGCGGGCATTTCCGGGCGCTATCGCATCGGCCAGCTCATCAAGGGCAAGGTCAGCAAGCTCGCCAGCTTCGGCGCGTTCGTCGAGCTGGAAGAAGGCGTGGACGGGCTCGTCCACATCAGCCAGATCAGCGACGACCACGTCGCCAAGATCCGCGACGTGCTCCAGCCCGGCCAGGACGTCGAGGCGCGCGTCATCAAGATCGATCCGATCGACCGCCGCATCGGCCTGAGCATCAAGGCCGCCAAGATGGCCGAGGACGAGTTCAAGGTGGACGACAGCATGCTCGAAGGCCTCCGCCCCGGCGAAGACCTCGTGGACCTGGCCGGCGCGTTCGACGCGGCGCTGGGTTCTTCCGACAAGCCCGAGGAGTGGTCGCCCGGCTCCAAGAAGGAATAAGGTTTCCGGCGCCCCGATGCCGGAAATGACGAGTCAGGGTTCAGGGCTCAGGCAAACGCCGACCCCCTGGACCCTGAATCTTTTTTCCCCCTGGCCGCTGGATTCCGGCTTCCGCCGGCGGTATCCTGAGTCCTTGGCCTCTGAACCCTGACCTCTGAACCCCGAACCCTGGCCCCTGCCCATGATCGACCTGCATTGCCACTCGACGTTTTCCGACGGCTCGCTGACCCCCGAACAGCTCATCGCGGAGGCCGCGCAGATCGGCCTGGCCGCGCTGGCGCTGACGGACCACGACACGACGGCGGGGCTGCCGCGCTTTTTGGCGGCGGCGGCGGGCACGCCGGTGCGCGCGGTGCCGGGGGTGGAGCTGAGCGTGGACTGTTCGTCGGGCGTGATGCACATGCTCGGCTACTGGATGGATCTGGACAATTCCGAACTGGTGCGGCAGATGGAGTGGATCCGCGACGGCCGCGCGATGCGCAACCGCGCGATGTTCGAAAAACTCAACGCGCTGGGTTTCGCCATGACCTGGGACGAGGTGCAGGGATTTGCGGGCGAAGACGTCGTCGGGCGGCCCCACTTCGCGCAGGTCATGCTCCAGAAGGGCTACGCGAAGGACAAGAACGAGGCCTTCGACAAGTGGCTGGGCGACGGCAAGCCGGGCTATGCCGACCGTCCGCGCCTGACGGCCGAGGTGGCCGTGGCGCTGATCCGGCAGGCGGGCGGCGTGGCCGTGCTGGCGCATCCGTTCTCGCTGCGCGTCGGCAAGGAAGCCATGGCCGCGTTGTTCCTGGAACTCGCCGGCGTCGGCCTCGCCGGCGTGGAGTGCTATTATTCGGAGCATTCCGCCGACCTGACGAAGGATTATCTGGAGATGGCCAAACGGGCGAATCTGGTGCCGACCGGCGGCTCCGATTTCCACGGCGAAGTCTCCCCGGGCATCCGCCTGGGCTCCGGCTTCGGCGGGCTGAACGTCCCCGACGAAGTCCTGGCCCAGCTCGAAGCCCGCCGCGGCTGATTTCCGACTCCCGTGCCCTTGCGGCGCGGGGAAATCCGTCCCGTTTCCAAGGCGCAGGTCAACGGCGGCCTTTTCAATCCTGTTTTCCCGTCGTTTCCTGTTTTCCGGCTGAAGGGTCCGGGCTTTCGGATCGCGGAGCGAGGGAAACGGCTTGAAGATTGCCCCGGCTTGTTCCATTCTGGCGCCGGTTTTGAGCGAAAGGAAGCGGCGGATGAAAGGCATCGTTTTGGCGGGCGGATCGGGGACGCGGCTGTATCCCATCACGCGGGTCGTCAGCAAGCAATTGCTGCCCGTGCACGACAAGCCCATGGTCTATTATCCGTTGTCCGTCCTGATGTTGGCGGGCATCCGCGAAATCCTGATCATCAGCACCCCCGAAGACCTGCCGCGGTTCCGGGCCCTGCTGGGCGACGGCTCCGCGCTGGGCCTGAAGCTGGACTACGCCGAGCAGCCGAAGCCGGAAGGCCTCGCGCAGGCGTTTCTCATCGGCCGCGATTTCGTCGCCGGCTCGCCCGTGGCGCTGGTGCTCGGCGACAACATCTTCCATGGCCAGGGCCTGACCGGCATCCTGCGGCGCGCCGGAAAACTGACGGAAGGCGGCCTGGTCTTCGGCTATCTGGTGAAGGATCCCGAACGCTACGGCGTGGTGGAATTCGACGCCACGGGCAAGGTACTGGGCATCGAGGAAAAACCCAAGAAACCCAAATCGCACTACGCGGTGCCGGGGCTGTACTTCTACGACGGGACCGTCTGCGACGTGGCCGCGGCCCTCAAGCCTTCGCCCCGCGGCGAACTCGAAATCACCGACCTGAACCGGAAATACCTGGAAAAAGGCCAGCTGCGCGTGGAACTGCTGGGCCGCGGCTTCGCCTGGCTCGACACCGGCACGCATGATTCGCTGCTGCAGGCCTCGAATTTCGTGCAGACCATCGAGGAGCGCCAGGGGCTCAAGATCGCCTGCCTCGAGGAAATCGCCTTCCGCTCGGGCTGGATCGATGCCGCGCAGCTGCGCACGCTGGGCGAGGAAATGGCCAAGAACGCCTACGGCCAGTATCTGTTGCAGCTGGCGGACGAAGCGCACGGGTGAGCCCATGGGCCTGATCTGCGAACAAACGTCGATCCCCGGCGTCCTGGTGTTCACTCCGAGCATCTTCGGCGATTCCCGCGGGTTTTTCCTCCAGACCTTCCAGACGCGGGAATACGCGGCGGCCGGCCTGGACCGCGTTTTCGTGCAGGACAACCTGTCGCGCTCGTGCCGCGGCACGGTGCGCGGCCTGCACTACCAGCTCCGGCAGCCGCAGGGCAAGCTCGTCAGCGTCCTGCGCGGCGCCGTGCTCGACGTCGCCGTCGACATCCGCCGCGGCTCGCCGACCTTCGGCCAATTCGAGGCCGTCGAGCTCTCCGAAGACAATCGCAAGCAGTTCTTCATTCCCGAAGGCTTCGCCCATGGCTTCCGCGTGCTGAGCGACACCGCCGATTTCTTCTACAAGTGCACCGACTTCTATGCGCCAGGCGACGAACACGGCGTGTTGTGGAACGACCCGGATCTCGCCATCCCGTGGGGCGACGGGGCGGCCCCCGTGGTGTCGGCCAAGGACCAGAAACTGCCGCGGCTGGCGGACGTGCCGCCGGAGCATCTGCCCGTCTGCGGGGGCTGAGGCGGACATGCTGGCCAAGGTCTATTCGGGCGCGGTGTTCGGGGTGGACGCGTACGAAGTCGAGATCGAGGTCAACGCGGGTCACGGGGAGCCCAAGGTCGTCGTGGTGGGGCTGCCGGACGCGGCGGTTAAGGAGAGTTCGGACCGCGTCTGGACGGCCTTGATCAATTCGGGCTTCACGCCGCCGATGGGCCGAACGACGGTGAACCTCGCCCCGGCGGACATCAAGAAGGAAGGCCCCAGCTTCGATCTGCCGATCGCGCTGGGCATGCTGGCGTCGGAAGACCAATTGGCCGGCGCGCGGCTGGCGGACTACTGCGTGACGGGCGAATTGGCCTTGAGCGGCGAGGTGCGCCGCGTGCGCGGCGTGTTGCCGATTGCGCTGCGGGCGCGCGCCGAGGGTCGCAAGGGCATTTTGGTGCCGCCGGAAAACGCGGAGGAAGCCGCCGTCGTCGATGGCTTGGCCGTGCATCCCGTGGGCAACCTGCGCGAGGCGGCCGATTTCATCGAAGGCAAAAAGGAAATTCCGCCGTTCCGCGTGGACATGCAGGCGGCGTTCGGCGGGGGGACTCTCTACGACGACGACTACGCCGACGTGAAGGGCCAGGAATTCGCCCGCCGCGCGATCGAAGTGGCCGTGGCCGGCGGCCACAACATCCTGCTGGTGGGGCCGCCGGGCACGGGCAAATCCATGTTGGCCAAGCGCGTGCCGACGATTTTGCCGCCGCTGGGGCTGGAAGAAGCGCTGGAAACGACGAAAATCCACAGCATCGCGGGCGCGCTGCCGGCGCACCAGGCCGTGGTTCACGGCCGGCCGTTCCGGGCGCCGCACCACACGATTTCCGATGCCGGGCTGCTGGGCGGCGGCGCGCATCCGTTGCCGGGCGAGGTGAGCCTCGCGCACAACGGCGTGCTGTTCCTCGACGAGCTGCCCGAGTTCCACCGCAACGTGCTCGAAGTGATGCGCCAGCCGCTGGAAGACGGCGTCGTCTCCATCGCGCGCGCGGCGGCTTCGGTGGCCTTCCCGTGCCGGTTCATGCTCGTCGCCGCCATGAATCCTTGCCCGTGCGGGCATTACGGAGATGCCAAACGGCAGTGCCGTTGCACGCCGATCCAGATGCAGCGCTACCGCAACAAGATTTCCGGGCCGCTGCTGGACCGCATCGACATCCACGTCGAAGTGCCCGCCATGGAATACCAGGAACTGGCCTCGTTGGAAAAGGGCGAGGGGTCGGCGGCGATCCGGGAACGGGTCGTGGCGTCGCGGGCGGTGCAGCGGGAGCGGTTCGCGAAAAGCAAGGGGGCGCACGCGGTCCATTGCAATGCCAACATGCGCGCCAAGGACGTCCACAAGCATTGCGTGCTGGACGACGGCGCCCAGGGGTTGCTCAAGGCCGCGATGGCCGACCTGCACCTGAGCGCCCGGGCCTACGACCGCATCCTGAAGGTGGCCCGCACCATCGCCGACCTGGCCGGAATGGTCGATATCGCGGCCGACCACGTGGCGGAGGCGATCCAATACCGCTCGCTCGACCGCCAGTACTGGACCTGAGGCCGGGCGCATCTGCGTTTCGGTGCATCCACTTTCATTTCTGGCCGGAAAGGCCAGCCGCACGCTACAGCGTGGACTACATACCCACTCCGTTCGTAGTCCAGCCTTCAGGCTGGGTTCGTGCACCGAATCGCAGAGGCGCCCCCTGAGGCCCGCCGGGCCGACAATTCTTGACAACGGGGACGGCATGGAGTCCAATCCCGCGCAGACATCCGTCAACTCACAGGAGGAGCTTATGGCATCCAAGGTTAGCGTCGTCGGCATCGTGGCATGGGGTTTGGTGGTGGTTTTGGCCATAGGGGCGGGGGCGTTGGGATTTCTGTTCAAGGCGGAATCGGCCCGCTCGGCGAGTTGGCGGGATGCGCTGAACCAGGTGGCCGTCACGGCCGGCGTGGCGGAATTGCCGGCGGATGCGGCCTTGCCGGAGGTGCTCCAGCAGGTGCAGCAAACGATCCAAAGCGCGCAGCAGGAACTGGCCTCCACGAAAGACGCGTTGACGTCGGCGCAGGCCGAAGCGTCCGGCGCCAAGGCCGAAGCGGCCACGCTGGCGCAGAAAGCGGAAGAACAAACCGCGGCGGCGGAAAAAGCGGTGGAGGAATCCGCCGCCAAAGACGAGGCCGTGGCCGCGGCCAGGGCGGAAGCCGAAAAGGCCGCGGCGGCCGCCCAGGCCGCGCAGGATGCCGCCGACAAGCAGAAGGCCAAGCTGGAAAAAACCGTCGCGAGCCTGAAAGCGCAATTGGCCGAGGAAACGGCCCGCCTGCAGGCGGAACTGGAAGCCGCCCGCCAGGCCGACCAGCCGGAATCCGTCGAGGCGGAACCGATCATGGATGAAATGAGCGCGGAAGAAGCGGCGGCCTTGGCGGCGCAACAGGCGGCGGAGGACGAGGCCCGGCGGACGCGGGTCATCGGCCAGTCCGCGATGCTGGACCTGATCCGTTACCTCCCGGACGAGCAGAGCCTGTTCTTGCGTTTGCGGGATGGCCAGGAATTGACCTATCGGGACGTGCCGCCCGACGTCTACGACCAACTGGTCTCGGTTCCCGAAAAGCTGGACGTGACCTATCGGTTCAAGATCCAGGGCACGTTCAAGAGCGTGCCGCCGGACAGCGTGGTCGTGCGCAAGTTCTACAAGTGGCAGCGCCGGAAGGGGCTGCCCGGCGACGTGCAGGTCGTGGATCCGCCGGCGCCGGAAGCTGCGGCGCCCGCCGAGGAACCGGCGGCGGAAGAAGCAGCGGAAGAAGCGCCGGAAGAAGCGCCGGCCGAATAAACGAAACGCGGACGTTCCGCGGCGCAACGAGGCCGGGCGCGTGCCCGGCCTTTTGCTTGGGCGCGGAAACGGATTGAACGGGGGCAGGGCTTCGGGTATGAGAAGGAGCCTTTTACGGAGGTATGCGGATATGAGCGACGACAAGCAATACGGCGAGATGTTCCAGGGGCTCGTGATCTCGTTGGCGGCGGCCACGATGCAGCATCTGGGCAAGACGCTGAGCCCCGTGACGAACAAGATCGAAAAAAACCTGCCGGCGGCGCAGTCCACGATCGACATGCTGGACATGCTGGAAGCCAAGACGAAGGGCAATTTGTCCGACAACGAGGCCAAGTTGCTCAAGAGCGTGCTGGCGGAGTTGAAACTCAATTATGTGGAGACGTTGAACGAGAAGCCGGCCGAGCCGTCGGCCGCGGCCGCTTCGGATGCCCCGCCCGCCGGGCCGTCCGAGAACAAGCCGGAACAGGCCGGCTGAGCCCATGGGCGCGCGTTTTTTCCGGCCCAAACGGCTGCTGACGCTGCTGCTGCTGGCGGTGGCGGCGGCGGTCTCGGCGTGGTGGTTGGTCCACGTGCCCTACGATCCGCTGGCGATCTATCGGCCCGTGCCCGCTTCGGCCACGCTGGTGGGGCGGCACCTGCGCCTGCCCGAACGCTGGGGCGACCTGCTGGCGAATCCGCTGGCGCTGGCGCTGCTGCGGACGGCGGGCGTCGAGACCGAGGACGCGGCGGAGCTCGCGGACGATCCGGAATCGCGCGCCTGGTTCGAGAAACTGGCGGGCCGCGAAGGCACGTTGGCCTATCTGCCGGGGCGTTTCGGGCGGCCTCCGGCCTGGATGGCGGTGAGCCATCTCGGTGGTCAAAGCCAGAAACTGCGCTGGCAGCTTTCCCTGTTTCGCGTGCCGGGGTTCGAGCGGATGCGGGCGTTTCCCGGGCGTTCGGTCTGGCGGGTGGAGGCGCCGGATCTCGAACCGGGTCAGCATCTGGCCGTGGCCTTCGGCGAAGGCGTGCTCATGGCGTGCGTGTCGGCCGATCTGCTGGCGATCGAGGAAGTGCTGGCGGCCTACGATGGCCGCGGCCAGCGGCTGCTGGAACGGGAACCGGCGTTCGCGCGGTTCGCGCAAGCGGACGACCGCGCGTTGCCGGACCGGTTCTGGTTCCGCGACGAAAGCGGATATGCCGCGCCGCAGGAGCCGGGCATCGCGGTGGACGTGCCGGTCCTGCGCGCCGACGCGATGCGGCTGGCGGCGACGACGAAAGGGGCGGAACTCGTGCCGGAAGACCGGGTCTCCGCCGTGGATTGGACGCCGCTGGCGAACCGGCTGGGGGCTGCGCCCTGCCTGGCGGCGACGGTGCGGCGGGATGCGCTGCTGCAGATCTGGAACCGATCGGATCTGACGCGCAATGCCCGCCATGCTTTGCGGATGGTGCTGGACGTCGCGACGGCCGACCGGCTGGCGCTGGTCGCCATGGACGGCGACCTGGGCGGACGGCTGACGTTCGGGGTGATGCGCCTGCTGGGCGCGGGCGTGCGGGTGCCGACGCTGATGCTGGCGACGCCGGCCCCGGACCCGGCCGCGGCGCAAGCGGCCATCCAGCACGTGCTGGACGCCAGCAACGCGCGCTATCGGGCGGCGTTCGTCCTCAAGCCGATGGCGCTGCCCGCCGCCACGCTCTACGTGCTGGAAAGCGCGGGCCGCGACGAATGGGTCGATGAACTGCCGCTGGCGGATCGGCCGGCCTATGCGGTTCTCGATGGCTGGCTGCTGGCGTCCAGCAATCTCGGCGCGCTGCAGAAACTGGCCGAAGCGCCGGCGTCGGCGGGCGCCGCCGCGCCCGCCTGGGTCCGTCCGCTGGAACGTCCCGGCGCGGTGGCGGCCTGGCTCGACCTGGTGCGCAGCGGCAAGGCGGCGAAAGGGGCCATCGCCACGTGGTCCATCGTGCAGGTCGCCACCGGCGGGGATGCGGAGATCGGCCGGCGGCTGAACGAAGCCAAGGCCTGGATCGAGGCGTTCGAGCCGTTCGGCGAAGCGCGGGCGGAACTGGGGCGCCGGGACGGCGTCACCGCGCTGGCCGTGGATTTGGGGTTGTCCACCGCGGCGGCCCCGGAGTAGGATTCACGACATCATGAGCGACACGCTGGTCATCGTTCCGACTTACAACGAGAAGGAAAACGCGGAGGCCATCGCGCAAGCGGTCCTCGCGGCCTGCCCCGAAGCGGATCTGCTGTTCGTGGACGACAATTCTCCCGATGGCACCGGGCAGCTGGCCGACCGGCTGGCGGCGGAGAATCCGCGCGTCCACGTGATGCACCGGCAGCAGAAGCAAGGACTGGGGCGGGCGTATCTTGCGGGGTTCCGCTGGGCCCTGGAACGGCCGGAGTATCGGTTCGTCATGGAAATGGATGCCGATTTCTCGCACGATCCGAAGGCGGTGCCGCAGCTGCGCGCGGCGGCGCAGACCGCGGATCTGGTGCTGGGCTCGCGCTACGTCGGCGGCATCCGCGTCATCAATTGGCCGCTGAACCGGCTGATTTTGAGCACGGGCGCGGGGTTGTACGTGCGGCTGATCACGGGCATGCCGTTTTTCGATCCGACGGGCGGATTCAAGTGTTTCCGCCGCGAGGTGCTCGCGGCGATCGATTTGGACAAGATCCACTCCAACGGCTATTCGTTCCAGATCGAGATGACGCACACCGCCTGGCATCTGGGCTTCCGGATCGTCGAATCGCCGATCACGTTCGAGGAACGCCGCGAGGGGCAGTCGAAGATGAGCGGCGGCATCGTCAACGAGGCGCTCTGGATGGTCTGGAAGCTGCTGGCGCGCTGCGGCTACCGCCGGCGCCCCCGGACCGTGCATCCGCAGAGCGTGGCCGCGGGGAAAACCGCGGGATGAAGACGCTCCGGACGCTGGTCCAGTTGCTGCGGGTCAAGCAATGGACGAAGAACGCCGTGGTCTTCGCGGCCTTCGTCTTCGCCTTGGGCGACCGGCAGCAGGACTTGGCGGCGTGGGAATTGTGGAAAGTCTGCCTGGCGGCGCTGGCGTTTTCGCTCGTGTCGAGCGCGGTCTACGTCTTCAACGATCTGAAGGACGCCCCGCAGGACCGGCTGCATCCCATCAAGAAAAACCGGCCGATCGCGGCGGGGGCGGTCGGGCCGGGACTGGCCTGGGGCGCGGCCTTGATCCTGCTGGCGGCGGGGCTGGGCGGGGCGGGTCGGCTGGGACCGGAATTGCTGGCGGTGCTGGGAACCTATCTGGTCCTGCAGATCGTCTACACGCTGGGGCTGAAGCGCCTGGCGCTGGTGGACGTGATCGTGATCGCGCTTGGATTCGTGCTGCGCGCGCTGGCGGGGGCGGTGGTGATCCACGTCAAGATCAGCCCGTGGCTGCTGGTGTGCGCCATGATGCTGGCGCTGTTCCTGGGGCTGTGCAAGCGGCGGCACGAGAAGGTGAATCTAGCCGGCCTGGGGACCCGGGCGGCGCTGGACGGCTACGACGAGCGGTTGCTCGACCTGCTGATCGCCATGACGGGGGCGGCTTCTTTGGTGTGCTATTCGATCTACACCCTTTGGCCCGAGACGGTCGCGAAATTCGGTACGCCGTGGCTGGGCGCGACGATTCCCTTCGTGGTGTTCGGCCTGTTCCGCTACATGGACTTGGTGTACCGCCAGGACCAAGGCGACCGGCCCGAGCACATTCTGCTGACCGACGTTCCGTTGATGATCGACGTGGCCCTCTACGGCTTGGCGGTGCTGGGGATTCTGCTGATCCGCTAAAGCGTTTTCACGGGCCAGGGCCATTTGATTTGACGAAAAGGGGGAGGAAAAGCCAAACTTTCCTGCGTTTTCGTACCCCCCTGTCCCGATAAAGGAACGACCCGCATGAAAATCATTTCCAAGATCGACCACAACGTCCTCCGCCGGACCGTCCAGCGCGCCAAGGAGCGCAACATCGTTCTGCCGACCTTCGCCCAGCAGAAGAATCCCAAATTGATCCCGGCGAAGATCCAGGAAAAGCTCAAGAAGATCGGCGACCAGGCGGTCGATCCGTTGAACCTGTTCCGCATCACGTGGAAGAACGATCCCAAGACCGGCGGTTTCGGCGAAGGCAACTGGGTGGAGTTCCCGAAGGAAATCACGGGCGTGGACGCCCGGATCGTGGGCCTCATGGGCCGCCATTTCCCGACGGGCGCGCACAAGGTGGGCGCGGCCTACGGCTGTCTGGTCCCGCGCCTGGTGAGCGGCAATTTCGATCCGACCACCCAGAAGGCCGTCTGGCCTTCCACGGGCAACTACTGCCGCGGCGGCGCGTTCGACTGCGCCCTGCTGGCGTGCCCGGCCATCGCCATCCTGCCCGAAGGCATGAGCCAGGAGCGCTTCCAGTGGCTCAAGAGCATCAAGACCGACGAGATCATCGCCACGCCCGGGACCGAGTCGAACGTGAAGGAAATCTACGACATGTGCTGGCAGCTCCGGCGCGAGCGCGGCGACAAGATCGTGATTTTCAACCAGTTCGAGGAATTCGGCAACGCGATCTGGCACTACAACATGACCGGCGGGATCATCCAGGAAATCTACGAGAACAACTTCCAGACGCACCACAGCCGTTTGGCGGGCTACGTCAGCGCGACGGGCTCGGCCGGCACGATCGCCGCGGGCGATTACCTGCGCACGAAGCATCCCAATCTCCGCGTGGTGGCCACCGAGGCCGCCCAGTGCCCGACGCTCTACCAGTACGGCTTCGGCGCGCACCGCATCGAAGGCATCGGCGACAAGCACATCCCGTGGATCCACAACGTGCGCAACACCAACGCCGTCGCCGCCGTGGACGACGAGCAGGTGATGCAGCTCCTCCGCCTGTTCAACGAAAAGACCGGCCAGGACTACCTGCGCAAGCAGGGCGTGTCGGACGCCGTGATCCAGAAACTGCCGGCCGCCGGCATCTCCAGCATCTGCAATCTCGTCGCGGCCATCTGGGCCGCGCGCTACTACGACATGGACGGGCGCGACGTGATCTTCCTGCCGCTCACGGATTCCATGGATCTCTACGAATCGCGCCAGACCGAGATGACCGAGCAGCACGGCCCCTACACGGCCGATCTGGCGTCCCGCCACTACGGGCGCTTCCTCGAAGGCTGCATCCCGACCACCTTCCGCGAGCTGAACTATTTCGAGCAGAAGTCGCTGCACAACTTCAAGTATTTCACCTGGGTCGAGCAGCAGGGCAAGGACAGCGAAGAACTGCGCGCCCTCTGGGACGAGGATTTCTGGAAGGGCGTTTTCGATCCGGCCCAGGTCGCCGAGTGGGATCGCCTGATCGACGACTTCAACGCCGCCACCGGCGTGTTGAAAGCCCTGTAAACAAGAGAAGGAGAAGAGAAAATGAGTTCGACACTGTACGCGGAAGCCAAGAAGCGCGAAGGCGCTATCGCAAATTTCCTCAAGGACATCGTGAGCATCCCCTCCCTGAGCAGCCAGGAGGGCGACGTGGTCAAGTTCATGGCCGAAGCGATGAAGAAACTGGGCTACGACGAGGTCGTCATCGACGGCATGGGCAACCTGCTCGGCCGCATCGGCAACGGACCGCGCGTGATCGCCTTCGACGGCCACTGCGACACGGTGGACGTCGGCGACGTCACCCTCTGGAACAAGGTCAAGCCCTATCCGGCCATCATCCAGGACGGCAAGGTCTATGGCCGCGGCGCCACCGACCAGAAGGGCGGCATCGCCAGCTCCGTCTACGGCATCGCCATGCTGAAGGAATTGGGCCTGGTGCCTGCGGACCTGACGATCTGGGTCGTCGCCAGCGTGCAGGAAGAAGACTGCGACGGCTTGTGCTGGCAGTACATCGTGAAGGAAACCAAGCTGCGCCCCGAAGTCGTCGTCTCGACCGAGCCGACCAGCCTGCAGATCTACCACGGCCACCGCGGCCGCATGGAAATCGAAATCGAAACCAAGGGCGTCTCCTGCCACGGCTCGGCCCCCGAGCGCGGCGTCAACGCCGTCTACAAGATGGCCGGCATCATCCAGGACATCGAAAAACTCAACGAAAGCTTGCCGCCGACGAAGCCGCTGGGCAAGGGCACCGTCACCATCAGCCACATCCGCTCGACCTCGCCGAGCCTGTGCGCGGTGGCCGACAGCTGCACGATCCACCTCGACCGCCGCCTGACCCTGGGCGAGAACGAGGAGACCAGCGTGGCCGAACTCAAGGCGCTGCCCAGCGTCCAGAAGGCCGGCGCCGAAGTCCGCGTGCTGGAATACTCCGTGCCGAGCTGGACGGGTCTGGTGTATCCCACCAAGAAGTACTATCCCACTTGGCACATCCCCGAGGATACGCCCTACGTCCAGAGCGCCGTCGCCGGCTACAAGGACGCCCTCGGCGAGGAGCCCGTGGTGTCCTACTGGGTGTTCAGCACCAACGGCGTGTCCATCTGCGGCATGTACGGCATCCCGGTGATCGGGTTCGGCCCCGGCCACGAGAAGTTCGCGCATTTCCCCAACGAGGAAATCGATATCGAGCACCTGACCCGCGCCGCGGCGTTCTACGCCGGCTTCGCGATCGAATACGCGAAAACGCCCGTTCCGGCCCAGAAGTAATCCGCAACCCCGGCGTGCGCGCCAACGCAAGGGAGCCTCGGCTCCCTTGCGTTTTTCGTTGGGCCGCGCCGGGCCGGGAGCGACAAAAACGTCGGGCCGGAAAACCAAGGTCGGACAAAACCAAGGTCGGACTTGACGCTGCCGCCCCGCTCTTGGCACACTGTCCCACCCTTGAAAGCGCCCCTTTCGGCCGGTTCCGGCGGGCTCGAGCCCGTGCCGGACGGAAGACGGTTCGGCAACCCGCAAGGATGGAGAACGTCTCATGCTCGTCGAAAAGATCAACAATGAATACCGGTTCACCAGCCCGAGCGTCGATGGGGCCTTTTTGGTCAAACTGACGCTGAAAGGCAAGGAAGAGAGCCTCAACACCATTTCCGTCGCCCTGTCGGCCTCGTTCCCGCAGCGCAAGCTCAAGCCGGGCACGATCCGCAAGGCGATCGGCGAAGAGCGCTGGAAGAACTTCATGCGGATGAAGAAGCTGAAGCTCGCCACCATGTTCATCGAGCCGCACGCCAAGGGCTTCATCCCGAACGATTTCTAGGATCCGGCCGCGCCGGATCGGACCGTCAACCCCAACCCAAGGAACCCCCATGCTCTATCTGAACGAAAAAGACCTGCAGAAGATCGGCCTCCACTGGAACGAGACGATCGACAACATCGAATTGGCCGTCCATTGCCTGGAGAAGAAGGACTTCGTCCAGCCGATCAAGCCGTACCTGCGCTACCGCGACCTGACGAACCGCATCATCGCGCTGATCGCCTTCGTCGGCGGCAAGATCAACCTGGCCGGCATCAAGTGGATCGCCAGCTTCCCGAAGAACATCGACCACGGGCTGCCGCGCGCGCACAGCGTGGTGATCCTGAACGAAGCCGATACCGGCGTCCCCGTGGCCGTGATCAACACGGCGCTGCTGAGCATCGTGCGGACCGCCTCCGTCTCCGGCCTGATGATCCGCTACTTCGACCGGGCCCGCCCGCTGAAGAACGCCAACGTGGCCATCATGGGCTGGGGCCCGATCGGCCGCCACCACTACCAGATGGTCTCCGAAATCCTCCAGGGCAAGATCGCGAAGATCTCGCTCTTCGATATCCGCGGCATCGATCCGGCCACCATCGATGGGCCCTGCAAGGACCAGACGGTCGTGGTCAACTCCTGGCAGGAAGCCTATGCGGACGCGGACGTCTTCATCACCTGCACGGTGTCGCCGGCGCCCTACGTGGACCTCAAGCCCAAGGCCGGCTCGCTCCAGCTCAACTGCTCGCTGCGCGACTTCAAGACCGGCATCCTCGACCACACCAAGGCCATCATCGTGGACGATTGGGAGGAAGTCTGCCGCGAGAAGACCGACATCGAGATGATGCACAAGGAACGCGGCCTGCAGGAGAAGGACACGAAGTCCATCGTCGACGTCGTCTGCAACGACGCCATGGCGGGCTATGCGGCCGAGGAGGCGATCATGTTCAATCCCATGGGCATGGCGGTCTTCGACGTCGCGACCGGCCGGTACTACATGGACAAGGCCAAGGCCCTGAACGTCGGCCAGGAACTGGAATAGGCCGCGCATGGAACCGAGAAAGAAGATCTACGACAGCATGCTCGAACTCATCGGGAACACCCCGATGGTCCGGCTCAACAAGATCCCCGCGGGCACAGGCTCCGAGATCCTGGTCAAGCTGGAGTACATGAATCCGTCGGGCAGCCTGAAGGACCGCATCGCGCTGGAGATGATCCGGGGCGCGGCGGCCCGGGGCGAACTCAAGCCCGGCGCCACCATCATCGAGTCGAGCACCGGCAACACCGGCTTCGCGCTCTCCAGCGTGGGCCGCATGCTGGGCTACAACGTCACCATCTACGAAACCATGCCCGGCAAGGCCGGCGCGGAAAAATCGAAGATGATGAAAAACGTCGGCGCCGAAGTGCGCCTGATGGAACCCGACGACATCGAGCACCTGAAAGAACGCAGCATCGCCGGCGCCGAAGTGGAACTGCCCGGCCGCCAGCTCTGCCTGGACGACGAGCAGGCCAACCCCGGCCAGATCTGGTGGGCCCGCCAGTTCAGCAACGAGGACAACTGCAAGTCCCACTACGTCACCGCGCAGGAAATCCTGGAGCAGACCGACGGCCAGCTCGACATCTTCGTCCAGTCCATCGGCACGGGCGGCAGCGTGGCCGGCATCGCGAAGGTCCTGAAAAAGGAACTCCCGAACCTGAAGGTCATCGGCATCCAGCCGGCGAGCTCGAAGGAACCGTGGCACGTCGGCATGGACTTCCCGTCCACGCCGATCAAGGGCGGCATCGTCTCCCAGATGCTCAAGGCGGACGGGCTGATCGACGAGCTGGTGATGGTGACCGACACCATCGCCCGCGAAATGACGCACCGCCTGTGGCTCGAGGAGGGCGTCTACTGCGGCGTGTCCTCCGGCGCGAACGTGCACTTCGCGATGGAAGAGATCAAGAAGGCCAACGGCAAGAAGCTGCGCGTGGTCACGCTGATGTGCGACCACATGAACCGCTACCTGAGCGAAGAGCGCTACGTGACCTAGGTCTCCGGGCAGAACTCCTCGCGGCGACGCGGGGTGCGGAAGCAGGTTTTCCACGCCGTGGAAAACCTGCTTTCTTTTCGCCCCCCCACGGCCTTGCGCCGTGGGAGGCAAAGTTTGCTCCCCCACCGCACGAGGCGGTGGGGCCCGCATCTCAATTCCCGGGGCGGTGCTTGGCCGTGAAGAGCAGCACGGCGACGCAGCCGGGCGGGAAGCCCGGATCGGCGGCGTAGCGCCGCAAGGCCAGGAACGGCGCCGCGGCCGCGGCTTCGAGATCCAGGCCCGCTTCCCGGCCCAGGCGCTGGGCTTCGAGGAAATCGGCGTTCCGGAAATACATCGAAACGCCGTCCGTGGCTGCGAGCGTGGATGCGACCTCCGGCGTGGTGGCGTCGGCCGTGATGGAGAAGGCGACGTCCTCGGAGGAGCGCGCGCGGATCATGATGAATTTCGGGATGGCCGTGCCGCGCTCGCGCGCCAGCTGCCGGAAACCGAGCAGGATGCCCGCGCAGCCGTCGCCGAAACAGACGGGCAGGATCAGGAAATCGGGCGCGGCCCCGAGCGCGTCCACGATCTCGCGGGCGATGGCGGCGTAGCCGCTCTTGCCGGGCTGCACTTGGCGGCCGCGGTCCTCCGGGGCGACGGAGACGGGAAACCAGCCCGCCGCGATTGTCTCGTGCAGCGCCGCCGTGCGGGCCTTCATGTCGGGCACGGTCTGCAGTTCGGCGCCGAGATCGCGCAAGGCGTCGCGGTAAACGGGCAAGATGTGCTGCGTGGCCAGGATCAAGCAGGGGATGCCGGCCGCCCGCGCCGCGTGGGCGATGGCTAGACCTTGGTTGCCGCTGGACGTGACGACCACCCGGGTGGCGCCGGCCTGGATCGCTTCGGCGACGGCCGCCGGCCCCAGCCGGTCCTTGTAGGATCCCGTCGCGGAATGGATTTCCGGCTTGAGATAGACCCGGATGCCGAACTCCTTGGAAAGTTCGGGGCTGAACGTGGTGGGACTGAGCGGACCGGTCATGGAATGCCTCGCGATCGATTCGGTTTCAAGGCCCCGGAGCATACGAAAACGGCGGCGGTAATGGCAATGCGGGATGGCCGCCGGGGTTGACGCCGATCCCCGGCGGGCCTATGCTCAAACTGCTGTGAACGAAAGCCCGTTGTGGCGGGCGCAATCAACCGAGAAAGAGAGGATGCCATGGGAACCAAGGGAATCGCGATCGTCGACATGGACGTCAAGAAGCTGGTGGCCGTCCTGAACAAGGCGTTTTCGGACGAGTGGCTGGCCTACTACCAATACTGGATCGGCGCCAAGGTGGTGAAGGGGCCGATGAAGGAAGCCGTCATCGCCGAGCTGGTCCAGCACGCGGCGGACGAACTGCGCCACGCCGACATGCTGGCCCTGCGCATCATCCAGCTCGGCGGCACGCCCGTCACCGAGCCGAAGGAGTGGTACAAGCTCACCAACTGCGGCTACGACGCGCCGGACAATCCGTTCGTGAAAAACGTGCTTGAGCAGAACATCAAGGGCGAGCAGTGCGCCATCACGACCTACAAGAAGCTGCTCAACCTGACGATGAACAAGGATCCGGTGACGTACAACGTCGTCCTCCAGATCCTGCAGGACGAGGTCGAGCACGAGGAAGACCTCCAGGCCGAGATGGAAGACCTCCAGACCTTGCTCAAGTCCGCCAAGCGATAGCCGCGTTCCGCCGCGCGTCCGGCGCGGTCCGCGAATTTTACGTAGAACGTAAAATATTTCCGGGGGCTAGGGCGGTTTTCAGAATACCGTAGCCGCTCAAAGTCGGAAACAGCCCAGCTCGGCAGGGACGCCTCGCCCTACCCATAAGCCGTATTGAAAGCTTGGGGTAGGGCGAACCCTCCGGGTGAGCCGATCTCTCTGGCCGTTCAAAAACGGCCACAGTAAATCTGAATATGCTCTAGGCGGTTTCTTCTGACGGATGAGGGGGGATTTCTGGATGAAAAGGTGTGCCAATCGTTGTTGGGGGTGAGCCATAATGGCGCAT
>DDWR01000041.1:6824-49615 GCA_002347655.1 Verrucomicrobia bacterium UBA2281 | reverse complement strand
ATCTACGCATTTCACCGCTACACCAAGAATTCCGCTCTCCTCTCCAGTACTCTAGCCCGGCAGTTTCGAATGCATTTCCACAGTTGAGTTGTGGGCTTTCACATTCGACATACCGAACCGCCTACGCTCCCTTTACGCCCAGTAAATCCGAACNNGTATTACCGCGGCTGCTGGCACAGAGTTAGCCGTCTCTTCCTCCTGAGGTACTATCATTCCAAGGCAGTATTCGTGCCCTGGCCATTTATCCCTCATGACAGGAGTTTACAATCCGAAGACCTTCATCCTCCACGCGACGTCGCACCGTCAGGCTTTCGCCCATTGCGAATGATTCTCGACTGCAGCCTCCCGTAGGAGTCTGGGCAGTATCTCAGTCCCAGTGTGGCTGACCATCCTCTCAGACCAGCTAACCGTCATAGCCTTGGTGGGCCGTTACCCCGCCAACAAGCTGATAGTGCACGGACTCATCTTCAAGCGACAGGCCTTGCGGTCCCCGCCTTTGGATTCTCCGACATGCGCCGGATCACCACATTCGGGATTATCTCCCCTTTCGAGGAGCTATACCCAACTTGAAGGTAGATTATCCATGTTGTACTCACCCTTCCGCCACTGTCCTCCAAAAGTCCTTGTCCGAAAACTTGGACTCTCAGATTCTCGTTCGACTTGCATGCCTAATCCACNNTGAGCCAGGATCAAACTCTCCATATGAATATGGGTTCAAACCTCCGGTTGCCCGGCGGTTCGAGTTTGCTGATCCTTAATCGACAGGCCGGCTTTAGGAAACCGACCCGATCATAAGAATTAACTTATAGACTCAACACAAGCTGTTTGTACTTACCACACCACTTCTGATCCGAAGCGGTGTTACATGAATGTTTATTCCATTGTCAAAAGAGCAAAAACGCACAAAGTCCCTTATGCCCTTTCCCTATCTGATCGAGGGCTTCCGGAACCGCGCAGCGGCGAGTAAACTCGCTCGCTTAATTGATCCTGCGTACTCTAACCGTTGACTGGCTTATTTGTCAAGCGGCCAAAACACATTTTTTAACAGAACCAACCTCTCCCTTCATCGGTCGCTCGCGCAACCCAATCCGTTCAAGTGACGCGAAATCTACGCGGACCGCCCCACGCCGTCAACCCCTTTTTTCGAAAAATTTTCGTTTTCTTTCAAACCCCTTGATTTTATTGGGCGAAACAGCCGTCGCTTCCCCGAAAATTCCGCTTGGAGCGCGCCGCGCGGCGGGCTTTCGCGACGCGTTTTTCCGCCTTGGCCGGGCGCTGCGCCGCACGCGCACCGCTCCTTTTCGCCCGATTTTTGCGCTCTCCGCTTGCGTTTTGCGCCGCGCCGCGTATGCTGTTTCCCGACGTGCGCGCACGCATTCCGCCCGCGCCAGCAAAGGATGAAATCATGATGCCCCTGTTCGTCTTCCTCGGAATCCTGGCCGCGCTGGTGCTCTGGTTCGTCTCGATCTACAACGGCCTCGTGCGCCTGCGCAACGTGGTCGACAACGCCTGGGCGCAGATCGACGTGCAGCTCAAGCGCCGCCACGATCTCATCCCCAACCTCATCGAAACCGTCAAGGGCTACGTGGGCCACGAGCGCGGCACGCTGGAGGCCGTCACCAAGGCCCGCACCGACGCCATGCGCGCGCAAGGTCCTGCCGAAGCTGGACATGCCGAAGCCGCCCTGACCGGCGCCCTGCGCGGCCTCATGGTCAACGTCGAACGCTATCCGGACCTCAAGGCGTCAGCCAATTTCCTTGCGCTGCAAGAAGAACTGTCTTCCACCGAGAACAAGATTTCCTTTGCCAGACAGGCCTACAACGACAGCGTCACCCGCTACAATATTCAGATCCAATCCATTCCGGCCAATCTAGTTGCGGGTCCCGCCGGCTTCTCGAAGCGCGAATTGTTCGAGTTGACCGACGAAGCGGAGCGGGCCGTTCCGCAGGTTAAGTTCTAACCTGTTGGAATCATTCATGTTGCAGCATTCATCCTCCAATAATCCTCCCGACCCGTGAGCGCCTTGATGTGGGAAGCTATTTCCGCCAACCAGCGGCGCTCCGCGCTGCTGATCGCCTCGTTGGCGGCCTTGCTGGCGATCCTGGGCATGGCCATCGGATTCCTCATGGGCGGGCGTCCGCAAACGGCCTACTTCGGAGCCTTCGTCGGAATCTGTATCTGGGGCGTGCTGCTGCTCGTGAATCTGATGGGCGGCGAATCCGTGCTGCTGTCTTCCGCGAACGCGCGCGAAGTGGCGCACGACGAAGCGCCGCAGCTCTACAACGTCGTCGAGGAAATGCGCATCGCCGCCGCGCTGCCCGCGATGCCGCGCGTGTTCATCATCGACACGCCCGTGCCCAACGCGTTCGCCGTCGGGCTCAATCCCGAGCGCGCGTGCGTGGCCGTCACCGCGGGCCTGCTCGAACGCCTCAGCCGCGATGAATTGCAAGGCGTGATCGCCCACGAACTCGGGCACGTTTCCAACCGCGACACGTTGTTCATGACGCTCGCGGGCGTGACGCTCGGCGCCATCGTGCTGCTGGCCGACGCCGGCATGCGCATGATGTTCTGGGGCGGCGGCGGCCGGCGGCGCTCGTCGTCGTCCGGCAAGGGCGGCGGCGGCGCGGCGATCCTCATGATCGCCGCGCTGGTGCTGGCGATTCTCGCGCCGCTGATCGCGCGCCTGCTCTACTTCGCTTGCTCGCGCCAGCGCGAATATCTGGCCGACGCGTCCGCCGCGCAATACACGCGCTACCCCGCCGGCCTCGCGCACGCGCTGCGCAAGATCGCGCTTCAGCAGGATCCGAAAAAGATCCCCGTCAACCGCGTCGTCGCACCGATGTACGCCGTCAATCCCCTCGCCGCCCGCGGCTCGTCGTCCGTCTTCGGCACGCATCCGCCCACCGAAGAACGCATTCGCCGCCTCCTGGAAATGCAGGGCGCCGCGCCGCCCGTCGATGCGGTCTGAATGCCCGCGGCCATGCGCAGGAATTCGCCTTCATGAAACCGTTCCGCCGCGGCGGCCTGGTCGCCGCGCTGACGATCCTGGCCGGTCTGGCGCCGGACGGCGCCGCGGCCGGCGAAATCCTGGAATACGACGTGAGCTGGATCGGCGTATCCGTCGCCACCATGGAAATCCGCAGCGGCACGAACGACGCCGGCCATTCGGTGCGGTCCCTGCGCATTGGGAACCGACCGTGGATCGCCCTGGTCTATCCGGTCTCCACTTTCGTCGAGTGCGTCGTCGAACCCACCGACCGCGGTCCGCGGCATACGGTCCGCAAGCGCGTGGCCGAGCGCGACTTCAAGCAGGACGACACCCTCGTGCTGTGGCCCGACCAGCGCGCGGCGTACTGGAGCAAC
Source organism: Verrucomicrobia bacterium UBA2281 (assembly GCA_002347655.1). Classification (GTDB taxonomy): domain Bacteria; phylum Verrucomicrobiota; class Kiritimatiellia; order CAIQIC01; family Lenti-01; genus Lenti-01. Next base: position 46,252 of record DDWR01000041.1, on the reverse strand, counting down.
GCCGTCGCGCGCACCGCCCATTGGTCGCTCGTGCCGAAAGGCTCGCGCGATCTCGTGACGTTTTTCTTCGATCTGCGCGACGTGCTGGCCGGCAGCCCGCTCTCCGCGGGCGGCCGCTACCAGCTCGTCATGGACGGCGCCATCCACGATCTGGACGTCGGGATCGGCGAGCCGAAAACGATCCGCACGGACTTTGGGCAACTGGAGGCGATTCCGGTGGCGGCCGAATCTCGGTCGCCCACGCTGTTTTCGCGCAACCGGCCGAAATCCGTCTGGGTGGCCACGGCCAAGCCCGCCGTGCTCTTCGCCGACGTGGAAAGCCGCTTCGGGCCCGTGCGGGCCACGCTCGTGCGCTGGGAAATCGACGGAAAATCCGTCGAATGGAAAGAACCTGCCCGGAAAAGGTAGGGCGCGCTGGCCCAGCGCGCCGGCGTCGCATCCCGATCCTCCATCCGGGCGGGTTGGGCCAACCCGCCCTACCCGGCCGCCGAATCCTCTTCGACCAGCGGCAGGCTGGGGTCGGCCTCGACGGCGGGAGGATTGCCGATGCCGGCCAGCGCGCGCAAGCCGGCCGCGGCAGCCACCATGGCGGCGTTGTCGGTGCAATAGGCCAGCGGCGTCAGCAACAAACGGGCCTGGTGGCGGCGGGCCAGATCTTCCAGCTTCGCGCGCAGCGAGGCGTTCTTGGCCACGCCGCCCACGCAGGCCAGCGTGCGCGCGGCGGTGACCTTCAACGCCCGCTCCGCGCGCTGCGCCAGCGAATCCATCACGGCTTCCTGATAGGATGCCGCCAGATCGGCGAGATGTTGCTCCCGGTCTGCGGGATGATTCTTCAGGTGGTAGAGCAGCGCCGTCTTGAGGCCGCTGAAGCTGAAGCACATTTCGATTTCCAACCCGTTGTCGGTCTTGCGGTTCCGGGCGTGCTCCATGCCGCGCGGAAACTTCACGAAGGCGGAATCGCCGCCCTGCGCCGCGCGTTCGATGACCGGACCGCCGGGATAGCCCAGGCCCAGCAGATTCGCGCCCTTGTCGAGGCATTCGCCGGCGGCGTCGTCCAGCGTCGTGCCCAGCAACCGGTAGTCGCCCACCCCGAGCATTTCCACGAGGCAGGAATGCCCGCCCGAAACCATCAGGACGAGGAGCGGACAGGCCTCGGCCGGCGGCGGCGCGGCCGGATCCAAAAAGGTCCCGGCGAGATGCGCTTCGAGGTGGTTCACGCCCCACACAGGCTTGCCCAAAGTCTGCCCCAGCGCGCGCGCGCCCGACAGGCCGATCAGCAGCGAGCTGACGAGCCCCGGCCCATGCGTCACCGCGACGGCGTCGAGGTCGTTCCAGGCCACTTTCGCCTGCGCAATGGCCTCGGCCGCCACGACGGGAAAACTGCCGACGTGTTCGCGCGAGGCGATCTCGGGCACCACCCCGCCATAGGGCCGGTGGCTGGCGATCTGGCTGTTCACGGCCGACGACAACACCGCGCGGCCGTCGCGCACGACGGCGGCGGCGGTTTCGTCGCAGGAGGATTCGATGCCGAGCACCAGCATGGGTGAACCCGGCGCGGTCAGCGCTTCTGGAAGACGAGGATGCCGCGCAGCATGTCGCAGGCGCGGTCGAGCTGGGGATCGGCGACCTGGTCGAGATCGACCTCTTCCTCGGCCGGCGCCTTGGCGACCGCGTCCGGCAGATCTTCTTCCTCCCCGCCAGCGCTCCAGCCTTCGTCCAGGGACGCAACGGAAGGCACGCCGTTGGTTTCTTCGGAGCGGTTCCGCGCCAGCAGGATGTTGCGCCAGTTTTCGACGGACATGGGCACGACCACGTCGGGCTCGATGCCGACGTCGTGGATGACGCGCTCGCTGGGCGTGTAGTATTTGGCGGTGGTCAAGCGGATAGCGGTGCCGCCGTCCTGCGGCAGGACGCTCTGGACGGAGCCCTTGCCGAAGCTCTTTTCGCCGACGAGCACGGCGCGGCGGTTGTCCTGGAGCGCGCCGGCGACGATTTCCGACGCGCTGGCGCTGTAGCCGTTGATGAGCACGACCATGGGCACGGCCGGGAACGTGTCGCGGGCCCGGGCGCGGTAGGCGCGTTCCATGCGGTTGTCCCGGCCGCGGGTGAACACGACCAAGTCGCCGCGGCGCAGGAATTTCTGCGCCACCTCGACGGCAGCGGTCAGCAGGCCGCCGGGGTTGCTGCGCAGATCCAGCACCAGCGCCTTCACTTTTTCCTTCTCGAGCCGGTCGAGGGCGGTCTGCAAGTCCTTGGCGGTGTCTTCGCCGAACTGCAGCATGCGCACGTAGCCGATGCCGCCGTCCAGCACGCGGGTATCCTTGATGCTGGGCACGTTGATGATGGCGCGCTCCAGCTCGAATTCCTTGAACAGCTGGGTTTTGGGGCGGAAAATCTTGATCTTGACCGTCGTGCCGGGATCGCCGCGCAGCTTCTTGACCGCGTCTTCCAGCGCGAGCCCGTCGGTGCTGTCGCCGTTGATCTCGACGATCTTGTCGCCGGAGAGCAGCCCGGCGCGGAAGGCGGGGGTGTCCTCCATCGGGGCGATCACGGTCAGCACGCCATCTTTGATGCCGATGGTGATGCCGAGGCCGCCGAACTTGCCGGCGGTGTCTTCCTTCATGCTCTTGAAGGCTTCCTCGTCCATGAACTGGCTGTGGGGATCGAGCGCCTGCAGCATGCCGCCCAGCGCGCCGTGGATCAGCTTCTTGTAGGTGCTCTTGTCCGCATCGACGTAGTTGCCCCGAACCTGTTCGACGACCTTGGAAAACAGCGTGTACATCTCATAGGGCGAATCCGCGTCGGCCTGTTCCGCGGCGGCCGCGGTCTCCTGGGAATAGAGCCGGGCGCCGACCGCCAGGTTGGCGGCCAGCACGGCGACGACGAGGAGCCATTTCAGGTTGCGGGCGAGTGCGTTCATGTCCTGTGCCTTTGCGAAATCCGAAGCCGGACCCTAGACGTGGCCTTCCATGTCCGGCCGATAGCGGAAATAGACCGCGCCGAGCGGGGGGACGACGATGGGGATGGAATATTCCCGCCCCTGCCATTCGCGTTTTTCGGCCTTCACGAAGCGGGGATTGTCCACGCCGCTGCCGCCGTAGATCGCCGCATCGGTGTTGAGCACTTCCTCGTAGGTGCCGGCCCGCGGCACGCCCATGCGGTATTCCGCGCGCGGCACGGGGGTGAAGTTGAAGCCGCACACCATCAGGTCGTTCGGATCCTTCCCCTTGCGCAGCGTGAAGAGCATGCTGTTCTCCCAGTCGTGGAGGTCGATCCACTCGAAGCCTTCCCACGAGAAATCGATCTGGTGCAGGCAGGGGAAGCCCTTGAGCATTTCGTTGAGGTCGCGCGCCAGGCGCTGCAGGCCGGCATGCGAATCGTACTGCAGCAGGTGCCAGTCGAGGCTTTCGTTGTGCTGCCACTCGCGCCACTGGCCGATTTCCATGCCCATGAAGGTCAGCTTCTTGCCCGGATGCGCGAACATGAAGGCGTAGAGCAGGCGCTGGTTGGCGAACTGCTGCCACATGTCGCCCGGCATCTTGGCGAGCATCGAGCCCTTGCCGTGCACCACCTCGTCGTGGGAAAACGGCAGGATGAAGTTCTCGTTGAAGGCATAGATCAGCGAGAACGTCATCTCGTGGTGGTGGTACTTGCGGAAGAGCGGATCCTTCTGCATGTAGTCGAGCGTGTCGTGCATCCAGCCCATGTTCCACTTCAGGTCGAACCCCAGCCCGCCCAGATAGACCGGCCGCGACACCATCGGCCAGGCCGTCGATTCCTCCGCGAAGGTGAGAAACCCCGGATATTCCTGGTGGACCAGCTCGTTGAACTTCTTGAGGAAATCCACCGCTTCAAGGTTCTCGCGCCCGCCGAACTTGTTGGGAATCCATTCGCCTTCGTTGCGCGAGTAGTCGAGATAGAGCATGGAGGCCACGGCATCCACGCGCAGGCCGTCGACGTGGTAGACGTCCGCCAGGAAGATCGCGTTGGACAGCAGGAACGCGCGCACTTCGTTGCGGCCGTAGTTGAAGATGTAGGTGCCCCAGTCCTTGTGTTCGCCCAGGCGCGGATCGTCGTGCTCGTAGAGGTGCGTGCCGTCGAAATAGGCCAGCCCGTGGCCGTCCTTGGGGAAATGCGCCGGCACCCAGTCGATGACCACGCCGATCCCTTCCTGGTGACACTTGTCCACGAACGCCTTGAAGTCGTCCGGCGTGCCGAAGCGCGACGTCGGCGAGTAGTAGCCGATCGTCTGGTAGCCCCACGAGCCGTCGAACGGATGCTCGCTGATCGGCAGCATTTCGATATGGGTGTAGCCCATCTTCTTCACGTACGGGATCAGCGTTTCCGCCAGCTCCGCATAGGTCAGCATGCGGTTGTTTTCGTCCGGATTGCGCCGCCACGAACTCAGGTGCACCTCATAGACGCTGATCGGCTCGTCGAGCCAGTGCTTCTGCTTGCGCGCCGCCATCCACTCCGCGTCTTGCCACGCGTATTGTTCGACGTCCCAGACCATCGAGGCCGAGCGCGGGCGCAACTCCGACGCGAACGCGTAGGGATCCGCCTTTTGCGCGAGGAAGGCGTTGTGGCCCTTGACCTCGAACTTGTAGAGATCGCCGGGCTTCAGATGCGGAATGAACAGTTCCCACAGGCCCGAGCTGCCGCGCTGCTGCATGGGATGGATGCGGCCGTCCCAGTTGTTGAACCAGCCCACGACGCTCACGCGGATGGCGTTGGGCGCCCAGACCGCGAAATGCACGCCGGCCACCCCGTCGATCGTCAGGGCATGCGCGCCCATCTTCTGGTACGCGCGGTAGTTCGTCCCCTCGCCCAGCAGGTACATGTCCAGATCCGTCAGCTGCAGCGGAAAACGGTACGGATCCTCCAAGTCCGCCGTGGACTTGTCGAACCAGGTCAGCCGCAAGGAATACGCAAAGGGCTTTTCGTTCGGGAAAAAGAGCTCGTAGAGGCCATCGGCGTGGATGCGCGCCATCTCGAAGACCTGTCCGTCGGATTTGCGGACCACTTCCGCCTTCGTCGCGTAGGGCCGGAACGCGCGCACGACGACGCCCGGCTTCTTGGCCCCCGTCGCGTGCATGCCCAGCAGCGAAAACGGAGCGCCGTGCATGCCGTAGATGAGGGCGTTGATTTCGGGCTCGGACAGGATAGGCTTCATCGTGCGCAATCTCCTCGGGTTGGCGGGCATCATCCCACGTCGCGGCCCCCGCCGTAAAGATGGAAAACCCCGGCCGGCGGACATGAAAACCCCCGCCGGGATCCCCGGCGGGGGCGCGATCGGGAGCGGGCGGCTAATCCGGCAGCCAGCCGATGCGGATGATCCGGCGCTGGGCGGCGTCGCCGACGATCGTCACGACGCCGGCATCGACGACGTAATCGACGTCCTGCACCAGCAACTGCCAATCCCAGTCGCCGCCGACGAGTTGGCAATCCGCGCCGTAGACCGAACCGAGGCCGAAGCCGGCGGGAATTTCGAACGAGATGTCGCCCGTGGCCGGATTGAAGGTGATCTGGCCGATCGGTTGGTTGGGATTCACTTCGAAGGTCACACCGTAGTCCGCCGTGGCGCCGGAGACCGCGTCGGTGGCGACCAGCGAGGTGAACCCATAGCCCACGCCCGTGGCGAGGAAGGTGATGGCGGTTTCGCCTTCGCCGAAGGTCGCGGTGGCCGGGACGGTCGCCACGTTCGTGGCGGAGCTGCTCAGCGTGATCTCGTCGCCCACGGCGCCGGTGCGGGTCAAGGTGTATTGCACCGCGCCCAGGCCGTAGACCAGCCACGGCCCGTCGAGGCCCAGGGCCGGCGCCACGGGATAGACGCTGTATTCCGCCCAGACGCCCGTCGCCGCGTTGCTGGCGACGATCTTGGCGCTGCCGGCCGTCAGGCTCACCACCGTGGCATCGAACGTCAGCGTCCGCGAGCTTTCCGGGAACATGGCCCCTTCCGGCACGGTCACGGCGGCCTCGTTGTCGCTGGAGAGGACGATGAAATCGTCGACTGCGCCCGAACGCGTCAGTTCGAATGGATAGTCGCCGAGCGCGGCCGGATCCCAAGTGCCGCCGGTGAAGCTCAGGCGCGTGGGTTCCTCGCCGACGACCCGCAAGGCGTTCATGAAGATCGCGAAGTTGACGTTGTTTTCGATCGGATCGGCGACGTAGCCGCCGCAATACATCGAGACGCCCGTTGCGCCTTCGCCGTGGACGACGTTGGTGACGTAGGCCAGGTTGACGCCGCCGCCGGACGCGCGCGTCAGGTAGACCTCGATGCCGTCCGCCTGCTGCGCGATTTCCACGTAGACCACCGCGCCGGGGGTGTAGTCCCGCGAGATGACCGTGCCGTTCACGCTGAAGGCATCGCCTTCGCCCACGTTGATCAGGTTGGCGAACTGCCCGCCGGCGGAGAAGACGTCCACGCCGCGGCCGCCGCCGACCCAGTTGTAGGTGAACGTGAAGCTCATCACGTCGCCGGGCTTGAGCGCCTCGGCCAGATCGCGCCGCGCGTTGCAGTAGCCGCCGGCGCCGTCGCCCATGAAACGGAACGCCACGCCGTTGGTGTCGTTGAGATCGCCGCCGCCGCCGGCCGTCGAGTCGCCCAGGGAGGCCGGCTCGTTCCAGAAGTCCCAGGCGCCGAAGCCGAATCCGAGGTTGGAACCGTCGACGAAGGTGGCGGGCGCATAGTTGCCGGAATGGTCGGCCGCGAGCGCGCCCGGCATGTCCGTGACCGTCGCGTCGAACGTCGCGGGTTCGACGTCGTCGTTGTCCGCCGTGATCGTCGCGGCGCCGGGGGCCACGCCGTTGGCCGCGAAGATGGCGACCAGCGCGTCCCCGGGGAAGCTGACCGTCGCCGGCACGGTCAGCCGGCCTTCGTCGGAACTGGACAGGTTGACGTTCGCGCCGACGCCGGCGGCGGAATTGCGACGCAACGTGTAGAAGCGCGCCCCGCCGGTCCAGACCGTGGCGGGGCCTTCGATGGCGATCGCCGGTTCGGCGACCGTCACGTCGAACGTCGCCCACGCGCCGCTGGCGGCGTTGGTGGCCGTGATCGTGGCGGCGCCGAAGGCGTTCGCCGTGGCGTTGAACGTGGTTTGGGTTTCACCGGAGCCGAAGGTGGCCGAGGCCGGCACGGACAGCACGCCCGGCGCGGAACTGCTCAGGGAAACGACGTCGCCCACGGCGCCGACGCGCTGCAGGATGAAACCCGCCGGGCCCAGCGCGAAGATTTCCCACGGGCCGCCGATGGCCAGGACCGGCGCCACGGGCGTGACGACGTACTCCGCCCAGACGCCCGTTTCTTCGTTGCTGGCGACGAGCGCCGCCGGACCGCTGGTCAGGCTCACGACGGTCGCGTTGAACGCCACCGAGTTGGAAATGAACGTCGCGCCGGCGGGCACCGTCACGGCGTCGGGATTGCTGCTGGTCAGGATCAAATCGTCGCCGACCGCGCCGATGCGTTCGACGACGAACTCGTAGTCGCCCAGGGCCTGGGGATTCCAGGTGCCGGAGGTGAAGGTCAGGCCCAGCGGATCGGGCGGCGGCGTGCCTTCCTGTTCGAGGGTCAGGTTGTCGAAATAGCTCTGGCGCTGGTCGGGGGCGTCCGCCGCCAAGCCGGAGGAGTAAAAACGGACGTGGCCCACGTAGCCGTAGGCGCTGGCCGTCGTGACCGTCGTCGCGAACGTCTCCGTGCCGTCGCGGCCGGTGGCGTAGACCGAAATCTGGTTGGCCGCCACCTGCGTGAAGGTCCAGCGCATCGTCTGCGTGCCGTAGTTGACGAGGGCGTTTGCGCCGTTCAATTTGATCTCGCCGGGAAATCCGCCGTGGTTCACGTTGACGACTTCCACCCCGTTGGCGAACAGGCCGAAGCCCTTGTTGCCGATGTCGGAGTCCCAGTTCACGCCGAAATCCAGCGCGAAGGAATCGCCCACGTTGAGAGCTTGGGTGAAATCGCGGTCGATGTTGACGTAGCCGACCTTGCCGACGTAGCCGAAGGCCTCGCCCATGTTCAGTCCGGCGCCGGCGCTGTCCCAGATTCCGCAGCCCGCCCAGCCGCTGCCGCCGTTGTCCGCCACGATGGCCCAAGGCCCGAATCCGGCGCCGCCGTTGGACCCGTTCGTCCAGCTGCCCCCCGGGTAGTTCGTCGCGGCATCCGTATATGTCGCCGCAGTCGCCGCCCCGGCCCAAGCCAACGTTCCGACCAAGATCCCGCCCAGCCATTTCCTCATCATGGTTCGCTCCTTCGTGGTTCCAACGGAAAAGAACAGACTAAGGCGACGAGCTTGCCATGCGTTTGCCGGCCATGCAACCCCAAAATCCAAGATAAAAACGCTTAACCCCGGCGGGGCAGGCGGAAGGCAGTTATTCGGTGGTGAATGTCCCCGAAATGGCGTCCCCCCCCCCCATCCACCAGACGACGGTGCCGGTAAACCGATTGGTGGCTTTGCCCGGATCAAACCAAAGCGAATATTGATACTGGGCGAGATTGTCGGCGAAATACAGCTTCGCAGAATAGGGAAAGGTCAGCCAGCTCGATGCGTACGGAAAGCCGAAAATCCCGCCGGACAGGTAATTCGTCCCCTGGGTCTTTTCCCAGATGCCCGGCGAATTCGTAAACGACGCCCGGTAATATGTGGTGGGCACCGTGTTCCACGCGAACAGGAAGGTGCGGCCTACATGGCTGGTCGGTGCCGTCCAGGCCGCGGGATATGTAACGGTGGCGCCGTGGAAAAAGGCGGCGGCGTGCAGGTCCGTGGCCACTTGCACCACCTGGAACTCCGCGTTGCTCGCATAGCCCCAATTTTCAAGGCTCCACGATTGCAGCCCGTTCGTTGAAACGCGGAATTTCGTTTCGGAATAAGGCGGGATCTCGACCCGCACCCGCGCCTGCCCGCCCGTCGCCGCCACGCGGACACCGGCGAAATCCACCACCGGCAGACCTTGCGCGGCCACGTCGAAATTTTCGGCGGCCTCGCCCACGCGCCGCACGACGACGTTGCTCAGCACCACATCCTGCACGGGCCGATCGCTGTTGCTTGGCAGTGCCACGGCCACCAGCGACGTCACGACATCCATTCCGGCCACGACATGGCCGAAAACGGTATAGCTGCCGTCCCAGTACGGATTGTTCGTGCCCATGAGGAAGAACTGCGAGCCGTCCGTGTTCGGCCCCGAATTGGCCATGGAAATCGCGCCGTTGGTGTGCAGCAGGCCATTCGTCGCGGAATCCAGCGCGTAGTAGCCCGCATTCGCGAAGTTGGTGCCGACCACTGGAGCCCGGATCGTGCTGGTCGTCACCATGCTCAAGGTGACGCGGTGCAGGAGAACTTCGGGCGAAGCCCCCGTGTTGGTCGTGACGGTGTAGATGGTGCCCCAATTGGTCGTTTCGACGGATTGCAGCGTCCAGTTCGTGTACCACGAATCGTTCTGATAGGTGTTCACCACGTATTGGGTCGCGTTCGAAGACCACGCCTGCAATTGGATGCGCGTGAACGTGACCGCCGCGGCGTTGGTTTCGACCGTCGTTCCGGCGTAAACGTAGTTGGTGGGCACGGCCGCCATGTTTTCGGTGTAGAACGGCACCAATCCATGGATGAAATCGTTGGTGGTGACTCCCGGAGGATTCGTCGTGATCGCCGAAAAAGCGTAACCGTCGCTATCTGCCGGGCCAGTCGGCACGTTGGTGAAGGTGATCCCGCCGTAGGCGATGCCGCCCCCTTGGATGGCCAGGTGCTCCCCCGCCGCGTTGGTCGCGATCCGGTGGAAGAGCGAGCCGTCGTAGAACGGCCGGTGCCAGACGTTGCCCTGCGGATCCAGCCAGCCGGTTGCGCCCGTGGCGAGGCCCACGAAGCTGGCGACAGCGCGCGGCGCGCGTTCGTGGTCCAGCCAGACGGTGAAATCGCCCAGGGAGGTCGCGAAATCGGCGAAAATGCCGTTGGTCTGGGCCCCGGCGGAGCCCAGCAGTCCCGCCCAGATCGCGCAGAATCCAAGCCAATGTTTCATGCGGCCATCCGATCCAAGCTGGGATGAAGGACGCATGAAGCCGGCGCCCCTCTCCGCTTAAAAGTGCCAGGCGAGGGAAATCGCCACCACCGGGAAGATCTTCCAGTTGTCGGCGTCCTCTTGCAGCAGCGCTTCTTCCTTCTTCAAGTCTTCGCGGAAGGTGTCGAGCTTGGCGGTCATGCCCGCGCCGTTGGAATCGAGCGAAACGTCGTAGGACTGGAAGATCACGCCGATGTCGAGCGTGAGGGTCAGCAGCTGGTCTTCGCCGACGGTGTTGCCGAAGCCGATGCCCAGATAGGGCGTCAAGGCGCTGCTGACCTCGATCTCGCCGGTCAGGGTGCCGATCGTGTCGGGATTGTAGGTGTGCGAGCCGATCTGGGTCGGCTCGGAGGGCGTGGCGTCGAGATCCGCTTTCGTGCCGGGCTGGAGATACAGCCCGCCCGTGATGCGGAACTGCCCGCCGAAGGGATGGACGTCCAGCAGCAGCGGCACGCTGGTCATGGTGACGTCGGCGTCGTAGTCCACGTTGCCGAATTCCTGGCCCCAGGTGAACGATCCGTAGTTGAATCCGCCGCGGAGATTCAGGAAGGGATTGATCCCGAAGGTCATTTCCAGGCCGAGGCCCGTCGTGCCGATCTTCGGGCCGAGGGCCAGCCCCGGCCACTTCTGGCCCCAGAACCAATAGTAGCCTTCCTCGTCGATCTCTTCTTCCTCCGCGTAGACCGGCGCCGGGGCCCGCGGCGCGGAGTAGACGGGTTGCGCGGCGGGCGGGGCGTAATAGACCGGCTGGGCGTTCGGCGTGCCGTAGTAGCCGGGCTGGGTCTGGGCCGGCGCCACCGGCACGGCGCGGTAGAGGGTGCCCCCGCTCTGGAAATAGGCGGGGGACGGCTGCTGGGCGCAAACGGCGGCGGCCAAGCCGGCGAAGGCGGCGGCTCCGACCCAGGGGATGCGTTTCAAGCTCATGTGGTGGTTCTTTCTTGGCCCCCGGAGGAGCAGGTCATGCCTCGGCATAGTTCACGGCCAGAAGACAGACGTCGTCTTCGAAAACCGCGGTGCCGGTAAAGGTCTTCACGTCGCGCACCAGCGCGTCCAGCAGGCCGGGCAACGGCTCGGCGCGGTGGGCCTGCAAGGAATCGAGCATGCCCTTCACGTCGAACTCGTCCAGGTCGCCGTTGCGGGCTTCCGTCAGGCCGTCGGTATAGAACAGCACGCGCATGCCGGGCGCCAGATCGATTTCGTCGTGCCCGAAACGCGCGTCGGCGAAAAGTCCCAGCGCCGGGCCCAGCCCGGGCTCGGCGATGCGCGCGATGCGCGCCGGCCCGTCGGGATCGACGACCACGGGCAGCGGATGGCCCGCGTTGGCGTGCAGGATCTTGCCGCGGTCCAGATCGAAGAACGCGCAGCAGGCCGTGGCGAACATCAGGTCGCCCGCGGTGCTGAAGATCTTGGAATAGGCCGCGTTCAGCCGCGTCATGAAATCGCCGGGATTCTGCGTTTCCTTGGCCAACTGCTCCAGCAGGCCGCGCAGCGTGGCCACCACCAGGGCCGCCCGCGCGCCGTGCCCCATCACGTCGGCCACGAAGACCAGCACCTGGCTCTTGGACACCGGCAGGATGTCGAAGAAGTCGCCGCCGACCAGCCCGCTCGGGTGGTAGACGTGGGCGAAATCCAGCCGCCCAGCCCGGCCCGGGTCGCTCGGCGCCACCGCGGGATAGTCCGACGGCAAAAAGGCGTACTGCAGGTCGCGCGCCAGGCGCAGGTCCGCTTCCATTTCCTGGTTCTTCTGGCGGAGCTGCGCGGCCGTCAGTTCGAGCTGCTGCTGCGCGTGCCGCTGCGGCGTCACGTCCAGCAGCGAGATCACGATGCCGGTCATCGCGCCGTCGGGATTCAAGTTGGGTTCCAGCGACGCCTGCGCGAAGAACGCGGTGCCGTCCTGGCGGCGCATCTCCAGTTCGCCCGTCCAGGTGTCGCCGGCCTTCACGGCCTCGATCATGTCCCCCGCCAGCGCTTCGTCCTTGAGGAACTGCCGGAAATTGCAGGCATAAGCCTCGTCCACCGAAGCCAAACCCAGCAAGGCCAGCATCGACGGGTTCACGTAGCCCGCCAGCGCGAACTCCACGTCGGCCACGGCGATGCCGCTGCCCGAGTTCTGCAGGGCGTTGTAGCCCGTCTTCAGGCGTTCTTCCGCCTCCTTGCGCAAGGTGATGTCGCGCACGAAGAAGCTCAGGTGCATCTTGCCGCCCATGGGCAGCCGGCTCACCGAGATTTCCGCGGGGAAGAGCGTCTCGTCCGCGCGCCGGCACAGGGCCTGGATCAGCACGAAGCGGTTGTTTTCCAGGGAGCCCAAAATCGTGTCCAGCAGGCTGCGGTCCGCGCCGCACAGCACGTCGAGCACGTTCCGCTTGCACAGTTCCACGCGCGTGCTGGCGAAGAACTGCTCCGCGCGCACGTTCGCGCTGACGATCGCACCCTGCGGATCGGTGATGAACACCGCGTCGTAGATGCTCTGGAAGAGCGTCTGGAATTCCTCGCCGCCCTGCGGCCGGGCGGCGGGTCCCGCCGGGATCCGGATCACCCCCGTGCTGCCGGAATGCGCGGGCGCGTGCCGCCCCCCGATCCGCACGCCGCCCGGCGCCGGCGCCTGCTGCAATTGCTCCAGCATCGCGGGCGTGATGTCGATGCGCATCGTCGCCTGGGACTGTTCCTTGGACATGATCGCTTGAACATAGCCCAGCCCCCCCCGCTCGGCAACCGTTTTCCGCCCGCGATTTTTTGCTGTTCATTTCCCCCGTTTCCTCCAAGAATGGGGTTTTCAATCCAAGCAAAAGGCAAGACCCATGTTTCCAGGCGCATATACCGCACTCGTCACCCCCTTCGGCCGCGACGGCGCGGTCGATTACGGCCGGCTCCGCGAGTTGGTCGAATTCCAGATCGCCGGGGGCATCGACGGCCTCGTGCCCGTGGGCACCACGGGCGAATCCCCCACGCTCGACACGCAGGAGCATCTGGAGGTGATCCGCGTCGTGGTCGAAACCGCCGCCCGGCGCGTCAAGATCATCGCCGGCACCGGGGCCAATTCCACGGCCGAAGCCCTCGAACTGACCGCCCAGGCCAAGGCCATGGGCATCGACGGCACCCTGCAGGTCACCCCCTACTACAACAAGCCCACCCAGGCCGGCCTGATCAAGCATTTCTCCGCCGTGGCCGACCTCGGCCTGCCGGTCGTGCTCTACAACGTCCCCGGCCGCGCCGGCTGCGAAATCGCCGTGGCCACCGTCGCGGAATTGGCCAAGCACCCGCACGTCGTCGCCGTCAAGGAAGCCGCCGGCAGCGTCGACCGCGTCAGCCGCCTCAAGGCGGCCTGCGAGATCGAGGTGCTCTCGGGCGACGACGGCCTCACGCTGCCGATGATGTCCGTCGGCGCCTGCGGCGTCATTTCCGTCGCCTCCAACGTGGCTCCCCAGGCCGTCGCCGACCTCGTCCACGCCGCCGCCGCCGGCCGCTGGGACGAAGCCCGCGCGCTTCATTACAAATATTACGCGCTGTTCAACGACGTCTTCATCGAGACCAATCCCATCCCGATCAAGGCGGCGGTGGAAATGGCCGGCTTGGGCCCCGCCGTCTATCGCCTGCCCCTGTGCGAAATGGCCCCCGCCAACCGCGAGAAGCTGCGCGCCACCCTCCAGGCGTGCGGCGTGGTGAAATAGCCATGGCGGCACCCCGGAAAGTCCTCATCGTGGGCGCGGGCGGGCGCATGGGCCTGGCCATGGCGCGCCTGATCTCCCAGCGCGCCGTCCCCGGCCTCGAGCTCGTCGCCGCCGTCGATCGCGCCGGCGCGCCGCTCCTGGGCCAGGACCCGGGCGTCGCCGCCGGCGTGCCCGCGTTCGGCGTAATCCTCGGGGCCGACCTCGCCGCCGGGCTGGCTGCGCGGCCGGACGTCGCCGTCGATTTCAGCTCGCCGTCCGCCACCGCCGCCACCGCGGCGCAGGTGGCCGCCGCCGGCGTGCCGTGGGTCGTCGGCACCACCGGCCTCGGCGCGGCCGAACAGGCCGCCGTCGCCCAGGCCGCGCAAAAAATCCCCGTCGTGCTCTCCGCCAACATGAGCCTCGGCGTCAACCTGCTCTACGCCCTCGTCGCGCAGGCCGCCCGCACCCTCGCCGGGCTGCGCTACGACTGCGAAATCGTCGAGCGCCACCACCGCCGCAAGAAGGATGCCCCCTCCGGCACCGCCCTCTACCTCGGCGAGGCCGCCGCGCAGGGCTTCGGCTGGAACCTGAAGGACGTCGCGATCGACGGCCGCACGGGCATCCCCGGCGAACGCCCCGAAAAGGAAATCGGCTTCCACGCCGTCCGCGGCGGCGACGTCGTCGGCGACCACACCGTGCTGTTCGCCGCCGACGGCGAATGCATCGAACTGTCGCACCGCGCCACCTCGCGCGACACGCTGGCGCTCGGCGCGCTGCGCGCCGCCGCGTGGCTCCCCGGCCGCGCGCCCGCCCTCTACGGCATGCGCGACGTGCTCGGCCTGACCGCCCCCGCCCCATGAACGGCATCGAAGCAGGACTCAGTCTCGGCGCCAATCTCGACGACCGGCTCGCCAGCCTCCAGGCCGCCCGCGCCGCCATCGCCGCGATTCCCGAAGTCTCCCTGCTCGCCTCCGCCCCCGTCTACGAAACCGAGCCCGTCGGCGTGCCCGAGGAATTCGCCGATCTGCCGTTCTACAACACCGTGCTGATCATCGGCACCTCGCTGGACGCCCACAAGCTCTTCGCCCAGCTCCAGAAGGTCGAGCTGGCCCTCGGCCGCAAGCGCAGCATCCGGCCCAACGTCCCGCGCACGATCGACGTCGATCTGATCTACTACGACGGCCAGACCATCCGCAGCGGCGGCCTCGTCGTCCCCCACCCGCGCTGGACCAAGCGCCGGTTCGTCCTCCAGCCCCTCGCCGACGTGCGCGGTTATCTCGTGTTGCCCGGCCACGACCGCCGCGTCCGCGACATCCTCGCCGCCCTGCCGCCCGGGCAGGAGGTCCGCCGGGTCCAGGCCGAGTGGTAACGGAGACCGCCATGAACGCCCCCAAACGCCTGACCCCGCGCGCCCTCACGGCGATGAAGGGCGTCGAGAAAATCGCCGCTCTCACCGCCTACGATTTCCAGACCGCGCGGCTCCTCGACGAAGCCGGCATCCCCTTGATCCTCGTCGGCGATTCGCTCGGCACCACCCTGCTGGGCTACGAGAACACCCTGCCCGTCAGCCTCGTGGACATGATCCGCCACTCCGCCGCCGTCGTGCGCGGCGCGGTCCGCGCGCTCGTCGTCGTGGACATGCCCTTCATGACCTACCAGGCCTCCGTCGAACAGGCCCTGCGCAACTGCGGCCGCGTCGTCCAGCGAACCGGCTGCCAGGCCGTCAAGATCGAGGGCGGCGAATTCCGCGCCCCGACCGTCGCCGCCCTCGTGCAGAACGGCATCCCCGTCCTCGGCCATATCGGCCTCACCCCCCAGAGCGTCAAGGTCCTCGGCACCCGCGTCCAGGGCCGCGGCGACGAAGCCGCGCGGCAACTGACCGCCGACGCCCGGGCCATCGAAGCCGCCGGCGCGTTCGCCATCGTCCTCGAAGCCGTGCCCGCCGAGCTCGGCGCGCAGGTTTCCGCCGCCGTCGCCGTCCCCGTCATCGGCATCGGCGCCGGCCCCGGCTGCGATGGCCAGATCCTCGTCATCAACGACGTCCTCGGCCTCTCCGGCGACTTCAAACCCAAGTTCGTCAAGGTCTACGCCGATCTCGGCAAGCAGATTTCCGCCGCGGCCGCCGCCTACAAAACCGACGTCGCCGGCGGCGCCTTCCCCGGCCCGGAACACTGCTACGAGTAAATTCGGTTCACGGTTTCAGGTTCACGGTTCAACGGTTGGATCATGAAAATCATCGAGTCCGCTTCTGAAATGCAGCAAGCCGCGCTCGCGCTGCGGGCCGCCGGCCGGCGCATCGGCTTCGTGCCCACCATGGGCAACCTGCACGACGGGCATCTCTCCCTCGTCCGGATCGCGAAGCAGCACGCCGACGTCGTGGTCGTTTCGATCTTCGTCAATCCCACCCAGTTCGGGCCCAACGAAGACTTCGCCGCCTATCCGCGCACGTTCGAAGCCGACCGCGCCCTCTGCGAACGGGAAGGCGTCGATCTCGTCTTCTACCCCTCCGTCCCGGACATGTATCCCGCCGGCGCCAGCGTCTCCGTGACGGAAAATTCCCTCTCCCGCACGCTTTGCGGCGCGGCGCGCCCCGGCCACTTCGACGGCGTCTGCACCGTCGTCGCCAAGTTGTTCAATATCGTTCTGCCCCACGTCGCCGTCTTCGGCGAGAAGGACGCCCAGCAGCTGCGCGTCATTCGCCGGATGGTCCGCGACCTGCGCTTCCCGGTCGAAATCGTGTCCGGCCCCACCGCGCGCGAGCCCGACGGCCTCGCCCGCTCGTCCCGCAACCAATACCTCACCGCCGAACAGCGCCCGCAGGCCGTCTGCCTGCGCCGCGCCCTCGACGAAGCCGAACGGCGCTTCGCCGCCGGCGAGCGCGATCCCAACAACCTCGTCGCCGTCCTTCGCGCCGCCGTCGCCCGCGCCCCCGCCGCCAAGATCGATTATATCGAAATCGTCGACGACGAAACCCTCCAGCCGCTTGCCGGTCCCATCGCGCGCCCCGCCCTCGCCGCCCTCGCCGTCTGGGTCGGCACGCCCCGCCTCATCGACAATACCGTCCTGCGGCCCTGATCTCGGATCTCAAATTTGAGATTTGAGATTCCCGGTGCACCCCGGGATTGCGCCGGCGCCGCGCCCGGTGTAGGGTTCGCCGCATGACCATGTCCCTCAATTTCGACGGCCCGTCCGACGTCCTGCTGTTCTTCTTCGACACCGAAACCACCGGCCTGCCGCGCAGTTGGAACGCCCCGCTGCGCGATCTCGACAACTGGCCCCGCATGGTCCAGCTCGCCTGGCTGCTGTGCGACGGCGCCGGCAACGAAATCGCCTCCGCCTCCCGCATCGTCCTGCCCCAGGGCTACGTCATCCCCGCCGACGCTTCCCGCGTCCACGGCATCACCACCGAGCGCGCCCTCGCCGAAGGCCGGCCGCTCGTCGATGTCCTCGACGAAGCCCTGCCCCAGCTCGAAAAGGCGGCCATGGCCGTCGCCCACAATATTTCCTTCGACGAAAAGATCCTCGGCGCCGAATGCCTGCGCCTCGGCCGCCCCCATCCCCTCCTGAAGAAAACCACCCGCTGCACGATGAAGGAAGCCACGAACTTCTGCGCGCTGCCGGGCCGCTACGGCGACTTCAAGTATCCCAACCTGACCGAGCTGCACCGCAAGCTGTTCAACAAGCCCTTCGCCGGCGCCCACGACGCCCTCGCCGACGTCCGCGCCTGCAAGGCCGCCTTCTACGAGCTCCGCCTGCGCGGCGTCCTGGCCTGAACCGGCCGGAACGATTTTTCCGATTCCATTTGACCGCGGCGGGTTTTGGCCTTATGGTCCCGCGCCTTCGATGGCGAGCGCCGCCCCGCGGAGCCGCCCCGGAGACCGTTCCCAAACGAAAAAGGAGGCCGCATGACCCCATCCAACTCAACCGTCGATTCCGCCTCTCCCGCCCCCGCCGCGCTGCTGGCCAAGCTGCCGCGCGATTTGGCCGACGTCCTGCGCGCATGTCCCTCCTGGATCGTCGCCCGTTCGGTGGACGACCTGGTGGAGCTGAGCGTGCGCGACGCCGAACACGGCGTCCACGTCGTCGCCTACGACGTGCCCGGCCGCGGCCGCGTCCCCGAAGTCGAAGTCTGCCGGACCCGCAACGGCGTTTCCGCCAACTATCTGGAAGCCTACATGCGCCGGCGCGATCCGGACTGCATGTGCATCGCCGACGACCTGCCCACCGACAAGCCGCGCTTCGCGGAACGCTACGGGTCCTCCTTCGGCGTCCTGCGCGCCGAAACCATGGCTTGGCTCAAGACCCAGCCCCTGGCCCTGTTCGTGTTCCAGGCCGGCGGCTTCGCCGACCACCTGCAGGTGGCCGTGCTGCCCGCCAACGCCGGATTCTTCGCGCTCGGCCTCGCCCTCCTGCAGGGCCTGGTGGCGCCGGAAGCCGTTGCGCCCACCGCGGAAATCCGCGGGGTCATCTACGTCGCGCCGGTCTTCCGCCACACGCATTTCCAAGGCAAGCAGATGGTCGTGCACCACCGCGGCGAAGACCTCTACGAGATGTTCAGCTACAACCTCTATCCCGGCCCCAGCGCCAAGAAAGGCGTCTACGGCATGCTTCTCGACCGCGGCGAACGCGAACGCTGGGTCACCATGCACTGCTCCACCGTCCAGGTCGTCACCCCCTACGACAACCGCCTGACCATTTCCCACGAAGG
This sequence comes from Verrucomicrobia bacterium UBA2281, assembly GCA_002347655.1. Classification (GTDB taxonomy): domain Bacteria; phylum Verrucomicrobiota; class Kiritimatiellia; order CAIQIC01; family Lenti-01; genus Lenti-01. Next base: position 27,853 of record DDWR01000041.1, on the reverse strand, counting down.
CGCCAGCGGCGGCGGCAAGAGCGAAATGCTCGAACAGGTCCACCGCGAAGAAGACGGCCGCCTCCTCTTCGGAACCAACGTCGTCACCGGCGAAGAATACCACCTCGTCCTGCCGCGCGGCTGCCTGCTGCGACCCGTCACGGACGACATGGCTCTCTGCCGCCCGCTCGAAGAAACCCACGACGGCACCCTGCACGTCGAGGACGCCGAAAACGCCTGGTTCGTGCGCGTCAACCACATCCGCCAGTACGGCACCGATCCGGCCCTGGAGCGCCTCTGCGTGCATCCGCCCGGGCCCCTGCTATTCCTCAACGTCGACGCCGTTCCCGGCGGCACCGCCCTCATCTGGGAGCACAAGCCGGACGCTCCCGGCCAGCCCTGCCCCAATCCGCGCGTCGTCGTCCCGCGAGCCTACGTCCCCCACGTGATCAGCGAGGAAACCCGCGTCAACGTCCGCAGCTTCGGCATCCGCACGCCGCCCTGCACGCGCGAAGCCCCCACCTACGGCATCGTCGGCGCCTTCCACGTCCTGCCGCCCGCGCTGGCCTGGCTCTGGCGGCTGGTCGCGCCCCGCGGCTTCGACAACCCCAGCATCACCCAGACCGAGGGCCTCGTCTCCGAGGGCGTCGGCTCCTACTGGCCGTTCGCCACCGGCCGGCGCGTCGTCCAGGCGAACCTCTTGCTGCAGCAGATCGTCCAGACCCCGCGCGTCCGCTACAAGCTCGCCCCCAACCAGCACGTCGGCGCCTGGAAGACCGGGTTCATGCCCCAGTGGATCATGCGCGAATATCTCGCCCGGCGCGGCTCCGCCCGCTTCCGCGACGAGCAGCTCCTGCGCGCCCGCTGTCCGCTCCTGGGCTGGGCTCCGCGGGAAATCCAGGTCGAAGGCCAGCATATCGAGAAGTTCTTCTTCCACGTCGAAACCCAGCCGGAAGTCGGCGAAGCCGCCTACGACGAGGGCGCCCGGCAACTGGCCGAGTTCTTCCGCAAGGAACTCGCGCAGTATCTCGAGTCCGATCTCGATCCGCTCGGCCGCCGCATCATCGAATGCTGCTTCGACGGCGGCAGCGCGACCGACTACGCCGGACTCATCGCCTTCCCCGACACCGGGTGTCCGGAGTCCTGAAGCGGATCCGCAGCGACTTCGCGCGCGGACCCTCCACCGCGAAGTCGCGGCTCACCCGCCAGCCCGCCAGGGCGGCGATTTCGCCGCCGCATTCGACCACGATGCGCGCGTTGCGCTCCGCCCGCGGCACCTTCAGGTCGGTGAAAATATCCGACAGCTTCTTGCTGCCCGCCATCCCCAGCGGCTTCATCCGGTCACCCGCCCGCCAGCTGCGGAAGATCAAGTCGCGGCCCCCCACCGCCGCCGCCGACAGGCAGACCTCGTCCGCCCGCCGCGAAAAGCCCCGGCCCTGGCGGATTTCCAGTTTTGGACCCCCACCCCCTCGCGGGGTGGGTGAACGAGATTGGGGGTCCCCGCGACGCGGGGAGGCAACCTCGTTCACCCATGACGCAAGGTCATGGGGGTCCCGATCCGCCCGTGCCGCAAGGCCATGGGGGTCTCGGGCTGGATTTTTACGTAGAACGTAAAAACTTTCGGCGGGTTTTACGTAGAACGTAAAAACTTTGGCCGGATTTTCCACGGCATGGAAAACCTGCTTTTCCGGCGGCACGCCGGCGGCCCGCAACTGGGCCAGCGCCCGGCGCCGGCGCAAGGCCAGCGGCGTCTTCGCCGTCGGCCGGGTTTTCTTCGCCAGCGCGGCCATGACGTCGTCCTCGGCGGCGGCGATGTCGGCCAGGCGCAGCAGGGCCTCCCGCACGCGCGGATTCAGGCGCTTTTCCAGCAGCGGCAGGATCTCGTGGCGCACGCGGTTGCGCAGCGCGAAGTCTTCCGCATTGCTCCGGTCTTCGCGCCAAGGCTGGTTGCGGGCCTTCAGGAATTCCAGGATCTGCGCGCGCGTCGCGTCGCGCAGCGGCCGGACGAAGGCAACGCCGCCCTGCTTGGTGACGTACGGAATGCCCGCGATGCCCGTGACGCTGGTGCCGCGCGCGATGCGCAGCAGGACCGTCTCGGCCTGGTCGTCGGCCGTGTGGCCCGTGGCGATGAACCGGATTTTTTCGCGCCGGGCCGTCGCGGCGAGGAACTCGCGCCGCACGCGCCGCGCGGCCATTTCGAGCGACTCGCCGGTTTTCTTCGCTTCCGCGCGCACGGCGAACGTCCCGAGGAAAAACGGCGCGCCCAGTTTCTTCGCCAGCGCCGCGACGAATCGCGCGTCGGCGTCGGCGGCTTTCCCACGCAGGCCGTGGTGCACGTGCGCGAGGGCGATTCCGCAGCCGAGGTCTTGGAGCGCGAGCGCCAGCGCGGTGGAATCGGCGCCGCCGCTGGCGGCAACCAAAACGCGCTTCCCGCGAAGCTGCGGAAAGCGCGTGGCCACGGTCTTTTGAACCGTCGAAATCACCCGCGGCTCATTTCTTCTTCGGCACGAGGCGGTCGATTCCGCCCATGTAGGGCCGGAGGACCTCGGGCAGGACGACGGAGCCGTCGGCCTGCTGGCCGTTTTCAAGGATCGCCACGTAGAGGCGCGAGAGGGCCACGCCCGACCCGTTGAGGGTGTGGACGAACTCGGTCTTGCCCTCGGGGTTCTTCCAGCGGATGTTCGCGCGGCGCGCCTGGAAGGCCTCGAAGTTGCTGCACGAGGAATCCTCGAGCCAGCCGTTGTGGCCGGGGGCCCACAGCTCGACGTCGTAGCACTTGGCGGCGGCGAAGCTCATGTCGCCGGAGCACAGTTGCAGGACGCGGTAGGTCACGCCCAGGGTTTGCAGGACGTCTTCGACGTCGGCGACCAGCCCTTCCAGCGCGTCGTAGGACGTGCCCGGCGGGACGAACTGGACGAGCTCGACCTTGTCGAACTGGTGCACGCGGATCAGCCCGCGCGTGGCCTGGCCGGCGGACCCCGCCTCGCGGCGGAAGCACGGCGTGTGCGCGACGAACTTCAGCGGCAGCGGCTCGCGGATGATTTCCTCGCGGTAGATGTTCGTGACGGGCACTTCGGCCGTCGGAATCAGCCACAGGTCGTCGATCGGCGCGTGGTACATGTCGTCGGCCATCTTGGGGAGCTGGCCGGTGCCGGTCATCGTGGCCGTGGTCACGACGTAGGGCGGCGAAATCTCGGTATAGCCGTGCTTCGTCGTGTGCAGGTCCAGCATGAACTGGATCAGCGCGCGCTCCAGCCGCGCGCCGGGACCGGTGAACAGCGGAAAGCCCGCGCCGGACATGCGCGCCGCGCGCTCGAAATCGAACAGGCCCAGCGCCTCGCCCAGCGCGACGTGGTCCTTGGGCTCGAAATCGAAGGTCCGCTTGTGGCCCCACTCGCGCACGACGACGTTGTCCAGGGCGTCCTCGCCGCTGGGCACGCTTTCGTGCGGCAGGTTCGGGATCGCCAGCAGCAGCTGGCGCTGCTCGTCCTCGATCCCGCGCACCTGCGCGTCGAGCGCGGCGATTTTCTCGCCCATTTCTCGCGTCTGGCGCTGGATGTCGGTCGTGTCCTCGCCGGCTTTCTTCAGCGCGCCGATTTTCTTGGAGATCTCGTTGCGCGCGGCCTTGAGCTGGTCGGCCTCGGTGATCGCCGCGCGGCGGCGCTCGTCGAGCTCCAGCACGGCGGAGACGTCCACGGGCGAATGGCGGGTTTTCAGCCCCGCGCGGACGAGCTCGGGATTTTCGCGGATCAGCTTGACGTCGAGCATGGCGGGCCGCCGGCGTTAGTCGACGGCGGGCGAGGCCGTTTCCGCGGCCGGCGCGGCGTCCGCGGCCAGCGGATCGATCGTCCGGAGACCGGCGTCGCGGGCATAGCGGGTGAAGCGGTCGAGGCAGGGCGGGCAATAGTTGCCGCTCATCTGGTCGAGGTCTTCGACTTTCTCGTAGCCGACCAGGACGCACAGGGGGAACGGGCACGGGGCCATCTTGAGCAGCATGCTCATCGTGCGCAGGCCTTCCTGCACCGCGCGGCGCTCGACGTGTTCGGCGTCGGCGCCGGCTTCCAGCCGGGCGACGTTGAGCGTCGCAAACCGCTCGTGGGGCAGGCAGACGCCCTGCGGCTGCTCGTCGGTCGGACGCACCAGCACGAGGATGCTGTGGTCGGCGCCCGTCAAGGTCGCCGCCGCGGCGCGGCCGATGGCCTCGAGGCTCTGGCCCGGTTCCACCGCGAGCGCGGCGGCCGGACGCACGACCACGCCGGCGTTCTCTTCCAGCCGGGCGCGGACGCGTTCGGCGAACGCGGCATCCACCTCGCCGGCGGTCGCCAGCGCGAACGTCTTTTCGCCGGCCGTCGCGGAAATCCCCGCCGCCAGCAGGCCCAACGCGATCAATACGAATTTCTTCATGGCGTATCTCCTCCGATGAACGACGATGCTTATAGGCGAAACGGGCGCTTGGCGCAATCCGATTTGGAGGCGCCGGCCCGGTGGGACCGGGCCCAACGAAAACCCCCGACAAGATCGTCGGGGGCCCCGAGCGCAAAACCGCCGCGCGGCGTCAGCAGTTGGCGCAATAGTCGCAGCGCATCTTGTTGGCCTTGGTCAAGGCCTCGAGGCAGGACTTGCTGCCGGTGTCGAGATCCGCGAAATGGATCACCGTGCGGAAGCCGGCGCCTTCCGGCTGCGAGCTGACGACCACGCCGCAGCATTTGACGCGGGCGGGATCGCCGCCGTCGGCGAGGGGCCGAATGGAGATCTCGAATTCATAGAGCCCGAATTCGGGCATGGGCCGAGCCGAAATGAACTTCATGCCGAGGTGGCAGATGTGCAAGTCGTCGAGTTGGCCGAGGGGAGAATCTTCGTCGAGGGCCAAGGAAACGCTGTATTCGCCGAAGGAGTATTTGGTTGTCGTCATAGCCTATTATTTATCCGCACGCACAGTCCCCTCGACGGCATCAAACTACCCCACTTTGGACGCCTGTCAAACGGGCTGCGCGATTTTTCGCCTATCCGCCCAGCAGCGCGGCCCGCTTGGCCGCGTAGCGTTTCCGTTCCCCGGCCGCCCAGCGGGCCGCCGTGCGGGCCTGCCCGGCCAGCGCCTTGAAATCCAGCCCCAGCGGGGCGCCCATATGCCGCTTGGCGGCCAGCGCCGCGTCGGGATCAAATCCAGCGAGTTGGTCGAGATTGGCCTTCACCTGGTGGTAGGCGTCGCGGAACGGCATCCCCTGCGCCACCAGTTCCAGCGCGCGGTCGGTGGCGTAGACGTCCGGCCCGAAGCCCCGGCGCAGCGCGGCGGCGTCCACCTCCAACCCCGCGACCAGCGGATCCATAATCCGCAGCGAGGAAATCGCCAGCTCGAAACCTTCCATGAACGGCGCCTTGGTTTCCTGCAGGTCGCGGTTGTAGCCGGACGGCGCGGCGCGCACGATCTCGGCCACGAGGTTCGCGTAGGCCAGCACCTTGGCCGCCTTCGCGCGCAGCAGCTCGGGCACGTCGGGATTCCGCTTCTGCGGCATGATGCTGCTGCCCGTCGTGAATTCCGCCGGCAAGCGGAAGTAGCCGAATTCCGGCATCGAGAACAAAATCAGGTCCTGCGCCAGGCGCGACAGCGTCAGCATCGCCTGCCCCAGCGCGGCGAGGATGACGGATTCCAGCTTGCCGCGGGCGTGGTTGGCATGGAGCACGTTGTGCACCGGCGCGGCGAATCCGAGCAAGTCGCTGGTCAGGCGGCGGTCGATCGGCAGCGGCACGCCGTAGCTGGCGGCCGAGCCCAGCGGACAGCGGTCGTTCAACTCGTAGGCCGTCCGCAGCAGCGCCAGGTCGTCCAGCAGGCTCTCGGCCCAGGCCGAAGCCCACAGGCCCACGCTCGACGGCATCGCCGGCTGCATGTGCGTGCGCCCGACCATCGGAACCTTGGCGTGCTTCTTGGCGAAAGCGAGCAGCGTGCCGGCCAGCGCCGCGGCGGCGTCCGCCGCGTCCAGCAGGCGCGTCTTGGCGTACAGCCGCAGATCCGTCGCGACCTGGTCGTTGCGGCTGCGGCAGACGTGGACCCGCTTGCCGAGGTCGCCGAGCTTTTCCGTCAGGCGGCGCTCGACGGCCAGATGGACGTCCTGGTCGGCGAGAGAAATCTTGAACTGGCCCGCGGCCGCGGCGGCGACGATGCCGCGCAGTTCGGCGATGACGGCCTTGGCGTCGGCGGGGGTCAGCAGCGCCGGCTTGACCGGCAGGCGGGCGAGCATGGCGACGTGCGCGGCGGTGCCGAAGCAATCGGCTTCCACGAGCGCCAGATCGAGCACGCGGTCTTGCCCGGCCGTGTAGGCGAGCACCTCCGCGTCCACTTCCCCCACCGTCGTCTTGCGGCGCATCCTAGTGCTGGATCCGCTTGATCTTGAAAATGTGCTTGTCGGGCTCCGCGAGGAATTCGGGCGGCAGTTCGATGCGCACGGTCTTGCCCTTGTCGTCGCCGGAAGACGTCGTCGGCTCCGCCGGACGGCTCGGCGGCGCCAGCTGGCTCTTGGGCACCTCGATGATGCCGCCGGGAATCTGGAACGATTTCTGGCAGACCGGACAGTCGATGGTCTGGCCCGCCATGTCTTCGGGTCCGTTCAGATTCTGTCCGCAATGGGGGCAATCGAAATTGATGTCAGCCATGGTCCGTCACCTCGCGATTAGTGCCTGGGTCACTGAATTTACCTTGCACCTTATCAGGTCCGGTCCGGCTTGGGAAGCCCCGGAATGGCCCCGTAGTGGATTTTCCACAAGCACAGGCCGTGGGCCGGGGCGGTTTCCACCCGGGCGGTGCGTTGCTTGCTGTCGAGCAGGGTGGCGGTTTCGGCCGCCGGCACGGCGCCCGTCCCCACCCGGATCAGGTGCCCGGCCAGGCTGCGCACCATCTTGTAGAGGAAGCCGTCGCCCAGCGCCGAAATCGTGATCAGCGGCCCCTGCTTGCGCACCGTCAGCCGCCAGAGCGTGCGCACCGTGCCGCCGATTTCCCGGTGGGGATTCGCCGAAAACGCCGCGAAATCGCGCGTACCCTCCAGCATCGCGGCCGCCTGGCGCATCGCGGCCAAATCCAGCGGCAGCCGGACGTGGACGGCTTGGCGGCGGTGCAGGGGGCACGGGACCGGCGCGTTCCAGATGGAATAGCGGTATTCCTTTCCTTTCGCGTCGTAGCGCGCATGGAAGGTCGGCCGCGTCCGGCGCAGGTCCAGCGCCCGCACGGCGTCCGGCAACAGGGCGTTCAGGCCGTGCTGCAGGCGCCGGGTTTCCCACGGCAGCTTGAGATCGAAATGCGCCACCTGCGCCCGGGCATGCACGCCGGTGTCGGTGCGGCCGCAGGAATGCACGCGGATGGCGTCGCCGGTCAGTTGTTTCAGCGCCGCTTCCAGCGCGCCCTGCACCGTCGGCTTGTTCGGCTGGGCCTGCCAGCCGTAGAAATCCGCCCCGTCGTAAGCCACGGTCAGGCGGTAGCGCTGGCCGCCTTTCGGCGGGCGCACGTGGGGCTTGACGCCCGTGCCCGGGACCGGACTCACGGCTCGTCCTCGTCGGCCGGTCCGCCGGCCGTCGCGTCCAGATAGCCCTGCAAAATGACCTGCGCGGCCAGCTTGTCCACCACGCCCCGCCGCTTGCCGCGGCTCGTGCCCGCCTCGATCAGCACCGCCTCGGCGATCTTCGTGCTCAGGCGCTCGTCCCACTTCTTCAGGGGAATCGCCGTGCGCTTCGCCAGTTCCGCCAGGAATTCATCCGTGCGGACGACGCGCGCGCCCGTCGTGCCGTTCATGTTCAGCGGATAGCCCACCACGATTTCCGCCACCCGCTCCGCTTCCGCCAGGCGCGCGACGGCCGCCGCGGCCTGCTCCGTGCGCGGGCAGTCCAGCGTCTCGCGCGGGAACGCGATCGTCCGCGAATCGTCGCTGATCGCCACGCCGGTCCGGCGCTCGCCGTAATCCACGCCCAGGATCTTGGCCATCAGCGGGTCTCCATTGGACGAATCGGCGAAAAGCCGCCGCGGCTCACCCGGAGGGTTCGCCCTACCTCGGGCATGAAGAACGGCCTTGGGGTAGGGCGAGGCATCCTTGCCGAGCCGGGCTGATTGCCCAATCCGAACGGCTACGACAATAATGGAAAGGCTCTAGCGGAGCGGCTCAAGCGCGCCTGGCGGCCAAGGCTTCGGGAAACGGCTCCAGGACGCGCGGGAGCACGCCCCTCAGGTACGAAATCGCCACGCCGTAGTTGGTCATGGGCACGCCGCGCGCGCCGGCGCTTTGCAGGCGGTGGAGCATCTCGCGGCGGTTGATCATGCATCCCCCGCAATGGATCGCCAGGCGGTACTTTTCCAGATCGGCCGGCCAGTCGCGCCCCGCGACGACGTCGATTTGCAGGTCCTTGCCGGTCTTTTCCCGCAGCCAGCGCGGAATCTTCTGCCGGCCGATGTCGTCCTCCAGGGCGTGGTGCGTGCAGGCCTCGCCGATCAAGATGCGATCGCCGTCGTGAAGATCGTCGATCACCCGCGCGGCCTTGACCATTTCCGGCAAATCGCCCTTGAGGCGCGCGAGCAGAATGGAAAACGTGGTGCAGCGGACGCCCGGCGGCGTCTCGGCCACCATGCGGTCCACCACTTGCGAGTCGCAGACGGCGAGGTCGGGCGGCGCGGAGAGCCGGGCCAGCGCGGCGCAGTATTCGGTTTCGCGCGCGACGACGGCGACGGCGCCCAGATCGAGCGCGGCGCGCACGGCCTGGGCCTGCGGCAGGATCAGGCGTCCCTTCGGCGCTTCCTGGTCCACGGGGATGATCAGCACCACGACGCCGCCTGGCGGCACCGCGCCGCCGTACAAATCGGGCACCTGCAGGACGCCCTCCGGCGCCAGCTGCCCCAGCGCGGCCTTGAAGGCGTTCACCACGCGCTCGCGCTGGCCCGGCGCGGCGGTGGATTCGACCACGTGCGGCGCGGCGGCGCGCAGTTTTTCCAGGAAAGCGGCCGCGGGTTTTTGAAGGTCGGTCTTGCCCACCGCGATCAGGAACGGCCGGTGGGCGGCCTTGAACTCGGCCAGCAACCGCTCTTCGTGTGCCGTCCAGACGTCCGGCTCGACCAGCAGCACGGCCACATCCATGCGGCGCAAGGCCGCGAACATCTTTTCGCGGCGCGGGTCGCCCAGCGCGGTCGCGTCGTCCACGCCGCCCGTGTCCGTGAAGACCACGGGGCCGATCGGCAGCAGTTCCATCGGTTTCTCGACGGGGTCCGTCGTCGTGCCGGCCTGCGGCGAGACGATGGCGACGTCCTGCCCCGCCAGGAGGTTCAGGAAGGTGGACTTGCCGACGTTGGTCCGGCCGAAGAGCCCGACGTGCAGCCGCATGGACTTGGGGGTCTGTTCTTTCATTCGCGGCCGAACTTGCGGTGCAGTTCGCGCAGCCCGAGCAAGATGACGGTGGGTTTGCCGCGCGGCGAAGTGTAGGGCATTTCCGTTCGCGACAAGTCGCGGACCAGGGCATGCAGTTCGGCGTCGGTCAGTTCGCGCTGGAAGCCCACGGCCTGCCGGCCGGCGACGTCCGCGACGAGCGGCAGGGCCCAGTCCCGGGCCGCGCCCTTGCCGCCCTGCAGCAGGCCATCGGCGACGTCCGACAGCAACGGCCCGGGCGCGACGCCCGCGATCCACGTCGGCAAGGCATCGACCAGGAACGTGTCGGCGCCGAAGTCGGCCACGCCGAAGCCCAGTTCCTTGAGCAAACCGAGGTGCTTGCGGAGCGCGGCGGCCTGCGTCGGCGAAACCGCCACGGTAGCCGGCGGCAGCAAACCTTGCGAGGGCACCTGCCCCTTTTCCATCGCGCCCAGCAGGCGTTCGTAGAGGACGCGCTCGTGCGCCGAGCGCGGATCCATCAGCACGAGGCCATCGGCGGTTTCCAACACGACGTACTGCCCCCCCACCCGGCCCAGCAAGCGGTATTCCGCCCACGGCGCGGCCGGCGCGGGAGCGGCGGCGGGCACCGGCGGCGGCGCCCAATCCAGCTTGGGCTGGGTCGCGGCGACCGGCGGCGGAACCGGAGCGAAGGCAGCGGCCGGCCGGAGCGGCGCGGCGGGCGGCGCGGAAAACGCCGGCCGCATCCCTTCGCGCGGGGTATCGTCGCGCTTGCCGCGCGGCAACTCGCCGCCGGAAATCGCCAGCCGGATGGCTTCGACGATGACGTCGCGCACTTCCGTCGGCCGGCGGAAGCGCACTTCCTTCTTGGCGGGATGCACGTTCACGTCGACCAGGTCGGCCGGCAGATCCACGCGCAGGAACAGCGGCGCGTAGCGGCCGCCGACCAGCACGTCGCGATAGGCGTTCTGGACGGCGAAATTGACGACCGGCGAACCGGCGGGCCGGCCGTTGACGAACGTGACCTGCCATTCGCGGTCGAGGCGGCTGAACGGCGGCAGGCCGGCGTAGCCGCCGATCTCCACCACCCCGTTGCCGAACCGGATCGGCCGCAGATGGCCGGCCACTTCGGGGCCGTAGAGATCGCGCACGCGGTCGAGCAGGTTGTCGGCCGCCGGCAGGCGGTAGACGTCGGCATCGTCCGCGCGCAGGACGAATTCGATGCCGACGTGCGCCAGCGCCTCCAGCAGGAAGGTCTGGCGGACGTGCGTGAATTCGGTTTGGGCGGAGCGCAGGAACTTGCGGCGGGCGGGTACGTTGAAGAACAGGTTGCGCACGGCGACGTCCGTGCCGCGCGGAGCGCCGGCATCGCGCACGTCCTGGATCTTGCCGCCGAAGATCAGGATTTCCGTGCCGGCGGCCGCGCCTTCCCGATTGGTCACGAGCGAAAATTGCGAGACGGACGCGATGGCGGCGAGGGCCTCGCCGCGGAACCCCAGCGTGGCGATGGAATCGAGGTCCTTGAGCTCGCGCAGCTTGCTGGTGGCATGGCGCTCGATGGACAGCAGCGCGTTGTCGCGGTCCATGCCCGAGCCGTCGTCGCGGACCCGCACGAGCCGCCGGCCGCCGTCGACCACCTCGATTTCGACGCGCGTCGCGCCGGCGTCGATGGCGTTCTCGACCAGTTCCTTGAGGACGGAGGCGGGGCGCTCGACGACCTCCCCCGCGGCGATCTGGTTGATCACCGCGTCGGGCAGGACGCGAATGGGGGCTGGCGCGGTCATGGACGCCGGTTCTAGCACGTCCCGGCTCCTGAACCCGAGCAAAAAAGAAAGCGCGCGCCGCAGCGGCGCGCGCCGGAACCGGATCGAACCGGCCGCTACAGGATTTCGATCGTCACGTCGTTGTCCGACTTCTGGTCGATCTTTTCGGCCTGGATGGGCTGGTAGGTCGGCAGGAAGCGGTAGTAGACCTGCAGGGTCAGGGCCGCCAGGGTCGTGGCGTAGACCTGGTTGTTGATGCCGTCGCCGCGGAATTCGCGCGTCACGCCGTCGCCGGTGAGGGCATGGCCCGGCGAGGTCCAGCTGCCGTCCGGACTTTGGCCCCGGATGAGCGTCGGGGCGAATTTGTTGTTCCACGCGGACCACGAGGCGCCGCCTTGGTGGAACTTGGCCTGGCTGACGTAGTACCACGAGTAGATGGGCGCTTGTTCCGGATTCGACCAGCTGCAATCGGCGTCGCGGAGAAAGTTCAACCCGCTCTTGACCGCGTTGTTTTCGCCGTAGCCCATCAGCTGCAGGCACAGCACCGAAACGGCGGTCATGTTGGGTTGGCGGCCGGGATTGGCGGCGGAATACGGGAACCCGCCGTCCTGACGCTGGCGCTTCATCAGGAATTCGGCGGCCTTGTCCATGGCGTCTTTCAGGCCGGGATTTTCCGCCCCCGCGATGTAGGCGGCTTTCAGGGCCTGGATGCAGAAGCCGGACAACGAGACGTCCCAGCGCGCGTTGTCGCCCTTGTCGAAGGTGTACATGATCCAGCCGCCATGGTCTTTTTGCCCGTTCAGCAGCAATTGGATGGCGCGCTCCATGACGGGCTTGAGCGACGGAATGCGGGTCATGCCGTAGGCTTCGCTGATGGCATAGCAGCAAATGGCGTGGCCGTAGACGCCGCCGGAGCCTTCGGTTTTCACGAATTCGCCTTTTTCGTTCTGGCGGGCGATCAAATACCGGATGGCCAGTTCGATGGTCGGGCCGTATTTTTCCGACGCCGTGGTTTCGCCGTGCGCCAGATAGGTCAGGATGGCCAGACCGGCATAGGCTTCCTTGTCGCTGGTGCCCCAGGAGCCGTCCTTGTTCTGGTTGATGCGCAGCCATTCGAGGGCGCGGAGCACGGCGGCCTCGGCGTACTGGCCCCACTTGCCGCCGAAGGCGCCGATGGCCGCGTTGCGGCCCGCGCCGCTGCGGTTGGCCATCTGGCCGGGAGCCAGGCCCTTCATGATGATCGGGCTGATGGCGTCGGAGGCGATGTCCAGTTCGGTGACGGTGTCGTCCATGGGCGCGGCGGCGAAATCCTGCACGTCGGGCGGCGGCGTCAGATCCATGTCGACGTCGGGCGGCGTCATCTCGGTCAGGTCGGGCAGCTCCTCGGGCGGCTTGATCTCCTCGAGCAGCTCGTCGAGCTTCTGCTCGTCCACCTCGATCATCTGGACTTCGATTTCCTGGTCCTTTTCCTTGACGGAGAGATCCACCAGGAACAGCAGGGCGAGAATCAGGGCGACGTGGATGACGATGGAACCGGTCGGTCCCGCCATCCACTCCACGACGTTTTTGTGCAAGGCCTTGATTGATGCATCCATGGCGAACTCCGTATCGCGAACCTACTCCACCCTAATTCGACGCGCTGACGACCGACAAGCTCTTCAGGCCGTTTTTCGCGCACAGGTCCAGGGCCTTGACCAGCATGCCGTGCTCGGACACGGCGGAGACGGTGATCATGATGGTCTGGCCGGCGTCGATGGACGCCACCTTGCCGAGCGCTTGATCCAGCAATTCCGGCGAGGCCGGGATGTCGTTGACGGTATAGCCGTCCTGGTAGACGCCGATGCGCACGAGGTTCGGCGGCTTCTGGTCCTGGGGCGTGTTCTTGTCCGGCGCGGGGCGGAACACGTCCAGGTTGGTGATGACGTCGATCGGCTTGATGGTCACGATGAAGTAGACCAGCAGCTGGAAGACGACGTCGATCATCGGCGTCATCTCCAGCTCGGCCGGGGCGGCCTCGGGGCGTTGTCGTTTTCTGGCCATGGCTTTCCCTTTCCCGCTAGGCCTTTTCCTTGAGGGCGGCGAAGCGCAGCTTCCACAGGCCGGCCTTGCCGCAGACGTCCATCACCCGCTTGATGACTTCGTGCTTGGCTTCCAGATCGCCGCGGATCACGACGGGGGTGCTTTGGCCGGAGGTGTTGACCGCCTTCTTCAGGATCGCGAGCAGCTGCCCCTCGCCGAGGGGCGTGCGCATGATCGAGATCGTCCCGTCGGCCTCCACGTCCACCACGATCGTGCGGGGATCCTTGACCTCCTCGACCGGGCCGTTGGGGGCCATGGCCATGCGCACGCTGGTTTCCAGCGCCTTGTTCTGCATGTCCACGGTGACGACGAAGAAGATGATCAGCTGGAACACGATGTCGATCATCGGCGTCATGTCCATCTTCGCATCTGGCATTTGTTTTCTCATGGGCGTCTCCCCTGCCGGGGCCGGGGGCTTATTCTTCCACCACTTCCACGTTGCGCAAGGCCTTGATGAGGTCCATCGTCAGGCCCTCCATCTGCAGGATGATGCGCGACAGGCGGTTCTTGAAGAAGGTGAAGAGCGAAACGGCGGGGATGGCCACGCAGAGGCCCGCGGCGGTCGTCCAGAGGGCCTGGGCGATGTTCATGGCGAGCATGGACTGCTGGGCGGCGCCGGCCTGGCTCGAGGCCAGGTTGGCGAAGGCGTAGATCATGCCTTGCACGGTGCCGAGCAGCCCGATCATCGGGGCGATGCTGCCGCACATGCTCAGGTAGGCCACGCGCTGCATCAGCTTTTCGCTTTCGAGATCGGCGGCGGAGCCGACCTGTTCCTGGATGACTTCGAAGCCTTCCTTCACGTTGCGGAAGCCGGCCTGCAGGATCGCGGGCAGCGGTCCCTGGTCCTGCTCGCAGCGCTGGAGGGCCTTCATCACGTCGCCCTGCTCCATCGCTTCGCGCACGTCGTTGACGAGCGTTTCGGGAATGATCTTCTTGGGGCTGATGGTGACGAAGAAGTCGATCGCCAGCCACGCCGCCGCGATGGAGCAGCCCAGCAGGGCGGCCCACAGGATGTAGCCCAGCCAGCCGGAACTGGCGATGACCGCGAACAGGCCCATGCTGCCGCCGGAGCTTTCCTCCGCGGACGCCGCGGCGCCTTCTTCCATCACCATTTCCTGCGCGAAGCCCAGCGCGGGAAGCAGCACCAGCGCCGCCAACAGGACCAGCCACACCATCATCCGGGATTTCTTGGACATGTTTCGTTCTCCTTCGCTTCTTTTTTAAAGGGGCCTTAGATCTTGCCGCGGGCCTGCGCCGCGTAGGGCGAGCTGCCGAAGTCCGAAACGACCTTCTTGTAGAGGTCTTTCGCGCGCGGGTCGCGGAGCTGCTCGAGGGCGGCGGCGGCCTTGAAGGTGGCCTCGCCCAGGATCACCGGGTCCTTGACGTCGGCGAACAGGATGGCCGTGCGCAGATAGTCGAGGGCGGCCAATTCGACGTGGTTCTGCTCCAGTTCGATGTCGCCGCGCATGGTCTGGGCCTTGGCGGCGTCGATGCGGTTGCCGGCCGCGGCCACGGCGTCGAGCTGGCGGATCAGCGCGGGGAACTGCTTGGCTTTGAGCATGGCGCGGCGCAGGCCCCAGAGGGACTCGGCGTTCTGCTTTTCGGCGGGCGCCAGCTGGAAAAGCTGTTCGTAGGCCTTGACGGCGCCCTCGGCGTCGCCGGCGCCCATGCGCGCCTGGGCCAGCAGCTTGGCGGCTTCCACGTCCCAGCCCAGGTAGCGGAAGCGGGCGATGACGCCTTCCAGCAGCTTGGCGGCCACGTCGTACTTCTGGGCCTTGAGGGCGGCGGCGGCCTGGTCGTATTCCGCCGGCTTGTCGGCCACGGCCCGGACGTAGCTGCCTTTCGGGAAGGTGCGCATGCCTATGTCCGTCGTCAGGTTGACGTCGCCGTTGGCCAGCGCGCGGATGGCTTTGCCGGTCACGCGCGAACCGTTGGGAAGCTCCACGTAGGGCGCGGCCATGGCCGCCGCGGCGGCCAGCGCGACGCTCAGGACGAGTCCGCCGATTTTCGTTTTCTTCATGGCTTTTCTTCTCCTGTTTCCAAATCGCCTAGGGCGCGGCCGCGCCCGCGGCCTCCGCGTTGGCCTTGAACGAGGCCGTCGTGCGCTTCTGGCGCACGGCCGCGACGGCGGCGCCGGTCGGATAGAGTCGCAGATAGACGTCGCAGCTTTCGAGCACGTCGGCCTGCCGGTCCAGTTCGGCGGCCAGGTCGATCGCGGCCAGGATGGCCTGCTCGATCTGCTGGCGCTCCTTTTCGGTCTTCATGGCGCGGCTGTTGAAGAATTCGAGCCGCTTGTAGGAGGCCAGCGCGCCGGTCTGGTCGCCTTCCTGAAGCAGGACGGAGGCGTAGAGCAGGCTGGCGTCGTTGACGACCTCCGGCTCGCGGGCGTAGCGGAAGATGTCGTTCAGCGCGATCTTGGCGGCGGCGATGTCGTTGCGCTTGAGGTTGGCGCTGGCGAGCTTGAACTTGGCCGGATAGAAGAGGCTGGAATTGGGCCACTTCTCCATCAGCTCGTTCAGCGCCGCCACGGCGCCGTCGGGATCGCCCAGTTCGTAGCGCGCGGCGCCGATGCCGTAGAGCGCGCGTTCCAGATAGAGGCGGTCGTCGGACTTGCCCTGGACCTGGGCGAAGGCCTCGGCGGCTTCCTTCCACTGCTCCTTGTCGAACATGGCCTGGCCGACCCGCGTGAATTCGTCCACCGAATAGCTGCCCGGGCTCGCGAGCATCGCGGCGAGGGCTTCGCGGGCCTGGTCGAACTGGCCGAGGTCCAGGGCGCCGCTGATGCGGGCGTACTGCGCGTTCTTGCCTTCGTCGGTGTCCGGATATTCCGCGGCGAGCCGGGCGAAGGTTTCGTTGGCGCCCGGGTCCTTGAGCGCCATCTGGAGGGACCCCTTCAGGTTGAGCGCCTTGGCGGCGAGGTCGGACTTCGGATAGAGGCCGAGGAATTCGTCCAGCTTGGCGATGGCGGCCTGCCGCGTGGCGTCGGTCGGCAGGCGGCTCAGGCTGAAGGCGAAATAAAAGCGGGCCTGTTCCAGCAGCGTGGCGTTGCGCTGGAGTTCCTCGGTGGAACTGCCGTAGGGATTGCCGGCCGGGGAAATCGCCTTGACGAGGGCATCGAACTGCCGGACGGCGTCGGGCAGCTTGCCCGTGCGCCGGTAGCAGTCGCCGAGGGCGAACATGGCCTGGGCCCGGGTGGGGCTGGGCTGCGACTGCTCGATGAACAGCTTCATGCCGTCGATGGCGCCGGCGTAGTCCTTGTCCAGATAGGCCTTCCAGGCGCGCTTGCTCAGCGCCCGGGGATAGTTCTGGTCGTTCTGGTAGTCCGTGATGATCTTGGCCAGATAGGCGTCGGCCTCTTCCTGCTGGCCGGCTTTTTCCGCCTTGCCGGCCAGATAGAAGAGGATCTGGCCCGCGCGCACGTCCGCGGGGCAATACTTGAGGTAGCGGTCGAACATGTATTTCGACAGCTCGGCCTTGCCGGCCTTGTCGTAGAGCTGCGCGGCCGAGACGAGGCCCTTGGCGGGGATGTCGCTCTTGGCGGCGAAGCGTTCGCCCAGATAGTTCGCCGCCATCTTGGCGTAGAGGTCGTCGTTGAGATTCAGGTAGCACTGGACCAGATTGCCCACCGCGCCGATGGACAGCTCGCCCGCTTCCGGAAACTGCGCCAGCACGCGCACGTATTCCGCCGCCGCTTCGGCGAATTTCTTCTGGCGGAACAGGTTGTCGGCCATCATGAATTCCGTGCCCGCGGCCTTGCTGGCCAGCGAGTCCGGCAGGTCGATCTTGACCGTCTTGCCGTACTTCGTTTCGAGGATGCTTTTGATTTCCTTGGCCGCCAGGCCGGCGCTGGGGCCCCACTCGCTGTCGCCGTACTTCACGAACACGTTGTAGTACTCGCCCAAGGCGCCGCTGTAGGCCTTGATGGCTTCGTCGGACTTGTTCTGGCCGGCCTGCCGGTCGGCCTCTTCCTTCATCAGACGGCCCAGCAGCGAGCGCGCGCCGGCCATCGGGCTCTCTTTCATCGGCAACCCCAGCTGCTGGAGGGTTTCGTCGATCGGCTTGATGATGTCCATGTAGTCCATCAAGACCTTCCGGGCGCCGGCGGGATTGCCCTTGGCCAGCTCGATGTTGGCCAGGATCACGATGGAATCCACGAACTGCAGGTCCAGCCCGCCCCATTGCAGGGTCTCGCAGACCTTCTTGGCGTCTTCAAGCAGCTTGTTCTTCTCGTCGCCGCTTTTCTGCTCGGCGGCTTTCACCAGCGCCTGCGCGCGGGACACCTGCATCGAGCGCTTCTGCTCGTTGTTGTCGAGCACGTCTTCCACCCGCTGGAAGCCCGCCGCCGCCCCCAGATGGTCGCCCGCCATCGTCAGCATCTGCGCGTACTTGAACGCCGCGTCCCGATACCGCAGCAGCACGTCCGGATCCGTCGGCTTCTTGCCCTCGTAGAGCTTGAAGAACGCGTCGTACAGTTCCCGCGACTTGGCCTCGTTGCCGACCGCGAAATAGTTGAAGGCCAGCACCAGGGTGATCGCCTGGGCCTTCGGGTTCGTCAGCCCCAGTTCGTTCACGATCGCTTCCGCGTCCGCGAACTGCCGCCGCTGGAGCAGGATCTCCGCCTGCACCACCTTGCTGCGGTCTTTCTGGGACGGATCCTTCGCCAGGACGGCGTCCACCACCTTCTGCGCGAAATCCGGGAACGACGGCGAATAGGACACCAACCCCGACGCGAACGCGAACTCCTCGTCGACCCCCGCGCCGGCCGCGGTCCCGCCCAGCATTAGGCAACCCGCCAGCGCCATCCCGATCCAGTTGCTGCTCTTCATGGTCCGATCCGTCTCCCGCGAAATGGAATGCCCAGCCGACGAACGCCGTTGCAGATTCATGGCTTGTTTATATTCCTACAACCGCGCTATCGTCAACCTTTAAGGAATCTTTTTCATGCTCTGCAAAGAATACGGCCGGACCGGCATTTCCTTAGGCGCCATCGGATGCGGCGGGATGCGCCTGCCCAACCCGCAAAATCCCGAAGAGGGCATCGCCGTCCTGCACGCCGCCCGGCGCGCCGGCATCGTTTATTTCGACACCGCCCCCTACTACTGCGACGACCAGAGCGAGGACATCTTCGGAGCGGCCTTGCGCTCCATGCCGCCCGCCCCCCGGCCCCTCTACGTTTCCTCCAAATGCTCGGAACCCAAAGCCGCCGACTTCCGCCGCGGCCTCGAACGCTCCCTGGCCCGCCTCGGCGTGCCCCAAATCGACTTCTTCCATATCTGGTGCGTCATGGATCCCGCCGACTGGCAGCGGCGCGTGGAAGGCGGCGCCCTTGCCGAAGCCCTCCGGGCGAAAGCGGAAGGCTTGATCGGCCACGTCTGCGTCTCCACCCACATGACCGGGCCCGAGATCGAGCGGATGCTCTCCGACCACCCCGAGATCGAAGGCGTCACCCTCGGCTACTGCGCCATCAACTTCCCCTATCGCCGCCAAGGCGTCCAGGCCGCCGGCCGCCTCGGCCGCGGCGTCGTCGCCATGAATCCCCTCGGCGGCGGCCTCATCCCCCGGCATGCCGACGTCTTCGATTTCATCCGCGGCCCGGACGATCCGGACGTCGTTTCGGCCGCCTTGCGGTTCCTGGTCTCCGAACCGGCCGTCACCACGGCCCTCGTCGGCTTCGGCTCCGTCGCCGAAGTCGAAGCGGCCGTCCGCGCCGTGGAAAACTTCCCGCCCTACGCCCCCGCGCATCTCGAAACCCTCCGGAAGCGCATCGAGCGGGATTTCAACGAAATGTGCACCGGCTGCGGCTATTGCCTGCCCTGCCCCCAGGGCATTCCCATCCCGCGCTTCATGGACGTCCACAACCTGATGCAGCTCAAGGCCGGCGACGCCGAAATCCGCGGCCGCCTGAAATACCATTGGGACCTCACGCCCGCCCAGGCCGCCGAATGCGTCGCCTGCGGCCTCTGCGAAACCCGCTGCACCCAGCACCTGTCCATCATCGAACGCCTCAAGCGCATCGCCGCGCTGGGCTGACCGGAGGGAGGGCCGGCCGGTGCGCAGCTTCGTCGCTTTCCTGCTCGAGCCGCTGCTGGCGGGACTTTCGACGGGAATCTTCTGCTGCTTCTCCTGCGTGCCCGTGCTCGCGCCCGTCTTCGCCGCCGAGGCGCGCACCGCCCGCGCCACCGTGCGGGTCTGGCTCGAATTCCTCGGCGGGCGCCTGACGGGCTATCTGCTCCTCGGCGCCGCCAGCGGTTTTCTCGGCGAACGCTTCGGGGAGGGCGTCCTGCATCGGATTTCCGCCGGGGCCATGATGGTCCTGGCCCTCGTGCTGGTGGCCTATGCCCTCGGCCTCCGGAAACCAGCCGAAGCCGCCTGCGCCGGCGCCTCGCGGCGCAAGCCCAAAACGCCCTTCCTCCTCGGTCTCCTGCTGGCCACGAACGCGTGCCCGCCGCTGTGGCTTTCCGTCGCCTACGTCTTCACCCTCCACGACGGACTGCACGGCCTGGCCTACTTCCTCGTCTTCTTCGCGGCCACCGCCGTCTATCTGGTGCCGCTGCTGTTCGTCGGCGGCCTCGGCCGCTGGCCCGAATTCCGCCGGGTCGCCCGCCTCGCCGCCTTCGCGGTTGGCGTACTGTTCTTCATCTATGGTATTCTGAAGTGGTGAAGAAGATCCTCGCCAGCCTGTTCGGGATCGCCGTCGTCGGCGCGGCGGCGTGGTGGCTCTTCGCTCGCGGCAACCCCGCGCGCCCCGCGCCCGCCGCCGGCGCGGACGCCGCCGCCGGCCTGCACGAAGCCCTGTGGTACGAACCGCTCCCCAACGGCCTCGTCCATTGCCGCCTCTGCCCCAACTCCTGCCGCCTGCCCGAGGGCAAGATCGGCCTGTGCAAGGTGCGCCAGAACGTCGGCGGCAAGCTCTACACCCTCTCCTACGGCCAGTTGGCCGCCGTCCACGTCGATCCCATCGAGAAAAAGCCGTTCTACCACGTCCTGCCCGGCGCCCAGGCCTTCTCCCTCGCCACCCCCGGCTGCAACATGCGCTGCCTGTTCTGCCAAAACTGGGAAATCTCCCAGTCCTTCCCCTGGCAAGTCGCCACCCAGGCCGCCACGCCCGAAGAGGTCGTGGCGGCCGCCCTGCGCAGCGGCGCCCGGGCCATCGCCTTCACCTACAGCGAACCCACCATCTTCTACGAATACATGCTCGCCATCGCCAAGCTCGCCAAAGCCCAAGGCCTCCTGACCCTCGTCGTCAGCAACGGCTACGTCGAACCCGAACCCCTCCGCGCGCTCTTGCCGTACGTCGACGCCTACAAGGTGGACTTCAAGGCCTTCAACCCGCAGTTCTACGTCGACCTCACCGGGGGCCGCCGCGAGCCCATCCTCGAAACCATGAAAATCATCCAGGCCAGCGGCACCTGGCTCGAGATCGTCACCCTCCTCGTGCCCGGCCACAACGACGGCGCCGCCGAAATCCGCGACCTCTCCCGCTGGATCAAAGACAACCTCGGCCCCGACGTGCCCCTGCACTTCTCCCGCTTCCATCCCCAGCACAAGCTCGCCAACTTGCCGCCCACGCCGGTCGAGACCG
Source organism: Verrucomicrobia bacterium UBA2281 (assembly GCA_002347655.1). Lineage (GTDB taxonomy): Bacteria > Verrucomicrobiota > Kiritimatiellia > CAIQIC01 > Lenti-01 > Lenti-01. Next base: position 7,100 of record DDWR01000041.1, on the reverse strand, counting down.
TCGTCCGCGCCCGCGAGATCGCCCTCGCCGAAGGCCTGCACTACGTCTACACCGGCAATATTCCCTTCCCCGAAGGCGACTCCACCCGCTCGCCCGCCACCGGCGAAATCGTCGTCGAACGCAAAGGCTACTTCGTCGTCCGCAACGCCCTCGTCGACGGCGTCGCCCCCGACGGCACCCCCATCCCGGGGATCTGGAAATAGGTCTTTTCCGACCGCGGCGGGTTGAGCCAACCCGCCCTACCTCTGGGTGCGCCGGCTCCAGGTAGGGCGTGTT
>DDWR01000041.1:0-6769 GCA_002347655.1 Verrucomicrobia bacterium UBA2281 | reverse complement strand
CGTGTTGGCCCAACGCGCCGCCCGCTTTTCAAAGTTTTTACGTTCTACGTAAAACCACCTCAAAAGTTTTTATGTTCTACGTAAAATTCCGCCGGCGCCGGCCCGCAAGCGGTTTCCTTTGACGGCAGCGGCGCTCCGGGCATAGAATCGCGATATGAATGCTGGCGCCGACTCTGCCTTGGGAACGTATTTGAGCGAAGTCCGCCGGCTGCACCGCCTCGGCGAAGCCACCGAACACTCCTACCGCGGCCATCTCCAAAACCTTTTCGCCGCGCTCTTCCCCGCCCTGCGCCTCGTCAACGAGCCCGCCCGCATCGAATGCGGCGCCCCCGATCTCGCCCTCCTGCGCCGCGACCTCGTCGTCGGCTACGTCGAGGCCAAGGACGTCGGCAAGGACTTGCCCCGCGAGGAAAAGTCCGAGCAGATGGGACGCTACCTGCCCGCGCTCGACAACCTGATCCTGACCGACTACCTCGAATTCCGGTTCTACCGCGCCGGCAAGCCGACGCAAACCGTGCGCCTGGCCGAAATCCGCGGCGAGCGGCTCGTCGAGTGCCCGGACCGCCGCGAAACGTTCCTGCGCCTCCTCGCCGACTTCGCCGAATGGAAGGGCATCCCCATCCGCTCCGCCTCCGTCCTGGCCGAACGCATGGCCAAAAAGGCCCGCCTCATGCGCGACGTCTTCCGCCAGGTGCTCGCCAAGGATCCGTCCCCCGAAAATCCCTTGCAGGAGCAGCTCGCCGCCTTCAAGCAGGTCCTCCTCCACGACCTCGACGAAGACACCTTCGCCGACATCTACGCCCAGACCCTCGCCTACGGCATGTTCGCCGCCCGCCTCCACGATCCCTCCCTCGAGGATTTTTCCCGCCAGGAAGCCGCCGCCCTCGTTCCCAAATCGAATCCGTTCCTCCGCAACCTGTTCGTCGCCATCGCCGCCGCGGACCTCGACGACCGCGTCGCCTGGGTCGTGGACGACCTCGTGGACGTCTTCCGCACCGTCAACCTCCGGGACATCCTCGCGGACTTCGGCAAGGCCACCGCGCAGGAAGACCCCTTCATGCACTTCTATGAAACCTTCCTCGCCGCCTACGACCCCGCCCTCCGCAAGGGCTGCGGCGTCTACTACACCCCCGCCCCCGTCGTCCGCTTCATCGTCCGCGCCGTGGACCACGTCCTCAAAACCGCCTTCGGCCTCCCCGCCGGCCTCGCCGACACCGCCCGGGTCGTCCGGCAAGTCCCCGCCGAGGGCGCCGCCGCCCGCGGCGGCAAGGACACGCTCGTCGAGCGCTCCTTCCACAAGGTCCAGATCCTCGACCCCGCCACCGGCACCGGCACCTTCCTCGCCGAAGTCGTCCGCCACGTCCGCGAATCCTTCGCCGGCCAGGAAGGCCTCTGGCAACCCTACGTCGAGAACGACCTCATCCCCCGCCTCAACGGCTTCGAAATCCTCATGGCCTCCTACGCCATCTGCCACCTCAAGCTCGAACTCCTCCTCCGCCAGACCGGCTACGACCCCGCCGGCCTCTCCCGCCGCTTCAACGTCTTCCTCGCCAACTCCCTCGAAGACGCCGACCCCGCCACCGGCACCCTCTTCGCCTCCTGGCTCTCCCGCGAGGCCCGCGAAGCCAACCGCGTCAAACGCGATGCCCCCGTCATGGTCGTCCTCGGCAACCCGCCCTATGCCGTCTCCAGCAGCAACAAGAGCGATTGGATCGTTAAGCTTCTGGAGAGTTACAAAAAGAATCTTGGAGAAAGAAACATCCAGCCGCTCTCAGACGACTACATCAAGTTCATCCGCATGGGCCAATACTACGTCGAGAAGAACGGCCAAGGCATCCTCGCCTACATCTCCGCCAACTCCTTCCTCGACGGCATCATTCACCGCCAGATGCGCCGCTCCCTTTTGGAAGCCTTCGACGACATCTACGTCCTCGACCTCCACGGAAATTCCAAAAAGAAGGAAACCGCCCCCGACGGTTCCAAAGACGAAAACGTCTTCGACATCATGACCGGCGTCGCCATCAACCTGTTCGTCAAAACCGGAAAGAAGCCCCACGGCCAACTTGCGGCCGTCCACCACCACGAACTCTATGGCCGGCGCGAACAAAAATACGAAACCCTCGAAGCTCTGAACTTCACCACCACCCCGTGGAAAATTATATCGCCAGCTGAACCCAACCTGTTTTTGGTCCCAAAGGATTTCACTCTTCAGGCCGAATATGAAGCAGGCTTCAAAATTGACATATTATTCACCCTCATTTCGAGTGGTGTTAAAACTCATCATGACAGCGACCTGGTTGCTTCCGTCAAGTTTCCGTCTCCCACAAACAGACCTTATTCATACCGCCCTTTTGATGTCTGCTGGATTGATTATGACCTGAAAAAGGTTGTCCGCCACAGGTACAGCACCATTCGACACATGCTGAATAAAAACATCGGCTTGATTCTGGTTTCCCAGCCACAAGCTGCAAATCTGTTGTTTTTTGACTGCGTCTTCGTTTCGCAAAACATTTCTGACACAAACTTTTTCAGGCGAGGTGGCCCCTCTGTTTTCCCCCTCTACCTCTACACCGACGCCGACGGCACCCGCACCCCCAACCTGGACCCCGCGCTGGTCGACAAGATCGCCGCCGGCCTTGGCCTGCGGTTCGTGCCGGAGGCAACGGGCGAAGCCGGCACCTTCGCGCCGCTGGACCTGCTGGACTACATCTATGCGGTGCTGCATACGCCGTCGTACCGGGAGAAGTTCAAGGAATTCCTGAAGATCGATTTCCCGCGCGTGCCGTACCCGACGGATGCCGCCCGGTTCCGGCAACTGGCGGCGCTCGGCGCGGAACTCCGCGCGCTGCACCTGATGGAAGCGCCGAAGCTGGACGGCGCGCCCTACACCTTCCCCGTCGCCGGCGACAACGTCGTGGACAAGCCGGTTTTCAAGGACGGCCAGGTCTGGATCAACAAGACCCAATACGTCGGCGGCGTGCCTGCGGAAATCTGGGACTTCCACGTCGGCGGCTACCAGCCCGCCCAGAAATGGCTCAAGGACCGCAAAGGCCGCGCGCTGTCCTACGACGACGTCCGCCACTACCAGAAGATCCTCGCCGCCCTCGCCGAAACCCGCCGCCTCATGGCCGTTCTGGACGGGCTGGCCCAAGACCCGGACGCCGTCCCGTCCGCGGACCGCAAACGATAGGGCGTCCCGCCCTTCCAAGAGGTCGCCCCCCCATCCCGGGGATTTGGAAATAGATCTTTTCCGATCCGGCGGGTTGAGCCAACCCGCCCTACCTCTGAATGCGCCGGCTCCAGGGCGTCCCGACTCTGCAAGAGGTCGGGACCCAACGCGCCGCCCGCTTTTCAAAGTTTTTACGTTCTACGTAAACGTGCCCTCGTCGACGGCCGCGCCCCCGACGGTCCCCCCATCCCGGGGATTTGGAAATAGGTCTTTTCCGACCGCGGCGGGTTGAGCCAACCCGCCCTACCTCTGGGCGCGCCGGCTCCAGGTAGGGCGTGTTGGCCCAACGCGCCGCTCTTGATCCGCCGGCTCCAGGTAGGGCGTGTTGGCCCAACGCGCCGCCCGCTTTTCAAAGTTTTTACGTTCTACGTAAAACCACCCCCAAAGTTTTTGCCGCTCCGCTCGCAGAAGCTCGCTCGCTCGCCGCGCCGAGCGCGGCGCCATAGACCTCGCGTTCGCCCGGCGTCCCGCGTCCGCGGGACTTGGGCTCGGCACTCGGCTATTTCCGTTCCACGTAAAAGCGCCTTCGCCGGCCGGCGGAAACCCGATGCCGGCCCTTTGCAAGCGCCCCTGAATCTGCGATAGTGCTCTGCAAGCCGCGGCGCCCGGGTGGCGAAATGGCAGACGCAAGGGACTTAAAATCCCTTGGCCGAAAGGCCGTGTGGGTTCGACCCCCACCCCGGGCACGACCCTGCGGCCCAACAGGAGGAAACGGCAATGGATACGGCGGCAAAAAGTCGGCAACTCGTCTTGGGCATCCAGATGTTGTTCGTGGCGTTCGGCGCGCTGGTGCTCGTGCCGCTGCTGACGGGACTCGATCCGGCCATCGCGCTCTTCACCGCCGGGGCCGGCACGCTGCTGTTCCACGCGCTCACCGGCGGGGGCGTGCCGATCTTCCTCGCCAGCTCGTTCGCGTTCATCGCGCCGATTTCGTTTGCGATGAAGCAATTCGGCCCGGGCGCCACCTTCGGCGCGCTGTTCTGCGCGGGCCTGGTCTATCTGCTTTTCAGCGCCATGGCCCGCCTCGGCGGCCGCGCGCTGCTCGACCGCTACCTGCCGCCCATCGTCACCGGCCCCGTCATCATGGTCATCGGCCTCAAGCTCGCGCCCGTCGCCGTCGGCATGACGCGCAGCTTCGACGGCGGCACGCCCGACGGGCGGGCCGTGTTCATCGCGGCCTGCTCGCTGCTGACCGCCGTGGCCGCCGTGATGTACGGCAAGAAGCTCCTGAGCCTCATCCCCGTGCTGTGCGGCATCGTCGTCGGCTACGCGGTCTCGCTCGCCCTGGGCGTCGTCGATTTCTCGCCCATCCACGCGGCCGCCTGGTTCCAGATTCCCTGGACCGCGGCGCTGGCCAACGGCTCTTTCGCCAAACCCGTTTTCGATTGGGCCGCCATCCTCTACATGCTGCCCGTCGCCCTCGCGCCCGCCATCGAGCACGTCGGCGATCTCCTGGCCATTTCGTCCGTGACCGGCAAGGACTACCTCAAGACCCCGGGGCTGCACCGCACGCTGCTGGGCGACGGCCTGGCGACCTCGCTCGCCGGCCTGCTCGGCGGCCCGCCCAACACGACCTATTCGGAAGTCACCGGCGCCGTCGCCCTCACCAAGGCCACCGATCCCGCGCTGATGCGCATCGCCGCCGTCGCCGCCATGGTGCTCGCGTTCGCCGGCAAGCTCGGCGCGGTCCTGCGCACGATCCCGGCGCCCGTCATGGGCGGCATCATGCTGCTGCTCTTCGGCATGATCGCGGCCATCGGCGTCAATTCCCTCGTCAAGGCCCGCGTGGACATGTCGCGCTCGCGCAACCTCGTCATCGCCTCCGTCATCCTCACGGCCGGCATCGGCGACCTGACCGTCACGTGCGGCCGGTTCTGCCTCGGCGGCATCGGCTTCGCCGGCCTCGTCGGCGTGCTGCTGAACCTGGCCCTGCCCGGCCCGAACGAGGGCCACGAGAAACAGCCTGAAGAAGGAAAAAAGCCGTGATCGTCTCCGCCCTGCTTTTCCTGGCCGGCATCGCCTTGCTCTGGGGGGGCACCGAAACCGTCCTGCGCCGCATCCCGAAACTGGCGGCCTGGCTGCGCGTGTCGCCGCTGGTGGTGACGATCATGCTCGTGGCCGTCGTCACCTCGCTGCCTGAATTCTGCGTCTCGCTGTTCGCCTCCTTCCGTGGACAGCCCGCCGCGGCCGTCGGCAACGTCGTCGGCTCGAACTTCGTCACGCTGACGTTCGTGGCCGGCCTGTGCGCCCTCTGGCGGCCGATCGTCGTGGGCCCCACCCTGCGCGAGCGCGAATCGAGCTGGATGATCCTCTCCGCCGCCCTCCTGCTCGTGCTGGGCATGGACGGCACGCTGAGCCGGACCGACGGCTTGCTGCTGCTCGCGGCCTATTTGCCGTACTTCCGCAGCACGCTCGACGAGGCCCGGAAACAGCGGTCGGATTCGCCGGCCGTCGCCGGACCGCATCCCTGGCTGGACATCGGCCTGTTTCTCGTCGGCGTCGGCATGGTCGTGCTGGGTTCCAACTGGATCGTGGACCATGGGTCCGCCATGGCCAGGCAACTGGGCATGAACGACCTGCTCATCGGCGTGACGTTCTACGCCTTCGGCACCTCTCTGCCGGAGCTGGCGATCGCCCTCGGCGCGGTCTTCCGCCGCCAGGCGGACGTGACGCTCGGCGAAATCTACGCCTCCAACATCTTCACCGGCCTGGCCGTGGCCGGCGCGCTCTGCCTGATCCGGCCGCTGCCGGTCGAACCCCTGATCGTCAGCCGCGACCTGCCCCTGCTGGTTTTCGCCGGCGTCCTGCTCCAGCTGTTCGTGACCTCGGGCGGCCGGTTCGTGCGCTCCGAGGCCGCCATCATGGTCGCCGTCTTCGTTCTCTTCCTGAGCGCCCAGTTCATGGGCTTCAGCATTTCCCTGCCCTAGACCCCCGCGAGCCGCGTCGCTTTCAGCCCCTCCGCATCGTCATTCGCTTATACACATATGCGTATATGCATATTTAATGGAAGAGCGTGAAGTGGGCAGACCTGTGAGCCCCCTGTTTTTCCAACGGACGCATCGGCGGTTCGTTGAACGCCAGCCACAGGACCGTCTCCACGCTTCGGCGGCGGGAGGCCGCCGCGTATTCCCGGTCCCCGGGCGCCCTTACTGATCAGTCCTTGGCATAAGCTACACTTGGGGCGTGAAAAAAGGAGCGTACCAGGCGGGGGTTCGCCCGGATGGCGGCCAGATCTTCCGCCACGCGCCGTTTCAGCGACTCGTTTTTCCGCAGGGGCTTCTTGGAGACGCCATTGGTCTTGGCGTGTTGCCAGACAAACTCGTCCGGATTGAGGTCGGGGGCATAGCCTGGCAGGAAATGCAGTTCCAGCCCGCCTTGGGTTGACTGGACGTATTTCTTCACGGCGTTGGCGCGATGGCTCGGTTTGCCATCCACCACCAGGAACACCTTGTTCCGCCGGCCCCGGCGGAAGCCCCGGAGGAACTCGATGAAACGGCCGGCGTTCAACCCGCCCGTGTAGACCTGGCTCCAGAACTCGCC
>DDWR01000024.1:140754-240753 GCA_002347655.1 Verrucomicrobia bacterium UBA2281 | reverse complement strand
TTAAAGTGGTACGCGAGCTGGGTTCAAAACGTCGTGAGACAGTTTGGTCCTTATCCACTGTGGGCGCAGGAGATTTGAGGAGAACATTCCTTAGTACGAGAGGACCGGGAATGACGCACCTCTGGTGTTTCGGTTGTCGCGCCAGCGGCATGGCCGAGTAGCTATGTGCGGAATGAATAAGCTCTGAATGCATCTAAGAGCCAAGTCGACTCCAAGATTGAATCTCCCTTCCAGGTTCGCCTGGACTGAAGGCAGGTTGAAGACTACGACCTCGATAGGGCGGGTGTGTAAGCGCAGCGATGCGTTCAGCTAACCGCTACTAATCAGCCGTGAGGCTTGGCCATTTATTTGTTCGCGGCTCCGCCCCGTTTCGGCGGGGCGGAGCCTGCGACCTTTTTCATGGTTGTCGATCTGATTGAATGTATCCTATGCAATCCTTTTTTCCTGGTGACCATGGCGCGAGGGTAATACCTGTTCCCATTCCGAACACAGAAGTCAAGACTCGCCGCGGCGATGGTACTGCCTCACTTGGGGGCGGGAGAGTAGCGCGTTGCCAGGATTTTTTTGAGCCGATCCGTTTTGCGGATCGGCTCTTTTTTTGTGCCCGGCGGAAATGCCGCTGGCGGCCGGCCGGCGGCTTTGCCATGATCGCCCCCGATGGCCGGGGAACTGGAAAACGATGGTCGGCAACGAGGTCAAACGTCCGCCTGGTTGGCGGTTGCGGCCGGAGTTCTCCTCATTTTCGTTACCATCCCTTTGGCGCGCTCCGTGCAGGGATTTCTGGATCGCCGGGTCCGGTTGGACGTCTATCTGGGGATCCCCGTCGGCTTTGGGCTGGTGGCCTTGGCGTTTGCGCTGCGCCGGTTGGCGCGCGCCTCCGGCGCGCGGATCGGACCGCGCCTGGGCTGGTTGGCGGGCGCCGCGGCGGGAACCGTTTGGGTCTTGCGGGGCCAACTGCAGTCCTCCGTCGAGTCCATCCATTTCGTGGAATATGCCGCGTTGGGCGTGCTCTTTTTCCGGGCCTGGCGGCGGCATGCGCACGACCCGCTCGTGTATCCGCTCGCGTTGGCCAGCGTGACGTTGGTCGCCTGGACGGACGAATTCCTGCAGTGGCTGATGCCGGGACGCTTCTGGGATTTCCGCGACGTTCGGCTGAACGGGCTGGCCGGAGCCGTCGGCTTGCTGTTCGTGGCCGGCATGGTTTCGCCGGGCGCGATCCGGATGCCGATCGCCCGGAGTTCCGTCCGGCGGCTGTGCGCCGCGGTCTGGGCTTTGCTGTTGGCCTTGGGTTTCGCGGTTTCCGCCACGCCCGCGCGCGTGGATGCCGTGGCGGCACGCGTGCCCGGCCTGGCGTTTCTGCGCAACAACGAAAGCCGTCTGGCGGAATACGGCCACCGCCACGCCGATCCGGACATCGGGACGTTCCGCTCGCGGCTGGATCTTGCGGAACTTCGGCGGCAGGACCGCAGCCGCGGCGCCGAAGTCGGCGCGGCGTTTGCCGCCGGACCGCTGCCGGACCTGCGGGCCTATCGCCGGGATCACGTGATCTCGGCCGATCCGTTCCGGTTCGAGTTCTATCGGCACCTGCTCCAGCGGGACCACTACGCGGCGGCGGCCGGGCAATACCGGCCGGCCGATCCGGAGCGCTTCCGGCACCATTGCACCGTCGCTGCGCGGGAAAACCAGATCCTGGAAAAATACTTTCCGCAGGCTTTGGCGGCGTCCGGGCGCGCTTGGGACGCCGCGCGGCGCGCGCAGTGCGCCGATTCCGTCGATTGGGGCCGGCCCTATTTCAGCGAGGTGCAGAACCACCTGATCGTATCCGCGCCCGAGTTGGCCTGGCAGGGCCTGTTGCTGGCGCTGCTCGTTGGCGTCGGGTGGAGCTATGTTCGCTGGGGCCGCGAACCGCGCGCGGCCGTTCCGGATTGACCGTGCGCAGCGGAATTTCCATGATGAATCCATTTCAGCGCAGGTCGATCCTGCGGGAGGCGACGATGAAACGAGCGGCGTGGATGGCGGTGTTGATGTTGTCGGGCTGGGCGACCGCCGCGGAAACGAACGGGCCGGCCGGCCATCCGCTGGCGGCGGCAGTCAAGGCGCAAGCGGACGTCCGCTGGTGGGCGCAGGTGAACCGCGCCGCGCTCTACGCCGACAACGGGACCGACTCCGAATGGTTCCACGTGGACAACGACAGCATGCCGTCGCGGTTCGGCGTGGCCGGCGACTACCGGCCGGAGGCCTGGAACGGCTGGACGTTCGGCGGGCAGATCGAACTGGGCTTCAAATCCGACAACTCCTGCGAGGTGGTTTTCGGCGGCCCCGATCCGGAATTCAAGGTGGACGGCCGCAAGATCGAGGTCTATGCGAAGAACAAAAAATTCGGCGCGCTCGCCGTCGGGCAAGGCGACATGGCCTCCAACGGCACGGCCGAAGAGGATTTGAGCGGCACCTACGTGGCGGCCTACAGCCAGGTGCGGTTCGCGGCCGCCAGCCTCGCATTCGCGCCGCGCGATGCCGCGCCGTTTCCGTCCACGGAGGAGTCCGCCGGGACGAACGTGCCGCCGCGCCCCGCGCCGAAGGTCAAGGACGTCTTCAACAACTTCGACAGCTTGCACCGCGACGACCGGATTCGCTACGACGCGCCCATCTGGCGGGGCTTCGCCGCCTCCGCCTCCGTCGCCGGCGAGGAGAATTTCGATGCCGCCCTGCGCCACTCCCTGGAAATCGGCCGGCACAAGCTGGCCTCGGCGGTGGCGTTTGCCCGCAAGGGCGCCGGCGTCGATCAATACAGCGCCTCTTGTTCGCTGCTGCTGGGCTGCGGCTTGAACTTCACCGCCGCCGTCGGCGGCCAGGACGTGGACGGCGACCGTTCTCCGTTCTCAACCTACGGCAAGATCGGCTACCAGCTCGATTGGTTCTCCGTCGGCGCGACGATGCTGGCCGTGGATTATGCGCGCAACGAAGAGATTTCGCAGGCCGGCGACATGGCGGAATCCTATGCCGCGGTCGTCGTCCAGCGCCTCGAGCCGCTCAACGCGGAACTCTACGCCACCGCCCGCAACTACGTCCTCGACCGCGAAAACGCGGACTACGACGACCTGTTCATTTTCATGAGCGGCGTCAAAATCCGCTTCTGATCCGGACGTTATTGGAACGTTTCTTCGAGCACGTCCTCGGCGGATTCGCCGAGGACTTCGACGCCGCGGCGGACGGGGTCGGTCTTGGGGCGCACGCTGGCGGCCGGCGCAAACTTGCGGGGCGACTGGTAGGTTCGCAACAGGTCGTTGATCCGCCAGATGTCTTTGTCCGGCACCCCCTGTTTCCGGTGGTATTGGCTGACGGCTTTGCCGTAGCTCGGCGCATAGATCAGATTCGGATGTCGTTGCGCGGTCGCGGCGATCCACTCGTTGGTGGCGGACAGTTGCCGGATCCGCTCACCCTCTCGGATTTGCACTCGTTCCCGTTCTTTCGCGGCATTTTCCCGGGCGGTCTGGATGGCGCGACGATATTCCGCTTCCTTTTCGGCGGTCTTTTGTTCGATTTTGGTCTGCTCCCGTTGAAAGGGCCGGGTTTCTTCAAGCAGTAGCAATCCCCATTGGCCGAGCAAAGCGGCATCCATGGCGGAAGGAGGGCGTGCAACGGGGTCTTGTCCGGAGGCCACGACGGTGACCCAGAAGCCGTCGACGCGGGATTCCGCGGGTTTTTGGCCGACGAGGGCGAGGGGCGGGGCGACGGCGGTGTTCCAGGCGATGCCGACAGCGGGCAGGGCGATGGCGTTCACGCCGAGGTTCCAAGTGCCGGCGACGGCGGAATCGAGCACGTGCCAGGCCGGGACGACGGCGAGGCCGCTGGCGACGCCGCCGGCGGTGCCCGCCGCGCCCAGCGCGCCGCGGAAAGCCGTTTCCACGCTGGCTTCCATGAATGCCCACGGATAGGCCAGCCACCAGCCGAACACCCGGCGCTCCGTGCGTTCGTTCGCGACCGAAAAATGCCGGCCCCACGCGCGCGGGATGCCTTTGACGGTGAAGCCCAAGCCGCATTCCTTCAGCGCCCACTCGAAGCAGGCGGAACTGCCCTCTTTGAGCATCCGATACTTGTTCGCTTCGAAATATTCGCGGAAATTCCGGCCGGCCGCGAAGAAGTGGTCCTTGGCGTAGCGTCCGGGCGGGGCATAGCCGGGGCAGATCCACACATCGTACCACGTGCCGGACGCATCCTGGATGCGCCCGAGGCCCATCAGTTGCTTCTTCTGCTGCCACGACAGGAAATAGCCGGGATCGTCGGCCAGGGCGAAAGTGGCCAGTAAAAGGGAGAGAACCCAGATCGCAACTGCCGTCCAACCTCGCGTCATGTTCGTTCTCCTTGTGGCCAGATTCATTGGGAAGCGGGTTCCACGCGGAGCAGTCTAGCGGCCGGGTTGCGGGAGAGCAAGACCGAGGGCAAAGCTTACGCAAAGACGCGAAGAGCGCAGAGGCTGGGTCGGGCGGATTGAGCCCCCCCGCGACCTTGCGTCGTGGGAGGCCAAGTTGGCTCCCCCACGGCGCAAGGCCGCGGGGCCCGCCCGAACCAATCCGCGGACAGGCCGGTCAAGCGGTTCGACGGATTTGGGGGGCGGCGGGGCATGGGCGCTTGCGGGAGGCGGGGCGGACGTGCGAATATGCACCCTCGCGCGTCCGGGAAGAGCCCGGCGCGAAGCCTTGTTTGAATAGAGGAGAATCGCCATGTCCGATCGTTTTCAGCCGATGAGCATCAGCCAAGTCGCCCCGTGGGTTTTCGCGGAGCTGGAGAAGCGCGGAAGCATCTTCGGGATTCCCAAGGAGCTGTTCTTCCGGCCGGTGGCGGGCGACGCGTTCCGGACGGCGATGTACGGCCAGCCGCTGGAGACGCCGTTCGGCGTGGCGGCGGGGCCGCATTCGCAGATGGCGCAGAACATCGTCGCGGCGTGGCTGACGGGCTCGCGGTTCATCGAGCTGAAGACGATCCAGACCCTCGACGAGCTGGAAGTCTCCAAACCCTGCATCGACATCCAGGACGAAGGCTACAACGTCGAATGGTCGCAGGAACTGAAGATCGACCAGTCGTTCAACGAGTACCTGATGGGCTGGGTGCTGGTCCACGCGCTGCAGCACAAGTTCGGGTTCGCCGGCGCGCCGGGACTGATCTTCAACATGAGCGTGGGCTACAACCTCGAAGGCATCCTCAAGCCCAACGTGCAGAGTTTCCTGAAGCGCATGGACGACGCCGGCGAGGCGCTGGCGGCGACGATCGCCGATGTGGCGAAGGTCTATCCCGCGATCAAGGACGTGAAGATTCCGGCGCGGCTCTCGGACAACGTGACGCTCTCGACGATGCACGGCTGTCCGCCGGACGAGATCGGGCGGATCGCGGCGTACCTGATCGAAGAGCGCGGGCTGCACACGAACGTGAAGCTGAACCCGACGCTGCTGGGGCCGGACGGTCTGCGCGGCATCCTGAACGGCGATCTCGGCTTCCGGCAGGTGACGGTGCCGGACGAGGCGTTCGGGCATGATCTGAAGTATCCGGACGCGCTGAAGATCCTGAACGACCTGCGCGCGCGCGCCGCGAAGAAGGGCGTGCAGTTCGGCGTGAAGCTCTCCAACACGCTGGAAGTCATCAACCACCGGAACGAATTCTCCAAGAAGGAGAAGATGATGTACCTGTCGGGCCGGCCCCTGCAGGCGATCACCGTGAACCTGGCCGCGAAGCTGGCGCAGGAATTCAAGGGCGACCTGATGATGTCCTATGCGGGCGGCGCGGACTGCTGGAACGTGGCGGACCTGCTGGCGTGCGGCATGACGACGATCACGACGAGTTCCGACCTGCTGCGGCCGGGCGGCTACGCGCGCACGTTGCAATACGTCTCCGAGACGGCGGCGGCGTTGGCCAAAGCCGGCGCGAAGGACCTGCCGGCATTCATTCTCGCGAAGGCCGGGGCGAAGGGCGGCGACGTCAAGGCGGCGGCGCTGGCGAATCTCGTGAAGTACGCGGCGGACGTGAAGAAGAGCGCGCTCTACCAGCGCGACACCTACGTGCGGCAGGACACCAAGACGACGCGCCCGCTGGGGCTCTTCGACTGCGTGCAGGCGCCGTGCGTGGACATCTGCCCGATCCACCAGGACGTGCCGGCCTACATGCAGGCGGTCAAGGACGGGCAGTTCGACGAAGCGGCCGCGATCGTGCGCCGCGACAACGTGATGGGCGCCTCGCTGGGGCGCGCCTGCGACCACGCCTGCGAGCTGCCCTGCACGCGCGTGCACTACGACCTGCCGCTGGCCATCCGCGAAATGAAGCGGTTCATCATGGAAACGGGCAAGGATCCGGCGCTGAAAGTCGGCGCGGCGCGCGCGACGAAGGTGGCGGTGATCGGCGCGGGGCCCTGCGGCCTTTCGGCGGCGGGCTTCCTGCGCGAAGGCGGCGTGGCGGTGACGATCTTCGATTCCCGCAAGCAGGCCGGCGGCATGGCGACCATGACGTTGCCGACCTACCGCCTGATGCCCCCCGTGGTGCAAAAAGACGTGAAGCGGCTGGAAGCCGCAGGCGTGGAATTCCGTTTCGGCCAGACCGCCGGGCGCGATTTCTCGCTGGCGGACCTGAAGCAGCAGGGCTACGACTACGTCGTGGTGGCGGCGGGCGCGATGAAGGGCGTCGCGCTGGGCATCGAAGGCGAGAACGCGCAGGGCGTGCTGGACGGCATCACGATGCTGCGGCAGGTGTGGGACGGCGAGGTGACGTCGCTCAAGGGCCGCGTGGGCGTGATCGGCGGCGGCGACGTCGCGATGGACTGCGCGCGGGTGGCCAAGCGCCTCGGCGGCGAGGTGACGGTGATCTACCGCCGCACGCGCGAGGAAATGCCGGCGCATCACGAAGAGCTGATGAGCCTGCTGCACGAGCGGATTCCGATCCAGGAACTGTCCGCGCCCAAGGCGGTCGTGGTCGCCGACGGCCGGGTCAAGGGCCTGAAGTGCGCGACGATGCAGCTGGGCGAGCCCGATGCGTCCGGCCGGCGGCGGCCCGTCGAAGTGCCCGGCGCCGACTTCACGATGGAATTGGACGTGATCATCGCGGCGATCGGCCAGCAGCCGTACCTGGACTTCCTGAAGGACAGCGGCATCGCGACGAACCGCAAGGGCTACGTCGTGGCCGACGAGGCGACCTGCACGACGAACGTGGCGGACGTCTTCGCGGGCGGCGACGCGGTGAACGACGGGCCGCTGTCGCTGGTGAAGGCGGAAGGCGACGGCAAGAAGATCGCGGCCGAGATCCTGCGGCGCGTCGCGGGCGTGGAGCCGGCGCCGGAGCCGATGCGCTGCACGGGCGGGCTGGACCTGCCGGAGCGGCTGCGCCAGCAGGCCACGCGCGTTCCGCGCGTGGACGTGCCCGAGTTGCCGCTGGCGAAGCGCGCCGGTTTCGACGAAGTCATCCAGACGATGACGCCGGCGGTCGCGCAGGCCGAGGCCGCGCGCTGCCTGCGCTGCGACCAGTTCTGCTCGCTGTGCACGAGCGTGTGCCCGAATCAGGCCTTCCTGACCTACGAGAGCAAGCCGTTCGCGGCGGATCTGGCGACCTGGACGGTGCGGGGCGGCCGGGCGATGGCCGACAAGCCGCAGAGCTTCGCCGTGATCCAGGCCTCGCAGACGGCGGTGCTGACGGACTTCTGCAACGAGTGCGGCAACTGCGCGACGTTCTGTCCGACGGCGGGCCGGCCCTACCAGGACAAGCCCCGGCTCTACGTCGCGAAGAGCGAATTCGACGCGCAGGCCGACAACGCGTTCCGGATCACGGGCGCGGGCGCGGCGCGGAAAATCGCGGGCCGCTTCGGCGGCGCGACGCACCTGCTGGCGCCGCAGGGCGCGGGCTACGTCTACCGCGCGCCGGGACTGACGGTGGCGCTGGACGCGGCGCTCAAGCCGCAGGGCGAGCCGGAAGTCTCCGCAGCGGAAGGCGCGACGCTGGGCTTGGCGCCGGCGGCGATCCTGGCCACGTTGCTGCGCGGTATCGCGCCGGAGCAGCTGCCCGTCGTGGCGGAATAGCGGAATACAAGGGAAATTACGGCGGGATGGCACCATGCCATCCCGCCGTTTTGCTTGTGTGGGTCCGGCGGATGTCCATTTTCGCGCCACCGTCGGCCGAAATTGCATTGTACAGATGTTTATAAACAACTGTCGGGGCAACAATGGCCGATGGATGTCGGTCAGGTTTGCCGCAACAACCGAATGAGGACGCGTCCTACCGGATGGGCCGGGGACCGGAAACGGTAAACGCCTTGGCGCTTGGCGATGAATCCGCTCTGGACCAGGACCTGCAAATGCTGGTGGAGCGCCGAGCGCGAGTAACCCAAGCGGCGTTGTAGTTCCCCGATCGAGCCATGTTGCGCGCGCAAGGTTTTGACGATGGTCAATCTTCGTTCGTTCGCAAGCCCCATGGCCATTTGGACGATGTCGGCATCGCGACTGGGGGGATACGCGCGCATGGCGGCTTGGAGGCTCTTGAGCAACGGCGCAGCGGACGACACCTGCGGGTCCGGTTCCAGGCGATAGATCAGCGGAAGTCCTTGCCGTTTGGCTTTCAGAAGTCCACGGGACTGAATGCGGCGCAATTCCTGGCTGGCATCGGACCGCTTTATTCCGACCGCCTCGCCCAGATCTTTGACGCATTGGCCCGGCCGTTCGCAAAGCGCGCGCAACAATTGGATTCGCTTGCGTCCCGCCAGCATTTTGCAGGTGCGCCACAAGGTGGGATTCAAGCCGATGGCCGGGACGTGTTTCATGCGGATGAAGGATGCCATGCCCGCCCGAAACTGTACAGATGTTTATAAACAACTGTACATCGACCGCGTCCGGGTGGACATGGGAACATGGGCCTGCTACCATGCTCCTGAATGAGGAAGGTGGGTTTATGAACATGCTGGGACTGGAATTCCTGAAGCGGCTGCAGGCGTGGCGCACGCCGGCGATCGCGGACTTTTTCCTCGGGGTGACGCGGGGCGGGGAAGGATTCTGGATCTTGGCCATTGCCGGATCGGTCTTCTGGCTCTTCGGGGCGCGCCTGGCGTACCGGATGGGCTTCGCGCTGGCGACGGGCGACCTGCTGACGGGCGCGCTGAAGAGCACGCTCTGCGTGCCGCGGCCGTGGCTGCGCGATCCGGCGATCTGGCCGGTTCCGGCGGCGCAATACGGCGCGTTCGGCTATTCCTTCCCGAGCGGCCACACGGCGAACACGGCGCTGCTGTGGGGCGGGCTGGCGGCGGCGGTTCGCCGCTGGTGGCTGTGGGTGCCGGCGCTGGCCTGGATCGGCCTGATGGCGTTCTCGCGGATGGTGCTGGGCGTGCACACGCCGGTGGACGTGGCCGGTTCGCTGCTCTTGGCGATCCCGGCGGTGTGGCTCATGGGGGCGCTCTACGACTGGACGGAGCGGAATCCCGGCAAGCGCTGGCTCGTGCTGGCCGGGGCGGTGCTCGTCGCGCTGGCGGCGTGGGCGTTCGTGCGCTTCAAGCCCATGCCCGAAGGCAGCGATCCGAATTTCTCGAAGGATGCGTTCCGGTCGGTCTGGGGCGTGCTGGGCTTTTTCTGGGCGTGGAGTTTCGAGCGCAAGCACGTGCGCTACGACCCGGCGAAGCTGGGCGGCTACCGGATCGTGGCGGTGGCGGTCGGCGTGCTGGGGCTCGCGCTGATGATCGGCAACCTGCCGCGGCTGCTGGCGCCGTATGTGGGCCTGGAATTCGCGTCGTACGTCCTGGCGGCGGCGAATCCGATCTGGATCTTCGTGGTCTGGCCGTTCCTGCTGAAAGGCCTCGAAAAGCCCGCGCCGCGTTGAGTTTTACGTAGAACGTAAAAACTTTGCACCCGGTTTTACGTAGAACGTAAAAACTTTTCCGCGCCGGTCCGCGGCGGGGCCGGCGTCAGGGCCGGGCGCGTTCGAGATCGACGTAGGCGAGATAGTGGTCGGAGACGTGGCCGTCGATGCCGGGCGGGGTCAGGTTGTTGGCGGTATCGGTGCCCTTCTGGACGGCCTGGGGCGGGGCGGCGCGCCACGGGCCGCCGCCGCCGAGGTTCTTCGAGGCGAAGATGCGGTCGAAGGCGGCGGGGGGAAAGACCATCAGCGGATCGCCTTCGGGGCCGGGCTGGCGCGTGGGGATGGTGGTGCGTTCCGCGATGGGCCGGCCGCGCCAGAGGTCGAGATAGGCGCCGGCGAGGGGCTCGAGGGAGGGATCGGCGGCGAACGCTTCGTTGTCGGGATCGACGTTGGTGTCGCCGAGGATGAGGGCATAGGTGGCGTTGCTGCGGACGGCGTTCTGGAAGGTTTCGGCGACGGCGTCGGCGGCGACGTGGTGGAGGGCGATGCCGCGCTGGGCCTGGTTGCGCACGGCTTCGCCGTAGTTGGATTTGAGGTGGACGTCGTAGACGAGGAGGTTGGCGCCGCCGCCGAGGTCGAACTCGGCGGCGAGGGCGCCGCGCGCAGGGCGGCTCTTGCCGCCGAGGGCGTAGAACTCGAGCTGGCGGACGTTGTGCGGGCGCAGGCGCGAGAACAGGGCGAGGTTGAGGCGTTCGATTTCGCCGGAGGTTTGGCGCAGCTTGGAGACGTAGACGTAGTCGTAGGGGCGGTCGAACTGGGCGTTGAGGTATTCGAGGGCCCGGCCGTTCTCGACTTCCTGCAGGACGAGGACGTCGGGATCGGCCTCGGCGATGATCGCGGCGGCGTCGCGGGCGTGGGTCATGAAGACCGCGGGCGTGCGGTCGGGCCCGTCGCGGCGGCCGTCGGTGAAGTGCTCGAGGTTGTAGGTGGCGACGCGGATGCGGTCGGGAACGGCGGAGGGGCGGGCGCCGTCCGCGGGAGCGAGGACGGGCTGGAGGCGCGCGACGCGCAAGCCGGGCCGCGGTTGGGCGAGGAGTCCCAGGAGCCCGGCGACGGCGACGAGCAGGAGGGCGTAGCAGGGGCGGAGGGGGAACGGGGCCGGCTTGCTTTTCTTCATGGGGCCCTTTATGGCCCAAAGCGGGGGCGGGAGGCCAGCGGAAAAGCGCGGGCGGGGATTGATCGCGCCGGGGGCGCGTGCTATCGTGCGGCAAAAACATGGGGCCTTGGGGGCCCGGAACGGAGACAAGCATGAAGACGTGGATGGCGATGGCGGCGGTGCTGGCGCTGGGCGCGACGACGGCGCTGGCGGATTGGCACGTGGTGGCGGACGTGACGGCGACGGACAAATCGGAGGCGCGGGAGATCGTCGTGAACCGGTCGATCCAGAAAGTGCGCTTCGAGTGCAAGTCGGGTTCCGTGATCGTCATGACGATGTGGGTGCGCGAAGGCGGGGCCAAGACGGAGTATCGCGTGGCGCGCCAACTCGCGCCGGGGGAGAAATACGACGTCGAACTGGGCCAGGTGCGCAACGCCACGGCCTTCCGGATCAGCGACAAGGGCCCCGGCCGGTACAAGATCGGGGTGCGGTAGGCCGGAAAAACGGCCTGGAACGGGGAAAAACCCGGAAAAACGAAATTGTCTTCAAAAAACGTTGACAGGCGGCGGCGGCGGGGTATGATGCGGCGCGACATTTGGAACTGCCGGTAAGCGGTTCCAGAAGTTGAACATAGCGTCAGACACAAGATTTAGCGCTTTCCGAGCCTCTCCGGGAAACCCTAAGGAGCGGTTGCGTTTTGTCTTGTGCCCGTCTGTCTTTGGGCGGCGGGCGCATGGGAGCGTGGCGAGTGCCTGTGTAGCTCAGTTGGCAGAGCACGTCCTTGGTAAGGACGAGGTCAGCGGTTCAATCCCGCTCGCAGGCTCCAATACGGAAGAGATTTGAACGGTGGAAACAGGACGGCGCCGGCGACGGAGCCCGAGATTTAAAAAAGAAAAACAGGAGACCCCTCCATGGCCAAGGATAAATTCGAACGGACCAAGCCCCACGTGAACGTCGGCACGATCGGACACGTCGACCACGGCAAAACGACGTTGACGGCGGCGATCACCTACACGCAGAGCCTGAAGGGCTTGGCGAACTACATCAGCTACGACCAGGTGGCGAAGGCCTCCGAGTCGCAGGGCCGCCGCGACAAGACGAAGATCCTGACGATCGCGACGAGCCACGTGGAATACCAGACGGCGAACCGCCACTACGCGCACGTCGACTGCCCCGGCCACGCGGACTACGTCAAGAACATGATCACCGGCGCGGCGCAGATGGACGGCGCGATCCTCGTGGTCAGCGCTTCCGACGGCCCGATGCCCCAGACGCGCGAGCACATCCTGCTGGCCCGCCAGGTGGGCGTGCCTGCGATCGTCGTCTTCCTGAACAAGGTGGACACGGTGGACGATCCGGAACTGCTGGACCTCGTCGAGATGGAAATCCGCGAGCTGCTCAACAAGTACGAATTCCCCGGCGACTCGACCCCGATCATCCGCGGCAGCGCGCTGAAGGCGCTGCAGTCGACGGATCCCAACAGCGAGGACTGCAAGTGCATCCAGGAGCTGATGGACGCGATCGACACGTTCGTGCCGGAGCCGGCGCGCCCCCTGGACCTGCCCTTCCTGATGCCGATCGAAGACGTGTTCTCGATCGAAGGCCGCGGCACCGTGGTGACCGGCCGCGTCGAGCGCGGGATCCTCAAGGTCGGCGAAGAAGTCGAGATCGTCGGCCTGAAGGACACGCAGAAGACGGTGGCGACGGGCGTGGAAATGTTCCGCAAGCTGCTGGACCAGGGCCAGGCGGGCGACAACATCGGCGCGCTGCTGCGCGGCACGAAGAAGGAAGACGTGGAGCGCGGCCAGGTGCTGGCCAAGCCCGGCTCGATCACCCCGCACAAGAAGTTCAAGGCGAGCGTGTACGTGCTGAGCAAGGAAGAAGGCGGGCGCCATACCCCGTTCTTCAAGGGCTACCGTCCGCAGTTCTACTTCCGCACGACGGACGTGACCGGCGACGTGACGCTGCCCGAGGGCGTCGAGATGGTGATGCCGGGCGACAACATCGACATGGACGTGCAGCTGATCACGCCGATCGCCATGGAGAAGAACATGCGCTTCGCCATCCGCGAAGGCGGCCGCACGGTCGGCGCCGGCGTCGTGGCGGAGATCGTGGAATAAAGGTTCCGGGACCTTGCGGGGCGGTCGCGGCGACGCGCCGCCCCCCGGATCCCGCACCGGGAGTTTGAACCATGCCCAGGGAAAACATCACGCTGGCGTGCACGGAGTGCAAACGGCGCAACTACGTGAACAGCCGGAACAAGAAGACCAAGACGGAGCGCTTGGAACTGAAGAAGTATTGCCCGGCGGAGCGCAAGCACACGTTGCACCGCGAGGCGAAGTAGTCCGGGACCGGCAACCCGTTCCGGCCCAGGCAGCCCACAGGCCAGTAGCTCAATTTGGCAGAGCACCGGTCTCCAAAACCGGTTGTTGGGGGTTCAAGTCCCTCCTGGCCTGCCAACTCCGCGAGGAGGGCGGCCGGAACCTGCGGCGGACGGAAAGGCGAACGACATGAGCAAGATTGCAGAGAGCATCGGAGCGGTGCGCGGATTCTTCGGCGAAGTGAGCGCGGAGCTGAAGAAGTGCGCGTGGCCGACGCGGCCGGAGCTGTTCGACTCCACCGTGGTGGTGATCCTGTCGGTGGCGCTGCTCGGCGGGTTCGTCGCGGTCTGCGACCTCGCGTTGCGCGAACTGATGCGGCTGGCGATCTAGGAGCGCGGCGCCGTCATGGAAAAGAAATGGTACGTGTTGCACGCCCTGTCCGGCCAGGAGGGGAAGGTGCGGGAAAACCTGATCCGGCGCATCCAGATCGAGGAGATGCAGGACTACGTCGGCGAGGTGCTGATCCCGACGGAAAAGGTTTCCGAAGTCAAGCAGGGCAAGCGGACGACGCAGACGCGGAAATTCTTCCCCGGCTACGTGCTGATCCAGATGGCGCTGTACGACGAGAACCGGCAGCTGCTGGAAAAGCCGTGGAGCTTCATCCAGGCGACGCCGGGGCTGATCGGGTTCATCGGCGGCGACCGGCCGGTGGCGCTGCGGCCGGACGAGGTCGCGCAGATTTTGCAGCAGATCGAGGAAAAGAAGGAACGGGTCAAGCCGAAGGTGGTCTTCGAGCCGGGCGAATCGGTCAAGATCACGGACGGGCCGTTCCTGAGTTTCACCGGTCTGGTGGAAGAAGTGGATCCCGAACGCGGGAAACTGAAGGTGTCGGTTTCGATCTTCGGACGGACGGCGCCGGTGGAATTGGAATATTGGCAGGTGGAGAGGGGCGAATAGGCCCGGGCGGACATTTATGGCAAAGAAAATCACAGGCATCGTCAAATTGCAGATCCCGGCGGGGCAGGCGAACCCCGCGCCTCCGGTGGGTCCGGCGCTGGGCCAGCAGGGCGTCAACATCATGGCGTTCTGCAAGGAATTCAACGCCGCGACCCAGAAGGAAGCCGGCATGGTCATCCCGGTGGTGATCACCGTCTACCAGGACAAGAGCTTCACGTTCATCACCAAGACGCCCCCGGCGGCGTCGCTGCTGAAGAAGGCCGCCGGCATCGCCAAGGGCTCCGGCGTGCCGAACCGCGACAAGGTCGGCAAGGTGTCGAAGCAGCAGCTGGCGGAGATCGCCAAGCTCAAGATGAAGGATCTCAACGCGTTCGACGAGGATCATGCGGTGCGCATGGTGGCCGGCACGGCGCGCAGCATGGGCATCGAAGTGGAGTAAGGCGACCATGGCATTTCACGGCAAAAAGTACAAGCAGGCGGCGGCCAAGGTGGACCGCGAGACCCTCTACACCATCGAGGGCGCGCTGAAGCTGCTGCAGGACAACCCGACGACGAAGTTCGACGCGACGGCGGAAGTCGCGTTCCGGCTCGGCGTGGACCCGACCAAGAGCGACCAGGCGGTGCGCGGCACGGTGACGCTGCCGCACGGCACGGGCAAGACCGTCCGCGTCCTGGTGTTCGCCAACGGCCCGGCGGCCGACGCCGCGCGCGCCGCCGGCGCGGACGTCGTGGGCTACGAGGACGTCATCGCCCAGGTGGCGGGCGGCTTCACCGATTTCGACGTGGCGGTGGCCACGCCCGACGCGATGAAGGAAGTCCGCAAGCTGGGCAAGGTGCTCGGTCCCCGCGGCCTGATGCCGAATCCCAAGACCGGCACGGTCAGCGACGACACGGCGGCGGCGGTGAAGGCCTGCAAGGCCGGCCGCGTGGAATTCCGCATGGACCGCCACGGCAACGTGATGGTGCCCTTCGGCAAGCTGTCGTTCGACCTGGCCGCGCTGCGGGCCAACTGCCAGGCGGTCGTGGACGCGCTGAACGCGGCGCGGCCGGCGGCGGCCAAAGGCGTGTTCATCAAGCGGGCGACGATCACCTCGACGATGGGCCCCGGGCTGCGCCTGGACCCCCGCGAGATCGCGTAATCCCCCCTTCAACCGGAAGAAAGACCATGAGACCCGAAAAACAAGCGATTGCCAGGGAAATCAAGGAACAGCTCGCGGGCGCGACGTTCGCGATCCTGACCGACTTCACGCACATGGACACGGCGAAGACGGCGACGTTGCGGCGCAAGCTGCGCGAGACGGACGCCCGGTTCCAGGTGGTGCCCAACCGCCTGTTCCGCTTCGTGGCGCAGGAATTGGGCTACGCCGGGATCGAAGCCGGCCTGAAAGGGCCGACCGCCCTCGTGTTCGGCGCGGGCGACGTGGCCGCCGCGGCCAAGGCGCTGCGCGAGTTCATCAAGGCCAACAACAAGATCCCCGTGGTCAAGCTGGGGCATCTGGACGGCGCCGTGCTGAGCGCGGCGGACGTCGAGGCGTTGGCGACGCTGCCGCCCAAGAAGGTGCTGCAGGGCATGCTGGTCGGCACGATCGCGGCCCCGATGTCGAATTTGGTTGGCGTGATGAGCCAAAAACTGGCGAGCCTGGTGTACGTGCTGAAGGCCGCCGCGGAGAAGAAGACCGCCGCCTAGGCACGAGGCGGAGACCCCCATCACGGATTTAAAAAACAAGGATCAGGAGAGCAAACCCATGAGCGATGAAGTGAAATTGGAAGGCAAGATGGCGGAATTCGTGGACTGGATCGAGACGATTTCGGTCTTGGAACTTTCGCAGTTGGTCAAGGCGCTGGAAGCCCGTCTGGGCGTTTCCGCCGCCGCCCCCGTGGCGGTCGCGGCCGCGCCGGCCGCCGGCGGCGGGGCTGCCGCCGCGGAAGAGAAGACGGAATTCACCGTCGAGCTGACGAGCGCCGGCGCGCAGAAGATCGCCGTCATCAAGGAAGTCCGCGCGATCACGGGCCTGGGGCTGAAGGAAGCCAAGGACCTGGTCGAGGGCGCCCCGAAGCCGGTCAAGGAAAACGTCGCGAAGGACGAGGCCGAGAAGATCCAGAAGCAGCTCGAAGCTGCCGGCGCCAAAGTCACCATCAAGTAGTCGCACGACGTCGTGTGACGGCCGCCCCGGGGCGCGGAAACGCGCGCCCGGGGTGCGCCCGTCTTTTGGTTTTCGCGGTTTCCACCCTTGAACGATAGGTGACCCGGATGGTTGACAGGATGAATTTTGGCCGGTTGTCGGACGTGGTCGAGCTGCCGGATCTGATCGAGATCCAGACGCGCTCGTACCGGGATTTCTTGCAGATGGACGCGCCGTCGAACCGGCGGAAGCCCGTCGGCCTGCAGGCGGTGTTCAAGGAGGTGTTCCCCATCGAGAGCTACGATGGGCACTGCACCTTGGATTTCGTGAAGTACGAGGTCACGCCGCCCAAGCAGTCCGCGTTCGAGAGCCTCAAGGAAGGGGAGTCGCACACGGCGGCGCTGCACGTGACCTTCCGCCTGAAGACCCAGGCCGAAGTCCGCGAGGAAACCGTCTTCATGGGCGAGGTCCCGCTCATCACCGAGCAGGGCACGTTCATCATCAACGGCGCCGAACGCGTCATCGTCAGCCAGCTGCACCGCTCGCCGGGCATCTGCTTCGAGCAGTCCGTCCACGCGAACGGCACGCTGCTGCATTCGTTCCGGATCATCCCGGACCGCGGCTCGTGGGTCGAAGTGCAGTTCGACACCTCCGACCTGCTGAACATCTACCTGGACCGCAAGAAGCGCCGCCGCAAGTTCCTGGCGACGACGTTCCTGCGCGCGCTGGGCTACGGCACGGACGACGAGCTGCTGGGCCTGTTCTACAAGTTCGAGAAGCTCGACGTGGCCAAGCCGAAGGCCGAGCAGCTCGAAAACCGCGTGGTGAAGACCGACGTGGTGGACGCCGACAGCCAGAGCGTCCTGGTCAAGAAGTTCGAACCCGTCACGAAAGAGCTGCTCAAGCAGCTGCAGGCGGCCGGCATCGGCGCGCTGAACGTCGTGGACGTGTCCTGGGACGAAGGCCTGCTGCTCAAGAGCGTCCGCAAGGACGCGTCGGCGAACGCCGACGACGCGCTGAAGGACATCTACCACAAGCTGCGCCCCGGCGACCCGCCGACGACGTCGAACGCGCGCCAGCTGCTCAAGCGCATTTTCTTCGATCCGCGCCGCTACGACCTGGGCCGCGTGGGCCGCTACAAGATCCAGCAGAAGCTGGGGCTCGATCCCAAGAACGAGAGCCGCGTGCTGGAGAAGGAAGACTTCGTGGCCGCGGTGAAGTACCTGATCAACCTGCGCCGGGGCGAAGGGACGATCGACGACATCGACCATCTCGGCAGCCGCCGCATCCGCACGGTGGGCGAGCTGGTGGAGAACCAGTGCCGCGTGGGCCTGGCCCGCACGGAGCGCCTGGTGCGCGAGCGCATGACGGTGTTCGACCAGCAGGCGGAAAAACTCACCCCGCAGAAGCTGATCAATCCCAAGGCCCTGGCCGCGGTGATCCGCGATTTCTTCGGGCGCAGCCAGCTCAGCCAGTTCATGGACCAGACGAATCCGCTGGCCGAGCTGACCCACAAGCGGCGCCTGAGCGCCCTGGGGCCGGGCGGCCTCAGCCGCGAGCGCGCGGGCTTCGAAGTCCGCGACGTGCATTCCTCGCACTACGGCCGCATCTGCCCGGTCGAGACGCCGGAAGGGCCGAACATCGGCCTGATCTCGTCGCTGTCGATGTACGCCCGCGTGAACGAGTTCGGCTTCATCGAGACGCCGTACCGCCGCGTGGTGCACGGCAAGGTTTCCGAACAGGTGGACTACCTGACGGCCGACCAGGAAGAGAACTACGTCATCGCCCAGGCGAACGCGCCGCTGAACGCGGACGGGTCGTTCGCGAAGGAAACGGTGGCGGGCCGCTACCGCGGGGAATTCCTCGAGGTGGAAGCCGGCCGCTGCAACTACATGGACGTTTCGCCCAAGCAGGTGGTGTCCGTGGCGGCGGGCCTGATCCCGTTCCTGGAGCACGACGACGCCAACCGGGCCCTGATGGGCGCGAACATGCAGCGCCAGGCCGTGCCGCTGCTGCGCACCGAGGCGCCCTTCGTGGCGACGGGCATCGAGGGCCGCGTGGCCCGCGACAGCCGCGTGATGGTCATCGCCCGCGAGGCCGGCAAGGTGGCCTACGTCTCCGCGGACCGCGTGGTCGTCTCCAAGGACGGCGCCGTGCCGACCAAGAAGACGCCGGCGGAGGACTACCAGGCCTACGAGCTGCGCAAGTTCACCCGCTCGAACGCGGGCACCTGCATCAACCAGCGGCCCATCGTCCGCAAGGGCCAGAAGATCAAGAAGGGCGACGTCCTCGCGGACGGCCCGCTCACGGACAGCGGGGAACTCGCCATCGGCCGCAACGTGCTGGCGGCGTTCATGCCCTGGTGCGGCTACAACTTCGAAGACGCCATCCTGCTCAACGAGCGGCTGGTCTCCGAGGACGTGTTCACCTCCGTGCACGTCGAGGAATTCGAGTGCGGCGCCCGCGACACCAAGCTGGGCCCCGAGGAAATCACGCGCGACATCCCGAACGTGGGCGAGGAAGCCCTCAAGAACCTCGGCCTGGACGGCGTGGTGCGCATCGGCGCGGAAGTGAAGCCGGGCGACATCCTCGTCGGCAAGATCACGCCCAAGAGCGAGACCGAGCTG
Source organism: Verrucomicrobia bacterium UBA2281 (assembly GCA_002347655.1). Lineage (GTDB taxonomy): Bacteria > Verrucomicrobiota > Kiritimatiellia > CAIQIC01 > Lenti-01 > Lenti-01. The sequence goes on along the minus strand of DDWR01000024.1, from coordinate 221,756 downwards.
GCGCCGGAAGAGAAGCTCCTGCGCGCGATCTTCGGCGAGAAGGCCGCGGAAGTGCGCGACACTTCGCTGACGGTCCCGAGCGGCACCTACGGCATCGTGATGGACGTGAAGACCACGTCGCGCGACCTGCCGCAGCGGACCAAGATGAGCGCCAACGAGCGCCGCAAGCAGCAGAAGCAGATGCTCGAGGAATTCGACCGCCGCGAGGCGGAGATCACCGAGAACCTGACCGACGCGCTCTCGAACATCCTGCTGGGCGAAAAGATCCCGCTGGACGTCGTCAACGGCGAAACGGGCGAGATCATCATCCCCGCCAACCGCAAGATCACCAAGACCCTGCTGCGCAAGCTGGCGGCGGCCTACGACGTGATCGCGATCGATCCGAGCCCGATCCAGCAGAAGATCAGCAACATCATCGGCGAATACAGCTCCAAGTTCGCGCAGCTCAAGGACGACCGCGAGAACATGGCGCTGCGCCTGGAAAGCGGCGAGGAGGCCGAGGCCGGCATCATCAAGCAGGTCAAGGTCTACATCGCCAGCAAGAAGAAGCTGAGCGTCGGCGACAAGATGTCGGGCCGCCACGGCAACAAGGGCGTCGTCGCCCGCGTGCTGCCGGAGGAAGACATGCCCTTCATGCCGGACGGGACGCCGGTGGACATCGTGCTGAACCCGCTGGGCGTGCCGTCGCGCATGAACGTGGGCCAGGTGCTCGAGACGCATCTGGGCATCGCCTGCAAGATCCTGGGGCTGCACGCGGCCACGCCGGTGTTCGACGGCTGCCCCGAGGCCAAGATCTGGGAGCTGATGAAGCAGGCGAACCTGCCGGACGACGGCAAGACGACGCTCTACGACGGGCGCACGGGCGAGCCGTTCGACCAGCGCGTGGTCGTGGGCGTGATCTACATGCTCAAGCTGCACCACCTGGTCAGCGACAAGATCCACGCGCGCGCCGTCGGCCCCTACAGCCTGGTGACCCAGCAGCCGCTGGGCGGCAAGGCGCAGTACGGCGGCCAGCGTTTCGGCGAAATGGAAGTGTGGGCGATGGAAGCCTACGGCTGCGCCTACGCCTTGCAGGAGCTGCTCACGGTCAAGAGCGACGACGTCGCCGGCCGCACCCGCATCTACGAATCGATCGTCAAGGGCACCAATTCCCTGGAAGCGGGCGTGCCGGAGTCGTTCAACGTGCTCATGAAGGAAATCCAGAGCCTGGCGCTGGACATCCGCGTGCAGCGCCGCGAAGAAGCCTGATCCGCGTCCGCCATGTTCATCGTTCACTAGAGGAGGCCCCCGGTGGAAAACAACGTTCCTGCCAAGCCCATATTCGATACGGAAAGCCAGCCCGGCTTCGACTTCGTCAGCATCACCCTCGCGTCGCCGGAGACGGTCCGGTCGTGGAGCCACGGCGAAGTCAAGAACCCCGAGACGATCAACTACCGCACGTTCAAGCCCGAAAAAGGCGGCTTGTTCTGCGAGCGCATCTTCGGGCCGACGAAGGACTGGGAATGCTCGTGCGGCAAGTACAAGCGCATCAAGCACAAGAACATCGTCTGCGACCGCTGCGGCGTGGAAGTGACCTTGGCCCGCGTGCGCCGCGAGCGCATGGGCCACATCGAGCTGGCCGTGCCCGTCTCGCACCTGTGGTTCTTCAAGTGCGCCCCGAGCCGCTTGGCGACGGTGCTGGACATGAGCTCCCGCGAGCTCGAGCGCGTGCTCTACTACGAGGACTACATCGTCGTGGATCCGGGCGACACGCCGCTGCAGGCGCGCCAGCTCCTCAACGAGGACGAGTACCACGAGGCGCTGGAAAAGTACGGCGAGACGTTCGTCGCCCGCATGGGCGCCGAGGGCGTCCGCGAGATCCTGGCCCAGATCGACCTGGCCGAGGAGCTCGAACGCCTCGAAACCGAGCTGGAAAGCACGCGCAGCAAGCAGACCCGCAAGAAGCTGACCAAGCGGATGAAGATCATCGACTCCTTCCGGACCAGCCACACGCGGCCGGAATGGATGATCCTGCAGGTGCTGCCGGTGATTCCGCCGGACCTGCGCCCGCTGGTGCCCCTCGAGGGCGGCCGCTTCGCGACCAGCGACCTGAACGACCTGTACCGCCGCGTCATCAACCGCAACAACCGCCTGCGCAACCTGCTGCAGCTCAAGACGCCGGACGTCATCGTCCGCAACGAAAAGCGCATGCTGCAGGAAGCGGTCGACGCCCTGTTCGACAACGGCCGGCACGGCCGCGCCGTCACCGGCGCGGGCAACCGCCCGCTGAAGTCCCTGTCCGACATGCTCAAGGGCAAGCAGGGCCGGTTCCGCCAGAACCTGCTGGGCAAGCGCGTGGACTACTCGGGCCGTTCCGTGATCGTGATCGGGCCGAACCTGCGCATGAACCAGTGCGGCCTGCCCAAGAAGATGGCGCTCGTGCTGTTCGAGCCCTTCATCATCCGCCGCCTCAAGGCGATGGGCGTGGTGCACACCGTGCGCAGCGCCAAGAAGATGATCGAGCGCGAGGAAGACCAGGTCTGGGACATCCTCGACGAGGTCACCCGCGGCCACACCGTCATGCTCAACCGCGCGCCGACGCTGCACCGCCTCTCCATCCAGGCCTTCGAGCCGGTGCTGATCGAGGGCGAAGCCATCCGCATCCATCCGCTCGTCTGCACGGCCTACAACGCCGACTTCGACGGCGACCAGATGGCCGTCCACGTGCCGCTGTCCATCGAGGCCCAGATGGAAAGCAAGCTGATCATGCTGGCGCCGAACAACATCTTCTCGCCGTCGAGCGGCAAGCCGATCACGACGCCGACGCAGGACATCGCGCTGGGCTGCTACTACCTGACGGTGGATTCGCAGCAGGAGCGCCTGCGCGCGCGCCAGGCGAAGGTGCCCGGCGCGATCGAGCATCTGCCGATCTTCGGCGACGCCCACGAGGTGCACACGGCCTACGACGAGGGCGTGCTGAAGGTGCACGACCGCATCCGCTTCAAGAACCCGGACTACCAGGTCGAAACGAAGTACGGGGTCAAGGACCAGTCGACCATCACCACGACCGTCGGCCGCGTGTTCTTCAACGAGATCTGGCCGGCCGGCATGGGCTTCTTCAACGCCCCCGTGCCCAAGAAGAAGCTCGAGGAACTGATCCGCCGCTGCTACCAGGTGGCCGGCCACCTGGAGACGGTGCACACCCTGGACCGCGTGAAGGACCTCGGGTTCGAGCACGCGACCCTGGCGGGCATCTCCATCGGCATCGTGGACATGATCGTGCCGGAAGCGAAGGCCAAGACCGTCGAGGCCGCGCGCAAGTCGCTGGCCGAGGTCGAAGCGCAGTACCGCAAGGGCATCATCACCGACGGCGAACGCTACAACAAGATCATCGACATCTGGACCCACGCCACGGACGAAATCGCCGGGCAGATGTTCCGGGCGATGGAATTCAACGAGTCGCGCACCGACGTGAACCCGCTGTTCATGATGGTGGACTCCGGCGCGCGCGGCAACCGCCAGCAGATCCGCCAGCTGGCCGGCATGCGCGGCCTGATGGCCAAGCCCTCCGGCGAAATCATCGAGCGCCCGATTCTCGCGAACTTCCGCGAAGGCCTCAGCGTGCTGGAATACTTCATCTCCACGCACGGCGCCCGCAAGGGGTTGGCCGACACCGCGCTGAAGACCGCCGACTCGGGCTACATGACCCGCAAGCTGGTCGACGTCTCCCAGGACGTGATCGTGGTCGAACAGGACTGCGGCACGCTCAACGGCATCGAAGTGCAGGCGATCATGCAGGGCGACGAAGAACTCGTCCCGCTGGCCCAGCGCATCCTCGGCCGCACGTCGGTGGACGACATCCGCGATCCGCGCTCGGGCGAGATCATCGTGGCCGCCGGCTACGAGATCGACGAGAAGGTGGTGGAGAAGATCCGCCGCGCCGAACTCGAGAGCGTCAAGATCCGCAGCGTGCTGACCTGCGAATCCAAGCGCGGCATCTGCGCGAAGTGCTACGGCCGCAACCTGGCCAACGGCCGCCAGGCCGTGCTCGGCGAGGCCACCGGCATCATCGCCGCGCAGTCCATCGGCGAGCCGGGCACGCAGCTGACGATGCGGACCTTCCACATCGGCGGCACGGCCAGCAGCACCTTCAAGCAGCCGGAAATCGTCGTGAAGCACGACGGCGTGATCAAGTACGAAGAGCTCTACGTCGTGCCGGGTCCGGCGGACGCGGGGCGCACCTTCATCGTCCTGAACAAGAGCGGCATGGTCGTGCTGTACGACAAGGACGGCCGCGAACTCGAACGCCACACCGTGCCCCTGGGCAGCGTGCTGGCCGCCGGCGACGGCGACGCCGTCAAGAAGGGCGCTTCGATCGCCAAGTGGGATCCGTACAACGTGCCCATCCTGAGCGAATACCGCGGCAAGGTGGACCACCGCGACTTCATCATGGGCGTCACCGTCCGCAAGGAAAAGGACGAGGCGACGGGCATGGAGGATCTGGTGATCCTGGAGCACAAGGAAGAAATCCATCCCCAGCTCATCATCCGCGATCCGGCCGACTCCAAGAAGATCCTGGCGTCCTACACCATGCCCGCCGGCGCCCACGTGGTCGTCGCCAAGGGCGATTCGGTCTTCGCCGGCGCGGTCGTCGCCAAGACCCCGCGCAAGCAGGCCCGCACCAAGGACATCACCGGCGGCTTGCCGCGCGTGTCCGAGCTGTTCGAGGCCCGCAAGCCCAAGGACGCGGCGGAAATCGCCAAGATCGACGGCGTGGTCGAAATGGGCGGCAACGCCCGCGGCCGCCGCAAGCTGCTGGTGCGCGATTCCATCACGGGCGACGCCGAGGAACACCTGATCCCGCTGAACAAGCACATCGTGGTGTACGCCGGCGACCGCGTGAAGAAGGGCCAGCCGCTGACGGAAGGCCCCGTCGTCCCGCAGGAAATCCTCGAAGTCTGCGGCCCGCAGGAACTGCAGGAATACCTCGTGAACGAAGTCCAGGAGGTCTACCGCCTCCAGGGCGTCGAAATCAACGACAAGCACATCGAGATCATCGTCCGCCAGATGCTCCGCAAGGTCCGCATCACGGAACCCGGCGACACCGGCTTCCTGTGGGGCGAGCAGGTCGAGAAGCAGAACTTCATCGAGGTCAACCGCCGCGTGTCCGAAGAGGGCCGCAAGCCCGCCGAGGCCTCGCCGCTGCTGCTGGGCATCACCAAGGCCAGCCTCGAGACGGAAAGCTTCATCTCCGCCGCCTCCTTCCAGGACACCACGCGGGTGCTGACCGACGCCGCCACCTTGGCGCGCATCGACAACCTGCACGGGTTCAAGGAGAACGTGATCATGGGCCACGTCATCCCGGCCGGCACGGGCTTCTCGATGTACCGCAACATCAAGCTGGTGCCCTTGGCCGAACCGATCTCCGCCGAAGAGCTGATCGGCGACCAGCTCGGCGGCGGGACGCCGGCGGAAACGCCGGACGCCTGATCCGGAACGCCCCCGCGTCCCGAACAACGACGGCCCGGCTGAACGCCGGGCCGTTTTTTAATTGAGGTTTTACGTACTACGTAAAACTCCGCCCCGATTTTTACGTGGAACGTAAAAACTTTTCCGGAAAATTACGTGGAACGTAAAAACTTTCGCGGGGGGAATGGGCTTGCCGACCGGCGCGGGGCGGGGGTAGTCTGGAACAAGCTTTGGCGGAAATGGGTTGCGCGCGGAGAAGCAGGATGAACGTACGGATCCCGATCGGGGCGATGCTCGGGGGGCTGCTGCTGGCGTGGCGGGCGGGGGCGGTCCCGCCCGCGCCGGACGGCTGGGGCGAGATCTTCGCGCGGTTCGATGCCTGCGGCCTGCCCGACGTGTCCACGGCGGACTACGTCCAGGTGTTGTGCGGCGAGCCGCGCGTCGATGATCTGCTGCCGCGCGAGTGGGAAGCGAGCGGCAACGCCTGGCGGGTGGCGGAAGTGCGCGACGAGCAGGGCCGGCCGGTCCGCATGACCGCGGTGGTGGAGGGGAGCCGGACGTTCGACGTGATCAAACGGGAAGGCGATTTCATCGATTTGCCCCGAAAATCGACGACATTGGCTGCGCCGGCGCCGACGGAAACCGCGGGTCGGGGTTTTTGGAGCGCGGGAGATGCCGCGGGCGACGCGCGGAAGGGGGCGCAATTCATCGATTCGCTGAAGTGGGAGGGCGATCCGGTCTGGCTGCACCGCTACCCGGGGCGCCTGTTCCTGCTGGCGTACGGGCTTTGGCAACGCGGCGACGCGACGAACGCGACGATCCTGCTGGAGGCGTTGGCGCGGCGCGCCGGAGGCGCGGAGGACGTGGCGCGCGAGGCCATGAACCTCGTGGCGAACGGCGAATACGAGAACCTGTACCGGGCGTTCCGGGCCGATCCCGACTGGACGGCCTACCGCGACGGCATCCGGCGGCTGCTGGAGAAGTATCCGGATGGCTGGACCTGGACGCCGGCGGTCCGGCACCTGCTGGAAAAAGTCGAGGCGCGCCTCGCCGATCCCGCGGCGTTGCCGGCGGGCGCCGCGGAATGGAGCGAAACCGACCGCGCCCAGGCGGCGGCCATGGCGGGCCTGCGGCGCTTGCGGGGCGGCGAAGACGTGTACACGGACCCGCCCGTCCTGTGGATCGCGCCGTCGGGCTGGCGCGAGCAGGTGATGGAGCCGCTCGACGCGGAAATGGCCGTGCGGGTCCGGGGCTTGGTGGCGGTGCCGTTCCTGCTGGCGCTGATGGAGGGGGACGATCTGCTGACGGAAGCGGATCGGGCGGAAGTGGGAAAAGACGGGCCTTATCGCGACCGGCTCGATCCGCCGACGCTGGCGGAACGGAATGCGCGCCGCGGGCGCGGCGTGCCCCTTGTGGAAGAGTATGCCCTGCTGGATCGCCCGGCCACGCGGGGCGAAGTGGCCCGGCGCTGGCTGCGGGAATTGCTGCCCAAGTGGGTGATGGACGGCGACGGCGGCCGGCTGGCGAACGACGAGCTGGCGCGCAAGGCGCGGGAATTTTTCGCGGCGCACGGCGCGGCGACGGAAGCGGAATGGGCGGTGCTGTCCTTGCCGGGACGATATTCCGGGTTCAACAATCTGGCCGTGGCCGACCTGCTGGCGCGCGCCCGGCAGGGCGCGGTGCCGGAGCTGGAGAAATTCCTCCTGGAGGAAAAGTGGATTGTGCCCGACGCCGACGAGGGCGACGTGGATTCCGCGTGGAACAACAAGGCCGAGCTGCTGATGCAATATGCCGCCATCCGCGGGCCGGCGGCGCGGCCTTTGGTCCGCGAATTCGCCGCGCAGGCGCGGCGGCAGGCGGAGGCGTTTGCCGCTCCGCAGAAAAACGAGCGGCAGGAAAAGCGCGCGAAGGACCGTCAGGAAAAATTGCGGCGAACGGCGGACCGGCTGGAAGCGCTGCCGCTGGACTGTCCGGCGGAACGCCGGAAAGTCTGCTTGGCGGATGGGCAATACGACCGGGCGCTGGTGGAGGCCAAGCTGCAGGAGGCGCCGCTGGCCGACGTTCTCGGCGAAGTGCTGGCCCATGCGGTCTCGCTCTCCGGGGCGGACGACCGGGGGCGCATCGCCCACCAGATCGCGCGCCGGGCGGGAAAGGAACCCGTGCCCGGTTTGCGCGCGACGGATCATGCCGCGGCCTGGGAAGCGCTGATCGCGGACGATCGGCGGCAGTCGTACGACTCCGAACGGTTGACATCCGAGGCTTTCCTGATTCTGAACGAACAACTGTTCGCACAGGGGAATCTGCCGCCCACGAAACGGGATACGTGGAGCTTTCTGGACGCCAACGCCGGCGGCCGGGCGGCGCGGCAGCTGCTGTGGGAACATGGAGCCAGCGGGCGGCTCTGGCTGCGCGACCGCGTGCGGCAACGGCTGGCGGGCGTGCCCGAGGCGCAACTGCCGCGCTATCTCGCCGACGTCCCGCTCGCCGACGAAAAGCTGGCGGCGTTGCGGGAGAGTTTCGCGGCGGCGACGGATGGGCCGGCCGCGCGGAAGCTCGTGGCGGACTTGTCGCCGGCGGAACGGCTGGCGCTGCCGGACCTGCTCCGCCGGGAGCCGGAACTGAACGCGCGGCTGCTGGAGTGGAACCGCCGGATCGATGCCGTCCAGATCGACGGCGATCTCGGCGAATGGACCGCCAAGTTGCGGGTCTGGGAAGGCCGGCTCATGGCGCCGGAATTGCTGGAGGATCTGCGGAGCTGCGCGGAAGAGCGTGCCCGCGCGGAGCTGTCGTTCGGCGCGAAACTGGTCCGCCAACCGAATTTCGGCGGCGCCGCGCTGGAAATCACCACGACGGTGCCCGAGCCGGAGTATTTACGGCGGAACAACGAAACGCAGCGCATCGTCGGATATGCCGGATTGATTTGCGGGCCCGGTTGCTACGGCGCGGCCTTTTGGCGGACGGCGCCGCCGTCGGACAAGGAAAATTGGTGGCCGGTGGCGACGTCGGACTCCTTTGAAATGCGGGGCTTCCAGGCGGCGGCTGATCTGTTTTTCGGTGCGGCCCTGCCGGCCAGCGAGGAAGCCTTCGCCGTTTTCCAGACGCAAGGAGAGAAGCCATGAAGATCCAGGCGGTTCAGGCGTATCGAGGCGCATCCGGCTATCCGACGCTGGCCGAAATCCAGCGGACGCCGGAGTTGTTGGCCCGCGTGCCGGCGCGCTGGGAGCAGTCGTCCGGATTCGCGGCGCTGCTGGGCCTGCTGGCGCTGGCGACGGCGCCGCGCGCCGAAGCGGCGGACGAGGCCGTGCCTGTGGCTGCGCCCGCCGCGGCGTCGCCGGATGCGCAACCGTCGGAGACGGCGGTCGCGCAACAAGCGCGGAAAACCGCCGCCGTGGTGGCCCCGATGCTGGAAGAGGCGCTGGATCAGGATGGCCGCGGGTCGTTCGGATGCATCTCGGTGTGTCCCGCCACGTTCATGCCGGAGGACGAGGCGCTGGAACTGATCCGGACCGAACTGGAAGCGGCCGGACTGCGGCTGCAAGAGGGCGTGGAGCTGGACAACGTGATGGCGCCGGTCCAGAAACCCGAAGACGCCAAGCCGCCAAGCGGACCTCGGGATTGGGAAAAAGGCAACGAATTGGGACCGCGACCGGTCCGGTTCGATTGGGCCGATCCCGAGCGCGCCGTCTACGTCGATTATCTGGCCCAGCGGGATTACCGGACCTGGCAGGGCCGCATGGTCAGCGTGAACAATTCCTTTGATTTTGCCGCGCTGGCCCGCAAGGTGGCGGAGGCCTACGGCCAGCATCCGGCCACGAACAAGACCGTCTTCGGCGTGTTTTTCGAGCCGCTGGCGGATCCGGGCGTGGCGCAACCGAAATTGGAAGGGTTGTCGTCGGAGCAAGCCCGGCGTGCCTCGTGGGAATCCGAGCGGCTGGAAGCGGCGATCAAAGGGGAGAAGAGCCGCGACAAGCTGCGGCGGCAGGTGCGGCATTTCGTGGAGTTCCTGAAGAAAGAGGGCGTGGTCGGCGCGCCGCCGTGACGTCGCCCCGCGCGTTTCCGTGCATCTGACGCTGCATCTGACCGACCGCTGCAACCTGGCGTGCCGCTATTGCTACGCGCGGCACGGGACGGCGGACATGTCGTTCGAGACGGCCTGCGCCGCGATCGAGAAGTGCGCGACCGGCCCGGACTGCGGCATCGTTTTCTTTGGCGGCGAACCGCTGCTGCGTGCGCCGCTGATGTGGCAGATCATGGACTGGTGCGAGGCGTGCCGGCCGGGGCGTTTCCACTACAAGGTGACGACCAACGGCACGCTGCTGGACGAGGCGTTCCTGGACGAAGCCGTGCGGCGCGGCCTGCACGTGGCGCTGAGCCACGACGGCGCGCGTGCCGCGCACGACGCCTTCCGCGTGGACTCCGCCGGCGCCGGAACTTTCGAAGCCGTGGACGCCGCGCTGGCGCGGCTTCTCGAACGTCGCCCGTATTCGCCGGTGCTGGCGACGGTGAACCCGGAAACGGCGGACCGGCTGGCCGAGTCGGTCCAGGGCTTGCAGGCCAAAGGCGTTCAATACCTGATCCTGTCGATGAATTTCGCGGGATCGTGGACGGATGCGGCGTTGCAAACGCTCGTAAAGGAGTTCCGCAAGCTGGCGGACTGGCACGAGGAGAACTACCGCAAGGAACGGAAGTTCTATTTTTCGCCGTTCGACAAGCGCATCGCGTCGCGCGTGTTTCCGGAGCGGAGCAACTCGTGCCGGCTGGGCATGCGCCAGATTTCGGTGGGGCCGGACGGGCGCCTGTTTCCGTGCGTGCAGTTCGTGGGGCGCGCCGAGTACGCGATCGGGACGGCGGTGGCGGGGATCGACGAGGCGCGGCGGGAGGCGCTCTACCGCTGCAACGAGCGGGACAAGCCGGAATGCGCGGGCTGCGCGCTGGAACGGCGATGCCACAACAAATGCGGCTGCCTGAATCTCCAGACGACGGGCAGCCTGGAGCGCATTCCGGCGGTGTTGTGCGAATACGAGCGGATGGTATTCCCGCTGGCCGACCGGCTGGCGACGCGGCTCTACCGGGCGCGCAACGCGCTGTTTTTGCAGCGGCACTACAACCCGGCGTTTCCGATATTGTCGTTTCTGGAGGATTTGGGTGCCTCGTAGGGGTGCGGGGCGGGGCTTGCGGGCGGGGCGGGGGGCGTGGTAGGGTGCGGGGCTTTTCGGGAAGAACAGAAGGACGGCACGAACGTGGCGAAGGAAGTCAAAATCGAGGCGGCGGGGCGCGGGCACCCGCTGGCGGCGATCCGGAACATCGGGATCGTCGCGCACATCGACGCGGGCAAGACGACCACGACGGAGCGGATGCTCTTCTACACCGGCAAGGTGCACAAGATGGGGGAGGTGCACGACGGCAACACGGTGATGGACTGGATGGTGCAGGAGCAGGAACGCGGCATCACGATCACGAGCGCGGCGACGACCTGTTTCTGGAAGGACCGGCAGATCAACATCATCGATACGCCCGGCCACGTGGACTTTACGGCGGAGGTGGAGCGGTCGCTGCGAGTGCTGGACGGCGCGGTGGGCGTGTTCTGCGCGGTGGGCGGGGTGCAGCCGCAATCGGAAACCGTGTGGCGGCAGGCGAACAAGTACCGGGTGCCGCGGATCGCGTTCGTGAACAAGATGGACCGCACCGGGGCGTCGTTCGAACGGGTGGTGGCGGAGCTGCGGTCGAAGCTGCAGGCGCGCGCGGTGCCGCTGCAGATTCCGTGGGGGCGGGAAGAGAATTACCAGGGGCTGGTCGATCTGGTGCGCATGAAGGCGCTGACGTTCGCCGAGGACGCGCTGGGCGCGAAGGTGCGCGAGCAGGACGTGCCCGCGGAACTGGCGGAGGCCGCGCAGCAGGCGCGCGAGCAGTTGCTCGAGGCGGTGGCGGAATCGGACGAGGCGCTGCTGAATGCGTACCTGGACGAAGGGGATCTGTCGGTCGAGGCGCTGCAAGGCGGTATCCGCAAGGCGACGATCGCGGGCCAGCTGGTGCCGGTGCTGTGCGGGACGAGCCTGCGCAACAAGGGCATCCAGCCGCTGCTGGACGCGGTGGTGGACTATCTGCCCTCGCCGCTGGACGTGCCGGCGGTGCAGGGGCGGCATCCGAAAACGGACGAAGAGCTGGAACGGACGACGGGCGATTTCGAACCGCTGTGCGCGCTGGCGTTCAAGGTGGCGACGGATCCGTTCGTGGGCAAGCTGGTGTTCATGCGGATCTATTCGGGCGAGCTGCGCAAGGGCGCGAACGTGTGGAATCCGCGCACGCAGAAGCGCGAGCGCATCCTGCGGCTGATCCGCCTGCACGCGAACCAGCGCGAGGAGGTCGAGGCGCTGTTCTCGGGCGAGATCGGCGCGATCGCGGGCATCAAGGGCGTGGGCACGGGCGACACGCTGTGCGCGGAGCAGAAGCCGATCGTGCTGGAGCGGATCGTTTTTCCGGAGCCGGTGGTGTCGATGGCCATCGAGCCGAAGACGCAGGCGGACAAGGACAAGATGCAGGCGGCGCTGGCCGACCTGGCCGACGAGGATCCGACGTTCCGGGTGGGGCAGAACGCGGAGACGGGCCAGACGATCATCCAGGGCATGGGGGAATTGCACCTGGAAATCCTGAAAGACCGGATGCTGCGGGAATACAAGGTGCAGGCGAACGCGGGCCGGCCGATGGTGGCCTACCGCGAGACGATCACCGCCGCGGGCCAGGCCGAATTCACGTTCGACCGGGAGTTGGGCGGGAAGCGCCACTTCGCCATGGTGGGCTTGCGGTTGGAAAAAAATGAACGCGGCGCGGGAAATAGTATTGACTTCAAAATTTCATCTGATTTAATGCCGCACGATTTTCGATCCGTGGTGGAGGAAGGAATCCGCGACGGGTTGAGTACAGGTGTGTTGGGAAATTTCCCGACGGTCGACGTCCGGGTGTCCGTGGTCAACGGCCAATGGCATCCGGTCGATTCGTCGGAAATCGCGTTTCGATCGGCGGCTTCGATGTCGCTGCGCGAGGCGGCGCAAACGGCACGCCCGGCCCTTCTGGAGCCCATCATGGCGCTCGAGATCGTGGCGCCCGAGGAAAACCTGGGCGACGTGCTGGGCGATCTGAACATGCGCCGCGGCCAGGTGAAAGACGTGGCGCAGCGGGACGGCGTGCGGGTGATCGAGGCGACGGTGCCCTTGGCGGAGCTGTTTGGCTACGCGACGACGTTGCGTTCTTTGACACGCGGACGCGCCGGCTACACGATGGAACCGACCCGGTTCGACGTGGTGCCGGACAGCCTGTGCCGGGAATTGACGAACCGTTGAAAGAGAAAACATGAGCGGACAACGAATCAGAATACGGCTGCGGGCTTTCGACCACCGGATGTTGGACCAGTCGGCCGGCGAGATCGTGGAAACGACCAAGCGCACGGGCGCCCGCGTGGCGGGACCGATCCCGATGCCGACGCGCGTCGAGCGCTACACGGTGAACCGCAGCGTCCACGCGGACAAGAAATCCATGGAACAGTTCGAGATCCGCACCCACAAGCGGCTGCTGGACATCATCGACCCGACGGCGAAGACGGTGGACGAGCTCAAGAAGCTCAACCTGCCCGCCGGCGTGGACATCCAGATCAAGATCTAAGGGGAAGACGTCCATGCAAACGTTGATCGGCAAGAAAATCGGCATGACGCGCGTCTACGACGCGGACGGCGTCCAGGTGCCCGTGACCGTGGTCCAGGTCGGGCCCTGCACGGTGGTGCAGCGCAAGTCCAAGGCCGCGGACGGCTACGAAGCGGTCCAGCTGGGCTACGGCGAGCAGAAGGAAGCGCGCCTGACGAAACCCCAGCAGGGGCATTTCAAGAAGGCGGGCGCGAAGCCCGCGAAGGTGCTGCGCGAAGTCCGCGTGGCCGCGGACGAGGGCGCGCGGCCCGGCGACGTGGTGACGGCGAAGATCTTCGAAGGCGTGAAGTACGTCGACGTGCTGGCCCATACCAAGGGCAAGGGCTTCCAGGGCGTCGTCCGGCGCTTCAAGTTCGGCGGCGGCCGGGCCAGCCACGGCGGCGGCTGGTTGCGCAAGCCCGGCTCCATCGGCAACCGCGAATGGCCGGCGCGTATTTTCAAGAACAAGAAACTGCCCGGCCACATGGGCTCGGGGGACGTCACGACGCAGAACCTGCGGGTGGTCCAGGTGCTGGCCGACGACCACGCGCTGCTGCTGGAAGGCGCGGTGCCCGGTCCCGTGGGCGGGATCGTGGTGGTGCGCAAGGCGATCAAGAAGGCATAGGCGGACATGAGCAAAATTGCCATCTACAATCTGAACGGCGAAGCGGCCGGCGAAAAGGAAATCGCCGATGCGCTGCTGGAAACGAAACGCGGCGCGCAGGCCGTGGCGGATGCGGTGACGGCGTACCGGGCGGGCATCCGCGCGGGGACGGCGTCCACGAAGACGCGCGACATGGTCAGCGGCGGCGGCCGCAAGCCCTTCAAGCAGAAGGGTACCGGCCGGGCCCGCCAGGGGTCCAACCGGTCCCCGATCCTGCGCGGCGGCGGCGTCGTGTTCGGCCCGCATCCGCGGGATTTCTCCAAGAAACTCAACAAGAAGACGGCGGCCCTGGCGTTCCGGCGGGCCCTGAGCGAGAAGCTCGCGGCGGGCGCGGTGTCCGTGGCGGCCGGCCTCGAGGCGATCGAGCCGAAGACGAAGGCGCTGGCCGGCCTGCTGAAGCAGGTGGCGGGCGGCCGGGCGGCGCTGTTCGTGACGGGCGCGGCGAACGCGAACCTGAACCGGGCCGCGCGCAACGTGCCGAAAGCGGAAGTGACGACGGCGGCGCAGGCGAGCGTCTACCAGATCGCGCGCTACCCGACGATCGTGACCGACGCGGCCGGCCTCGAGGGCCTGACGAAGCGCCTGGCGGAAGGGGCGGAGTGACATGAACAAGCTGATCGTCAAGAAACTGCTGGTGACGGAAAAAGGCACCCGCCTCAAGGAGGCCGGGAACCAATACACGTTCGAAGTGGACCGCGGGGCGAACAAGCTGGAGATCCGCCGCGAGGTGGAGCGCCGGTTCAACGTCAAGGTCGCGGACGTGAACACGATGATGCGCCGCGGCAAGGCCAAGCGGCTGCGCACGGCGGCCTACGGGCGCACGTCGGACTGGAAGCGCGCGGTGGTGACGCTCCAGGCCGGCCAGACCATCGAGATGGCATAAGCGAGGATCGAACATGGGTCTCAAAAAATACAAGCCGCGGACGGCGGCGCTGCGTTTCACGACGCTTTCCGATTTCAAGGGCGTCAGCAAGAAGCGGCCCGAGCGCAAGCTCGTGCGGATCAAGAAGAGCAAGGCCGGGCGCAACGCGCAGGGACGGATCACCGTCCGCCACCGCGGCGGCGGCCACAAGAAATTCCTGCGCCTGGTCGATTTCAAGCGCCACGACAAGGTCGACGTGCCGGCCCAGGTGCAGGCGATCGAATACGACCCGAACCGCACGGCGCGGCTGGCGTTGCTGGCGTACGCCGACGGCGAGAAGCGCTACATCCTCGCGCCGAACGGCCTGCAGGCGGGCGCCACGGTGCTGGCCAGCCCCAAGGCGGAGCCGGTCTGCGGCAACGCGCTGCCCCTTTCCGCGGTTCCGATGGGCATGGAAATCCACGCGATCGAACTGGTCCCGGGCGGCGGCGCCAAGCTGGTCCGCAGCGCGGGCATGGTGGCCCGCATCGCGGCCCGCGACGACGCCTTCGCGCAGATCCGGCTGCCCTCGGGCGAGATCCGCAAGGTGCGCGTCGGCTGCTACGCCACGATCGGCCAGGTCGGCAACCTCGAACACGAGAACATTTCGCTGGGCAAGGCCGGCCGCAAGCGCTGGAAAGGCGTCCGCCCGACCGTGCGCGGCGTGGCGATGAACCCGGTGGACCACCCGATGGGCGGCGGCGAAGGCCGCAGCTCCGGCGGCGGGCACCCGGTGACGCCGTGGGGCCAGCTGACCAAGGGCAAGCGCACCCGCAGCGGCCGCAAGCCCTCGAGCAAGTTCATCGTGCAACGGAGAAAGAAGTAACATGACGCGCTCAATCAAAAAGGGACCGTACGTCGAAGGCCACCTGCAGAAGAAGGTGGACGCGCTGGCGGCCAGCGGCGCCAAGCGGCCGATCAAGACCTGGTCGCGCCGCAGCATGATCCTGCCGGAGTTCGTGGGCCACACCTTCGCGGTCCACAACGGCAAGGTCTTCACGAGCGTGTTCGTGACGGAAAACATGGTGGGCCACCGGTTGGGCGAATTCGCGCCCACGCGGACCTTCCGCAAGCACGGCGCGGCGACGGACAAGACGATCGCGCTGAAGTAGCGAGATTTTTGGACGATGGGCTTTCGGCGGTGGCTGCGGCGGTTTTGGGCCGTGCCGGCGCTGGGAGCCGCGCTGGCGGCGGGCTGGTTCATCGGCGCGCGGCCGGCGGCAGAAGAAAGTTCTTTGATGGCAGGGCCGGCGACCGCGCCGGCGCGTCTTGAAGAAGGGACCGGACTTGATCCGGCAACCCGGATTGAGGCGGAGACGGCCGAAGGTTCGGTGCAGTCCGCGAGGGATGAGGAATCCAACCCCATCCGCGCGGACGGGCCCGATCCTCGGGCCGTGGGCGGCGCGGCGGATGGCCTGAACGATGAGTTGCTGGACCTGGTGACGAGCGAATCGCGCTTGGTGACGGTCCGGCTGGCGCAGGAAAACCGGCGGCTGCGGGCCGACCTGGACGACCGCGCCGGACGGATCCGGAAGCTGAGCGAGGCGCTGGCCGAGGCGCAAGCGGCGTTGGACGTGACCGAAGCGCGGCGCGCGCAGGCGGCCGGCGCGGCGGCGGAAACGCCGCCGGACGCGCCCGGCGAGGCCCGGATCGCGGACGTGAACGCGGACCTGGGCCTGGTGATCCTGGACCGGGGCGCCCGGCAGGGCGTCCGGTACGGCCTGGCGCTGACGGTCTTGCGGGATCGGCGGCGCGTGGCGCGGATCCGGGTCGTGGACGTGAGAGAGAACATCGCCGGAGCGGCGGTCGAGGAAACGGCGCGCGGCGAGTATCCCCAGAGCGGGGACCGCGCGGCGCTGATGCGGCCGGACGGTCCGTGAGGAACGAGACATGGAAATCAAAGCAGTATCGAAATACGTGAGAATGACGCCGACCAAGGCGCGGGACCTGACGCGGGCCATCACCGGCAAGAGCGTGGGCGAGGCGCTGCGGACGGTGGAGCTGAACAAGCGCAAGGCGGCGGTGTGCATCGGCAAGACGCTGAAATCGGCGATCGCCAACGCGGAGAACAACGCGGAGCTGTCGGCGGACAAGCTGTTCGTGGCGAAAGCGGTGATCGAGAACGGACCGACGATTCCCCGGTACTGGCCGCGGGCGCGCGGCTCGGCGGCGCCGATCCGCAAGAAGACGGCCCACGTCCGCATCACGTTGACGGACGAAAAGCCGCGGCGGAAATAGCGGCGGGACGTAGAGAGAAAGAAGGAGGCACGTTTTGGGCCAGAAAGTCAATCCGATCGGGTTCCGCATGGCGGTCCACAAGCAGTGGAAGAGCCGCTGGTTCGCGGAGAGAAAAGAGTTCGGCGACCTGCTGAACGAGGATCTGCTGATCCGCGAGATGGTGCAGGCCAAGCTGAAGGACGCGGCCCTCGCCGACGTCGTGATCGAGCGGTACGCGCAGCGCGCCCGCGTGACGGTCTACACGGCCCGGCCGGGCGTGGTGATCGGCCGCAAGGGCGAAGGCATCGACAAGCTCCGCGAGGAGCTCAGCGCCAAGACCGGCAAGGAAATCTACGTGGAGATCAAGGAAGTCCGCAGCCCGGACACGAACGCGCAGCTGGTGGCGGAAAGCATCGCCCTGCAGCTGGAGCGGCGCGTGGCCTTCCGCCGCGCGATGAAGCGCGCGCTGCAGCTGACGATGGACATGGGCGCGCTGGGCATCCGCGTGCAGGCCTGCGGCCGCCTCGGCGGCGCGGAGCTGGCCCGCGTGGAGCACTACATGGTCGGCAAGGTGCCGCTGCAGACGCTGCGGGCGGACGTGCAGTACGGGTTCGCCGAGGCGAACACGATGGCCGGCAAGATCGGCATCAAGTGCTGGATCTGCCAGAAACCCGAAGAAGCCAAGGCTTCGGGAAAGGAGAAGTCGTATGCCCCTCATGCCTAAACGGGTGAAGTACCGCCAAAGCCAGCGCGGCTCGCGCAAGGGCATGGCCCAGTCGGGCAATGCCTTGGCGTTCGGCGAATACGGCCTGCGCGCGATGGAGCGCTTCTGGATGACCAACATCCAGATCGAAGCCTGCCGCGTGGCGATGAACCGCGAGATGAAGCGCAAGGGCAAGCTGTGGATCCGCGTGTTCCCCGACAAGTCCTATTCGAAGAAGCCCCTCGAAGTCCGCATGGGCAAGGGCAAGGGCGCGATCGAAGGCTGGGTGGCCGTGGTCCGCCCCGGCCGCATCCTGTTCGAAATGGACGGCATTCCCGAGAAGATGGCGATGGAATGCCTGCGCCTGGCCGCGACCAAGTTGCCGATCCGCACCGTGTTCGTGCGGCGCGGCGTCACCCTGTAGCCCGAGGAGAGCGACCACATGAAGGCAAGAGACGTCCGCGACCTGACGCCCGACGAGCAGGGGGCCAAGCTGGCGGAATTGGAAAAGGAACTGTTCGACCTGCGCATCCAGCAGACCGCCGGCCAGCTGGAGAAGCCCGACCGCCTGCGCGCGGTCCGGCGGGAAATCGCGCGCGTCAAGACGGTCATGAACCAGGCGAAAGCCGCGAGGTAAGCGAAATGGCGACGGAAAAGCGAAATACGCGCAAGGAGCGCACGGGCGTCGTGGTCAGCGACGCGATGGACAAGACGGTGGTGGTGCAGGCCGAACAGCGCTACGTGCACCCCGTCTACGGCAAGGTGCTGCGGCACAGCAAGAAGTACTACGCGCACGACGCGAAGAACGAGGCGAAGAAGGGCGATCGCGTGGTGATCGCCGAGACGCGCCCGTTGAGCAAGACCAAGCGCTGGCGGCTGGTGGAGATCGCCATCCGCGCCGGCGGGAACGAGGTGTAGCATGATCCAGATGGAAACCGAACTGCCGGTCGCCGACAACACCGGCGCCCGCCTGGCCAAGTGCATCAAGGTGCTCGGCCAGCGCAAGACGGTCGCGCACGTCGGGGACATCATCCGGGTGTCCATTCGCGAAGCGCAGCCGCTCGGCATGGTCAAGAAGGGCGAAGTGGCCCGCGCGCTGATCGTGCGCACCGCCGCGCCGATCCGCCGCAAGGACGGCTCGACGCTCTCCTTCGACCACAACGCCGTGATCCTGATCGACGACCAGAAGAACCCGCGCGGCAGCCGCATCTTCGGCCCCGTGGCCCGCGAACTGCGCGAGATGAACTACATGAAGGTCATTTCCCTGGCCCCCGAGGTGCTGTGATGAACAAAACCAAGCTGCACGTGCGCCGCGGCGACGTCGTCCGGGCGATTTCGGGCGAGGACGCCGCCGGCGGCAAGACCGGCAAGGTCCTGAAGGTGTACCCCCGGACCGGCCGCGCGCTGGTCGAAGGGTTCAACTTCGTGAAGAAGCATCTGCGCAAGTCGCAGGACAATCCCAACGGCGGCATCGTCGAGAAAGAGGCGCCCTTGGCCGCTTCCAAGCTGGCGGTGGTCACCCGCGCCGAAAAGAAGACGGAGAAGGAATAGGCCATGTCGCTCCTGAAAGAGAAATACCAGAAACAAGTCGTCAAGGCCCTGAAGGACACCGGCCGGTTCCCGTCCACGATGGACGTGCCGCGGCTGGCGAAAGTGGTCGTCAACATGTCCGTCAACGCCCAGGTGGACCGCGACACGCTCAAGCTCGTCGCCGACGACCTCGCGAAGATCACCGGCCAGCGGCCGTCGATCCGCAAGGCCACGAAGAGCATCTCGAACTTCAAGCTCCGCGAGGGCATGCCCATCGGCGCGAAGGTGACCCTGCGCGGCGCGCGGATGTACGAATTCCTGGAACGGCTGATCCACGCGACCCTGCCGCGCATCCGCGACTTCCGCGGCGTGTCGCCGAAGGCCTTCGACGGCCGCGGCAACTACACGCTGGGCCTCAAGGAGCAGACCTTGTTCCCCGAGGTCGAGTCGGACAAGGTCAAGCGCGTCCAGGGCATGGACATCACGATCGTGACCACCGCGAAGACCGACGCGGACGCCAAGGAGCTGCTGAAGCTGCTGGGCGTGCCGTTTGCCACCGCATAACGTTTGGAACAGGAGGAAGACCTTGGCTAAGATTTCATGGATGGTGAAGGCGTCGCGCGAACCCAAGTTCGCCGTGCGCGGCTACCGCCGGTGCCGGCGGTGCGGGCGTTCGCGCGCCTATATTCGGAAGTTCCAGCTCTGCCGCATTTGCTTCCGCGAGCTGGCGTCGGAGGGCAAGATCCCCGGCGTCGTGAAGGCCAGCTGGTAGGACGAGAGGAAAACCATGAGCTGTTCTGATCCCATCGCGGACATGCTGACCCGCATCCGCAACGCCAGCCGCGCCGGCTTGCCGGCCGCCGAAATGGGCCATTCCCGCCTCAAGGCGGAAATCGCCCGGATCCTCAAGAAGGAAGGCTACGTCGCCGACGTGGCCGAAAGCGACGACGCCGGCAAGAAATTGCTGCGCGTGGTCCTGAAGTACGACTACAACGAGAAGCCCATCATCCAGCAGATCCGCCGCGTGAGCCGGCCCGGCCTGCGCCGCTACGTGGCGGCGGCCGAGGTCCCGCGCGTGCGGGGCGGTCTGGGCACCGCGGTCCTGAGCACCAGCCGGGGCATCATGAGCGACCGCGAAGCCCGCGCGGCCCACGTGGGCGGCGAAGTGCTCTGCCAGATATGGTAATCGGGAGGCGAGGAAACATCATGTCGAGAATTGGCAAACAGCCGGTGGCGCTGCCCGCCGGCGTCACCGCCCAAGTGGCGGACGGGGCCGTGGCCTTGAAAGGCCCCAAGGGCGAACTGGTCCTGCGGGTTCCGGAAACCGTGGCGGTGGCCGTCGAAGGTTCCCAGCTGACCGTGGCCCGGACGGGCGACGACAAGCAGAGCCGCGCGGACCACGGCACGACCCGGGCGCTGCTGCAGAACATGGTCGTCGGCGTCAAGGACGGCTACGTCCGCGAACTGGAAATCCAGGGCGTCGGCTTCAAGGCCAGCATCGCGGGCGACAAGCTGACGCTGAACGTGGGCTATTCCCACCCGGTCGAATACGCGGTGCCCGCGGGCATCGCCGTGGCGGTGACCGACGGCACGAACATCAAGGTCAGCGGGATCGACAAACAGCTGGTGGGGCAAGTGAGCGCCCGCATCCGTTCCTTCCGTCCGCCGGAGCCCTACAAGGGCAAGGGCGTGCGCTACAAGGACGAACGCGTGCGTCGGAAAGCGGGCAAAACGGTGGCGTAACCATGAAAATGAAGAACCTGAAAGATTATCGAGTCCGCCGGCACCTGCGCCTGCGCCGGAAGGTGCAAGGCACGGCCGCGCGGCCGCGCATGAGCGTGTTCGTGTCCAACCAGCATCTCTACGTCCAGTTCGTGGACGACGCCGCGGCCAAGACGCTGGCGGCGGTGTCCACGGTGGCCGGGCCCCTCAAGGGCCAGCCGCTGAACGTCGCCACGGCGAAGCAGCTCGGGGAGCTGGCCGCCCAGGCCGCGAAGGAAAAAGGCATCGTCGCGGTGGTGTTCGACCGCGGCGGGTTCGCCTTCGGCGGGCGCCTGCGCGCGCTGGCCGACGCCGCCCGCGCCGGCGGCCTGCAGTTCTAGAGCTTCCCAACCCGAGGAAAACGGATGATGAAACGCGAATTCAAGAAGAACGAAGAATCCAAGAGCCCCGGCGAGGCGATGGAGCGCGTGGTCGAAGTGAACCGCTGCGCGAAGGTCGTCAAGGGCGGCCGGCGCTTCAGCTTCTCGGCCCTCGTGGTCGTGGGCGACCGCAACGGGCAGGTGGGCTACGCGCTGGGCAAGGCCCGCGAAAACGCCGACGCCATCCGCAAGGCCACCGAGATGGCGCGCCGCAGCATGATCAAGGTGACGATGAACGAACGGACCCTCCCGCACGAGGTGATCGGCCGTTGCGGCGCGTCGCGCGTGATGCTCAAGCCCGCCTCGAAGGGCACGGGCGTCATCGCCGGCGGCGGCGCGCGCGCGGTGCTGGATCTCGCCGGCGTCCGCGACGTGCTGGCCAAGTCGCTCGGCGCGTCCAGCGCGCTCAACGTCGTCAAGGCCACCATGGACGGCCTGCTGCAGCTGCGCTCCCGCGAGGAAATCGCCGCGCTGCGCCAATAGAACCGGAAAGGGCATTCGATCATGAATCTGCATTCGCTGAAAAACGTCCGCGGCGCGAAGAAGCGCCGCATGCGCGTCGGCCGGGGCGAGTCCTCGGGCAAGGGCCGGACTTCCGGCAAGGGCAACAAGGGCCAGATGAGCCGCACCGGCCACAAGCACAAGCCCCTGTTCGAAGGCGGCCAGATGAAGCTGATCCGCCGGATCCCGAAACGCGGCTTCACGAGCCCGAACCGCGTGGAATACGCGGCGCTGAACATCGGCGAGCTGGCCAAGATCCTGCCGGGCGACATCACGCCGGAGGCCCTGGTCGCGGCCGGCCGCGTGGGCCCCAAGAGCCTCATCAAGGTTCTCGGCGGCGGCGAGGTCGCCGGCGCGCGGAAAGTCGCGGCCCATGCGTTCAGCGCGACGGCCAAGGCCAAGATCGAGCAGGCCGGCGGGTCCTGCGAAACGCTTTCCTGACCGACCTGAACCGAAAGGGGTCTTCCGATGCTTTCCGCCTTCACCAACAGCCTTAAAATCCCGGAGCTGCGCCAGCGCATCTTCTTCACGGCGGCGCTGATTTTCGTCTGCCGCCTGATTTCCGTGATTCCGGTGCCGGGCGTGGACGCGGACGCGCTGCGGGCCATCATGGACCGGATGGCGGCGCAGGGCGGCGACATCGGCTTCATGGGGCTGCTGGACCTGTTCAGCGGCGGCGCCTTGACGCAGGCGGCGATCGGCGCGCTGGGCATCATGCCCAGCATCAGCGCCTCGATCATCCTGCAGCTGCTGACGGCGGTGATCCCGTCGCTGGAGAAGCTGGCGCGCGAAGGCGATTCCGGCCGCCAGCAGATCATCCAGTACGGCCGCTACCTGACGGTGGCGCTGTGCGTCGTGCAGGGCTACGCGATGGCCTCGGTCCTGCTGCGCCCCGAGGCGCTCGGCCTGCAGGTGCTGGACGGCGAGACGATCGTGACGATGTCCCGCGTGCCCTTCCTGATGCTGGCCATCCTGACCATGACGACGGGCACGATGATGCTGATGTGGCTGGGCGAGCAGATCACCGCCCGCGGCATCGGCAACGGCATTTCGCTGATCATCACGATCAGCATCGTCAGCCGGTTGCCGGGCGCGATCCAGCAGACGGTCAACATGTTCCGCGGCGGCTCGGCCAATATCTTCATGCTGGTGGCGATGCTGGTGCTGGCGTTCCTGGTGATCGGCGGCGTGATCGCGGTGACGCAGGCGCAGCGCAAGATCCCGGTGCAGTACGCCAAGCGCGTGGTGGGCCGCAAGACCTACGGCGGCCAGAGCACCTACATGCCGCTGCGCGTGAACTACTCCGGCGTCATGCCCATCATCTTCGCCCAGGCCATCCTGATGTTCCCCGAGCGCATCCTGATGATGGTGCCGATCGACGCGGTCAAGGCCTTCGCGCAGATCTACCTGCGCTACGGCGGGCCGGTCTACGTCATCCTCTATTCGCTGATGATCCTCTTCTTCTCCTACTTCTGGGTCGCGACCCAGTTCCACCCGGTGCAGATCGCCGACGATCTGAAGAAATACGGCGGCTACGTGCCCGGCATCCGCCCCGGCAAGCCGACGGCGGAATTCCTCGACCGGGTGATGACGCGCATCACGCTGGCCGGCGCGGTGTTCCTGACGGGCATCGCGGTGCTGCCGATGATCCTGGCCAGTTCCTTCCACATTCCGGGCATGGTGGCGCAGTTCTTCGGCGGGACGAGCTTGCTGATCATCGTGGGCGTCATGCTCGACACCATGCGGCAGGTGGAATCGCACCTGGTCACCCGCCACTACGACGGGTTCCTCCGCAAGGGCCATCTGCGCGGCCGCCGCTAGGCCGGCGAACACGGGAGAGCACGCATGAAAGCCATCATCCTCCTCGGCGCGCCCGGCGCGGGCAAAGGCACCCTGGCCGAAGGCGTCAAGAACGCCACCGCGTACCTCCACGTCTCCACCGGCGACATGCTGCGCGCGGCGATCAAGGCCGGCAGCCCGACGGGCCTCGAGGCGAAGGCGTTCATGGAAAAGGGCGAACTCGTCCCGGACGACGTCATCCTGCGCATCGTCGGCGAGCGGCTGGCCCAGGGCCGGCCGGACGACCAGTACATGTTCGACGGCTTTCCGCGCACGCTGGAGCAGGCCCGGCAGCTCGACGCCGTCCTGGCGCAGCTCGGCGGCGCCGTCGACCAGGTCTTCTTGCTCGAAGTGCCTACCGCCACGATCGTCAGCCGCCTGAGCGGCCGGCGGATCTGCAAGAGCTGCGGCGCGGTCTACCACGTGACGAACATCCCCTCCAAGGTGGAGGGCGTCTGCGACCAGTGCGGCGGTCCGCTCTACCAGCGGCCCGACGACAGCGAGGCCACCGTCCTGAACCGCCTGGAAGTGTACGAGCGCCAGACGGCCAGCCTCGTCGATTTCTACGAACGGAAGGGCGTGCTGGTCCGCGTGGACGCCGGGACGAATCCGCAGGCGGCCACGGCCGAATTGCTTTCCAAGCTGGCTTGAGCCGGCCCGGCCGATGATTCCGATCAAGACGGCGGCGGAGGTGGAGCGCATGCGGGTCGCCTGCCGCCTCTCCGCGCAGCTCCTGGCGGAAGTCGCGGCGCAGGTGCGGCCGGGCACGACCACCGGGGAACTCGACGCGTTCGCGGCCGCGCAGATGCGGGAACTCGGGATCAAGAGCGCGTTCTTTGGATATGGCGGATTTCCGGGCCACACGTGCATTTCCCTCAACGAAGAGGTGGTGCACGGCATTCCCGGGCCGCGGGCGATCAACGCGGGCGACCTCGTCAGCGTGGATCTCGGCGTGGTGGCCGACGGATTCATCGGCGACAACGCGACGACGGTGCGCGTGGGCGCGGTGGACGCCGAGTCGGCGCGGCTGTGCGAGGTGACCGCGGCGGCGCTGGCGGCGGGCATCGCCGCCGCCCGGGCGGGCCGCCGCCTGAGCGACGTCGGCCACGCGGTGCAGACGGTCGCCGAGGCCGCCGGATTTTCCGTGGTGCGGGACTACTGCGGGCACGGGGTGGGGCGCAAGCTCCACGAGGATCCGCAGATCCCGAATTACGGGTTGCCCGGCAAGGGCCCCGTCCTGCGGCCGGGCATGACGTTGGCGATCGAGCCGATGATCAACCAGGGCACGCACCGGGTGGAGGTTCTGCCGAACCGCTGGACGGTGCGGACCTGCGACCGGAAGCGGTCCGCCCACTTCGAGCACACGGTGCTGGTGGTGCCGGACGGACCGGCGGAGATCCTGACGTGCGCGGAAAAGAAATAATTGAGCTGGACGCGGTCGTGGTCGGTGTGCTAGAACTTCGCGCTTTCCGTGCCCGACTGGGCAACGGACACGAGTTTACGGCGTTCGTGCCGCGGGAGAAAACTCCCGCGTCCGGGGCGGCTTGCGCTCCGGGCGCGCGCGTGCGCGTGGCCCTGTCGCCGTTCGACCTGTCGCGCGGAGAAATCGTAAAAATCTTGGAAGAAGAGGTTGGAACATGAAAGTCAGAACGTCGGTGAAACGGATTTGCGAGCGCTGCAAAATCGTGCGTCGCAAGGGCGTGGTGCGGGTCATCTGCACCAATCTGCGTCACAAGCAGCGCCAGGGATAAGGTCAGGAGAAGCAAAGCAATGCCCAGAGTGATTGGTGTCGATATTCCGGGGAAGAAGCGCGTCGCGTACGCGCTGCGGTACATCTATGGCGTGGGCCCGGCCCGCGCGGAGGAGCTGGTCGAGCGGCTGAAGATCGATCCGGCCAAGAAGGCGGACGACCTCTCCGGCGAAGAAATCGCCGCGCTGTCGAAGATGCTCCAGGAAGAGTACGTGGTGGAAGGCGACCTGCGCCGCGAGGTGTCCGGCAACATCCGCCGCCTGATCGCCGTGAACTGCTACCGGGGCATCCGCCACCGCAAGGGCCTGCCGGTCCGCGGCCAGCGCACCAGCACCAACGCGCGCACCCGCAAGGGCCCGCGCAAGACCGTCGGCGCCGTGCGCGGCAAGGAAGCCCGTTCGGCCGCCAAGAGCGCCGCCCCCGCCAGCAAGTAATCAAGGAAAACCGACATGGCTGAAGAGAAAAAAGAAGACGTGAAAGCCGCGCCCGCGCCGGCCGCCGCCGAAGGCGCTCCCGCGCCCGCCGAAACGCCCGCCGCCGAAGGCGAGGGCAAGGTCGTGCGCCGCCGCGCCAAGGGCTCCAAGAACGTTCCCGTGGGCGTGGTCCACATCCTGGCTTCGTTCAACAACACCACCGTCAGCATCACCGATCCGCGCGGCAACGTGATTTCCTGGAGCAGCGGCGGCCGCTGCGGCTTCAAGGGCTCGCGCAAGAGCACGGCCTATGCCGGCACCATCGTCACGCAGGAAGCCTGCAAGGTGGCGCTGGGCCACGGCCTGCACGAGGTCGAGATTCTGGTCCAGGGCCCCGGCTCCGGCCGCGAGTCCGCCATCCGCGCCGTCCAGGCGGCGGGGCTCGGCATCACGGGCATCCGGGACATCACGCCGGTGCCGCACAACGGCTGCCGCGCCCGCAAGCGCCGCCGCGTCTAACCGATTCAAGAGGAAGGAACCACTCATGGGCAGATACATTGGACCGGCGTGCAAGCGCTGCCGCCGTCAGGGAATGAAGCTCTTTCTGAAGGGCGACCGGTGCTACATGGCCAAGTGCCCGATCGAACAGGGCCACTCCATTCCGGGCGTGCACGGCGGCCGCCGCCCGCGCCTGAAGGACTACGGCATCCAGCTGCAGGAAAAACAGCGCCTGCGCAACATGTACGGCATGCAGGAAGGCCAGTTCCGCCTGTTCTTCCAGCGCGCCCTGCGCGCCCGCGGCGTCACCGGCGAACTGCTGCTGCAGGCGCTCGAGATGCGCCTCGACAACGTCGTCTACCGCATGGGCCTCGCGCCCTCGCGCCGCTCCGCCCGCCAGTTCGTCCTGCACGGCCACGTGCGCGTCAACGGCATCAAGGTCAACGTGCCGTCCTACAAGACGAAGCCCGGCGACGTGGTGCAGGCCCGCGACGTCAAGCGCAGCCGCGACTACTCCAAGGCGCACCTCGACGCGGCCGAAAGCCGCGGCTGGCCCGTCTGGATGAGCGTGGACAAGGCCGAGCACAAGGCGGTCATCGACCACGTGCCGACCCGCGAGGAAATCGCGCCGGTCGTCAACGAACAGCTGATCGTCGAACTGTATTCGAAGTAAGATCCGCACAACCCCACCCCCGCCATACGTTCCGGCCAACGCCCGGAACTGGAAGGAGAAGCCCATGAGTACCCGTCTCAACCGGTTCGAGATGCCCAAATTCGTCGTCAAGGACGAAAAAACGGCCACCCCGACCTACGCCCAGTTCACCGCCGAGCCCTTCGAGGCCGGCTACGGCCGCACGATCGGCAATTCCCTGCGCCGCGTGCTGCTGTCGTCGCTGGAAGGCGCCGCGATCGCCTCCGTGCGCATCCAGGGCGCCGAACATGAGTTCTGCCACCTGAAGGGGTGCGTCGAAGACGTGACCGACATCGTCCTCAACCTCAAGAAGGTCCTCTTCAAGATGTACGTCCGCACGCCGAAGATGCTGCGCATCAAGGTCAAGGGCCCGGGCGACGTCACCGCCGCCGACATCCAGCTCGACGCTTCCGTCGAGGTGCTCAATCCCGACCAGCACATCTGCACGCTGGACGTCGATGGCGTTTTCGACGCCGAAGTCGAAGTCAAGATCGGCCGCGGCTACTGCCCCGCCGAATGGAACAAGAAGCCCGACCAGGAAATCGGCCTGATTCCGATCGATTCGCTGTTCTCCCCCGTGCGCCGCGTCAAGTACGCCGTGGACAACACCCGCGTCGGCCGACGCACCGACTACGACAAGCTTCTGCTGGAGGTCTGGACCGACGGCCGCATCAACCCCGACGAGGCGTTGACGCTGTCCGCCGCCATCCTGCGCCACCATCTCGACGTCTTCGTGAACTACGACAAGGACATCGTCGAGTTCCAGGAGAGCGAGAAGGCCGTGGATCCGGCGCGCGAAGAGCTGGCCAAGAAGCTGGGCATCAGCGTCAACGAGATCGAGCTGAGCGTGCGCGCGGCCAACTGCCTCAACAACGCCAACATCACCACCGTGGGCGAACTGGCGCAGAAGACCGAGGCCGAGATGCTCAAGTACCGCAATTTCGGCAAGAAGTCGCTGAACGAAATCAAGCAGAAGCTGGCGGAACTGGGCCTGGCGCTGGGCATGACGTTCGAAGCCGACCTGCTGAAGTCGCCCAAGGCCGCCGAAGAATAACACAGGAGACTTTCCATGCGTCATCGCAAGAACACCGTCAAACTGGGCCGCACGTCCTCGCAGCGCGAGGCGCTCTTCGCGAGTCTGGTCAGCAACCTCATCCTCGCCAAGCGCATCAAGACGACGCTGCCCAAGGCCCGCGCCGCCAAGCGCATGGCCGACAAGATGGTCACCGTGGGCAAGCAGGGCACGCTGGCGGCCCGCCGCCTGGCCCTTTCCCGGCTCAAGCAGGACAAGGCCGTCGCGGAACTGTTCGCGGCCGTCGCCCCGGCCATGAAGGACCGCGCCGGCGGCTACACCCGCATCGTCAAGCTGGGCAAGCGCATCAGCGACAGCAGCGAAATGTGCCTCCTCGAGTGGGTGGATTTCGTTCCCAAGGCCCCCAAAGCCAAGGCCGAAAAGGCCGAAGCCGCGCCCAAGGCCGAGAAGAAGGCCGAAAAGCCCGCCAAGAAGCCCGCGGCCAAGAAGGCCAAGAAGGACGACGAGAAGAAGTAGTTTTCTTTCCAGTCCCTGCGCGAAACGGCATCCGGAAGCGGATGCCGTTTCGGCGTATCGGGGGTGCGGCGCTCAGCCGGCGTAGTGGAAACGGGCGCGGCGGATCTGGCCGGAATCGTCGGCGGCGACGCCTTCAAGGGCGAGCAGGGCGCTTTTGAGGAACGGCCCGCCGCCGAACCCGCCGAGTTCGCCGTCGGAGCGCACGACGCGGTGGCAGGGGATCAGGAGGGGAAACGGGTTGTCCGCCAGCGCGTTGCCGACGGCGCGCGCGGCGCCGGGCTTGTCCAGCTGCGCGGCGACGAGTCCGTAGGCGCTGACGCGCCCGCGGGGAATCCGGTGGGTGGCGCGCAGCACGGCCCGCTGGAACGGCGGGCAGGCGTCCAGATCGACGAGATCGAGGTCGAATTCCACGTTCGCGCCCGCCAGCAGCGCGCGGATGCCGGCGCCGATGGCGCGGACGTCCGGACAAGCCGCCACGACCGCGTCCGGATAGGCGTGGCGCAACTTGTCGTCGGCCGGAGATGCGGAATCCGACAGGAAGACCTGGCACACCACGGCGCCCCGCGGCGTCGGACGCCAGGCGAGGGCGACGGGGCCGAAAGAGGTTTTGCGGACGAGATACGAATTCATCGGTCCTGATTACCTGGCCCCCAACCTACCACGGCCCGGGAAAAAATGCACGAACAGAGCGCGCGGTCAGCGCTTTTCCGCGGGCACCAGCACGGCGAGCGCCTGGGGCAGCAGGCGGATCTGGACGTCCCGGCCGGCCTCCACGAGTTCGCCGTCGAGCTGGAGGGGGGTGGCTTTCGCGCGGTGGAGATCCAGCTGCCGGAACCGGCGCGTGGCGACCTGGGGCAGTTCGTCGAGCGTGCCGTTGAACAGGCGGGCGACGTTCATGAGCAACAGCGGCAGGTCGGGGCGGAGGACGACGACGAGTTCCATCAGGCCGTCGTC
Source organism: Verrucomicrobia bacterium UBA2281 (assembly GCA_002347655.1). GTDB lineage: Bacteria > Verrucomicrobiota > Kiritimatiellia > CAIQIC01 > Lenti-01 > Lenti-01. Next base: position 192,283 of record DDWR01000024.1, on the reverse strand, counting down.
GGGCCGGGCCTTGGGGGCGATCTGGGCGCCGCCGCCGTACTGGGTGAGGTTGGCGACGGTGAACAAAATGGGCTCCGGAAAAACCTGCGCGGGTGCCCCGTCGAGGACGGCGTGGATGGTCTGCGGCGCATAGGTGATCAATTCAGCGGCCGCGGCGAAGACGTAGGGCGCGATGCCGCGGAACGGAAACGCGGCGAACCGCTGGGCGATGGCCGCGTCCCAGGCGAGGCTGCAGGTGACGAAAAACGGCCGGCCGTTGGCGGTGCCGACGTCGATGGCGCGGCGGTGGGCGCGGGCCAGCGCCGCGACGGCGCCGGGGACGTCGAGCGGAATGCCGAAATGGCGGGCGAAGCCGTTGCCGCTGCCCGTGGGGATCACGCCGAGGGCGACGCCGGTGCCGACGAGCACGCCGCCGATGCTGTTGACCATGCCGTCGCCGCCCGCAACGAGCACGACGTCCACGCCGTCGCGCACGGCGCGTTCGGCCTTGCGGCGGCCGTCGGCGACGTCGCGGCTGAACTGGTAGGCGACGTCGGCCGTGCGGCCGAAATGGGTTTCGACCGCGCCCCAGAACGCATCGAACGACGTTCCCAGTCCCGATTTGGGGTTCACCAGTACGCGCACGCTGCGCGGATCGCCGCCTGGCCGGGTGGACCTCATCGCCGTCCGGCCTATGGCCGCTGGGCCGCGAAGGTGCCGTTCAGGACGTTGCCGCCCTTGCGCATCGCATAGCGGCCGGTCGCGTCGGAATCCGAAACGAAGGTGCCCTGGAGGGACACGTCGTCGGTCGCGGCGGTGTCGGTGGCGTATTCGGCGGAAAAGGAATCGCCGCGGATGTCCGTCGGCTGCGGGAACCAGATTTCCCCGCCGGGATCGGACAACCGCAGCGAAACGACCAAGCGGCCCTCCACGGTGAAAACGATGCTGCCGCCGTTGGAGGTGCGGCCCTGCCAAACGCCCGCGTAGTCCGCGTCGGCTCCGCCCCCGTCGTCGCCGCCGCAGCCGGCCAGAACGGCGCCCGCGCACGCACACAGTACCCAACGGACGATCGGCGACAGGATGGTTTTCATGCGGGGCAAGTTTCCTTTCGGAACCCAACCCTATGCCGCGCGGGCCGGATCGTCAAGAAGCCCGAAACGCATCCCGGGCTCAGCGCGCGAGGGCGGCGGCGTCGCGCAGCAGGCCGAGGAATTCCTGGCGGTAGCCGCCGGGGTCGGTGCCGACCGCGGCGGAAACCCAGGCGGCGACGGCGGGGAATTCGAGATCCATGACGGACGGATCGCCGCGCAGCATCAAGCCGGCGGTGGCCACGCCCGCGGCGAAGCGGAAGTCCGCGGAGGCGTTGGCGAAGGGCACGGCGGCACCGACGAAGGGCACTTCGATCTTCGCGCTCGTGTCGGCCTGGGGCTGCTTGTAGCGCAGTTTGACGGTCAGCCATTCGGGATTGTCGTTCGCGCGTTTCCGCGCGACCGGCGTGCGCTCTGCGGCGGGCTGGTATTTGAGCGGATCGACGCCCGGGGCGGATTCGGCGCCGACGGGCACGACCTCGTAGAAAGCGGTGACGGCGTGGCCGGCGCCGAGTTCGCCGGCGTCCTTCTTGTCGTCGTTGAAATCTTCCTTGGCCAGCAGGCGGTTTTCATACCCCACCAGCCGGTAGGCGGAAACCTGGGCGGGATTGAACTCGATCTGGAGCTTCACGTCCTTGGCGATGGCGAAGAGCGTGCCGGCGGCCTGTTCGGCGAGGACCTTGCGCGCCTCGGAAAAGCTGTCGACGTAGGCGTAGTTGCCGTTGCCTTTGTTGGAAAGCGTTTCGAGGCGGTCGTCCTTGTAGTTGCCCATGCCGAAGCCGAGCACGGTGAGGAAAATGCCCTGCTTGGCGCGCTCGGCGATGAACCCGGCCAGTTCTTCCGAGTTTACGATGCCGACGTTGAAATCGCCGTCGGTGCACAGCACGACGCGGTTGTTGCCGTCGCGCCGGAAATTCCGGCGCGCTTCGTCGTAGGCCAGGCGGATGCCCGCGCCGCCGGCGGTGCTGCCGCCGGCCTGGAGGCTCTCGAGGGCGGCGTCGATCGTCGCGAGGTCGCTCGCGGGCGTGGCGGGCAAAACGAGTCCGGTCGCGCTGGCGTAGACGACCAGGGACACTCGATCCTGCGCCGCAAGCTGGCGGGCCAAAAGTTTGATGGATTTCTTCACCAGCGGCAGTTTGTTGTCGGGCGTCATGGAGCCGGACACGTCGATCAGGAAGACGAGGTTGCAGGGCGGGCGCCGTTCGGCGTCGAGCGGCTTGCCCTTGAGGGCGATCCGCACGAGCGCGTGGGCGGGGGCCCAGGGGCACGCCGCCGATTCGACGTGGACGGCGAAAGGCGTTTTGCCCTTGGGCGGCGCGTAGTCGTAGGGGAAGTAGTTGACCATTTCCTCCACGCGCACGGCATCCGGGGGCGGCATCTGGCCGGCGCGCAGGAACCGCCGGACGTTCGCGTACGACGCCGTGTCCACGTCGATCGAGAAGGTCGAAAGCGGTTCGTTCGCGACCTGCTTGAAGGTGTTGCCTTGGATCGGGGCGTAGGACTCGGTGTTTGCCGGGGGGGGGTATGGGTAGGGATGCCATTGGCCGCCATAGCTGCCGAGGCTGGCGGCCCGGCCCGCGCCCGACCGGTTCGCCATCGCGCCCGGCGACAAGCCCTTCATGACGATGGGGGAGATGGCGTCCGACGCGACGGGGAGTTCCGTCACGACGCTTTCCGCGGGCGCAGCGCAGAAATCCTGGACTTCCGGGGGCGGCGCCATGTTCCAGTCCAGGTCGGGCGGCTTCATCTCCATGACCTTCGGCGCGGCGACGGTTTCGAAGAGCTCATCGAGCTGTTGTTCGTCGACTTCGACGAGGCCGACGCTGATCGAGGATTCCTGCAACCGGGCGAACTGGCTGTCGAGGAGATGCCGGGCCGCGTTCCACAGGGCGCCGCTGAAGACGAGCGTGACGACGGCGGCGACGGCGGCGAACCCGGTGAGCCGCAGCCACGGGAAGCGCACGAGGCGTCCGGCGGGGCGGGCGGCGGCCTGCCGGATGCTCCGGCGCTGGTCATCGGTCAGGCCGATGTCGGGCTCGCCTTGCAGTTCCGTTGCGAGCCGGGCGGCGAGGGCGCGGACGTCGTCCACGGCCGCTTGCGCGGCGGGATTGCTCCGGAGGCGGGCTTCGACGGCGGCGCGTTCGGCGGGGGAGCCTTCGCCGAGGGCGTAGGCGGTCAGTTGAACTTCATCGCGAGGCTTCATGGAATGTCTCCTAGAATTGGGCGGCCTGCTGGCGGAGGGTTTGGATGCCGACGTGGAGGAGGTAGCCGACGTTGGATTCGCTGAGCGACGTGACGGCCGCGATCTCGCGATAGCTCATTTGGTGCTGGAACTTCAGGCGGATGACCTCGGCTTGGTGGGCGGGCAGTTCCGCGAGTTTTCGCAGGAGGAGCGAGGCGCTTTCGCGCCGGCCGGCTTCTTCCGCGGGGTCGGGGCCGGGCGCGGGCAGGACGGCGGCCTGGGCATCGGTGAGCGGTTGCATGGGGCGGTCCTTTCGCAGGAGGTCGATGCAGCGGTTGCGGCACACCCGGAACAGCCACGGCGCGGTGCGGGCTTCCTCCAGGACGCCGGCGCGGCACAGCCGCAGGAACGTGTCCTGGACGGCGTCGCGGGCGGCGTCGAAGTTGCCGGTCAGCCGAAAGGCGTACTGGCACAGCGGCCGCTCGTAGCGCGCCACGAGGGCTTCGATCCATTCGGAGGAGGCGGGTTTCATCGGTTTTTCCGGGTTGGCGCTCATTTGGAGTTCGGGCGATGCATGTCGGACCTCGCCATGTTAACGGATGGCCGGCCGGTTTATTAGAAAATATTGGCCCGAATCCCGAAAACGGGCTAATCTCGGTCAACCTAGCCTCCCGAAAGGTCGTTCATGAGCCGTTTTGCCGGAAAATCAGCCGTTTTTCGTCGTTTCTTGCCGATTTTCAGCTTGGGACTAGCCGTTTTCGCGCTGGAACGGCCGGTGCGGGCCGCGGAAGAGGGCTCCGGCGTCATCCGGGGCATCGCGGTGGATGAACAGGGGCAGCGCCTCGCGCAGGCGAGGATCGCGCTGACCGGCGAAACATACTGGCGCTCGACGGAATCCACCAACTACGTCCCGCCGGCGGATCCCGGCCTGGATTTCGAGTTTTCCGGGCTTCCGGCGGGCGCCTACGAACTCCACGGCATGGGCGAGGGGATCGCGCCGCTCGCGGTCGAACTCAACGCAAACCGGATGGTCTTGGAAAATCTCCGGGTGCCGACCTCGCGCCAGGCGGATCTGAATGATCGGCTGCAAGGGGCGGTTCGCGAAAATCGGGTCGACAAGGTCCGGGAATGGATCGCGGCCGGCGCCGATCCCAATCAAGAAACTTGGCCGGGGTCTTTGTTGACGATGGCCGCGGCGAATTCCGGCTTGGACATGGTGCAGGCGCTGGTCGAGGGCGGCGCAAACGTCTGCGTGGCGCCGGACGCCGTTGGGCGCATGCGATATCAACACGGCATATCCGACACGCCGTTCAAGGACGCCCTGACCCCCTATGAGCATGCCCTGTGGCGCCGATTGCCGGACATGGCGGCCTATTTGCTCGCCCACGGCGCATCGACCAACAACCTGCTTGCGCCGCCGCCCGGGGCCGTGCGCGGCCGGATCGTGGATGAAAACGACCAGCCGGTTCCGGATTTGTCGGTTGAGCTGACGTGGTCGAACGACACCCGCGGCCGAGTCTATCGCCAGACCAAAACCGATGCGGATGGCGTCTATTTCTTTCCTTCCGTGGAGCCCTGTCCCTTGGCCGTCGCGATCCTCGGCATGGCCTCGAATCCCGTCTTCGTCGCGCAATTGACGCCGGAAGCGCCCGAGGCGGAAATGCCGCTACTGCGGATCGGAAAATGCGTCGTGCCGACCCAGAAGATGCTGGAACCGTACCGGCGGCTGGATGCGGAAACCGTCGCGGAACTGGTGGCGCAGGGTGCCGACGTGAACGCCGTCGACAGGTACGGCCAGACGCTCCTGATGAAACAGGCCCAATTCGGCAACGCAGATCTGGTTCGGGTTTTGGCGGAGAACGGGGCCGACTTGCGCGCAACCGACGCCGATGGATTCACCGCCGTGGATCTCGCTGTGAAATGCGGCCAGACCAATGCCATTGCCTTGTTGCTGGAACTGGGCGCCCAACCGAGTTCGTTGGCGCCGCCGCCGCGCGGAACGATCGGCGGCGTCCTGCTGGACGAGCAAGACCGGCCGCTGCCGCGCATTTTCTTGCGATGCTCGGCCGGTGAAGAAGCAAAAATGCTGGATCCCCTGGCGTTCACCGAACCGGACGGGAGTTTCCGTTTCGACCGGCTGGAACCCGGCGAGTACGACGTCCGGATTATTTCCGCGACCGGGATCCTGCTGTCGGCGACGCTGGCCGAACCGGATTCCGCCGTCACGAACGCGGTGCTCCGGTGCGCGCGCGCCGAGGCGGTCGATATCGCGCTAGGGCTTCACCTCCAGGTGGATTCGCCGTACGTCGCGGAAGTGCTGAAAGCCGGGGCCGATGCCAACCGCACCAATGCCCACGGACAGACCGCGCTGATGATCGCCACGGAAAACGGATACGCGGACTCGGTTCAGGCGCTGCTGGACGCCGGCGCCGAGGTGAACGCGGCGGATCCGGAAGGTGCGACGGCCTTGCACCTCGCTTGCCGGCGGGGCGACACGAATATCGCCGCGCGGCTGATCGCGGCCGGCGCGAAGCTGGCCGCGACCAACCGGGCCGGCCGCACCCCGCTGGACGTCGCCGTGTGGGAAGGCCGCGCGGAGTTGGCTCAACTGCTCCGCGCGCACGGGGCGCCGGGCTCCGTGGCGGAAGCCAAGGCCATGGGCGCCTTGAGCGGCACGGTGCTGGACGAAACCGGCGCACCCGTCGCGCATGCGTCGGTGCTGTGCGCGCTGGTCGGCGACGAAATCGAGAGCCGCTATGGCGACATGACCGACCGGGCCGGTCGCTATCGCATCGGCCGGCTGCCGCTCGGTATGTACGAAGTCCAAATCGACTTCGACGCCGAAAACCGAAAAACGGTCGTGCTCTCCAATCGCGATGAAACGGTGGCGAACGTGGATTTCCGGAAGCCGAGCATCGGCGATTCGAAACAGGACGGAAAACCCTCCCTGCACGAAGCTGCCGCCGAGGACCATCCCTGGAATTTGCAGCGACAGTTGGACGCGGGCACGCCGGTCGATGCGACGAACCGCTGGGGCCGGACGCCGCTGATGGTCGCCGCCGAGAAAGGGCAGTTCGGCAACGTCGGGTTGTTGCTGAAGGCCGGGGCGGACGTCGATCGGATCGACGATGACGGATGTTCCGCGCTGCATCTGGCCTGCAAGAACGGCAACCGCAACGCGGTGAAGCAGCTGATCGAAGCCGGCGCCGACCTGGCGCAAACCAACCGCTGGGGCCGGACGCCGCTGGACGAGGCCGTTTGGGAAAACCGTCCGGAAGCGGCGAAGATGCTGCGCGCCGCGGGTGCGCCGGGCACGCTAACCGCGCCCAAACCCGGCGGTACGATCCGCGGGATCGTCGTGGACGAAAACGGCGCGCCGTTGCGGGACGTCGTTCTCCATGTTCAGCGGCAGGCGAGCGGGATGAACGAAGCGGGCGGGCACGCGGAAGTGCGGACGGAGGCGGACGGCTCGTTCCGGATGTGGGGGGAGACGGCTGGCTGCTATCGTTTTGCGTCGGTCTCGCGGCTGGACGATCCCGTGGTCGTGTGCCTGACGAACGACTGGGACGTGCAAACCGACGTGCGCGTCCAGGTTTCGCGCCGGTGCGTCCAGGAAGCCGCCTTGTTTGCGGCGGTCGCCGCCGACGATCCCGAAGCCGCGGAAAGTCTACTGGCGGAAGGGGCCGATCCCTGCGCCGTCGATGCCGACAACGAGAGCCTGCTTGAAATGGCGCTGAACCAATGGGCCACCAACGTCGTGCCGGTCTTGCTGGCGCACGGCGCCGACCTGAACGCGCCCGGGGCCGACGGCTACACGCCGTTGCGCCGCGCCGCCAGCAATTGGCTGAGCTGGAAGATTCCCTACTTGCTGCGGATGGGCGCGGCGGTCCGGCCGGAAGAGGGCGGGAGCCCGCTGCTCTTGCTCGACGTCGTCCGGCGCGAGCCCGGCGAGGACGACCGCATGCGGAGCTTCCGCCGGCAACGCATAGCCTGGTGCGCCAAGTCGGCGCGGCTGCTGATCGAGGCCGGCGCCGCGCTCGATGGGCGGGATGCGGACGGCCTGACGCCGCTGCACCACGCCGCGCTCAACGGCTACGCCGAGTGCGCGAAGGTGCTGATGAACGCGCACGTCGACGAGGGCGCCACGAACGCCGCCGGCCAGACCGCGCTGGACCTGGCCGTGGCCGCCGGGCAGGCCGAAGTGGCCGCAGTCCTGCGGCGCGGCGCCCCCGCCGAACCGCCGCCGGCCGGGCCCTGACGGCCCCGAAAGCGCCTTTTACGTAGAACGTAAAAACTTTGCCGGAAAATCACGTGGCACGCAAAACCGCCCCGCGGGGGGGCTGCGGGCACAAAAAAACGCTCCGCCGGGAACGGCGGAGCGGAGGGAGGGCGGGGGCGGGCTACGCCATTTCGGCGATTTCCTCGGCGATTTCCTTGGCGGCTTCGACGGCCATTTCGCGGCGCTGCTCGGAATCGAAGTGGCGGGAGGCGTCCTGGCCGTCGGCCCAGGCGATCTGGAGGTCCTCGACGCCGATATAGGCGAAGATGGCGCGGAGGGCGGGGGTGAGGCCGTCGCGGACGTCGCCTTCCTTGTAGACCTGGTCGGAGGAGACGAGCAGGACGACGGTGCGGAGGTGGTGGGTGGGCACGAGGCCTTCGGCGCCGAACTCGAACATCTTGCCGGGCACGAGGACCTGGTCGAGCCAAGCCTTCAGGATGGCGGGCATGCTGTTGAGCCAGACGGGCATCGTCAGCACGAGGACGTCGGCGTCCATCAGGGCCTGGGCGTTGTTGTTGGAGAAGTTGGCGGCGGTTTCCTCGGCTTTGGAGGGGATGTAGGCGGGATTGGCGACGGGGCCCCAGAAGTAGTTGAGGGCCTCGGCGCTCACGTAGGGGGGCTTGTTCTGGTAGAGATCGACGTTGTTGACCACCACGTCGGGATTCTTCTCGGTCAAGGCCGCGAAAAACTCGAAGGCCAGCTTCTTGGAGGAAGACGTTTCCGCGGGGCGGGGGTTGGCGATCACGTGCAAAACATTCATGCGGGGCTCCTATCGGTGGGAAAACGAACAATAAGGCTTGGTAGATGCCACAAAAGGGTGGGGGAAGACAATGCTAAAATTCGGGCGGGACGGCGACCGCGGCGGAAAGCGTTGGACAAACGAGGCGGGCCATGAATAATCCATGCGATTTCGAAAGGCAGGAAGCGATGGACATCCAGAAACTGTTTGCGGAGCGGATCGGCGGGGCGCAGTTCGGGCAGAGCACGGCGATCTACAAGTTCGAGAAGATCAAGCGCGCCAAGCGGGCGGCCAAGGAAGCCCATCCGGACGTGGAAATGCTCGATTTCGGCGTGGGCGAGCCGGACCAGATGGCGCCCCGGGCGATCCGGCAGGCGCTGAAGAAGGCGGTGGACGATCCGGCGAACCGCGGCTACGCGGACAACGGCATCGCGGAATTCAAGGCGGCGGCGGCGAAGTACATGGCCGATTTCTTCGGGGTGACGGACCTGGACCCGGCGACGGAAATCAACCACACGATCGGCTCCAAGCCGGCGCTGGCGATGCTGCCGCTGTGCTTCGTGAATCCCGGCGACGCGGTGCTGGCGACGATCCCGGGCTATCCGGTCATGGCCACGCACACGAAGTATCTGGGCGGAACGGTGATCCCGGTGCCGCTGCTGGCGAAGAACGGCTTTTTCCCGGACCTGAAGGCGCTGGAGCAAACGGACCTCTCGCGGGTCAAGCTGTTCTACGTCAACTATCCGAACAACCCGACGGGCACGGCGGCGACGGAAGCCTTTTTCGACGAGCTGATCGCTTTCGCGCAGCGGCACAACATCCTGATCGTGCAGGACGCGGCCTATGCGACGCTGATCTACGGGCGCCCGCGCCTGTCGATTTTATCGCGGCTGGGCGGCAAGGAGGCGGCGATCGAGCTGCACTCCATGAGCAAGAGCTACAACATGACCGGCTGGCGCCTGGGCTTCGTGGCCGGCGCGGTGCGGACGGTGGCCGCCGTGGCCGAAGTGAAGGACAACGTCGACAGCGGCCAGTTCAAGGCCATCCAGATGGCGGCCTGCGCGGGCATCGCCGACGTCCGGCTGTCCGAAAAGATCCGCGCGCACTACCAGAAGCGCCTGCGCGGGCTGGTGAAGGTGCTCAAGGGCGCGGGCTTCAAGGCGAAGATGCCGGGCGGGACGTTCTACCTCTACGTGCCGGCGCCGAAGGGCGCCGCGGGCGGGCGGACGTTCGCCAACGCGGAGGAAGCCTCGCAGTTCCTGATCAAGGAGCACTGCATCTCGACGGTGCCGTGGGACGATGCGGGCGCCTATCTGCGCTTCGGCGCGACGTTCGAGTCGGCCGGGCGGGCGGACGACGCGCGCGTGCTGGAAGAACTGGGCCGCCGGCTGGCGCAAGCCGGCCTGGTTTTCTGAGGAGGCGCGCATGGCTGGATCGAAAATCGTTTTCGCCAAGGGCACGCAGCTCACGGTGTACATCGACAACCGCAAGGGGACGCTCTCCGCGCTGGCAACGTTCCTGGGCAAGCATGGCGTCAACATCTACGGCCTGACGCTGGCGGACACGGAAGGCCACGGCTACGCGCGGCTGATCGTGGACGACACCGAGAAGGCTCGGCAACTGGTGGAGGATTCGGGCGAACTGGTGGCGGCGCGCGACGTGCTGCTGATCCAGGTGGCCAACGAGCCCGGCGAGCTGGCGCGGATGCTGGAAGCCCTGGCGGCGCACAACCTGAACATCGAATACGGCTATTCGTCCGGCGGGCCGGGCAACGAAAAAGGCCTGGTGCTGGTGCCGTCGGACGTGGACGCGGCCCTGGCGGTCCTGCAGGCGCTGTAGCGGCGGAGGGAACGTGGACGCGCCCCGGGTCAGCATCGTCACGAGCACCTACAACCGCTCGGCGGTCCTGGCGCGCGCGATCCGGTCCGTCCTGGCCCAGCGGGATTTTTCCGCCTGGGAAATGTGCATCGTGGGCGACTGCACGCCCGACGACAGCGAAGCCGTCGTCAAGTCGTTCGGCGATCCGCGGCTGCGGTTTTTCAATTTGCCCGAGAAGTCGCCGCCGGTCGCGCACGGCGCGATCGCCAAGAACCACGGCGTGTTCCAGATGGCCCGGGCGCCGTACATCGCCTACTTGGACGACGACGACGAGTACCATCCGGACTTCCTGCGCGCCATGATGGGCGAAGTTGCGCGGCATCCGGAGCAGCCGGTGTTCTACTGCCGGTGCCAGTACCGCGACAAGGCGACGGGCCGGCGCATTTTCGGGAATCCCTTCCAGCCGTGGCTGCACCGGTGGAGCCGGGAAAAACTGCTGCGCTACAATTTCATCAACACGGCCAACGTCGTGCACCAGAAGTCGCTGATCGAAGAGGTGGGGGGCTGGGACCCGACCGATTATTTCGACGACTACGACCTCTGGAAGCGGATGAGCGCGAAATGCGACTTCCGGTACGTGAACCGGGCCCTGGTGATCAGCCACGTGGGCGATTGTCCGCCGTTTTTCAAGCGGCTGGTCGCCAAGGGCTGGAAAATCCTCCGCCATGGCCGGCGGCTGGAGGACCAGGGGTAAATCAACGGGCCGCGCCTTGCCGGAGGAGTTTGGCCAGAGCCTTGGCCAAAGGATGGTCGGGAACGGCGACGTGCAGGCGATTATGGGAGCGGATCACGAAACCGCTCTCCAGCAGCGTGTCCACGTGGGCGTGGAAGGGATGGTCGGGAATGCGCACGGCGCATTGCAGGGCCGACTTTGAAAGGCTTCCCCCCAGAAGAGCGCGGACGATGCGGATGCGCCGTTCATGTGCCAAGCCGGCGGCAATGACGGCCATTTCCCCGTCTCTTTCCGGGGGAAGAGTGGCGCAGGCCGTTTGGATCGCTTTCAGAAGCGGGGCAGCGGAAGACACCTGCGGATCGGCGGCCAGGCGATAGATCAGATGAACGCCCCGCCGTTCCGCCTGCAGCAAGCCGCGCGATTGAATCCGGCGCAGCTCCTGGCTTGCGGCGGACACCTTGATTTCCGCCCGTTTCCCCAGCGCGGAAACGCATTCTCCCGGATGGCTGAAGAGTTGCCTCAGCAGTCGGATGCGCGTTTGCCCCGCCAACATTTTGCAGGTGCGCCAAAGGGTCGGGTTCAGGTTTTGCATGCGGAGCCTCTTTTCCCGCACCCACTTCTATCGCACGGTTTCAATCGTTACAACAACTGACTTCATGTTTTGTAAACAATGAAGTCGGAAAATGGCAGGCGGATGGGGGAAAGTGCTCCGGCAGTTGATTTTTAGCCGAATGGGCGTATCTTCCTCCGACTGGAAAGAAGGAAGCATGGCTTGGGAATACAGCGAAAAAACGAAGCGGATTTTCATGGATGCGGTGCAGGGCAAGCCCGGCACGCATCTGGGCGAGATCGAAAACGCCGACGGCGTGGGCCAGCACGGGTCGATCGTCTGCGGCGACGCGCTGAAGTTCACCTTCCGCGTGGAGAAGAACGCGGATCCGCTGAAGGACGTCATCGTCGAGGCCAAATACCTGACGTTCGGCTGCACGTCGGCCATCGCGGCGTCGGAAGCGCTGTGCGCGCTGATCGAAGGCCACAACTTGACGCCCATCCAGGCGCTGAAGATCCAGAACAAGGACATCGTGGATTTCCTCGAAGGCCTGCCGCAGCAGAAGATCCATTGTTCCGTGATGGGCGCCGAGGCGCTCGAAGCGGCCGTGGCGGATTGGGCCCAGAAGCGCGGCGTGGATCTGGCGGTGCAAGGCGTGAAGCTCACCGGCGAGACGGCGGATGACGATGGCCGCGTGGTCTGCAAATGCTTCGGCATCACCGAACCCTACCTGCGGCGCAAGATCAAGGAACTGAACCTGCGGACGATCGACGACATCGTCTCGGCGCTGAAAGCCGGCGGCATGTGCGGCGCCTGCCGCTACGCGCCGGGCGGCCTGCAGGACATCCTCAACGAGACCTGGGGCACCGGCGAGCCGGCGCCCACGACCGTCGCCGCGGAACCCGTCGAGGCCGCCGGGCCTTCGCCGTTCCAGCTCTACCGCAAGATCGAGAAGATCATCGACGAGACGGTGCGGCCGGTGCTGAAGGGCGACGGCGGCGACATCGAACTGGTGGACATCAAGGACTGGAAGGTCTACTGCGCGCTGCGCGGGATGTGCGCGGGCTGCGCGGGGGCGTCCCGCACGCTCCAGCTCATCGTGGAGCGGACGCTGAAGGACCAGGTGGACGAGCGGATCCAGGTGATCCCCGTCTGATCGAATGGCCGCCATGAGCGATACTCCGCTGATTTTCGCCGACAACAACGCGACGACCCCCGTGGCGCCGGAAGTGGTCGCCGCGATGCAACCCTATTTCGGGCCGGAATTCTTCAATCCGAGTTCCATGTACGAGCCGGCGCTGAAGGTGGCCGGGGCGCTCAAGGCCGCGCGGAAGACCGTCGCGGCCTTTCTCGGCGGCGTCGAGCCCTCGGAAGTGCTGTTCACCTCCTGCGCGACGGAGAGCAACAACGCGGCGATCTTCGGCGTGGCGGCGGCGAACCCGAAGCGGAAACACGTCGTGACGAGCGCGGTGGAGCATCCGGCGGTGCTGGAAGTCTGCCGCGAGCTGCAGCGCCGCGGCCACGAGGTGACGATCCTGCCGGTGGACCGGCAGGGCCAAATCGCCGTGGCCGACTACGTGCGGGCGTTGCGGCCGGATACCCTGCTGGTGACGTTGATGCACGCGAACAACGAGACCGGCGTGGTTTGGCCCGTGGGCGAGTGGGCGCGGATCGCGAAGGAAACCGATCCGGGCATCGTGTTCCACACGGACGCGACGCAGACGGCGGGCAAGTTGCCGCTGGATCTCGTCGGCGAGCTGGCGCACGTGGATTTGCTGTCGTTTTCGGGCCACAAGATGCATGCGCCGAAGGGCGTGGGCGCGCTGTACGTCCGGCGCGGGACGCCCCTGCGGCCGTACCTGCTCGGCGGGCACCAGGAAGCCGGGCGGCGCGGCGGCACCGAAAACGTGCCCTACGTCGTGGGCTTGGCGCGCGCGTGCGAACTGGCGCGGGAACACGCGCCGGACATGCTCCGGATCGGAAAAATGCGCGATTGGCTCGAGGAAGAAATCCTGCGGACGGTGCCTTACGTGGAGATCAACGGCCGCGGCGCGGAGCGCACGCCGAACACGCTGAACATGGCGTGCCATTTCATCGAGGGCGAAAGCATCCTCTACGAACTGAACGGCTACGGCGTCTGCGCGAGCACGGGCAGCGCCTGTTCGAGCGGCTCGCTGGAGCCCAGCCACGTTTTGAAGGCGATGGGCGTGCCGTTCACGGCCATGCACGGGTCCGTGCGGCTGAGTTTCAGCGCCTACACGACGGAAGCGGAAGTGAAGCGGATCGCGGAAATTTTCCCCAAGGTGGTGGCGAACCTGCGCAACATGTCGCCCTACTGGGACCAGAAGCGGAATTGTCCGCGCGACGACGCCTGACGCGGCCGCCGCGCCGGAACAGCGGAGAACTTGCATGGACACGACGAACAGCGGAACCCGGTCTGTGGTGCTGGCGAGCGCCAGCCCCCGGCGGCGCGGATTCCTGCATCAGCTGGGCTACCATTTCGAGGTCGTCACGCCGGCCACGGAAGAAAAGGCGCGGCCGGGGGAAGGTCCGACGGACTACGTCCTGCGCAACGCGCGGGAAAAGTCCGCGGACGTCGCGGGGCGCGTTGCGCCGGGCGCGGTGGTGATCGCGGCGGACACGGTCGTGGTGCTGCGCGGGCGGATCATGGAAAAGCCGCGGTCCGCCAACGACGCGCACGAAATGCTGCGATCCCTGAGCGGGCAGGTCCACCAAGTCGTCACGGGTTTTTGCGTGCGGGGCCCGGACCGCGCGGGCGCGCCGGCCGTGCGCGCGCAAGCCGTTTCCACGGACGTGGAATTCAAGGAACTGGCGGACGCGGAGATCGACGCCTATATCCGCAGCGGCGAGCCGATGGACAAGGCGGGGGCCTACGCGATCCAGGGGCGGGCGGCCTACATGATCCGGCAGATTCGCGGCTCCTACACCAACGTGGTGGGGCTGCCGCTGACGGAGCTGGTGGAGGTCCTCGCGGACGAATTCGGGGTTGAGCCGACGTTTCAGGGCGCCGCGGGCGCCTGAGTGCGCGCGGCGGGCGGCGCGCCGCCGTTTACAGCAGGTCGGCTTCGTTCGGGTTCTTGCAGAACAGCACGCCCTGGTAGGCGAACAGGCCTTTGAACAGGAGGGTCAAGCCGCGGCAGATCCACAGCGGCAGGCGCCAGCGCCGGCGGCGGAGGAACGGAAAGACCAAGGTCAGGGGAAAGGACGTGACGTCCGTCGCTTCCACCTGCCAGCCGGCGCGGACCAGCAGCCGGCGCATGCCGTCGAGGGTGTAGAAATGCAGGGCCTGTTCTTCCAGGATGCCGCGGTGGTGGAGCGGGAAGCGTCCGCAGAGCACGCGCAGGCGGGTCTGGACGTTGACCACGTTGGGCAGGGCCACGACCAGCAGGCCGCCCTTGACGAGGTGCTTTTTCAGGCGGGACAGGAAATCGGCGGGATCCACCAGGAACTGCAGGACGTCGGCGGCGAGAATGACGTCGTATTTGCCGGCCAGGGGCACGTCGTCCAGCCGGTTCAGGTCGTTGGGGAAAACCCGCCGGAACAGGGCGCCGGATTCGGCGCCGGCCCGCGGATCGCGCTCGATGCCGTCGAGGACGGCGCCGTCCGGCCGGAGCGCGGAAGCGATGGCGGCGCAGCCGAAGCCGAGGTCGAGCACCTGGACGCCGGCGAGCTTCATCCGGCGCAGGCGGCGCAGGATGATGGAGTGGGAGGAATAGGGATCGTCGAGCTTGCGGGCCTCGACCAGCGCGCGCGGGGCGATGTCGTAGCGGTTCAGGCGGATCAGGCCCCAGCGGTGCAAACGGAAGAGGAGGGCGCTTTGGAGGCAGTTGAGGCCGTAGGCGATGCCGTTGACGTGGCAGACCTCGTCGCCGTAGCGGGTGGGAATGGGGATTTCGCGGATGGCGGCGCCGGCCTGGCGGGCCTGGAAGAGGATGTGGGTGTCGAAGTGCCATTCGTCGCTGTTGTCCCACAGCGGCACGCGCCGCAGGAAGGCGGTGGCATAGGCCCGGTAGCCGGAATGGAATTCGGACAGGCGCAGGCCGCTGAGGAGGTTTTCGGCCCAGGTCAGGAAGATGTTGGCGACGAACTTGTATTTCGGCATGCCGCCTTGGAGCGCGTCGCGGCGGTGGATCATGCGCGAGCCGATGACGACCTCGGCTTCGCCCGCCACCAGCGGGCCGAACAGGTCCGGCAGCATTTCCGGCGCGTACTGGCCGTCGCCGTGGAGCATGACGACGGCGTCGAGGCCGCGGTCGATGGCGTACTGGTAGCCGAATTTCTGGTTGCCGCCGTAGCGCCGGTTGACGCGGTTGCGGAAGATTTTCAGCTTGCCGTGGGGATCGGGATAGTCCAGCGCCTGGCGGGTGGTTTCGTCCATGCTGCAGTCGTCCACGACGTAGACGACTTCCACCGCGCGCCAGACGTCGTCCGGAATGCGCCGCAGGGTGTCCTGGATGAGCTTTTCGGCGTTGTAGGAGATGACGAACACGCCCAGCCGCTTTCCGTGGGCGGAAAACGGGGGGCGGGCGGGTTCGGCGGCGGCGGCGTTCATGGGACGTCGGGGCCGACGGGGGCGTCCGGCTGGGCGGGCGCGGGGCGGGCGGCGGACGGCGCCGGGGCCGGCGCGGAATCCGCGGCGGCGGGGGCGGGCTTCAGATCGGGCCGCAGATCGGTTTGGAAGGGGCGGGCCGGCGCCGCGGATCCGGCCGGTTGCGCGTCGCCGGCCGTCGGCATGCGGGTTTGGCTGTCCACCAGCACCCAGGTTTCGCCTTGTTTGCGGAAGATCATGATGGTGGGCCGGGAGGCGGCCGTTCCCTGGATCTCGACGCCGAGTCCGAGGGTGGCGGGCGCGATGGGCCGGCACTGGACGATGCTCCACGAGGTCGGGGCGCCGATCTGGGCGGTCAGTTCCTGCGCTTGCTGCAGGAAGACCAGCAGGGGCACCTTCTGGCGGTATTCGGGGCCGTGCATGGCATAGGCTTCGTCGAGATCGCCCGCTTGCCACCGCGTCCAGAAGGCGTCCACGGCGGCGGCCACGGCCGGGGGCGGCGGCACGGGCTGGGTGGCGGCCACGACGGACTTGCGGCCCAGTTCCTCGACGATTTCGGGGGCGACGCGCCAGTCCTCGCCCAGTTTCTTGATGCCGAGCAGGACGGGTTTTTCCCGGCCCGCGGGCGTGCGGCCATCGATGCGGACGAGATAGCCGGTGCCGGTGGGAGCGGGGGCGTACCCGGCGACGGTCCAGGTCAGGCCGTCGTAGGCGGCATCCCGGAGCATGTCCGTCAGGATGGTTTGGAGCCGGACGGGATTGAGGTCGCCGACTTGCAGCTGGGCGGAAATGTCCTGGAGTTCCGGCTCGGTGAGTTCCGGATTGTTCTTCCGGAGGTCGGCCAGGCGCCGGTCGAGCAGATATTGCCGCATGCCGCGCAGATCGACCAGTTGGAGGGCCGGTTCGTACTGGCCCGCCGCCAGCAGCGGCAGGTAGGCGGCGACGAGCGCGGCGGCGGCCGGTTCGGGCGGGTCCGGGGAAAACAGCGGCGGCGCGTCCGCCCGGAGGGCGGGCAGGGTTCCGGCCACAAAGAGGAAGGCGGCCAGCCACGAGGTCGATGTGTGCATGTTTCGGACTCCACGCGGGCCCCGGATCCGCCCGGTGCGGGCCAGGGCTTTCGCGGTGCCTTTTATCGCGCAACCGGGGCGCCAAGTCAAACGCCGAGCGCGCCGCGAAAGTTTTGATTGAATTGGGGGGAGGCTGTTTCATAATGCGAAAAATTCTGGCGGCGGAGACCAGCGGTTCCGGCGTCCGAAAACGGAGGACGCAGAGGCCTGTGAGCGAGTTCCTGGTATTCGAAGACGTTTCCAAGCACTACGGCGCGGTGAAGGCGGTCGACCACGTGTCGTTGACCGTCAAGCAGGGCGAGTTCTTCTCGCTGCTGGGGCCGAGCGGCTGCGGGAAGACGACGTTGCTGCGCATCCTGGCCGGGTTCGAGCAGCCGGACACCGGCCGCGTGCTGCTGGGGGGCGAGGACGTGACCGATCTGCCGCCCTACGAGCGCAAGGTCAACACCATTTTCCAGAGCTACGCGCTCTTCCCGCACCTGTCCGTCTGGGACAACATCGCCTTCGGCCTCAAGGTGGCCAAGCGGCCGAAGCGGGAGATCAAGGACGAGGTCGCGCGGATGCTGACCTTGATCCAGATGGAAGACCAGGCCTGGAAGAAACCCGACCAGATCTCGGGCGGACAGAAGCAGCGCGTGGCGATCGCGCGCGCGCTGGTGAACAAGCCGCGCGTCCTGCTGCTGGACGAGCCGCTGGCCGCGCTGGACCTCAAGCTGCGCCAGCGCATGCTGATCGAGCTGGACCTCATCCACGACGAGGTGGGCATCACCTTCCTCTACGTCACCCACGACCAGGGCGAGGCCATGAGCCTCTCCGACCGCATCGCGGTGATGAAGCTCGGCAAGATCGAGCAGCTGGGGACGCCGGCGGAGATCTACGAGGCGCCGCGGTCCAGCTTCGTCGCCGCCTTCATCGGCGACACGAATTTCTTCGACGGCACCGTGGCGGAGCCGCTGGAGAAGAATTCCGTGCTGGACGGCTTCCTGTCCGTCGCGGTGGACAAGGACTACAGCCGCCTGAAGATCGAGGATTTCCCCGACCTGGAATGCTTCAACGACAAGCAGATCAAGGAAGGCGAGCACGTCTTCCTGAGCATCCGGCCCGAAAAGCTGCGCATTTCGCGCGAGCGCCCGGAGCCCGGGCCCCACCTGAACGTCATCGAAGGCCGGGTGGAGGACGTGATCTACCTCGGGTCGCAGACGAAATACTGGGTGCGGACGGGCGACTACCGCATTTCGGTGATCCGCCAGCACAGCCGGTTCCTGCTGGACGAAAAACCGATCCGCTGGGGGGAACGGGTCTGGGTCAGTTGGCACGCGGACGACGGGTTCATGCTGGAGAAGTACAGCGAGCAGGACGAAAACCTCATCCAGCTGCCGCCCGAGGAAGTCGGCGAGACGACCGAAAGCAACCAGATCCTGGTGCGCGCGCCGGCGGCCGGCGCGGTCCCGGCGGGGGCCGCGGGGCGATGAAGGCCGAGCGCCGCCGCAAGCTGTCCGAGTGGCTGGTCACGCTGCCGTCGTTCCTCTGGCTGCTGCTGCTGTTCCTGGTGCCGACGGCGCTGGTGTTCGCGATCATGTTCAAGCCGGCGACGCCCTACGGCGGCATCGGGGAAGGGTGGACGCTGGCCACGCTGCGCACGCTGGGCAACCCGAACTATCCGGCGATCGTGGCGCGCACGCTCTGGCTGAGCGTGGCGGCGACGGCCCTGTGCATCCTGCTGGCGACGCCGATGGGCTACTACATGGCGCGGGTGAGCCCGGCGCGGCGGCGGCTGGTGCTGCTGCTGGTGATCCTGCCGTTCTGGACGAGCTTCCTCGTGCGCATCTTCGCGTGGAAAGTCCTGCTGCACCCGGAAGGGATGCTCAAGCACGGGCTGGTCTTGCTCGGCCTGATCGCGCCGGAGACGTCGCTGCTCTACAACGCCTACGCGGTGCTGCTGGTGATGGTCTACACCGAGCTGCCCTTCGCCATCCTGCCGATCTACGCCGCGTCGGAAAAATTCGACTTCCGGCTGATCGAGGCCGCGAAGGACCTGGGCGCCACCTCGTTCCTGGCCTTCCGGAAGATCTTCCTGCCGGGCATCCGCGTCGGGCTGCTGACCGCGTTCCTGATGGTGTTCATCCCGTCGCTGGGGTCCTACGTGATTCCCGACATCGTCGGCGGGCCCACCAGCGAGATGATCGGCAACAAGATCGCGCAGCGGACCTTCGTGGACCGCAACCTGCCGCACGCGGCGGGCCTCTCGGCCCTGCTGACGGTGGCGGTGCTGATCCCGATGGTGGCCATCACCGCCCTGCGGCGGAAGGAAAGCCCCAAGGACGCCTTGCGGGAAGAAGGGGTCTGAGGCCATGAAACCCAGCCGCTTGCCCCTGATC
This sequence comes from Verrucomicrobia bacterium UBA2281, assembly GCA_002347655.1. GTDB lineage: Bacteria > Verrucomicrobiota > Kiritimatiellia > CAIQIC01 > Lenti-01 > Lenti-01. Next base: position 172,900 of record DDWR01000024.1, on the reverse strand, counting down.
GTCACCTGGGCGGTGATCGCGTTCTTCTACGTGCCCATCGTGATCCTGGTGGCGAACTCCTTCAACTCGTCGCGGTTCGGCGGCTCGTGGGAATCCACCTCGCTGAAGTGGTACGTCCGCCTGATGAACGAGCCGAGCATCTGGCACGCGCTGACCAACACGCTGGCCATCGCGACGGCGGCGACGCTGATCTCGATGGTGCTGGGCACGTCGGCGGCGTTCGCGCTGCACCGGTTCGCGGGCAGCAAGCTGCAGAAACTGCACTACAGCATCATCTACACGCCGCTGGTGCTGCCGGAAATCCTGATGGGCCTGAGCATGCTGCTCTTCTTCGTGGCGCTGAAGGTGCAGCTCGGGCTGGCGACGATCGCCGTCGCGCACGTGACCTTCTGCCTGTCCTACGTGGCCATGACGGTGCTGGCGCGGCTGCAGGACTTCGATTTCGCGATCATCGAGGCCGCGCAGGACCTCGGCGCGGGGTGGTGGACCACGGTCTGGAAGGTGCTGCTGCCCATGCTGGCGCCCGGCATCCTCGCCGGCGGCCTGCTGGCCTTCACGCTCTCCATCGACGACTTCGTCATCTCCTTCTTCGTGGCGGGGCCGGGCTCGACGACGCTGCCGATCAAGATCTACAGCATGATCAAGTACGGCGCGCCGCCGCTGATCAACGCGCTCTCGACCATCCTGCTGGCCATCACCTTCCTGTGCGTGATCGCCAGCCAGTACCTGTCCAACCGCGGCCGGCCGGCGGCCTGAACCGATTTGAACAAACCATCCAAGGAGGAACGGACCATGACGAAGAACATCTGGACGGCGCTGGCGCTGGCCGCGGCCGTCGCGGCCCTGGCCGGCTGCGCGGAGAAGAAACCGACGCTGCACGTCTACACCTGGTCGGACTACATCAAGCCCGAACTCGTGAAGCAGTTCGAGCGCGAGAACCACTGCCGGGTCGTGGTCGACACCTATGCCTCCAACGAGGAAATGTACGCCAAGCTCAAGGCCGGCGCGACGGGCTACGACCTGCTGTTCCCGAGCAGCTACATGGTCAAGATCATGAACGACCAGGGCATGCTGCAGAAGCTGAACCTGGACCTGATCCCCAACCGCAAGAACATCGATCCGGACTACATGAAGCTGGCGTTCGACCAGGCCATGGACCACAGCGTGCCCTACACGGTCACGATCACCTGCCTGGGCTATCTCGGCAGCAAGGTGAAGGATTTCCAGCCCACCTGGGCCATGCTCGACCGCGCCGACCTCAAGGGCCGCATGACGATGCTCAACGACCACCGCGAAGTCATCGGCGTCGCCCTCAAGCACCTCGGCTACAGCCTGAACACGATCGACGACGCCGAGCTGGCCGCGGCCAAGGAGGTCGTCCTGCGCTGGAAGAAGAACCTCGCCAAGTTCGAGAACGAGCAATACAAGAACGGCCTCGCCTCCGGCGAATTCCTGCTCGTCCACGGCTACAGCGGCGACCTGATGCTCGTGCAGGCCGAGAACGAGGATATCCAGATCGCGGTGCCCGAGGAAGGCTCGCAGATCAACTTCGACGACATGGTGATCCCCGTCGGCGCGCCGCAGCCCGAGCTGGCCCACAAGATGATCAACTTCATCCTCGAGCCGCAGGCCGCCGCCGAGCTGACCGAGTTCATCTACTTCCTCTGCCCGAACCGGCCCAGCTACGAGCTGCTCTCCGAGGAAATCCGGGAGGATCCCATCCTGTTCCCGCCGGCGGACGTCGTCGCCAAGCTCGAGACCTTGGCCGACCTCGGCGAGAACAACGTCAAGTACACCAAGCTCTGGGACGAGATCAAAGCCGGCGAATAGCGGCTTCGGGAAACGGTCCGCGCGGCCCGCCGGCCTCCGGCGGGCCGCGTCGTTTATTCCGTCCGCAAAGTTTTTACGTTCCACGTAAAACCGCGCGAAAGTTTTTACGTTCCACGTAAAACCGCGCGAAAGTTTTTACGTTCCACGTAAAACCGCGCGAAAGTTTTTACGTTCCACGTAAAACTACTTTTTATGTTCTACGTAAAACCCCGCCCGGCGGGGCAAAAAAAGGCGGGCGGCCTTGGCCGCCCGCCGGAGACGTCGCTCCGCACGCCTAGTCGGCGACGCGCTTGCCGAGCTGGCGGTCCATCATGTAGAGGCCGTTGGCGGAAGCGCCGACCATCGAAAGGGCTTGGATGGCTTCGTTGCAGTTGGCTTCTTCCTCGACCTGTTCGTCGATGAACCAGCGCAGCATGCTCTGGGTGGCGTAGTCCTTTTCGGCGAGGGCGAGGGTGTTCAGGTCGTTGATCCAAGCCGTGACCTTCTTTTCGTGCAGGAGGGCGTCCTGGAACATGTCGAGGATGCCTTTCCACTCGGTCTGGGGGGCGTCCATGGCGCTCAGGACGACCTTTTCGCCCTGGTCCTGGAGGTACTTGGCGAACTTGAGGGCGTGCTCCTGCTCTTCCTTGAACTGGATGCTCATCCATTTGTAGGTGCCGAGGAAACCCTTGTCGGCGGCGTCGTTAGCCATGGCGAGGTATAGGAAGGCCGAGAAGAATTCGCGGTTGATCTGGGCGTTGATTTCCTGGGCCATTTTCTTGCTGATCATGGGATGGGGTCCTTTCGTTGTGTTTCCATGGTTTGTCGGCGGAGAGCGCGGGGCTTCCGCCGTTTCGATGGGCGCAATCTAGCACAGGCCGGGGCAAACGTCATGTAAATCGCTGGGAATTTTGGAGAAAAGGCGGTTTCTGGGCCTCGACAAGGGGGGGCGGGGAGGGTAGAGTGCCCCCCTTCATGTCCGAAACCGGCACATTCGAGATTTTGCGGGAGGATTCCGGGTCCCAGGCGCGGTTGGGGCGGCTCTGGACGGCGCACGGGCCGGTGGACACGCCGGTGTTCATGCCGGTGGGCACCCAGGCGACGGTGAAATCCATGGCGCCGTGGGAGTTGGAGGCGCTGAACTGCGAAATCCTGCTGGGGAACACCTACCACCTCAACGTGCGCCCCGGGATGGACGTGATCGAGAAGGCGGGGGGCCTGCACCGGTTCCAGGACTGGAAGCGGGCGATCCTGACGGACAGCGGCGGCTACCAGGTGTTCAGCCTGACGCATCTGCGGCAGATGACCCCGGACGGGGTCTGGTTCCAGTCGCACGTGGACGGCACGAAGATGTTCATGGGGCCGAAGGAAAGCATGGCGATCCAGCGGATCTTGGGGTCCGACATCGCGATGGCGTTCGACGAGTGCCCGCCGTGTCCGTGCACCCCGGAATACGCTTGCCAAGCGGTGGACCGGACCCTATCGTGGGCGGCCAAATGTGCCCAGCAGCCCCGCGCGGCGGGACAGCTGGTGTTCGGCATCGTCCAGGGCGGCGTGTACCCGGAATTGCGGGAGCGTTGCGCCAAGGGCTTGCGGGAACTCGGCGCCTTCGACGGCTTTGCCATCGGCGGCGTGAGCGTCGGCGAGCCGGAGGACCTGATCATGCCGGGCGTGCGCATGACGGCGGATCTGCTGCCGCGGGAGCGTCCGCGCTACCTGATGGGCGTCGGCCAGTTCTGGCAGATGGCCGAGTCGGTGGCGCTGGGCGTGGACATGTTCGACTGCGTGATGCCGACGCGGCTGGCGCGGCACGGGACGGTGTTCACCCGCGCGGGCCGGTATTCGGTGCGGGCGGCGTTCAACCGTCTGGACGACCGGCCGCTGGAGGAAGGGTGCACCTGCCCGGCGTGCCGGCGGTTCAGCCGGAGCTACGTGCGGCACCTGCTGAACGTGGGCGAGATCCTCGGGGTCCGCCTGACGGCGCTGCACAACATGCAGTGTTATTTTGATTTCATCGCCCGGATGCGGCAGAGCCTCCGGGAGGGAACGTTCGAAGCGTTCCGCGCGGAGACGGCCCAGGCGTACGGGCCGCACGCGGCGGGACCCGGCGCCGCGGCCGGAGCCTAGCGGCAAGAGAGGAAACGACGATGAATGGAATGGCGATCTTGGCGATGGCGCCGGCCCCCGGGGCCGAAGGCGCGCCGCAGCAGTCGGGTGCGTTCATGTTCGTGTGGCTGGGCCTGATGGTCCTGCTGTTCTATTTCATGCTCATCCGCCCCCAGAAGCGGCGCGAGAAGGAGCGCCAGGCGCTGCTGGGCGCCGTGAAGACGGGCGACCGCGTGCTCTTCGGCGGCGGGTTCCTCGGCGTGGTGGCGAACGTCAAGGAGAAGACGCTGATCGTCAAGATCGCCGACGGCGTGAAGGTGGAGATCGTCCGCGGGGCGGTCTCGCAGGTGCTCGACAAAGGCGAAGCGCCGGAGCCGGAGCCGAAGGCCTAGGCCGCCGGGGCAACCAGGGAATTTTCCGGCGGGGTCCGCCGGGCAACACGGGAAGCAAGAACTATGAAGGCATCGATCTGGAAATGGCTGATCTTGGTGGTGGCGACCGCGTGGAGCGTCGCGCTGGTGATTCCGCCGAAGGAAAAAATCAAGCTGGGCCTGGACCTGCAGGGCGGCACGAGCTACACGCTGGAAATCGACGACAGCCAGGGCCTGGAAGGCTCCGTGGCGGACGCGCGCGACCGCGCGCTGGAAGTCGTCCGCAACCGCGTGGACTCCATGGGCGTGGCTGAACCGACGATCTATCCGGACGGCGAAAAGCGCATCGTGGTGCAGATTCCCGGCATGAAGGCGGAGGACCGCGAGCGCGCCTCGGCCAACATCCGCAAGGCCGCGTTCCTCGAATTCCGCATGGTGCATCCCAAGAACGACGAGCTGGTGAAGAACCTGTTCGCGGACCGCAAGGTGCCCGGCGGCTACGACGTCGCCGTGCTGCCCGGCCGCGCGAACGTCGACTGCTGGGTCCGCAAGGGCCCGCCGCCCACCGAGGCCGAGCGCGCCGCGCTGCGCCGCTTCGAAGAAAAGGCCGGCTACGACCTGCTGCTCGAAAAGACCACCGTGCAGAACAAGGACTATTTCGTGCCCTTCTACGTCAGCCGCAAGGCGGAACTGACCGGCGACAGCCTCAAGTCCGCCAGCGTGGACTACCAGCAGTTCGGCCAGAAGGTCGTGCAGATTTCGTTCGACGCCAAGGGCCGCAAGATCTTCGCCAAGCTGACGGCCGACCACGCGCCGGGCGGAGCGAAGAACCCCGATCCCAACGGGCGGCACTATCTGGGCATCGTGCTGGACAACACGCTCTATTCCGCGCCGTTCATCCGCACGTCGATTCCCGGCGGCGAGGCGGTCATCGAAGGCGCCTTCTCGCTGGATGAAGCGAACGACCTGGCCTTGGTGCTGCGGGCGGGCGCGCTGCCGGCGCCGCTGCGCGTGCTGGAAGAGCGCACCGTGGATCCGACGCTGGGCACGGACTCCATCGAAAGCGGCTGGCGGGCGGCCGCGATCGGCTTCGGGGCCGTGGCGGTGTTCATGGCGATCTACTACCACTTCGCCGGCCTCGTGGCCGTGCTGGCGCTGTTCCTGAACCTGGTGCTGCTGCCGCTGGGCATGATCGTCGTCGCCGGCTTCTTCGGCCTGCTGGGCGGGGCCGGCATGGGCGGGTCCGCCACGACGCTGCCGGTGCTGACGCTGCCGGGCATCGCCGGCATCGTGCTGACGGTCGGCATGGCGGTGGACGCCAACGTGCTGATTTTCGAGCGCATCCGCGAGGAAATGCGCACGGGCAAGCGCTTCGGCGCCGCGCTTTCCGCCGGCTACGAGAAGGCGTTTTCCACCATCTTCGACGCGAACGTCACGACGCTGCTGACGGCCGTCATCCTGTTCTGGCAGGGCTCGGGCCCCGTCAAGGGCTTCGCCATCACGCTCTCCGCCGGCATCGTGGCGAGCATGTACACGGCCATCGTCGGCACGCGCATGGTGTTCGAGTTCCTCGAGCACCGCGGCTGGCTGCACCGTCTCGGGATGACCCAGTGGGTCCGGGAAACGAAGATCGACTTCATGGGCCTGCGGAAATTCGCGGCGGTCGCGTCCGTCCTCCTCCTCGCGGGGTCGGCGTTCGTCGGCTGGCAGCGCGGCGCGGCGAACTTCGGCGTGGACTTCACGGGCGGCCAGCAGCTGACGCTGGATTTCGCGCAGAAGGCGGACGTGGACGCGCTGCGCGCGGCCCTGCCCCGCGGCGCCGGCATCCAGTACCAGCGCAGCGGCGTGGGCGAAGCGCAGAACGAAGTGCTGGCCATCAAGGTGGCCAATCCGGAAGAAGGCGCGGCCGCCCAGGCGGCGCTGGCCGAGCAGTTCGCGGACAACGGCTTCAGGCTGGTGCAGGAAGACACCGTCGGTCCGCAGGTCGGCAAGGAGCTGCAGCGCAGCGGCCTGCTGGCCATCGGCCTCTCGCTCGTCGGCATGATCGTCTACATCACGATCCGCTTCGAATTCTCGTTCGCCGTCGGCGCCGTGGTGGGCCTGCTGCACAACGTGCTGATCACCGTGGGCATCTATTGCCTGCTGGGCCGGCAGCTGACCATGACCAGCATCGCCGCGCTGCTGACCGTGCTGGGCTATTCGGTCAACGACACGATCGTGGTGTTCGACCGCATCCGCGAAACGCGCAAGCTGCGCGGCGGCCGGCTCGACGCCGCCGTGGTCAACGAGAGCATCAACGCGACGCTGGCGCGCACGTTGCTGACCTCCCTGACCACGCTGCTGAGCGTGGCCATGCTGATGCTGTTCGGCGGCGGGGCCATCTTCGACTTCGCGCTGGCGATCTTCGTCGGCGTGATTGCCGGCACCTACGCCTCGGCGTTCATCGCGTCGCCGACGATGCTGGCGGTGCGGCCCAAGGTCGCGCTCGAGCCGGCCAAGAAGTAGCGCCATGGTGGTTCGCTCCGAAAAGCGCTGGACGATGGTGTCGGCCCCGCCCGAAACGGCGGAGGGCATCGCCGCGGAGTTCGGCTTTTCGCGCGCGATGGCCCGCGCCCTCGTGGCGCGGGGCCTGACGGATTCCGCCGAGATCGAGCGGTTCCTCCAGCCGCGGCTGGCGGACCTGACCGATCCGTTCGCGCTGCCGGGCATGGACAAGGCGGTGGATCTGATCCTCCAGCACGTCGAGCAGGGCAGTTCGATCCTCGTCTACGGCGACTACGACGTGGACGGCGTGACGGCCACGGCGCTGATGATCCGGGTGCTGAGCGAGCTGGGCGCGATCGCCGCGCCCTTCCTGCCGCACCGCATCGAAGACGGCTACGGCCTGGGCGTCGAGACCCTGCACCGCTGCGTGGAGGTGTTCCGGCCCAGCCTCATCATCACCGTCGACTGCGGTACCAGCTCCGTCGAGGCGGTGCGCGAAGCCGCGCGGCTGGGCATCGACGTGGTGGTGACCGACCACCACGAGCCCGCCGCGGAAGGCGTCGCCGAGGCCTGCGCCATCGTGAACCCCAAGCTGGGCAACTGCCCGGAAGACATCCGCATGCTGGCGGGCGTCGGCGTGGCGTTCAAGGTGTGCCACGGGCTCGTCAAGGCCGCGCGCCAGCGCAAGCTGGAAGCCGCCGAGAAGCTGGACCTCAAGACCTACATGGAGCTGGTGGCCGTCGGCACCGTCGCGGACATCGTGCCGCTGCTGAAGGAAAACCGCATCCTCGTCTACCACGGCCTGATGCTGCTGAACAAAACCAAGTCCGTGGGCCTGCGCACGCTGATCGAGGCCGCCGGCATCACCGGGCCGGTGGACACCTACCACATCGGGTTCATGATCGGCCCGCGCATCAACGCCGCCGGGCGGCTCGGCAACGCCGACGCCGCGCTGGAGCTGGTGATGACCGAACAGGAGCCGCGCGCGAAGATCCTGGCCCAGCAGCTCGACGACGCCAGCCGCAAGCGGCAGGAAATCGAAGACCGCATCGTGGGCGAAGCCTGCGCGGACCTCGACGCGCGGTTCGACGCGGACAAGGACTTCGGCCTCGTCGTGGCGCATCCGCACTGGCACGCCGGCGTGATCGGCATCGTGGCCTCGCGCATCGCCAGCCGCTACAACCGGCCCGTCGTGGTCATCGGCATGGACGACGACGGCGTCGGGCGCGGCTCGTGCCGCAGCGTGCCCGGGTTCGACCTGCTCAGCCATCTCCAGCAATGCTCGGCGATGCTCCGCCGCTACGGCGGCCACGCGATGGCGGCCGGCCTCGAGGTGGACCAGGCCCGCATCCCCGAATTCGCCGCGCGGTTCAACGAAGTCTGCGCGGCCACCCTCAGCCAGGTGGACCAGCGGCGGCAGCTGATGGTGGACGCCTGGATCGCGCCCGGCGACATCGGCGATCCCCTCTACCACGACCAGAACCGCCTGCGGCCGTTCGGCCACTCGAACCCGCTGCCGGTCTGGGCCCTCCGCAACGTGACCCCGCTGTTTCCGGCGCGCGTCATCGGCGGCAAGCATCTCAAGCTGATCTTCTCGCTGGGCGGCAAGCAGCGCGAGGCCATCGGGTTCGGCATGGGCGACCGCGAGGTGCCCGACGGCCCGCTCGACGTCGCCTTCAACCTCATCCTCAACCGCTACAACGGCCAGGAATACCTCCAGCTGCATCTGCAGGACTTCCGTCCCGCGCAAAACAAGGACTGACGTCCGCCGCGGCGGGGCCCGGACGGTCAAACGCCGCCGGCAAGGCGGCGGTACAGCGCGAGGTAGCGCCCGGCGATGGCGGTCCAGTTGAACTCGCGCGCGCAGCGTTCGCGCAGGGCGGCGATTTCCGGGCCGGGGCCGGCGCCCAGGAACCGGGCGAGCTTTTCGGCCAGGTGGGCGGCGTCGGCGTTCCGGAACAGCCACGGATAATCCGCGCCGACGACTTCGACGTTTTCGGCGATGTCGGAGGCCAGCACGGGCACGCCGCAGGAAATCACTTCGAGCAGCATCATGCTCATGGCTTCGATTTCGGAGGGGAACACGAAGAGCCGGGCGCCGGCGACGAGCTCGAAGAGTTCGGGCTGGGGCAGGAGCCGGGGAACCAGCACGAGGCGCGGGACGGCGCGGCAGCGGGCGAGGAGTTTCTCCGAATAGTCCTGGTTGTGGCCTTCGAAGCCGCCGACGACGAGCAGCGGCAGGTCGAGCTTGAGCTGCTCGACGGCGTCGAGCAGGTGGTGCAGCCCTTTGGTGGGGTCCATGCGGCCGGCGGCGAACATGAGGTATTGGCCGGGCACCAGGCCGAGCCGCGCGGCGAGGCCGGTGGCGGGAATCGCCGGGGCGGGCTCGACGCCGTTGGGAATGAACTCGATGGGGGTTTTGACCCGCGCCTGGACCTCGGCGACCTTGGCGCGGGCCACGGTGGTGAGGGCGTGGCAACCGCGGACGAAGGCGGCTTCCGAGAAGCGCAGGAACGCCTTGGCGAAGCGGCTCCACTTGGCCCTTTCGTAGGGGTTGCCGTGGAAGGTGCCGAGGAGCGGCAGCCCCGGCCGCAGGATGCGCAGGATCCACGCGAAGGGTCCGAAGGCGGAATCGTGGACGTGGGCGAGGTCGGGCCGCAGGACGAGCGCGCAGTGCAGCGCGCTGAGCAGGAAAAACGTGGTGGCCTTGCTGTGCTTGCCGCTCAAGGCCGGGACGGGGATGACGCGGACGTTCGGGGCGAAATCGAAGGCGCGCGGCTGGGCCGGCGTGCGCACGACGTAGACGTGGCAGCGGGTGCCGCCGTCGGCGGGCAGATGCTGCACGACGTTTTCGGCGACGCGGTCGGCGCCGGCGAAGGCGGGGAGGGATTTGCTGCCGAGGACGGCGATCTTCATGGGGCTACCTGTTCATGCCGTTGTTGAACGCGCCGTACGGGCGTTCCGACTTGCGCTGGAAGGCCGGCCGGAACGGCTTGCCCAGCCAGCTTTCGCGGCGGGGCACGACGGGCGACTGGGCGACGTCGGCGAAATCCACTTCGCGGTCGAAATCGACGGGGCCGCCGCCCACGCCGCGCAGCCGGTGGGCCGCGATCCACGCGAACGGCCGGAGCCCGGGGAACCGCCCGGGGCGCCCGGCGGTTCCGGCCGGCCAGCAGTTGTGGGTGCAGCGGGCGACGCGGGTGCGGGCCTCGGCGGCGCGCGGGCCGCGAAGGATCTCTCGCCAGGTCTGCGCGGCCAGATCCCCGATCTCGAGGTCGGGGCGGATCGGGCAGGCGTAGACGCGGCCCCAGGGATCGACGCAGGCGCAGTCGCGCCCGGCGGTGCAGGGCCGACCGCGCGGCTGGCCGAGGATTTTCCGCATCAGACCGAGTTCGGAATGGGCGCGGAACCAGTTCCGCGGCCGGCGGGACCGGAGCCGCGCGGCGATCAGCGGCTGCACGGCGCGCGCGAGACGCACGCGGTTGGCGGACTCGTTGTCGATCTTGTGGTACAGGAAGCCGTTGTGCAGCGCGGCGACGGCCAACTCGCCGCCGAAATCGGAACAGAGCCGGTAGAGTTCGAGCAGCTGGTCGGCGTTCTCGTCCTGCAGCGTGGCCGCGAAACCCAGATCGCGCGCGCCGGCCGCGACGAGCCGGCGCAGGGTCGCCATTTTGCGCTCGAACCCGTTTTTCTCGCCGCGGATGGAATCGTTGCGGGCGCCGAGGCCGTCGAGGGAAAGGCGGAACCGGACGTCGGGATGCTTCGCGGCGATCGGCTCGAGCTTGTCGGCCTGCAGGCCGTTGGTGGAGATCTCGAGCTGGCGGGCCTTGGGGCGGAGGCAATCGACGATTTCCCCGAGATCGGCGCGGAGCGTGGGCTCGCCGCCGGTGAGCACGAGCCGGTCGAGCCCGCCCGGCAGCTTGGCGAGGACGGCGAGGGTCACTTCTTCCGCGGGCAGGGTGGGGTGCTGCCAGACGTGGCACGTCGAGCAACGCGAGTTGCAGCGGTAGGTCAGGATGACGGACACGTCCATGGGGCGCACGATAGCCCAAGCGCCCGCCCGAGGGCAAGGACGGCGAAAACTGGTTGCGGGTCGGCGGCGACCGTGGAAGCGCGGGAGCCGTGCGGGACGCGTCCCGCCGGCGTACGCGCGACCGGCCCCCGCAAGACTGCGGGGGGATGGGGGTGTTCAGCAAGCGGCAGAGAGATTTCGGCGGGGGGACCCGAAGGGCGGCGGCACCATAAACGAAAATGGCCGCCGTGCGGTTGCCCCCAGTGAGGGAGCGCAAGCGACCGAACGGGGATGGGTTTGCCCCCCGGCCGATGATCCGCACTCGGAAAGGGGGCGCCTCCGAAAGGGGGGCGCCGGGGGGAAAACCAAGGCGGGGGAAACCGCAGCCTACCGCCTCCCCGCCGCGCCAAAACCCACGGGCCGCGCGTCCCGAAGGGAAGCGGCACGGGGGACAGCGGCGCGCCCGCAGCCCCGCAGGAGACGTGACAGCGCGTCCCCGCGCTGGCGCGGCTCCTGGGCGCGCCTACTACCCGCGAGCGCAGCGAGCGGAGTGTAAGGTCGGCTTACGCGAGGCGACCGCCCCAAGAATTTATCAACACCGTGGAATACCCCGCCGACCTCCAAGAAACCACTAGACTACGGAACTGAACCCGGGGCAGATTTCAGATGTTCAGCGGCTAAATGTTCTTTCTCGGTCAGCGACTTCTCCGCCAAAACGATACGGGATTGAATGATGTTTTTGTATTCAGGATCCGTAATGGTATCGAAAACATTTCGTGCTTCTGCAATGCGGAGTTCATTGCAGAGTGCGTTTGCAAGGGCAAGCTTCATTCCTTCACGGAAAAGGTTTGGCCGATCCCCAAAAAGCTGGCGAAGCGTTTTCAACACAGGACTAGAGGAATTTTCCAATATGTCAAAGTTCATGTCTTTCAAGGCGTCTTGAGCCGAAACGATTATGGCCGAGTTTGACCCCTGTGTACCGAGGTCGGCGATCAGATTAAATCGAGCCAACTGCCCTTCCCAAGAACTCGGACTGTCGCGGAGCTCTTCTTCCCAAAGCGTTCTTGCTCTTTCAAGAGCATCAGCATTCAAACGATGGCTCCCAGAGTCGGCCAGAGATTGCGCAAGTAGCATCTTGGCCGCACCCACTTCTTCAAGGTTAGTAGAACCCGCAATTATTTTTTCAGCGGAAATAGCAATTTCGGGATCTTTCAAATGGCCCTGCTGCCGAACTGTATTAAGAATATCGGCCATCTTGACTGGCTGTTGTCCTAACGCGATTGAGACGAGCATCAGGAAAATCAACAGAAATATATAGTGCATTTTCATAAGATCACCAATCCGCCTTTTGAACTTCGGTCCATACGGGAATTCCCAGTATTCTTCTAAAATAGAAGTAGCTCGTATTTTTAATGATTGCACAGGCGTTGTGTCCGTTGGAGTTGTCGTTAGCCGCCCGCCACGCCTCAATATTTCCAAGCGCCCCTCGATTTGAGAGCCAACTTGAGATAATTGAATCTGAGTTTTGCAGGTCTGTCGGTGCTTTCCAGTTATAGCCTAGAAAATATTCAGGGCCAATTGGCTCCCACAGTTTTCCTGGAGAAGCTAGATGGGCCGCACCATTCGTATTGTCGTTGTAATCGTTGATGTCCAAAACAGAACATCCAGCAAAAATGATGACATTCAAATCCTTGTCCCAATAACCGCTCACATCAGATGGCCCGCCGGGATAGACTGCGCCCGTTAAGATCCACCCGTGGCCGGAGTAGTAGAAATAATCCGCCTGGTTCATGAGCTGGCGTTTGTCGGACACTCCCGAGCAGCATTCCGCCGTGATGATTTCGACCCCGCCGGCCTTGAAAAAGGAATTGTCCAGCGGACTGTTGGGCGGCGTGCTGTCCAACCCGCCATATATGGCCTGAGTGCATTGCCCGCGCGTTTCCGCAGACATGCCATTGTCGAAAGCGTGGCCATCCAGAAGGTTCGGCCACGACACGTCCGTGTCGAAACCAGTGTCATACCAAGCTTTCTCCGTGACGGAATCGCTCTCCTGACTCGGCAAGACGCCGAGGGAAATGAGTTGGCTACGCGTCAGCGCAACGCGCAACTCGGAGTAGCCGCTCTCCTGCACCAGCGTTGTATTCTGCGAAGTCATCGTGAAGTCCTGGCCGTTCGGAGCGGTCCCGGAAGTTTTGATATTCACGGTCGTGCCGATCGCATAGAAAATGGTCTGCAAATCGGCCAGTTGCGGCGTGACCTTGATCTTGATCCGGGTGTCCTTGTCCGAGAGGATGACTTTCTCTTCCGCCAGGTCGGCCCAGTTCGCGTCGTCCGGATCGGCGAAAGCGGTCTCCACTTTAAGTACGTGCAACACGGCGGCATCGGCATAGGCCACGTTGCCGGTGGCGCAGGCGACGATGCGGTAGCTGGCGGGGGGCCATGCCGTGTAGTCGATGGTCACGCTCGTACCCGTGCCGAGCAGGGCATTGCTGGGTCCTCCGTACCAATCCGCAGAAACACCGACGGGGTTTCCGTTCGTCAAGTGGAATGTCGCGGTGCAACCGTTCGTACATCCCGCGCAGACGAATATTTCGGTCTCGGCGACTTCCACTGAAGGCACGTTCGTCTCGGCCTGGGTTAGTGCGATTCCTGTCACTCTCGCAAAGGCCCCTGTATGAAATGCACCGTCGTATGTATCGTAAGTCAAGACGAGGTCGCCCGGCGGCACCGACACCGGCACAACAACCCATTCGGATTTTTCGGCCATTTCACAGCCCAAGCCTTCGCTCGATCCGGCAAAGGCCCGAACGCCGTTGACGCTGACCAAGTCATAACCAGCATCCTGGCGTTCGACCCGTCCCGCGACGCCCACCAGGAAATTGATGTCGAGCGGCGGCAAGTTGGTATCCAATATTTCTACAAACCGGATGCTGCGCTCGACGATTTGCCGCGAATCCTGAGTTCCGTTCGGGCAATTCAGCGAGTCTTCGATGGATACCTGCAATTGATTGAGCTTATCCCGGTGGAACCGAAATGCCGGGCCATTTGGACCGGTCGGAACGGTATCCAGTTCGAATTCCAGGCGATTGACCAATCCATCGCCGTCCGGGTCGCCCGCAGCGCCATTCGCGCCCGTCGCCGACAAGGGGTTGAGGCCGTGGTGGGTTTCCCAGTCGTCCGGCAAACCGTCGCCGTCCCGGTCCCGCCGGGTCAAAGGCCAAGGATCGGTCCCATCCGGAAGGCGGTCGCCGTCGCTGTCTTTGAGCACCGGATCGCTCTGTTTTTCCCACTCTTGAGCGTTGGTCAGCCCGTCGCCGTCGAAATCGTCGCTTCCGAGCACGCCCGCAATGGTGATCAGGGTGTCGAACGGGTCGGCAGCGACGATCTCCTGCTCGACGACGTCCGAAAAACCGTCCTGATCGTCGTCCGGGAACACCCAGTAGAGGCGCTGGGCGTCGTTGCTGGCGCCCCAGCCCAACGCGCCGAACTTGCCGACATGCCAGAATTCCCGGAAATCCACGCCGCCAAGCATGGCGGGCGAAAAGGCGTCGCCGCTCGCGGCATCCGCCAGGAACGGTCGCCATTGACCGCCGATTTTCTGCATGCCGGCGATGGTTCCATCTTCGCCGACATCGAAGGCGACGCTTTGCGTCGCCCCCGTCAGGCCGCCCACGGCGGCGACCTGGCCATTCACCCATCGGACGGCGCGGGGCATTTCGTTGGATGCGATCTCGCAGCCGACGATGACGCCCTTGTCGTTGACCGCATAGGCCGCGCCGCCTATCGCCTGCGTGCTGACCGCCAGTACCGTTCCGGTTTGGCCGATTCCGTAGACGATGGGACGAAATTCCTCCAGGCCCAGATACATCCCTCCGCCATGCGCTTCGTAATCGAGGCCGGCCCCGACAACGAGACCTGCGTTGTTCAGGCCGAAGACCAATCGGTAGTCGAACTCTCCATTGAAATTCGTCGGTCCCAGAAGCACTTGGTAGCTTCCGTTTCTATAGAAGAAAGCATCGCGTTCCGCCCCGTAGCCCATATGCAGCAGGGCATGCGGATCATTCGTGGCCAGGTTGTTCAAACTGGGATAAACCTTCCCGACCCATTCGCCGCGTTCATTCTGGTCGAAAACCAAGAACGAGTCGTAAGCCACCGGCCAGCCGCGCGGAGACGATGGCGGGGGCAGATTCGCCTCCAGGCGCGCGCCCCAGCGCGCCGCGCCGTACAAGGTGGCGAACAGGTTCGTCGTCGGCGTGTTGCCAGGCACGACCGTCGCATACGTCGCGTCGCGATCATGGTAGTCAACGTCCAGATACGAGTTGCTCACCGGCACGGCGGTGAAATTGGTCGCTTGGGCAAACCCCGCAAGGATGCGGCTGCCGGCCGCGGCGACGGGCAGGCTGCCGGTCCGCGCGCCAGAATATCCGTACGTCCATTCTTCCACTCCTTCGACGGCCCGGGGCCCGTTTTCCAGAACGGTTTGTTTTTCGGCGGCCGTCAGCGCCGCGAACGAACCGCTCTCCGCCACGGCGACGTCCACCCGGCGCGTTTCGCCCGTCCGTCCGCCCGCATCCACACCCCGGACCGTCAAGCGGAAGACCCCCGGAGGCGCGTACCAGTTCGTTTTCTGATCGCTTCCGGCGGCGACCGCGATCTCGTTCGTGGCGCCGTCGAGCAGCGATTCGATCCGATAAACCGCCTGCGAGGGCGGTTGCGTGCCGTAGATCCACTCGCTGCTCAGTTCGATTTTGGCCGGGCCGAGGAACGTCTGGCCGTCCAGCGGATGCCGGAACCGCATGATCGGTTCCTGATTGGCCACGAGGGGTTCGGGATCGTCGCCGTCGGAAATGCCGTCTTCATCCGTGTCCGCGCGGAACGGATCGGTGCCGTGCGCGCTTTCTTGAAGGTTGAGCCAGCCATCGCCGTCCGGGTCCGCCTGCGCGTCGTACATGCCGGCGAGACCGTTCGTGCCGAGGACCGCCCGGTACAGGCGCACGTCGTCGATCCGGCCTTTCCAGAATTCGGAGCCGAAGCTGTCGTCCTGTCCGTTGCCGATGGCGAAAAATCCGTTCGTCGCTGGTACGAACGCGACGGGCGTCGCTCCCGCCAAAACGCCGTCGAGATAGAGCCGCATCTGCGCGCCGTCGTATTCCAGCGCCGTCCAGACCCACCGGCCCGCGAGCGCGTTCGAGTCCATGAGCCAGCCGTACGGCCCCACCATGGCGTAGGCGCGGTTTTCGTTGAAGCCGAGGCAATAGCCGTTATAGGTCGAGGCCTCGTAATCGGCGACCGCTTCGGGCCAAGCCGAGGCACAATCCGGGTCCAGCCACACCTGCGCGCTCACGGTGAAGGGACCACCCGTCAGCATCGCCGGATCCTGCGCAATCCGCACCCAGTCGTCGATGCCGTCGAATCGCAGGGCGCCGCCTAAACACCCGTCGCCCGTCCAGCCGCCGCCCAAACCGGAAAATCCCACCAGTTCACCATGGTAGGCGTCCTGGGCGGAATTGACGGCGTTGGAGCCCGCGCCGTCGTCCAGCTTCCACCAGCCGACCAAGGATTCGTCGAGGCCGGAACGGGCATTCAAGCCGTAAGTCACCTCCCAGCCGTCGGGCATGCCGTCGCCATCGGTGTCGGACAAGGATGGATCGGTACGGTGCAGGAAGATTTCCGCGCCGTCGGTCAAGCCGTCTTCGTCGGAATCCGCCCTTTGGGTGGTCCCGTAGAATCGCACCCGGGCGCTGCCGGTGGCGCTTGCGTCCTCCCAAATGCCCACGCCGTTGGTCAGAAGCAAGTTCGTCGTTTCGACTTCCCATGCGCTTTCCAGCCCGGCATACGGCGGGGACACGGGCGTCCAGACGACATTCGTGCTCACGACGACCTCGTCCAAGTCGTTGGTCCAAGTGGAGACCACCACCGACGAGGTGTGCCAGATCGTGTAGGAGAAGATTTCCGCCGCAGCCGGCCCGTTCGTCACCGTCAGCCGGAAGTTCCCGTTGGTCAGTTTCCGGGCATCGGCAAATCCGAACTGCCCGCCGGACAGGCCGCTCTTGGCGACGGCTTCTTTCCGCGCGGACTTGGCCGCTTTTTCGGAAAAAGCGGAGACGGTTTCGGCCATGCGATCCTCCACGTACAGGTACGGCTCCACGTCCTCGGCGGGCAACAGATCCAGCCGCAAGACCACCCGGGCTGGATCGGAACCCTCGGGCCACGCCCGGGAAATCTTTTCCGGCGGCAGCGCGGCGATCGGTTTGCCCTCGGCGTTATAGATCCAAGTCTCGCGGGTCTTGGGATCGAGCGCCAAGGTCAGCGGATAGACCGCCACGCTGTTCCGGTCCTCGCCCAGCAGCTCGTCGAGGAACTTCTCGTTGAAATTCGCGGCGTCGAACGGAACCGTGAGAGGAAACATCGGCTGGACCCAGGAAAGGCCCGGCGGCGTCATGCGGTTGAACGTCCGGCGCTGGAGTTCCGCGCCTTCCGCCAGGTCCTGCACGTCCAGCGCTTCGTTCGCCATGAAATCGGCGTATTCCTGGGCATCCACGGCGGCCGGCTTTTCGGTCCGGGCGGAATCCGAGGCCAAAGCCACAAGCCCAAGCGCGGCGATGGCAGCAGTGATTCCGATCCCGATGGCGGGCTTGTTTTTCATCCTCGGATTTCTCATGGGCATGCTCCCGAATGGGTGGCATGGACCCGGTGCCGCACGAAATGAAAAGAGGCGCGAACCCCAGGCCCATGCCCTAATCGAGGGACCAGCAAGCCCCTTTCCAGAACACAAGACAAGGGGCCGCGCCCAGGGTTGGGCGCGTCCACAAGTCTCGTTCTGGAATAAGAAAATTGCTGGTTTTCGATTAGAACGACTCCCCGCTCGCGCGGGGAAGACTTCAAAACGCAAAATGGAAAGAACAACGTCCGAGCCGAGAATCGCCGCGGAACTGCCGAATATATCGCAGAAACCCGGCCGCCAAGCTAGAGAAAAATGAAAGCCGCAATGCCGCCAGGGTGCCGCTCCGAGATGCGCGGCATCAATTCCGCGGGAGATAGGCGTCGGCGACGGTGCCCGCGGGCGGGCGGGCGGCGGCTTGCTTGGGCTTCAGCTTGAACTTGCGGGGGATGAAGAGCGCGCGCCAGTAGCGTTCGTCCGCGTCGCGGTGGTACTCGAACAGGCGCCAGACGAGCGAGAAGTGGCGGACGTCGCCGCCCGAGACGTCGAGCAGCGGCTGGAGCTCGAAAGTGTAGCCCTTGTCGTCGGAAGCCCACCGCAGCAGGCGCAGGCCCAGCTTGAAATCGACGCCGCCTTCTTCGGGCCGGTTCATCCAGCCCAGCAGCGGCGGAATCCAGGTGGTGCGGTCCTTGCGGATCCACAGGGGAAAGACGTTGAGATAGGATTCGCCGTTTTTATCCTTGCCCCAGAACACGGGGCCGACGCCTTTTTGGCCGTCGAGGTTCCAGGCCAGCGGGAACAGCAGCCAGTCCTCGTTCCAGCTCCAGAAGAGCGGGGCGACGTGGAAATGGTTCTTGCCCCACCAGACGGGGCCGACGCCTTTGTTGCCCTTCAGGTTCCAGGCCAGGGGCAGCAGCAGCTGGTTGCCGTCCCAGCTCCAGTAGAGCGGGGCGACGTGGAAATAATCCTCGCCCCACCAGAGCGGGCCGAAGCCGTTGTGGTTCGCGCCGTTCCACGCCAGCGGCAGGAGCGTCCAGTCGCCGCCCGAACTCCAGAACAGCGGGAAGACGTGGAAGTAGTCCCGGCCCCACCAGACGGGCCCGACGCCGCGGTTGCCGTCGATGCTCCACGCCAGCGGAAACAGCACCGCGTTGCCCTCCCAGGTCCACAGCAGCGGCGCAATATGGAAATAGCGGTGGCCCCACCAGATCGGGCCGACGCCGCCGTTGCCGCCGATATTCCAGGCCAGCGGGAACAGCAGCCAGTCGTCCTGCCTGCTCCAGAAGATCGGCGCCAGGCAGAAGTAGTCGCGGCTCCACCACAGCGGTCCGAGGCCCTTGTGGCCGTCGACGTTCCACGCGAGGGGGAACAGCAGCCAGTTGTTCCGCCAGCTCCAGTAGAGCGGGGCGACGTGGACGTAGTCTTTCCCCCACCAGACGGGGCCGACGCCCGCGTGGTCGCCGACGTGCCACGCCAGCGGCGGCACGAGCCAGCTGTCGCCGCGGCTCCAGAAGAACGGCGCCAGATGCAGGTAGCGCTGGCCGGATTCGGCGGTGCCCCACCAGAGCGGGCCGGCGATATAGTCGTCGTCGAGCTTGCCGCCGAAGGGCAGCAGAAGCCAGTCGCCGCCGCCGCTGAAGAAGAACGGATAGACGTCGAGATGCTGCGCGTCCCACGCGACGGGGCCGAACATGCCTTCGCCTTGGTGGGAATAGCCCAGCGGCAGGAGCGTCCAGCCGTCGGGATTCTTCCACCAGAGCGGGAACAGGCCGGATTCGCCGCGGTCGTTCCACCAGACGGGGCCGAGGGCGGTGGTGCCGCGGAGGCGCCCGGCGACGGGCGGCAGGAGCCAGTTGTCGTTCCAGCTCCAGAAGAGCGGCGCGGCGTGGAAATAATCGTCGCCCCACCAGACGGGGCCCACGCCTTTGTGGCCGTGGACGTTCCAGGCCAGCGGGGGCACGAGCCAGTTGTCGCCCCAATTCCAGTAGACGGGCGCGAGGTGCAGATGGTCGTCGCCCCAGAACAGCGGCCCGACGCGGCGGGAATATTCCTCGCCCCGGGAATGGACGCCGACAAGGCCGAAAAGGGCTTCGAGGTCGTAGGAATCTTCGGTGGCGCGCTGGTAGACGAGGGGGAAGAGCTTGAGGGCGCCGTGGGTTTCCCGTTCGACGGCGGCGGCGGTCTGCAGGAGCAGTCCCGCCAGCGCCGCGGCCGGAAACAGCCGCTTCGCAAAATTCATCATGAGGGCCTCGCTGCGTACATGGGGTGGTTCAGCGAAGGCAAGGTAGCACGGCGCAAAACGGGCGCAAAGCGTTAAAATGGATGTCGTTGGGTCCGGCGCGGCCCGGGCGCGGAAAAGGGGGGGGTTGACTTTTCGGGAGGGGCTGGGTAAGGTGCGCGGGTTTTTGAACGGGTCCGCCTCGGGGCGGAGCCGGATTGGTTCTTTGTCGCGGCCGGGCGCGGCGCCGGGTGGCGCCGACGCGCGGCCGAGGAATGCCATCGCTCGCATTGCCCGATGGTGTAATGGCAGCACACGGCCCTTTGGAGGCCAGAGTCTAGGTTCAAATCCTAGTCGGGCAACCATTGCGCCGGGCCGAACCAGGAAACATGGACATGGAAAACCACATCAAGATTTTCGCGGGAAATGCGAACCGGCCGCTGGCGGAAAAGATCGCGGCGCGCGTCGGCATTCCCTTGAGCGTGGCCAGCATCGGGCGCTTTCCCGACGGCGAGATTTCCGTGACCTACGAAGAGACCGTGCGGGGGCGCGACGTTTTCATCGTGCAGCCGACCGGCATGCAGCCCAACGAATACCTGATGGAGCTGCTGATCATGGCCGACGCCGCGCGCCGGGCCTCGGCCAAGCGCATCACCGCGGTGATGCCGTTCTACGCCTACGCGCGCCAGGACCGCAAGGACCGCTCTCGCGTGCCGATTTCCGCGAAGCTGGTGGCGAACCTGCTCGTCGCGGCCGGCGTGGACCGCGTGCTGACCGTCGATCTGCATTCGCCCCAGATCCAGGGCTTCTTCGACATTCCGGTGGACCACCTCTACGCCGCGCCGCTGATGGTGCGCTACCTGCGCGAAAAGCTGCCCGCGGACCACCGCGTGGTGGTCGCGCCCGATCCGGGCGGCCTGAAGATGGCCTATTCCTATGCCCAGCTCCTCGGCGCGGGCCTCGCCCTCGCCGGCAAGCACCGCACCAGCGCCACCGAAGTCGAGGCCATCGAGCTCGTCGGCGACGTGAAGGGCAAGGACTGCGTCCTGACCGACGACATGACCACCACCGCCGGCACCCTGTGCGCGGCGGCCAAGCTGGCGCAGGAGCAGGGCGCGAAGTCCGTGCGCGCCGTCGTCAGCCACTGCCCGATCACCCCGCTGGGCATCCAGCGCCTGCGCGATTCGGCCATCGAGGAGCTCATCACCACCGACACCATCCCGCCCCAGCCGGGCTGGGAAGGGTTCCCGATCACCGTGTTGACCGTCGCGGACCTGCTCGGCGACGCGATCAAGCGGATCTACGGAGACGAATCGGTCTCCAAGCTGTTCGAGATTCATCAAGGGAGAACGCAATGAAAGAGACGAAACTGACAGCCAAGACGCGCGCGGAAAAGGGCAGCGCGTCGGCCGGCCGCCTGCGCCGCACGGGTTGGTTCCCGGCGGTGGTCTACGGCGAGGGACGCCCGGGCCTGGACATCCAGCTCAACGAGCACGATTTCGTGGTGATGCTGCGGACCCACCGCAGCGAAAACATGATCGTGGATCTGGCGGTGGAAGGCCGCGAGCAGCCCCTCAAGGCGATGCTCAAGGCCATGCAGCACCATCCGCTGACCGGCCGCGTCATCCACGTGGACTTCTACGAAGTGTCCATGACCCGCAAGATCGAGATCGAAGTGCCGGTCAAGCTCGTCGGCGTCCCCACGGGCGTCGCGAACGAAGGCGGCATTCTCGAGCACGTGCTGCGCACGCTGGAGGTGCAGTGCTTGCCGGGCGACATGGTCGAGGAATTCGAACTGAACGTGGCGGACCTGCACGTCGGCAAGACGCTGCGCGTCCGGGACGTCCCGGTCGATGCGGCCAAGTACAAGGTGCTCAGCGACCCCGACCAGGTGGTCGCCGCCGTCGCCGCGCCGCGCACGGAAGAAGAAGAGAAGGCCGCGACGGAGACCGAAGCCGCCGCCGGGCCGGAAGTGTTGACCGAGAAGAAGGAAGAGGAAGGCGAAGCGGGCGCGGAGAAGGGCAAGGAAGCCGCCAAGGCCCCGGCCGCCGAGAAGAAGGAGAAGAAGTAACCCGCCGTGGCGGGCGACCGACGGATTCCGCGCATGAAACTGGTGGTGGGGTTGGGCAATCCCGGACGGGCCTACGAACACACGCGGCACAACGCCGGGTGGCAGGTCCTCGACGAGGTTGCGCGGCGCCGCGGAGCGGCGTTCCGCCGTTCCTGGTGCCGGCCCGTCCAGACCGCCAAGACCGCGCTGGAAGGCGTCGGCAACCTGCTGCTGGCGAAACCGCTGACGTACATGAACTTGAGCGGGAACGTCCTGCCGGCGCTGATGCGCCCCGCGGGGCTGGCCGCAAAAGACTTGATCGTCGTGGCCGACGACGTCAACCTGCCCTTGGGCAAGTTGCGGATCCGGGCCCGCGGCGGCGCGGGCGGCCACAACGGCCTGAAGTCGGTGATCGCGCGCCTCGGCACGGAGGAGTTCGTCCGGGTGCGCGTCGGAGTCGGAGAACGGGAAGAAGGCAAGGATTTGAAGGATCACGTGCTGGAACGGATGGATCCCGGGGAACGCCGGGCGCTGGCGGAGGCCGCCGCGCGGGCGGCGGACGCCGTGGAGTGCATCCTCGCCCAGGGAACGGACCGCGCGATGAACGAGTATAATTGAGGAGGCATGAGGTGAACAAATACGAGGCGATGATCATCTTTCAGGAGACCCTGAAGGAAACGGACTGGGACGGGGCGGTCGATGCCGTCCGCGCGGAAATCGAAAAACAGGGCGGCAAGATGACCAGCAGCACGCGGCTGGGCAAGCGCGAATTCGCGCGGGTCATGCAGAAGCGGCAAGGCGGCCACTACGGCTTGATCGCGTTCCAGCTGGCGGGCGACAAGGTCGCGGCCCTGCAGGCGCGCCTGAAGCTCGACGAGCGGATTTTCCGCGTGCAGGTGGTGACGGCCCCGGTCGTCGCGCCGCCGTCCAGAAAGGAAGCGGACGATGGCGGCGCTGAATAAAGTGATGCTGATCGGGAACCTCACCCAGGATCCCGAAGTGCGCCGGACCCCGTCGGGCACGGCCGTTTCCACGCTGCGCATGGCCGTCAACGAGTCGTTCCAGAACAAGAGCGGCGAGAAGGTCGAGCGCACCGTGTTCCTGGACGTCGACGTCTGGGACCGCCAGGCCGAAACCTGCCAGCAATACCTGTCCAAGGGCTCGCCCATTTTCGTGGAAGGCCGCCTGCAGATGGACAGCTGGGACGACAAGGAAACCGGCCAGAAGCGCACGCGCCTGAAGGTGCGCGCGGAACGCGTCCAGTTCCTCAGCGGCCCCCGCCGCGACGGCGCCGGCCGCGACACGGCCCCCGCCGCTGCGGCGCCGGCCTACGAAGAGCCGCTGGCCAAGCCGGCGGCCGACGAAGACATCCCCTTTTAAACACGGAGCGGAAAAGACATGAAAAAAGACAACAAGAAACGGCCCGGGCGGCGCGCCAAGCAAGACGACGCGACGCGGACGCGCGTGCGCCTGCTGAAAGCCGACCAGGTGGTGGACTATCGCGACTACGAATTCCTGCGCAAATTCATGACCGAACGCGGCAAGATCGTGCCGGCGCGCGTCACGGGCGCGAACGCGAAGCAACAGCGCCAGGTCAAGCGCGCCATCCGGCGCGCGCGGGTGATGGGATTGCTGCCGTAAGGCGGCGGAAAGGCATTGGGCCATGGGAAAATCCATTGAAGTGATCTTGCTGGACGACGTGCCGGAACTGGGCCGTTCCGGCGATGCGTGCCGCGTCCGTTCGGGCTATGCCCGCAATTTTCTCTTTCCGCAGAAGCTCGCCGTCACGCTGACGCCCGGCACCAAGCGGCTCATCGAGAAGAAGCGCGCCGAAGCGGTCGTCCGCCTCGCGAAGGAAAAGGAAGAGGCCGAAGCCCTGCTCCAGAAGCTGGAGAAGCTGACGGTGACCTGCGCCGTCAAGGCGAACGCCGAAGGCCGCCTGTTCGGCTCCGTCAGCCCGGCCGACGTGCTCGCGAAGCTGGCCGAAGCCGGCGTCGTCCTGGCCAAGAAGCAGCTGGCGATGTACGAACCCTTCAAGGCGCTCGGCGAACACGAAGCGCCCCTGCACCTGCACCCCGAAGTGCGCGGCGCGCTGAAGGTGAAGGTCGTCGCCGAGAAGGCGCCCGAAGCCCCCGCGGCCGCGGAATAGCGGAGGCCGGAACGTGGCTGGAGCGGGAGAGGCGGGTGCGGGCGCCCGGACGCCGCGTCCCGGCGACCGCGTCCCCCCGCACAGCGAAGAGGCCGAACGGGCCGTGCTGGGCTGCGCCCTGCAGGACGCCGCCCGCGTCCTCGATCTGTGCGTCGAGCGGCAGATCTCGCCCGAGTCGTTCTACGTGCAGCGCCACCAGGCGCTGTACGAGGCCATGCTGGCCCTGCACGAGGCCCGCAAACCCGTCGATTTCGTCACCGTGGCCGAACGGCTGCGCGAGACGGGTTATCTCGAGACCGTCGGCGGCGAGGACGAACTCGCCCGCCTCATCTCCGGCACGCCGACCACCGCCCACGCCGAATACTACCTCCAGCGCGTCTACGAAAACCACTTGCTGCGGCGCATCATCGCCGCCGCCCGCGAGGTGACCGAAAATTGCTACCAGGGCGAGGCCGAAGCCGAATCGCTCCTCAGCGAGGCCGAGTCGACGTTCTTCGGCCTGAGCGAACGCAAGGTCGGCGTCGAACGCACCTGGAAGCAGCTGATCGACCAGGAAGCGGTCGAAGTCGAGCGGCTCATCACGGAAAAGAAGGGGATCACGGGGATCTCGACGGGGTTCGTGGACATCGACCGGATGCTGCTGGGCATGCAGGGCGGCGACCTGATCATCCTGGCCGCCCGGCCCTCGATGGGCAAGACCTCCCTGGCGCTCAACGTCGCCGAAAACGTCGCCTTGGGCGCGCGCAACCAGCCGCCGAAAGCGGTGGCCGTGTTCAGCTTGGAAATGTCCGCCGAATCGCTGGTCCGCCGCATGGTGTGCTGCCACGCGGGCGTGCCCGCGCAGAACCTGTCCACGGGCAACGTGGGCAAGGAGGAACACGGCCTGCTGATGGGGGCGATGGACGTCCTCGCCAAGGCCCCCATCTACGTGGACGACACGGCCGGCCTCGAAGCGCTGGATCTGCGGGCCCGCGCCCGCCGCCTCAAGCGCAAGTACGGCGTCGAATTCATCGTCGTCGACTATCTGCAGCTGATGAATTTCTCCAAGTTCGCCGCCGAAGGCCGCCAGCGCGAGACCGCGGCCATTTCCCAGGCCCTCAAGGGCATGGCCAAGGAGCTGAAGGTGCCCGTCCTCGTGCTCAGCCAGCTGAGCCGCGCGCCGGAAACGCGCGAAAAGACCGCCGTGCCCAAGCTGTCCGACCTGCGCGACTCCGGCGCCATCGAGCAGGACGCCGACGTCGTGATGCTGCTGCGGCGGCCCTGCAAGTATCCCTCCGACAAGGAGTCGGGCGACCTGCGGCTGGCGATCGTGGAAATCGCCAAGCACCGCAACGGGCCGACGGGCGAAGTCCGCCTGGATTTCGACGACCGCTTCACGCGGTTTTCCAACCGCCTGGGCGGTTCCGATGGGGAGGACACATGAGCCGGTTTCGCCTGTTTCGCCGGGTTTGCGCAGCGGCCGTGTTCGGCGCGTGGGCGGCGGCGGCCGCCGCCGCCCCGATCCGGGACGTCCGCGTCGTGCCGATCGGCCCCGTGCCGATCAACGCGGAGCAGGTGCTCGCGCAGGTCAGCGCCCGCGTCGGCCGCGAACTCGACCGCCCGGCGCTCTCCGAAGACATCCGCGCGCTGCAGAAATCGGGCATGTACGCCTATGCCGAGGCCCGTCTGGAGCCGGCGGCGGACGGCGGGGCCATCCTCGTCTTCCACGTGGCCGGCAAACCCAGGATCCGCCGCCTCGCCGTGGCGGGCGCGGACCATGTCGGCAACAAGAAGGTGCGCACCCTGATGGAAATCGGCTCGGGCGACCGCGTCGACGACGCCCTCCTCGGCCTCAAGGCCCAGAAAGTCCGCGAGCACTACCGCAAGGAATACTATCCCGACGCCCAGGTGACCTGGACCATCCGGCCCGTCGAGGACCAGCCCGAGTTCGCCGACGTCGATCTGGCCGTGGACGAAGGCAAGCCCGCCATCGTCCGCAAGATCCGCTTCCGGGGCAACCGCCACGTCTCCGCGCGCGATTTGCGCAAGGTCATGATGCAGCGGCAGTCCAATTGGCTGTCCATCTTCACCAGCGACGGCATGTACGAGCCCGGCCGTCTGGCGGCCGACCGCGAGGCCATCCGCAAGGTGTTCATGGACAGAGGCTATCTCGGCGCCGTCGTCGGCGAGCCAACGATCGCCTACGTCGGCCGCAAGAAGATCGACGTGACCTTCGCGGTCGCCGAAGGTCCGCTCTACAAGCTGGGCGCCTGGCGGATCGACGGCGCGACCCTGTTCCCCACGAACGAAATGGCCCGCGCCGTCGCCGTGCCGGTCGGCGCCGTCGCCGCGCTCGCCGGCCTCGACCGCGGCGCGCAGAACCTCCGCGATTTCTACGGCTCGCGCGGCTACATCAAGACCGACGTCGCCCCGCGCGTCGTCCTGGACACGAACGCGGCCACCGCCGCCGTGGCCTACCATATCCGCGAAGGCGCCTTGGCCTACATCCAGAACGTCGACATCCGCGGCAACGCCCAGACCCAGGACAAGGTCGTCCGGCGCGAAATCGGCGTCGCGCCCGGCGAGATCTACAACGAAGTCAAGGTCCGCTCCAGCCAGCGGCGCCTGCAGAACCTGGGCTATTTCTCCTACGTCAACGCCTATCCGGAAGACACCGCCGTCTCCAACCGCTTCAACCTCGTCTTCGACCTCGAAGAACAGCGCACCGGCCAGTTCATGGTCGGCGTCGGCGTGTCGAGCATCGACAACGTCATCGGCTACGTGGAGCTCTCGCAGGGCAACTTCGACCTGTTCGGCTGGCCGCGGCCGGTCGGCGGCGGCCAGAAACTGCGCCTGCGCGCCCAGATCGGCAGCTCGCGCACCGACCTGGAACTGTCTTTGGTCGAGCCGTGGTTCCTGAACCGGCGGCTCTCCCTCGGGCTGGACCTGTTCCGCCGCGACGCCCGCTACTACAGCGACGAGTACGACCAGCTGACCACCGGCGGCGCCCTGACCCTCGGCAAGCCCCTGCGCAGCTTCAACCGCATCAACTGGATCTACGGCCTGGAAAACATCGACATCAACGACGTCTCGACCAACGCCAGCGAACTGATCCAGATGGAAGGCGGCGGCCGCCTGAAGAGCTACGGCACCGTCGAACTCATCCGCGACACCCGCGACAGCACGTTCGTCGCCACCCGCGGGTTCCGCGGGTCCGTCGCCGCCACGCTCGCCGGCGGGCCGTTCGCCGGCGATACCGATACCTACCAGTTCCAGCTCCGCGCCGCCCAGTATTTCCCGCTGTGGTTCGACCACGTCCTGAGCCTGCGCGGCTGGGGATCGATGATCGAGGAATACGGCGATTCCGACCGCGTGCCGATCTTCGACCGCCTGTTCATGGGCGGCCCCCGCACCGTGCGCGCCTTCAAATATCGCAAGGTCGGCCCGAAGGACGAAGACCGCGAAGCCCTCGGCGGCCGCTCCGCCGCGACCCTCACCGCCGAATACACCATCCCCGTGTTCGAGAAGATCCGCCTCGCGGTCTTCTACGACGGCGGCATCGTCTGGCAGGACGTGTTCGAGGAGGACCTCGAGAATCCCGCGACGGGCGACGGCGAATACTGCGACGGCTACGGCATTGGCGTCCGCTTCGACTTCCCCGGTTTCCCCATCCAGCTCGACTACGCCTGGCCCATCAACACCGACGACTACCTCGGCGACAGCGGCCGCTTCAGCTTCACCATCGGCTACACCTACTAGGCCCGTTTCGGATTTCCGGAGGATTTCGTTCGGGCGGACCCCACCGCCTTGGATTTCCTGTAGCCGGCCCCGTTGGGGCCGGGGCTGTTTTCCCGTTTCCGGCTACTCGATCCCGTCGCGGCAAAATTCCTTCCGCCGGCAGCCGTCGCACGGCGCGCCCATCCAGACCGCATCGAACTGCGCCACGGCTGCGGCCACCAGCTGCGGCTCGTTCGTCCAGATCCCCGCCTCGAAATTGCGCTTGCCGTCGCTCTTCATGCCGATGCCCGCGCCGGTCAGGTTCGCGGAGCCGATATAGGCCGCCTGCAAGTCGACGATCAGCAGCTTGAAGTGCACCCGCGGACACAGCACCCGTTCCAGGCCCCTCGCGAGGATGGGGTAGCGGTCGAAATCCCGCCGGAAATTGGGCCCGGGCTCCTTGGCGTGGATCAGGCGGACGCTCACGCCCCGTTCGATCAGCTCGGCCAGCTCGCCGAGGAACGGCCGCGCGCGCTTGCCGCGCATCACGAAGACGTCCTTCAGGTCCGCCGTGCCGATCCAGAGCGTTTTCTTCGCCTCCCGCGCGCGCAGCAGCACCTCCGCATAGTGCTCCTCGTCGCGGATATAGCGGGTCGTGAATGAAACCGGCGCCGACATGGCCCCCACTCTGGCACGCCCCGCCCCGGAAGGCAATCCGGGGGAGCATAGACAGGATTTACAGGATGGACAGGATGGGGGCGGGGACGGGCGCCAACTACGAATGGAAGGCTTACCCGCCCGTGGCGGGAATAGCGCGAATGGGGGCGACGACCTGACTCATCGTCCATGGACTTATCGTCCATGAATAGAGGCTCTCAGCGGCGAAATGAATACTATGGTCTGTAGATCAATAGTGTTCAGCGCGGTTTAATAAGCGCTCTAGGAATACACCATGACTTTGGAAAAAGCGTTCGGGGAAGAACTGCAAAAAGCCCGCGAGAAAAGCGGCCTGACGCAGGAAAAATTGGGCTTCGAAAGCGGCTACCACCGCACCTACATCAGCCAGCTTGAACGGGGGAAGAAAAGCCCGACCTTGAAAGCCATTTTCAAGATTGCGCTCGCCCTTGGACTGAAAGCTTCCGATCTCGTAGCAAAGATCGAAAGGAAAAGCCGATAACATGGCTTCTGAGCAAACACAAAAAACTGTTGCAGAGTATTTTGCTGGGATTGGACTTGTCCGCCTTGGACTAGAAAAATCGGGGTGGAAAGTTGTATTCGCCAACGACATATCTGAAGAGAAGAAGGCTCTATACGACGGGCATTTTGCCGATGCTGTTTCCCATTTTGTATGCGACGACATCCACAAAATTGATGCGAGTAAAATTCCCGCGGCCACACTGGCAACGGCATCATTTCCTTGCACGGATTTATCGTTGGCGGGAATGCGAATGGGTTTAAGCGGAAAGCAATCATCTGCTTATTGGGGGTTCATTCGCGTCCTTGAAGCTCTTGGCCCAAGAAGACCTAAGCTGGTAATGCTTGAAAATGTTGTTGGATTCATGACCTCGAAGGGCGGAAAAGACTTTCAATCTGCGTTGCTCGCATTGAACGAGCTGGGCTATGAAGTTGATGCTCTTATCATTGATGCTGCGCGTTTTGTGCCGCAAAGCAGGGTGCGGCTCTTTGTAATTGGTTCGTTGCCGAGTAAGCCATATTGCGAAATCGTGCGCGAAACCCCCGTTTTCTATGAGGGACCTCTTCGGCCTAGGGCGTTGGCAGAATTCATATATTCACACCCGGAAATCTCTTGGCATATAAGAACCACTCCTGAGCCGCCGATAAAATCCGAGAAGACGTTGAAGGATATTATTGAGCCGGTTCCACATGATTCATCCATATGGTGGAACGAGAAGCGCACTAATTATCTATTAAGTCAAATGAGCGTTAAGCACGCAGCCGCACTTAAGGCCATGATGGGACAGAGAAAGTGGTCCTATGGTACTGCTTTCCGCCGCGTGCGAAATGGAAAGTCTCAAGCCGAACTTCGCACGGATGGGATCGCGGGGTGTTTAAGGACACCTAAGGGCGGGAGCGCAAAGCAAATTCTAATTCAGGCTGGCTTCAATCAAGTCAAAGTGCGCTTGTTGACGGCGCGCGAATGCGCCCGACTCATGGGGGCCGATGAGTTCAGTCTAAAAGAGGTGGCGCTGGACAAGGCGTTGTATGGATTTGGCGATGCAGTATGTGTCCCTGTAATCAATTGGATTGCCGATAACTATCTAAATCCATTGGCGCATGAGATCGCAAGCAAAGAGAGCTCTTAAAATGAAGGGTGTTCCTAATGCCGTCTAATCAAAAACTCATCTCGTTACTTGCGAAGTTTGCTGAAGATAACTTTGTGAAAGGCAAGGGGCCGCTCTCAACGGTTATTATTCTGACCCGAATGGCATCCAGACTTTCAATGCCTCTTTCTCCTGATTCGTTTTTAACGGGGAAAAAAGGGCAGGTTGCCGGGCTAAGCGGCGCTGCGATTAAGTCAATCCTAAAAGAACACGGCATAGAGCGCGTCCTTTCGGAAGAAGGCGGACGCACTAGTCGAGGGAGTATGGCTTTAATGCGGGCTTATGTTTCATTTCTTAATCAATTAGCACGCCAGGCGAAGATTGATTATGCGGCAATAGAGCTCTGGTGGATCGAGCAAGTAAAAGCATATTTTGCCGCTCAGCCTATAAAAGTTAAGGCGGATGTATCAGCATCTTTGCGTCAAATCGTCGCGGACCTTTTGGGGCTGGCCTTGGATAGGCAAAGGAAGAGCGGCGGAACAATGGTGGTCGGCGCCGTGTTGGAGCATCTTGTGGGGGCAAAGCTTTCGTTGGCGCTTCCACGGGCGAAAGTGGAGCACAAGTGTTTTTCTGCCGCGGATGCATCCGTGCACGCAAAAGGTGATTTCTTAATCGGCGACACGGCCATTCACGTCACGGTTGCCCCAAGCGATGCCTTGATCCGGAAGTGCAAGCGCAATCTTCAAGAGGGGCTACGCCCTTTGATTGTCACGACCGAAGCCGGAACCGGCGGGGTCAAGGCGCTGGCCGACAATGAAGGAATTTCAGGACGTATCGACGTACTGGAAATCAGTCAGTTTTTGGCAACCAACGTTTACGAGTGGATTGGATTCCAGAACCAAGATCGTTCGGGATCGCTCGGGAGGCTAGTTGAGGCGTACAATGGGATAGTCGAGGAGTGCGAGACGGATCCAAGCCTTAAGATATCACTAGGTTAACTCAACGTCTGAAAAAGGCTGCGCTCGCCGCAGTGCGCATCTGCGATTCGGTGCATGCCTGCAAAAAGCCCTAATCATTCATGGCTGTCATCCCGAGCCTTGCCTGCCCGCCGGAGCCTTGCGCGAAGGAGGGTCGAGGGTTCTCAGCCCGTTCCCATAGGCTGGCCATCGGGATTGTGCCCAGATATTTCGACTCCGGCGCGGCGCGCCTTCGCTCAATATGACCCCAATGGGGCACCGAATCGCAGATGCGCCTCTCGCCGCAGAATGGCCGGGAAGACAGTTGAGGTTATAAGGGGGGGCAAAAATCGGGACTCAGGCGGGGGAGGAATCCTGTGAATCCTGAAGAATCCAGTTCATCCTGTCGAAGCAGGAGGAATCAGGTCGTACCGCCGCACTGCTGGAGGTAGACGACGACGTCGTCGCGGTGGTCGAGGGCGGCGAGGCGCAGGGCGGTCTTGCCGTAGTCGTTGCGGGCGTTGACGTCGGCGCCGCGTTCGAGCAGGAAGCGGACGATTTCCAGGTTGCCGCCTTTGGCGGCCGCCATGAGAGGCGTCAGGCCTTTTTTGCTCCGGGCGTCGATCTGCGCGCCTTGGTCGGCGAAGTGGCGGACGATGTCGAGGTGTCCGCCGATGGCGGCCTGCAGCAGGGGGGGATTGCCTTCGGCGCCGCAGGCGTTCAGGTCCGCGCCTTTTTCCAGGAGGCAGCGGACGACGTCGAGATGGCCCTGCCGGGCGGCCAGGGTCAGGGGCAGCTGACCGAGCTTGTTCGGCTCGCCCACGGGCACGCCGCGCTCGAGCAGCAGGCGGACGACGTCGAGGAAGCCGCCGCTGGCGGCGATGTGCAGGGGCGGACTGCCGTCGTCGCCGCGCGCGTCGAGGTCGGCGCCGTGGTCGGCGAGATGCCGGACGACGTCCGTGAAGCCCTTCAGCGCGGCCCAGAGGAGCGGGGTCCAGCCGTGCTGGTTCTTGGCTTCGATGTCGGCGCCCTTTTCGACGAGGTACTGGACGAGTTCGAGATGGCCTTTGTTGGCGACGGCCATGAGCGGGGTCCAGCCGGTCGCGTTGCGGGCATCGATGGGCGCGCCATGCTCGAGCAGATCGCGGACCAGATCCGGATCGGCGGCGTTGGCCGCCCGCACCAAGGCTTCGCCCTTTTCGTCGTTCATGGGGAGCGATCCTAGCAAACCGGCATCCGTTTGGCCACACAGAACGGGCACGCGCCGAAGCGTGGCCGACGTGCCCGGACCGTTCGTAGTCCAGCCTTCAGGCTGGGGGGGGGACGGTTTGGTTTTCGAGTGCCAGGCAGAA